>NZ_JBHMDO010000022.1:0-556595 GCF_042431225.1 Paenibacillus aurantiacus | reverse complement strand
CGTGTTGACCGACAGCTGACGGTGCGTGTTCAGTGCTGCAATGTTGTGGTTGATAATCATGATGTGTTTCCTCCTTGGAAGTTGAAAGCCCGCTTCCTTGCGGACCTTGTTGGATGTCAGCCAGAGTGCCGAGTGTCTCGCGCCCTTGCTTATTATATATATCGGCCTCTTGATAGATTTGTTTATAGCCTTTGGAGCTTCGAAGACGCCCAAATAATAGAAAAACCCCTGACTATCGCATCAGAGGTTTGTCTTCACTATTGCCAGTCCGGTCGACTGGGCGGCTATTCGGAACCCCTCAGCAAGTCGGTTAATTGCTGAAGCGAGGCTACGCCCTGCGAGGCTTCTTTGTTCGATGCCTGGATGTTCAGGTAGATCTCCTTGCGATAGACCTCGATTTCCTTCGGAGCCCGGATCCCCAGCTTGACGTTATCTCCTTCTACGCTGACGACAACGACCTCGATGTTCCCGTTAATCATGATGGACTCGCCTTTCTTGCGTGCCAATACAAGCATTACGATTCCCCCTGTCCTTGGTTACCAGCACCGCCTTCGGGACGCATGAGCGGGTGACGGTTACTATAGCTGCTGCCATGCAGAATGATCTGACGTGCGCTTAGCTTCGTACGGTTCATAATGATAGGCGCAAGGAGGTTAATCGTCGATTCGCTCGCCACGGCCGGCAGAATAATGACGGACCATATTTCGACGTCAGAAACGTCGGAAATATGAAGTTCCTGTTGGATATGTTCGGGCAGCTCCCATTCGTAATCGGGATAGAAATAAAACGGATCGCCGACGAGCAACGAAATGTCCGGGTCGCTAAGTGATTGAAGAAGTTTGATGGGCAGATCGATCTCTAGATCAAGCAGCGCAAACCGGAGATGATCCTCAAAGCCCGGCAGTCCCTGATCAAAGGCAAGCTCCCTCGATCCTGTCACTTTCACATTACCTAAACGTTTGGCAGCTACCTGCATCGTACATTCCTCCAATCAGATATATAACAAAAAACCATAGGCAGCGTTCCGCAAAAATAATGCGTTGCTGCCTATAGCTTCATTCTCTGCTTATAACGGGATATCCAGCTGCGGAGGCGTGATTTCCAAACTGTTACGCTGGCGCAAATAAATATCCGTCTTCCCCGGCGTATAGTTGTGAATCGGCCTGTTCGGCGTTACGTTATACTCAACGCCGCCAAGCTGCACCTCGATAACAGGTTTGCTGGCTGTATACTGGATGTCTACATTATCCATCGAAGCCGGTCCTTCGAAGGCAAATTCCGGGAATGTGCGGCGCCAGTCCTTCGCTGCTTCCGCGATGGGGTTCCCCCCTTGATGAATGGCCGCCATCTGATTCCCCTTCTCCACAATGCGCGATATGCCTTGAAGCGCAAGTTCGGACGCCTTGGCATAAATGCGCTTCATGGTCTCCAGATTGTTCCCAAGCGCAAGCGCATCCCGGGCTCGCGACTGGTCGATCTCCAGCTTGCCCGAAGGCTGTTGTATATCGAGCTTGGCATTAATCTGTCTCATATCGATGGTTGCGCCCGGCTGCTCAATCTCCTGTTTGGCAGGCGTAGTCTGCATGCCGATCAGCGCCATCTCTTGATGAATTTGAATCTGAGGGATGCGCAGGTTGGTTCACCTCTATCTCAAGAAGTCGACAAGGCTTGGCCGGATAATTTGGGCTCCGGCTGATAAGGAGGCCTGATAAACGTTCTCCTCCATCTTCAAGTTCGTAATCACTTCGGACATGTCGGCATCCTCTGCCTTCGCTTGAACGGTCTGCAGATTGATGCCATTATCCTGAAGGCGCGACGTGATTAGCTCGACACGGTTCATGCGTGCCCCTACCTCCGAGCGCTTCTCCAGCATGGTGCTCATGCGCGTGTCAACTCTGCCCAGCATACTCGACACCGCTGCCGTATCGTCAGACTCCAGCGCTTTAACCGCCTGGCTAATGACGTTAAATACGTTATCGCTGGTCCCCTCTTGACCAGGTGCCACGGCCGGGCCGAAAAATTCATCCCCGGTCACGTTCACGGCCATGACCATGCCTGGAGACAGCTCATATTTAATTTGTCCAGCATCGCTGGTAACATTCTGAGCCATTGCCGGCGTAGGCGTCGTGCTTGCGGCCTCGTCGATCGTAACTTTCGGATAAGGGGCAGACAAGGTTTGTTCGCCATTGAACATATACTTCCCATTAAACTGGCTGTTTCCGATTTCAATCATCTGGCTGTGAAGCTGCTTCAGCTCGGTGCTGATGGCAATACGGCCGTCATGCGATAAAGTATCGCTTGCGCCCTGTACCATGAGCTCGCGAACACGCTGAAGCACCTCTGTAGCTTCGCCCATGGTCGTATCGGTATGCTCCAGCAACGATGTGGCCGAGCCGACATTGCGCTCGTACTGCTCATTGGATTGCAGCTCGCTGCGGTAGCGCATCGCAAACGTCAGCCCCACCGGATCATCCGATGGTTTGTTGATTTTCTTGCCGGAAGAAAGTTGATCCTGCAGCGTATTCATACGATTCATATTTCCGGTTATATTACTAAGGAGACGGGCGTTCATCATCGATTGGGTGACACGTAATGACATCGCTAATTACCTCCGTGATCTAGGATTTAAGAATTAGAGGCCTACGCGGCCCATACCGTTGATGATCTTGTCCAGCATCTCGTCCATCGTGGTCATGTTACGGGCAGCCGCGTTGTACGCATGCTGGAACTTGATCAGATTGGACATTTCTTCGTCCAGCGAAACCCCGCTTACCGATTGGCGGTTCGACTCGACTTGGTCGACAAGCGATTGCTGGTTCGCCAATCGGCGATTGGCTTCCTCGGCTTGTACGCCCAATTGGCCGACCACCGAACGGAAATAAGCATCGCCCGTATTCAGGTCCGCGTCCGTCGCGTTACCGAAGTTGAATTGGCCATCCCGCATTTGGGAGAACAGTACGGCCATCGAGTTGTTGCCCATAATAACCGTGTCGCTGCTCGCCCCGATGGACACGCGCATCGACGTCGCGATCTTATTCGCGTTGGCTTCGATTTCCGGATTGAGCCGCAAGCTCTCGGCCGTCAAGCCTGCCGTCGTGCCGTCCGCTTTCGTGAAGAACGCAACCCCGGTGGAGTTGGACGTGAAGTTGTAGCCCAGTTGGTGCAGTCCGTTCAACCCGTTGACTTTCACGGTCAGATCCGCGGTCAACGTCCGGTTCGCCCCCGTATACGTCACATTGTTCAGCGTCGTGCCTTCCGGCAGGACCGACCCCTTCGGAATTGTTACCTCTACCTCGCCATTGGCGATCGAATTCACCATGTTATCCAAATCCGAAATATACCCCTGCACGAACTTATCCCGGGATTCCACCATGCCGTACAGCTCGCCGCTGTTCAAATCGCCGGAAGCGTATGCCGTCGCGACCGTCTCGGCGGACAGCGGCGACACCGTCGAGCCGTTCAGCAGCTCGTTGCCTCCCATTGCGATGCGATACCCGTTCGAGGCATGACTCACCGTGATATTCATGATTTTGGACAGCTTGTCCGTCATCAAATCGCGCTGGTCGCGAAGATCGTTGGCATCGTTGCCGAGCGCTTCGATCTTCTGGATGCTGCTGTTCAGCTCCGCAATATTGTTCAGGTACGCGTTGGCCTGATCGACGCGGATCGAAATGTTCTCCGAAATGTCGCCTTTCAGGTCGTTCAGCTGCTTCGCCGTCTGATTGAAGGCGTCGGTCAGCGCAAGCGCCTTCTCCCGGACGATCTTGCGGCCGTCGGCGCTCTCCGGCGTCTTGCTAAGGTCCGACCAGGCGTCATAGAAGTTGGACATGACCGTGCGGATACCGGTATCGGACGGCTCGTTCATGATTTTCTCCAGCTTCTCCAGCACGTCCTGCTGAATCTCGTAGTTGCCAAGCGACTTATTCTCGTTTCGGAACTGATCGTCGAGGAACTTCTCGCGGATACGGGTAATCGAGGTGTATTCCACCCCGGTGCCGATCTGGCCGGCGGCGGTCGAACGCTGCAGCCCGAAGGCTTCCATTGGTTTGGAAGCGGTTAGGTTCACGGTCTGGCGCGTGTAGCCTTCCGTATTCGCGTTGCCAATGTTATGTCCAGTCGTATTCAGCGCGGCCTGCTGCGCAAATAAGCTTCTTCGTGCGGTCTCCAGCCCATGAAATGTTGAGGTCAACTTGGCACTCTCCTTCGTTTAAGAGGTTGTACAAAACGCTCGCTTTATGCCTTTGTATCGTATTTATTTAAACGACTATGACCGTTCGCCTGCAAGGCGCGGTGATACGTCACTTCTTCTTCGACAGGTCCAATCAGCAGATCCAGCGAGTAGTCCACATAGTTGAGCTGCATGCGCAATAGCTGCTGATTGAAATCGTTCAATTCCTTCAACTTGTCGATCAGCCTGCGCAGCGTGTCGCTGGTCTCGATCAGCACCTTCTTCTCTTCCGCGCTATAGACGGCTTGAATCAGATGCTCCATCTTGAACTTGCGCACGACGACGAGACCAGTCTGTTTGAAATAATCCCGAACGAGGTTGCTTCGCTGCTGCTCCAGGTCGACCAGCGTCTGCAGCTGCTTCTTCTCCTGGCTCGTCACGCGAGACAAGCCGTTCGTATCGCCGGCTCCGATCACCTGCTGCTTCTCTTTCCCAAGCGCAATCAGCTGCTCGTGCACCTCGATCAATCCCTGCAGAACGTGTACGATATCTTTGACGACCTCTTGCATATTGGCAACGGCCCCTTCCCTTGTATCGGTTGTCAGACGTTATCGGATAAATGGCAATACTTTGTCGGCCAGCTTGCCGGCATCGACATGGTACGTGCCCGAAGCCACTTGCGCTTTGAGCTCTTGAATGCGCTGCGTACGTTCAGCGTCGTTCGAACGGCTCGTAGAGAGCATCTCCATCGCCTCCGCTGAGAACTTGACTTCATCCTTCTGCTGCTTGCGCTCCGTGTTCCCGGTCGCGCGCGCTTCGTTTTGCTTCTGATAAGGGTTGACTCCGCTAACGCGGCGCATATCGTTAATCTTCATGGAAATCCCTCCATAGTGGAAACAGCCAAATAAAAAAGCCGATTTATCTGTTGTATACAGATATTATCGGCAATTTTACAAGAAAATTTATATGATTTCGAGCATTGTTTAAATTTAACTTTTGGTGCGGTAGATACCAGCCCCCGAGCTCTTCTGCGCATCGGCTTTGATTTGCTCGTTCATCTGTCCGACATCCTTGATCAGACGCGTCCGGCAGTCTTGACACATGTTCCCCTCGCGGATCATGCTCGAGCACACTTCGCACGGATAACCAAGGTTAGGCGAGCCGATGATCGAAATGCGGCCTTCACGGATGAATTTCGTAATTTGCTTAACGGAAACGCCGGTCGCGTCGGAGAGCTCGTGCGTCGTAATGCCTTTATTCTGACGAAGATGCTCGGCGCACAACGAATACTCTTGGTCGATTTCCTTGATGCAGTTCGGACATACGTCTCTAAAGTTCTTGGTAAATAGTTTGCCACAGCGCGGACAATTCGCAATGTTCATGTCCATGCCTCCTCCCCTAGGATGCAGATATGGTTATTCTATCAGTTGTATCGACAAAATACATCATAAATTGATATACCCGAGCACGTGGTACATTCAGGAACGAGCCAGCGTCAACGCATAAATCTCGACGCGCGCCTCCGGATCCAGCTGCCGCAAGGCCCCGGCCAGCGCGGCAGCGCATGCGTCGATGGTGCTCCCGGTCGTATAGACGTCGTCGATTAGCAGCAGACGGAGCGGACTTTGGGCGGGAGAAGCGGCCTGTCGTCGGCGCCTTGCGCGGAACGCCGCGAACGATTGGTTGGCGTTCCGCGCAAGGCGCGAGCGGAGAAGCTCCGGCAGCCGCGATTCTTCTGCCGCGAAGAGTCCCTGCGTATTCTTCATCCGCTCGCGGCGGGAGATGAAACTCTGCTTGCCGCTGTTCCGCGTGCGGCGCAGCGCCTCGATGACCGGAATCGCGAGCCGCCCGCCCACGTAAGACGCCAGCTGCTCCGCTTGATTGAATCCCCGCTCCGCCAGCCTCTCCTCGCTCAGTGGCACAGGAACGAGCGCGTCGTACCCAAAATGCGCGTATATTGCGCGACGTTCGGCAAGGAAAAGCAGACCTGCTGCCGCCATCATCTCGCCTAGTACCGGAAGCAGCGCTTCATGCCCCCGGTACTTGTACAACGCGAGCCAGCTTCGGACGGACTCATCGTAACGCACGGCGCTTCGGCTGGCTACGAAGCTAGCGGCGGTTCTGCGCAGGCAATCGCCGCAGCGCTCCGGCCTGCCGCAGACCGGACACGTCACTCCGCGTATCCAAGGGATGGCTTCCGTGCAAGCGGGACACAAACCGGCGAACGACGCCTTGCCCGCGCTTCGGAAGGCATGACCGCACACCGGACAGGCTTGGCTTGCGGGCGAGAGCATGGCGAGCGCGCCGGAACAGCCGTTCATGACGGCACCGCGGAGCGCCTCTAGCGACCGGACGACCAGTCCCGCGGCGCTCATGATCTGGTCTCCGCGCCGCGACCGGCGTTCGGGAGCGCTCCCAGCGGCCGCAGCGCGTGTTGAGCAGGCTGCGACGACGGAGCCGAGGGCGCTGCCGGGACCGAAGAGGCCGGGGGAGTTGAAGGGTAAGGGCGAGCCAAAAGGGCTGAAGAGACCGAGATGACCGAAGAGGCCGTGGAGCTCGATGTGACCGCGGAGACCGAAGAGCCTGTGGAGCTCGATGCGACGGCGGAGACCCCGGAGATCGCGGAGACCGAGGAGCTCGATGTGACCGCGGAGACCGAAGAGCCCGTGGAGCTCGATGCAACCGATGAGATCGAGGATACCGAGGAGCTCGATGGGACCGAAGAGATCGAGGATACCGAGGAGCTCGATGGGACCGCAGAGACCGTGGAGCTCGAGGAGCTCGAGGGAGCCCAGAGAGCGCGCTTCCCGGCACCGCTCGCCTTCAAGTAACCCCGCTTCGCCGCGATCCGGTTCATGGCCCGGATCTCCTTCGTCGCGCTGCGCTGCGCGTTGTTGAACGCGGCGGCGCAGAAGTACACGCGTCCCGCAGGGTCATGGAGCGACCGCCCCGCTCTCCCCGCCATCTGAATGAGCGACGCGTCGTCGAACAGTCGTCCATCCGCGTCCAGGATGAAGACGTCGCTCCGCGGAATCGTCACGCCGCGCTCGAGGATGGTCGTCGTCACGAGCAGACGTATGTCGCCATCCCGAAAACGCTGGACTTTATCGGTCCGCGCCTCGTCCTTCGAGGACGTGCCGTCGATCGCTACCGCCTTGAATTCGCGGCGGAGCCGCGCAACGAGCGGCTCTACGTGGCGAATACGCTGCACGAACACGAACAGCTGGGCGCCTCTGTCCAGCGACGCCTGCAGCGCCCGCCGCAAGGTCGGTGGGAACCGAAGCTGGTTCAGCAGACGGTCGACCGTCGGTATGCGCAGCATGACCGGCTCCGGCAGCGGGTGCCCGTGGAAGCGCACCGGAACGCGCGCATGCGGCAGGCTCCCGCGCCTGGCCATCGCGCGCAGCTTGGCCGGCGGCGTGGCAGACAGCAGCACGGTCGTGCCATCTGGCGCCATGGAATGGCTCGCCGCATAATGCAGCTGGGGATCTCCGTGGTAAGGGAAAGCATCTATCTCGTCGACGATCACGAGGTCGAAGGCTTCCCGGAACCGGAACAACTGATGCGTCGTGGCAAGGGTGATCCCGCCGCTCTCCCAGCGCTGCGGACTGCCTCCGTACAGTGTGACGACCCGCTCCGCCGGGAAAGCGCGGCGAATGCGCGGGTCCAGCTCCAGCACGACGTCGCGCCGCGGCGTCGCGATCAGCGCGCGGCCGCCCCGCTCGAGCGCCGCGGCGACAAGCGGGAAGATCATCTCGGTCTTCCCGGCTCCCGTGACGGCCCAGAGGAGAAACTGGCGCTGAGGGAGGAAGCGTGCTGGAGCATCAGCTGGCCTAGTGGGGGCGGATAACGGGATCATCCGCCGGGGAGTCGCCTGTGGCGCCAGCGCCGCCGCGAACCGACCGGCGAGGCGGCGCCACGCTTCACGGAGCCGCTCCGCCGGCAGGGCGCGCCGCTTCGCCTCCGGCGGCGCGCCTTCGATGCAGCGAAGCGCGGCGGCCGCGGCCGCCTGCTGAGCCGGGCTCAGGTTCCATGGCGCGAGCCTGGCCGCCATGGGGCGCTTCGGTGCGGCGAGGGGCGACGCCGCGCTCGGGCTTGGCGGCGTGCCGAGGATAAGCAGCCCGCATTCGCGGCTGCGGCCCATGGCGAGGCACGCCTCGCAGTAGGCGCACGCGCGGCGCCCGCATGCCGCGCAGGGCGTGCGCCTCAAGCGCGCCTCGCCGCTGCCGCATCTGAGGCAGCGGCGAGGCCGGGGCTTGGCGCTGGCCGCGCGGAGCCGCCAGCGCCCGTCAGGCGGCGCCGGTGCGACCGCCGCCTCCAGGCGCGCAAGGCCGAGCAGCGCGGCGAGCTGAAGCCGCGGCGCGAGCTCGCGCCACTCGGCGACGCCAAGCAGCGCAAGCGCCTCGGGTATGTGCAAGGCGCGGCCGAGGAGCTGCTCCGCGTCGCGGCGCGCCTGCCTGCCCAGCGCGGCGAATGCGGCGGTCTGGCGCCACGCCTTGTCGGACGCAGCGCCTGATGCGGCCGGCTGGAGGGCCAAGGTTCTCTCCCGCACTAAGCGGGCCTCTCCATCGCGCCCATCGTCATCCTCCAGGGGCACCCACATCCGCACTGCTCCCGAGACCCCCGCTTTGGCCCCTTCACGCCTATTGGACTCGCCTCCCTCCGCTTCCATCGCATCTCGCACGCAGCGGCGCAGCAGCGCTTCCCCGGCCGCCTCGTCCATCGTCTTGCCCGCCAGCCGCTGCCACCGGTCCGCCGCATCGATCGCCGCTCCAAGCGGCAGCGGCTCATTCCATGCCAGAATCTTGCGCTTCTTATGGGCTGCTGCCGCTTTATACCTATCGCCATACTCGCTCGCTCGACCAGCTTGTCCCATACCTAGGTGCTCTCCCCCTGGGCGGCGCTCCGTTCGCCCACCCTCCCCGTTCAAACCTTGTTCCTCCCGGAGACGTTCTCCACCTGGACTTAGCCAATACCAGCGGTCCACCTCGGAATCGAGCGTCCAGCGGCACGAGCTTCCCTCCTGCCCCAACAGTGCATACAGCACGACCTTCATTCGACTTCCCCCTCCGCCTAAAGCCGGACAACAAAAAAAGCACACCCTGCAGCCGCTTTACGCGGCATACGGGTGTGCTTCACTCGTCCGTCTTCCTATTTGCCATTCATTATAACCTGCCTCCGCCCGAGCGGCAATGTGCTATTGCGGCAGTTTCGACCAGTCCGCCGGTTCGCGCAAATCGACAAGCACCGCATGGTCCGGCTCCGTAATAATTCCTTCTGCCTGCAGCATCCACATCAAATGCGTCGGCTCGACCGTCTCTGCCTTTACAGTCGGTTGATCGGAGCGGCGACTCCGCACCGTCAGCAAACGCTTCCATTTCGGGATATTCCGACCCGCTCGCTCGCCCTCTTCCGCCGGTAATGCCTTCGCGCGCTCCTGATTCGCAGGTTGGAAGCTTCCTTCGAATTTCCTCCCGTCCGCCAACTGCACATCCATACCTTTCTTCGCGAACAGGCTCGCGATTCGAACGGTATCGTCCTCCGAGCCCCGGTCGATGATCGTCACCTGCACCTCTTTCCCGCTTCGGTGCGAATAGCGGCGCAGCCCGCGCATATACCATTCCATCCGGTGCTGCTCATTGCCCGCCAGCAAAACATAATGCTCCGCCTTCGGTTTCCTCCTGAGCTGGAATGCCGCATGCACGAGGGCCGCCGCCACTACATAGCAACCGATCACCCACAGCAAAATTTCGATCATGGCGGCCACCTCCTTTATGCCAGTTTATGCACCGCCCCGCCCAGGGGTTACAGATGAAAGAGACAAGTCCGCAGATAGGCAGAACTCCCCTGTTCAAGCGGGGGCCGATCGGTCCTCTGCCCGGTTGAAAGAAAAAACCGCCCGGGACACCAGCCCGAACGGTTCATTCCACCTTCCACCCTATCCGATCCCACACCTTACACGCGAATGTCGAGGTTCTCGCCTATGCCAGCCGCCGCTGCCACGTTCGTGGCCGGTACAGCCTGCGCCGGAGCCTGCTTGCTGCCTGTGCTTGCTTGCTCGGTCGCTTTCTTGATCTCTTCCGTCTTCAACCGCACGATCTGTGCATCGAGCTGCTGGATTTGCGCTTGAATCTGCTGGACTTTCTGCTGCTTCGTTTTCTCGTCGTCCTTGCTTTGCATCTCCTTGTTCAAGCTCTGCTGAAGCACCGTCTTCGATTTCTCCAGCTCGGAAATGCTATTCGAAGTGCTCGAACTGGTCGAGGTCGTGCTGGAAGAGCTCGTCTTCCAAAACGTGCCCAGGAACGTACCGTTCGTCACCTCTTCCAGGCGGATGTCATCCTTACTGCGCGAGCTCTTCCTTCTCCTTGCCGCCGAGCAGGAGCTTCGCCCCGGCCCCGAGCAGAAGAAGCGCCGTAAGCGCGGTTTTGAAATAATAGCGCAGCTCCGCATAATTTCGCAGACCGAATTGATTGAACACATCCAGCAGCAGACGGTCGCCCACATAATACAAGCCCATGGCGATGAGCGCGAGGCCCAGCCACCGTCGCTGGTGCATTAAGCCGCTAACGATCGGCACATCCGGCACGAATCCGTCCAGCGCGTACCGGGACTGAATTTGCAGCGAATCGAAGAACGCGTAGCACCACAGGATCGGCACGAGGAAGAGGAACAGCGACAGCTCCAGCGTATCGAGCAAATAGATCGACAGCAGGAACCCTGCCATCAACTGCAGCCCTCTGCTCTGAAGCCCCAAGTACATGTGACCGGCTCCCGGCAAAATGGACAGCACCGTCGCGAACAGCCGGCTTCGGCGTCCGCCCGCGCGATGGTCGTCCCAATCCTCCATAATGGAGCGGTCGAGCAGCGGCTCTCCCGCTTGCTTACGCTGCACCATGCGGATCGCATCGAACAAGCCATACAGCCAAATGATCGGCAGCACGCCGAGAAACACGAGGAACCCTTCCTCACTTGAGAGCGCCGCGACGAACAGAATCATCGTCAGCAGTCCGAAAAAGCCCATCATGAAGGTCAATCCGCGCTGCATCAAGCCGAGGCTCAAGTGTCCCAAACCCGGAATGAAGGACAACAGAATCGTGAGAAACCGCTCGCCCGCATCATCCCGCCGGACGGGTATGCCGTAAGGTGCATGAGGACCGTACGCACCTGTGCCAGGAGACTGCCCCGGTATGGAGCCTGAGACTCCGGCGCTGCCATCGAAGGCCGAAGGCGGCGGCGGCGCTGACCGGTCCGCGGCCGCGTAACCCATCCCCCCATAACCCGGGTAAGGCTGAGGACCATACGCCGGATGGATTTCGACATGCTCCGGTGCCGGCTTGCCGTTGGGGTAACGCAGTAGATAGATAACCAAGTCCGCCATATTCACAAGCCAGAATAGAAAAGCGACGAATAGCGCCATCGCGAGCATTTCCGTCTCGTGCGCCACACCGAGCAAAAACCCGAATGCCGCGACGCCGAATACGAGCAGCGCATAGATGAATCCTCGCCCCTTCCTGTCCGCCGCCCAATGGCCAAGACCCGGCACGAGGCCGAGCAGCAAGATAATAATCGGATTACGTACCATTCTTCCATCTCCTTTATGTATTCGCGCTTCTTCTCACGCGGCAATTCCGCTTATGGCCGCTCGCCATCGAGCACTTTATCGAGCACCATCGACGTCTTGGCCATGAGAGTATCGCTCAGCGAGCCGCCCTGTTCCTGCTGACGCCCCGCCTTCCATTGCTCCGGCTGCGCCGCCAACCGGTCGAACACGCCTGTTGACATCATGAGCAGCATAATGCACACGGCAATGGCATAATGGAGCAGCGTCCGTTTGCGCCTTGCATCCCAGGCGATTCTTCGGCCTCTGCCGCGTCCTGCCTCTTCGTTCTGTGCGCGGTCCGCCGCCTCGGCGTCCTCCTTGTGTGACCACCCGGGTCCAGCTCCGATGCCCGAAGCCCAGTCCGTGTCCAGTCGCGTACCGCCATGCGTCCTACCTGCGACAGCCGTCATAACCGCTTCCGTCAAGCGGTCCGCCCGCTCCGCGTCCCACTCCGCAATGCCGCCCGCCGCCTCCATGTACGTGAGCAGGCACGCCTCGCATCCCGCCAAATGGTCGTCGAGCTCGAGACGCTCCGCGTCGTCCATCTCATCCGCGGCGTAACGCCGCCATCGTTCCTGCGCCGGATGCATCATGTGAAATCCTCCTCCTTCCATCGTTTGCGCAGCCATTGCTTCGCCCGGTATAGGCGAGACTCCACGCTCTTGACCTCCAGCGACGCTTCTTCCGCGATTTGACGCTGGTTCTTCTCCTCGAAATAATAAGCGCGCACGACCGCCCCATATCCTTCAGGCATGGTGTCCACCATGTCATGCACCTGCTGCTTCCGTTCGCGCGCCAGCGCCTCCGTCTCCGCCGGGGGCGCGCATCCGCTCCAATAGGCGCCTTCAGGAGACGCACCGCCTGATTCGTCCGTATCCCGCCCCATCTCGGGTGGTCTGGCCGACATGTCCGCTCGCCTGCCTAACTCGGGCGAAGCCGCCGCCTTGGATTCCCGCTCTCGTTTGCGCCGCAGATCGATCGCGCAATTAACCGCGATCCGGGCGGACCATGCCTTGAAGCTTTTCCCCTTATATTGTGGGAGGGAGAGATACATGCGCACCAGCGCCTCTTGCAGCGCGTCCTCCGCGTCTTTCGGGTGCCGCAGCACGCCCCACGCGAGCGCGTACAACTGCTGGCGATGGCGAACCGCCAGCAGCCGGAACGCTTCCCGATCGCCGGCCAGCACGCGAGCTACAATCGCCTCATCGCCGCCTTCGTCCTCCCGCTCGTAACTACCACGCACCTCGTCCGGTTCCGCGCCGTGCTCACGCTCGTCCGTACCGCGCGCCGCGTTCGGATCCGCGCCCGCCGATCGCGCCCATGGCGGATGGTGGGCCGCTGCCGCACGTTCCTCTTTCAGCTCGATTTCCTTACGCTGCCCCGCAATCTCGTTCCCCTCCTCTCCCTAACGTTCCACGCCAATTCGCCTTCTCTATATAAGACGAAGCCCGCCGCTCTTACCCCTGCCTGTTTCGCAACTTTTTTTGGAGGTAATAACCTTTAAGGGCACGGCGGCGGCTCAATTGCACACCAAAAAGACCTCCGCTGGCATGCGAAGGTCTCAAGTAGTCGTCTTATGCGATTATAATTCGACCCAACCGAATTTAATGGAATTGATGACGGCTTGCGTACGGTCATCGACTTCCATCTTCTGCAAAATGCTGCTGACGTGGTTCTTGACGGTCTTCTCGCTGATGAACAAAAACTCGCCGATCATCTTATTGCTCTTGCCTTCCGCCATCAGACGAAGCACTTCTGCTTCGCGGCGTGTCAGCGGGTTGTTCTCGCTCGGGATGAATTTCACGCCAGCCTCGCGTGTTGCGGCTGCGCCGGATACGGATCCGATCTCGTCCAAATATGTCATACGGCGAAGCTGGTTGATCAGCTTACCCGTTACTTTCGGATGAATGTACGCATGACCGCTTACCACCGAACGGATCGCGTTCACGAGCGCTTCCGCCTCCATGTCCTTCAGCAGATAGCCGGACGCGCCTTTGCGCAGCGTCTCGAATACGTAGCTTTCGTCGTCATGGATGGACAGAATAATAACTTTGACGTCGGGAAAAATATCGCGGAGCCGCTCTGTCGCGATAACCCCGTTCTCGATCGGCATGTTGATATCCATCAACACGACCTCTGGCTTGTTCAGATTGCAGAACTCCAGCACTTGAATGCCGTCGTTACACTCCCCGATTACCTCCAGATCGTCCTCCATATTGAGAATGCGCTTTAAGCCCTCGCGGAACAACTGATGGTCGTCAGCGATCAATATTTTGATTTTACGTTTGCCATTCGTTGGTTGAGCTTCCATCATCTATTACTCCTTTCTTTCCTCCGCATTGATCGGGATATGGATCGTAATCTTCGTCCCTTCGTTAATCGCCGATTCGATTTCCAGCCTCCCCTCAACCAGTTCAACCCGCTCCCTCAAACCGATGAGGCCAAAATGCGCGCTGTCCTTGGTCCGGGTTTCGACTTGGTCGACACGGAATCCGACGCCATTGTCGCGGACGACGATTTTCACCATCTGCGCCTGGTAGGTGATCTCCAATGCAACGAAAGAAGGGTTGGCATGCTTGTAGGCGTTGCTGAACGCTTCCTGTACCATCCGGTAAATACCGGCCTCCATGGCGGAGGGCAGCCGGATCTCCTTGCCGATGGTCTCGAAGATCGTCCGAATCTTCGACTTCTCCTCGAAATCCTGAACGTATTTGCGCAGCGTCGGCACCAGTCCGAGATCATCCAAGGCCATTGGACGCAGGTTGAAAATAATTTTGCGAATCTCCTCGATACCGGAGCGCACTTGTTTTTTCAATTCTACTAATTCTTCCTGGACAATTTGAAATTCCTGCTTGTGCAGCATTCTTTCCGCAATTTCCGTCCTAAGCACTAGATGCGCCATCGATTGGGCGGGACCATCGTGTATCTCGCGCGCAATACGCTTGCGCTCTTCTTCCTGGGCGAGTATGATTTTCATCCCAATGAGCTGTCGATTTTTGGCGGATTCCAGAATGCGCGTCACATTATTCAAGTCTCCGGATAAATATTCCAGGACTACATTAATTTGTGATGCAATGGTCTCCGCGCGCTCGATGGATTGCTCAATGTTGCGTACCCGCTTCTGCAGCTCGTCCCGGCGCGCCCGCAAATACGATTCCTTCTCGCGGAACACCATCAAGTCGAGCTGCAGCTGGGTCGCTTTCTCGTAAGCGCTCTTGATATCCTCTTCTTTATAGCGGACGAAATCCCGGCTGACCTCCGTCAGCCGGACGCGCGCTCGGCGATAGTCGATCTCGAGCTTGTCGACTTTGTCGATTATCTCGGCCGTCTCCGCCAGAATATCCGTCAGCTCCTGACTGAGCGAGAACAGCTCCTTGCGCGCCGATTCGCATATTTCATACACTTGGTATTTGCTTTCTTCCATCACATTAACCGCATTCTTGATTACACGGTCGATATCGTTAATGCGATAGTCCACGTCTGCATCGGCTCGCTTTCTATGTCACGCATTCTGCCCTTATCATACCACAGAATGGCCAGTAACCGTCCATTTATTCGACGGTGATTCCCCCTGTTTTTGGATCCCAGCCCACTTTCAGGCCAAGCTGCTCCGACACGAGGCGAATCGGCACGAGCGTACGGCCGCCGCGCGAGATCGGCGCGACCTCGGCTTCTGCCCGTTTGCCATTCAGTAGGAACGAGGATTGGCCGAGCCACATCTCCAGCAAGCGATCTCCGCGCAGCACGGTGACGCGCTTCAGCGTGCCGTCCCAGTTAATCTTTGCGCCCATCGCGTCCGCGACGAACCGCAGCGGCAGATATGTCGTGCCGTCCAGCGCGATCGGCGCCACGTCGAGCTTCGTCGCCTGCCCGCCGATCGAAGCCGATTTGGAGCCCAGCTTCAACTGGATCGACGGGCTCGCTTTGGTTTCAACCGATGCCGGGTATTGGAACCCGATGTTGTCGAACACGACCTGGCCCGTCAGCGCCCGCTCGTCTTGATCCTCCTGAAGCGAAGCGACGTAGAGCCGTTTCAGCTTGACCGGATACGCGACGCCGGCCGGCAGATCCGCCTTCAGCTGCTTCCAGCCAGTGAATGAGATTTTGTCCGCTAAGGTGACCGGATACGCCTTGCCAGCCGCGTCGACGAATTCAGCGCGCAGCCAGTTCAAGCTGCCGTCGCCATACACATCGACGGTCATGCTCGACGGCTTGCCTTCCACTTGCCGGCCCGAACCGTTCAGAACCGCATACGCCGCTTTGGTGCCCGATGCGACTTGCGAGAAGTCATAGTCCAACTGAAGCGACTTGGCCGACGTCTGCTCCGGCACATCGCTCACCAGCGCTACGGTTCCCGTTACAGCATTCGTGCCTTGGAACGTAATTGGGTAGGTTGCCGCTTCGAAATCTTCGAATTTCTTGTTGGCGCCCGCCGTCAGCACGAGCATAGCCGAGAACCCGTCGTACCTTGCGATCGCGTAGCCGGTCGTTGCGCCCGCCCCTGGACTTTGAACCGTAAGCACGCCATCCTTCACGCTGCCCGTGAATCCGCTAAGCTCCCATTTCACCGACGCAGCCGGAATCGTCACCTTGCGGCCGTCCGCCAGCACGGCTTTGACCGGCACCTCGAAGGATTTGCCCGCTTCGAGCACCGGCGCGCCGGCTGCGATTTCCATCTCCGCGATTTGCTGCCCGCCGATGACCTCGATCTCGAGCTTGTCGCTAATGCCGCCGGAGATCGCCTTGATCGTCGTCTTGCCCGCCTTCTTCGCCGTGTACGCGCTGCCGCTGAATGTGCCCAACCCTTGCGCGTCCGTCCACGTCGCCGCGACCGAACCGGCATCGATCGGGTTGTAGTAGGTGTCGTAGCCTTTCAGCGAATACGAAGCCTGCTGGCCGACGAACAGCACCGTGCTGCCGCTCGCCGACAATCCGCGCAGCTGGCCGGCCGGCGCCATCGTATACACGCCAAGTCCGCTCGCCACTGCGCGCTGGGAGCCGTTCTGCGTCTCATGCGCAAGCGTCGTCTCCGTATTGCCCAGCGGGCGGCTGATCATCGTCGTCGAGCCGCCGCCGTCGAGGTTAATGCCTTTCCATACGCCCAGCTGCACCATCATCGTCTGCAGCTCCTTGAGCGTCATGCCTTCGCTCTCTCCCGCGGCTTCCACGGTGATCAAGAACACCTTCGTGCCGTCCTGCGAATAGCCTACCGCCGTTCGCGACACTTCGGACGATCCGCTCACGCCCGTAATATCGCGCGAGAACGACGTTGTTTTGCCTTGATCGACTAGTATCGTATGGCCGCCGACAAGCATCTGCAGCGAAGCCGCGTCGACTGGCTGACCTGTCGAAGACGCTACGAGCGAATAGTTGGCGCTTACCGTCGAACCGACCGTCAAATGTTCCGTTACGAATTTGGCCGCCGTGCCGTGCGTGCGCAAAATATAGCCGTTCGCGGGCGGCGTGCCCGGGATCATGCCGTTGACGGCGATCTCCTGCACCATGTTGTCTACAACGAGCACCTCCGTCGGCGTAGCCGCCGATTCCGCCGCGCTCGGCCGCGCCGCCGTCCAGGCGCTCGTATAGATATGCGCCGCGTTCACGTGACTGTAGCCCATGTTCGGGTCCGTCCGGTACGCGCCTTTGTTAAGGCCCGACAACGGGAACGTCGCGCCGTCCGCCGCTGTGATCGCACCTTGGAACGTGAAGAGATCCACCATCGGCTTGCGGTCGGCCGTCACCGCGAACGCGTACATCCCGTTCAACTGCGACGTACTCGTCAGCAGCGTCCCGCCCGTCACCTGCGCGCCCATCGGATTGCCCTTCGCCGCGGAGGACGTATCGAAGAAGTCTGCGTTGACCCCTGCCACCGCGCCAGTCGATTTCACCATATTGCCGACCGAGCTCTTACCCGTAATCGCACCCGTCTTGCCGTTCATGACGTCCAGCTTGACGTACGGATTAGTCAAATCGACTTCAATGACATGGACCTTCGAAACCTCGCCATCCCCTTGCGTCCATTGATAATGGATCAGCTTCGCGCCGGAGGTGATCATCTCTTCGCTTTGCTTCTTAAGCGCCTGCGCCGTTGTCGCCGCGGCCGCCACGCTATACGCGGGCGGCATCAGCAGCGCGACAGGCTGCAGCAGCAGCGCGGTTCCTAAGGCTACCGCGACGATCGTCGCGCTTGTCCGTTTCTTCGTTGGCTGTTGTATGCGAACGGTTCCCCGCTGATTCGTAAGCTTCGTCATGTTGGTTGCAACTCTCCCATCTCGAAATCTATCTGTTATAGACTCCGAAACTAGTAGAAAAGTTACGGTTGATAGAAACCTCCTATCGACGAAGGTGCGATTGAAAAGAAAAAGCTATCTCTCCTTAGGGAAGGAAAGATAGCTTGAAGACGTGCATGTAAATTTGTGGATTACGTATCCATCAACCCGTTTAGATTGAGCAGACGCTCGATCATGACGGCCGCTTCCGCGCGCGTCGCATTCGACTTGGCGCCAAAGTTACCGTTCGACATGCCGTTGATGACGCCCATTTGAACGGCTTTGGCCACGTCCACCTGTGCCCACGTGCCGACTTTGGCGCTGTCCTTGAAGCGCTTCAGCATCGTAGCGGCATTCTGGGACAGATCTATTTTATTGCCTACATACTCGGCCGCCCGCACCATCATGGATGCCATTTGCTCGCGGGTCACCGGGCTGTTCGGCTTGAAGCTGCCGTCCGTCATGCCTTGGATGATGCCCGCCTTGGCCGCAGCTCCGATATAGGCCATCGCGGGATGTCCGGAATTGAGGTCCTGGAATTTCGCGGCCGCGTTCTTGTCGCCGGAGAGTCCCAAGCCCTTGGAGATAAAGGTCGCGAATTCCGCGCGCGTAATGGCTTTCTTCGGTTCGAACGTCGTCGGCGTCCGGCCATCCAAGATATACTTGTTTGCCATGAGCAAAATATCGTTACGTGCCCAATGCGCGCCCAAGTCTGAGTAGACCACGTTGCCTTTGATGATCGCATAGGCGCTATTGCCTTTCCGTTGGAAAGTCACGACTGATTTGCCGTTGGCCGTCTCGACGTGCGTTGGCGCATACGAGATCTTGCCGACCTCCGGATCGTACCAGACCACGGTCGTCTGACGCGTCTCCAGCGTTTGGTCGACCGTAATCGAACGTTTGACATAACCGTCGAAGCTGCTCATTTTGGTTGCGCCGCCGGTGTTCACGATGAACGTCTCCATGTTCACCGGATCGCCGATCAGCTTGGAGCCTGCCGCGCTGATCGCCGTCGTGAGCGGATCGGTCAAGCTGTTCGAGCCCGAATCGATTGTCAGGAGCAGCGAACCGGACGGGCTTGATGAGTTGCCCAACTTCAGCTGATCGAGCGGCATTTCGTAACTGGCGTTCTTATAGTTTACGACCACCTTGGCCTTCGGATATTTATCCAGCGCCGTCTTCAGCGATGACAACGGGAACGCGACGCTTGCGCCCGCTTCCGTCGACGGTACTGTAAAGACCAAGCGCGGTTCCCCGCCGATGCCGTTAATCGTATCGAACGCCGCCTTCACTTTGCTCTCGGGAATCGTATAACGATTGACGCTCTTCCCGCCTGGCGTCGTGTCCGGCATCGTGGATGCGACCTGCTTCTTCAGGCCGATGCCAGCTCCGGTCACCGTCTCGAAATCGCTCGTCGGGTCGTCCGACCACGTCGTCTGATTCGCGGCCGATAAGTCGGTGAAGCTCTCCGCATTCACGCCGCCTGAGGAGCGCAACATCGTGCCACCGCTGGTCGAGTAACTGACTTTCACGGTATCGCTGATGGCAACCGGGGTCGCCAGCGTCAATACCACCGAAGCGCCGCTTACTTGCACCGACGCGATTGGACGCGCATTGTTATTGGATTTGACCGTGAACTGCGATATAAGCGGCACGATGCTCTGATTCAAGTAATCGGAGAAATTCAACGTAACCGTACTGCCTTTCGCGATCGCGCCATTGACGTTCATGGTCGCTCCCGCGTTCGTAATGCCCGCGTTGCTGAACGAATCGGCCGGGTTGCCCGCCAAGTCCGTCAAATATGGCGTCTGACGTGTATAGCTAACGCGGATGGTCTGGCCGCTCGCTACCGCCGAACCCAACGTCAAATCCACTTGGTAGCCGCTCACGGTAACTGCGCTCACGCTGCGCGCTACCCCGTCAACCTGCACCGCATAAGCGCTGTTGGACGGTTTGGCAGTGGTATTCAACGCTTCGTTATACGTCAGCGTCAACTTGTTGCCCGTCACGGTGACGGTCAATAGCTGCGGTATGGTCGTATCCACGCCATTCACAATCTGGAAGCCCGTGAAGGATGCCACCGGATTGCCTGACAAGTCGGTCAATGGGTAGGCACCTTTCGTAAAATACAGCGTTACAGTTTGACCCACGCTAACTTCCGAGCCGCTCAGCAGCATCGTAATCATCGATCCCGTACCGGCGATACTGGAGATGCTGCGATAGCCGCCATTGACGTAAGCATAAAACTGAGCCGCCGTCGAGCTCGAATTGGTGATTGCGCTTAATTCCTCGTTGAACGTCATCGTAATGAGATTGCCCGCCACTGTCCCGCTGAGGGGTCTTGGCACCGTCGTATCCGGCGTGTTGGTCACGGACTGGCTCGAGATGCTGGCCGCCTTGATCCCTGACGACAAACTGCGCACCGCGCCAGCGTCCAGCGCGATGGGAGCCGTATAATACAGACGAATTTCTTGTCCGTTCACGACGGCGCTTTGCAGCGTCAGATACACGGTCGCGTCCGTAATTTGGACTGCGGTCACCGCCCGGTACGTCCCGTTCACCGTGACGTAGAACGCGCCCGCCGACGGTATAGACGTCGCGTCGAGCATCTGATTATACGTCAACGCGATGCGACTGCTTCCGGACATGGCCACCGATGTAATCGTCGGCGCTCCCGTCGCAGAAGATGTCTTAAACGCCCATTGATAGGTGTTCAGAATGCCGTCAAACATATTCCCTGTCATATCCGAAATCGCGTTGGCCGCGATCTCCACGTAGTAATTCGTATTGGTCGATAACGGATCTGGCGTAATGTTGAGCTTCCGGTTGTTGTCCGCGTCCACGGCCATCATCGCAGAAGTCGAGGACGTCGATGATTTTTTGAAGCTGACGCCGTTCGCATTAAGCACCTTGATCGGCTCACTGAAAATAACGCTGAACGATCCGCCCGTTGTCGGAACCGTCGATACGCCGTTCGCAGGCGACATCGTCACGACCGTCGGCTTTACTTTGTCGTTGCTGACGATGAATCGCCATGTCGTCGTGTCCGTGCTCAGCATCCCCGCATAATTATTGCCGCTGGCATCACGGAAAGCTTGGGAGCCGATTTGCACATAATAAGTTGTGCCGTCGACAAGCGTTACGCCCGGCGACACGACGATTTTCGTCGTTCCGCCTCCGCTTACTTTCGCATCGGTGACCGGAATGGATGCGATAACCGTGCCATTCGGCGCCGATTTGATCACGATGTTCCCGTTGCCTTGGAATACCGGCTCGTTGAACGTCAGCTCCAGCGTCGAAGCCGTCGTGGCCGACGTGTCGGCAGGCACCTTCGTGACGAGCACTGGCGCGGTCGTATCATCCCCGTACCCCGTCGAGAAATTCCACTCCGCCGCATCCAGTATGCCTTCATACAGAAGCGCGGCGTTGGCGCTGTCCTTGAACGCTCCGGCATCCACCAATACATAGTAGCCGATGTTTGCGCCAAGCGGCGAGGACGGTTGAACCGTCACCGTCGTCTCGTTCGTCGACGAGTTCACGGCCATCTGCACCTCGCTGCCGGACGCCACGTTGAAGCTCTGCACCAGCACATTATCGGCGATTCGGTAAATCGAGATGCTCCCTGTATTGCGGGCTAGCCGCTTCGGGAACGTCATCGTTAGCGACGCGCGAATGTTTACCGCATACGCATTGTCCACAGGCGAAAGTGACGGTGTGCCTATAGGAGGCGGCGTCGTTGTGAACACCCAATTGCTTCGTGCAATTCCTGCGAAGGCGTTGCCGGAATCGTCTACGAAAGCCGTGCTCGGCACCTCAACTTGATACACCTTATTCGTTCTCAAGTTGGATGGCAGCGCGATCCGAATCGACGTAGTGCCGCTCCCGGACACGCCGCCCGAGGTCACCGGGATCATGCGCGTGTCGCTGCTATTGTCGCGATTGTAAAGCGTGATGAAGCCGCTATTCGTATAGACTTTCTCGTTGAATTCAATAGCCAGCTGCGAATTCACGGCCACGTTCGACGCGTTATTCGCCGGCGAGAGGGCCGATGAGGAAGCAAGCACAGGCGCTTGCGTATCCGCCGTGCTCGTCGTCACGGAGAAGTTCCAGCCGGACGTATTGTTAATACCGGCAAAGTTGGCATTCGTCGAAACGCTAACGAACGCGCCTTCCGCGATGTTGACATAATAGCTCTTGCCTAAATCAAAGTTCTTGGAATCCGGCAGCGCAATCGTCACAATCGTCGGATTCGACGGATTGATGGTGATTTTGCTGGAAGCGACCGTATACTCGGCGAACACGGTGCTGTCCATCTCATAAATCCCAATCTTCGAGGCATCTGGTCCTTTCTTGACGCTCTGATCGAACGTCAGGACCAGATTGGCGTTCGCGGGTACATTTGTTGCCGCGTTCGTCGGCGACTTCACCAAGATTTGGGGGCCGACGGTATCTGCGTAAGCGATGTCGTAATTATGGCCGGCCAATCCGGTTTGGATTAATAGTGCTGCGAACAGAACATATACGATCCATTTGCGTCTCAACGTCTTTTCACTCCCCAATCTATAACCTATGTACTATATTTGTCGGTCTTGCATACTCAAAAGTGAAGATAGGACCAGAAAATAACATCTTGTACAGATAAAAAGTCATAAAAAAACCGCACCCGGAAAGGTGCGGTTCTAGTCACATTCTTATGCGTTCACTTGCGCGTCCGCTTTCAGCTGCTCCGCTTTGTCGACGCGTTCCCAAGGAAGGTCGATGTCGGTACGGCCGAAGTGACCGTATGCCGCTGTTTTGCCGTAGATTGGGCGACGAAGGTCAAGCATTTTGATGATGCCTGCCGGGCGCAGATCGAAGTTCTTCTTAATTACTTCAACCAGCACTTCTTCGCTTACTTTGCCCGTGCCGTACGTGTCGACGTTAATGGAGACCGGAGTCGCTACGCCGATCGCGTAAGCCAATTGGATCTCGCATTTGTCGGCCAAGCCTGCCGCGACGATGTTCTTCGCGACGTAACGAGCCGCATATGCCGCGGAACGGTCGACTTTCGTCGGATCCTTGCCGGAGAATGCGCCGCCGCCATGGCGTGCGTAGCCGCCGTACGTGTCGACGATGATTTTGCGGCCTGTAAGACCTGCATCGCCTTGAGGACCGCCGATTACGAAACGACCTGTCGGGTTGATGAAATATTTGGTTTGCTCGTCCAGCCATTCAGCAGGAACAACCGGCTTGATGACGTGTTCCATGATGTCCTTCTGGATCTGCTCGAGCGTAACTTCTTCCGCATGCTGCGTGGACACGACGATCGTGTCTACACGAACAGGCTTGCCGTCTACGTACTCGATCGTTACTTGCGTCTTACCGTCCGGACGGAGGTAGTCCAGCGTGCCGTTCTTGCGCACTTCGGACAGACGACGCGCGATGCGGTGGGACAGCGCGATTGGCAGCGGCATGAGTTCAGGCGTCTCGTTCGTTGCGAAACCGAACATCAAGCCCTGGTCGCCAGCGCCGATATCTTCGTTCTCTTGACGGATGTCTTTGCCGTCTCGCGTCTCGATCGCGGCGTTAACGCCTTGTGCGATGTCCGCGGATTGCTCGTTCAGGGAAGTCAGCACGGCGCAAGTCGTGGAGTCAAAACCGTATTTCGCGCGAGTGTAGCCGATTTCTTTGATCGTCTTGCGTGCGATCGCCGAAATGTCCACATAATCCGCGCGGCTGCTGATCTCGCCAATAACAAGAACCAGACCCGTTGCTACGGATACTTCGCACGCTACGCGCGCGTATGGATCTTGCTCGAGGAACGCGTCCAATACCGCGTCCGAGATTTGGTCACATATCTTATCGGGATGTCCCTCTGTGACCGATTCCGAAGTAAACAAATGCCGTCCTTTAATCGACAATGTTTTCAACCTCCTGCTACTCAAAATAAAGGTAAGTATGAAGAATAAGACATGCATGGGTTCGAAACAATAGAAAAGTCAACACGCCATACATGGAGCTTTACGTTAGTTTCGCATCCAAAAAATCAACCTTTTCCGGTGATGGAAAAGGTCGCTAGTCAACTCTCTAAAACAGTATGATACCGAAGTTGTCGCTTGGTGTCAATGGCTGTTGTCTCTTGTTTGACGCCATTACAAGCCGTTCAGAACACGCTCCGCCTGCTCGACCAACCGGCGCGTAATGGAGCCGCCGATATAGCCGACATCGCGGGTCGCCAGCCGCGACCAAGGTACGCTGGCCGGATCGCTGGAATCGCCCACCGTGCCGAAATCATCTGCCGCGAACTCCGTCATGCCCAGCCGATCCGGCGTTACCGCGTTGGCTGTCAACCCGAGCTCTGCCGCAATTTCGTATTTCATTTGATCAATCGCTGCGCGCGCTTCGGGTACCACTACAATGTTGCTTCGACGTCTTGCCATCTTCGTCATGCACCTCCTGTAGTTGATACCCGTATTGTGTTCGCGTTCGCCTCGTTTGAGCCGGATAACATGTTGCCTGCAAGGGGAAAATTAAGAAGGACTGACAATCGACATTGTCAGTCCTCATTAATATGGCGCATGGATACTTACCTAGTTAGTCGGAATCGAGATATGACCGCTACGCGTTAACCGTCCCGTATTCGCGGCATTATTGGGGCGAAGGAAGGTCTTTCACTTCATAACTGCCCTTCACCATGACCGTCAAACTCCCTTTGGAATCCGACGCGTGCATGATGCCTCTGCCCGCCCGGGGGAAAATCACGAGATGATTCGCCGGAACCGCTTTGCCGTTCGCTATGTCCACGCCGTCCGTCACATCGGAGATGCCGTTGGCATCCGAACTGTAGGCTGCCGCTTTGCCATTACGTAAGATGATTTCTGCACCTGCGCCTGCCATCAGCACTTTCCCCACGGGGACCATGACGATTTCAAGCGTGGCGCCCGCTTGCGATGGCTCGTCCTTCTCCGGCGTTGTCGGCTTCACGGAGCCGCCAAGTTCGGCCAGCTTCTGATCGACGTAGCTCTTCGTCACGACCGGATCTTCCACCGATCCCGGCGTTACCGAATTCCCATCGGCCCTGGACTGCAGCTGGTCCACGCCGGACCAAATGGCAATGGTTAGCGGAATGATCACAACCACTGCCCATAGCTTGCGCTTCATTCCTTCACTCCTCTCGTTCATCCCTACTAGCATACTAAATTCTCTCTTGTCCTTCTAGCACGAAAAAATAGATCCCGGACCGAGAAGTCGATACCGGGATCCAAGCTGCTGAGGATTACGGGTTGATGTTGAACCAGCGGAGCTTCTTGCTCGCTACGAGCAGCTTCGTGTTTTGGAAGACGTCGTAGACGTTAAGCGTGTAGTTCTCATATTTGTTGATTTTGCTTTGCACGGACGAATCCTGGAATACCATGGAGAGCGGATAGCTGGCAACTTCTTTCAAGTATTCCTCTCCGCTGGCCGCCGTGGTCAATCCGAACTGCTTGCTATAGGTTACCTTTTGATCGTCATCGTTCACGAATTCAAACATGACTTTATGGTCGCCCGCAATATATTCGTATTGCTCATCCTTCTTCAGCGTGTAATCCATGACCATCTTCAAGCCGTTCACGCTGTACTCGCCTTGTACGTCCAAGAATGCGTTGATCCGGTATAGATCCAAGAAGTAACCCGCGAAATTGATTCCGCGCAGATCCGTCTTCGTCGCCGGCGAGGAGGAGGAAACCGAATATGCAACCGGTTTGACGACGATGCTGCTGGCCGCAGCGGTCGTGCTCTCGCCGCTTGTCGTGCCAGTGCTTCCGCTATTGCCTCCACCGCTCGTGCCCTCCGAGAAAGCCTGACCCAGATACAACGTGTAGGAAGATGTATCGAAAGTCTTCGATACCGCAGTCCAAGCCGATAATAATACCTTGCTGCCCGGTCCCACCTTCTCCTTCACTTCCGCGAATTGTACTGGTACCGTGATGCCGTTCTTGTCCTTGATGTAACCGCCCAATTTCGAAATAAGCGCGGAGCGAGTCTCATTATTCGTCACTTCGAATTCAGCGTAGAAGTTATTCTTCAACTCGCCCGTGAATACGGCCGTACGCAGAATCTTGGTGGTCGATTTCTTGCCCACATTAGAAATAACATATGGCGTATCGCTGCTGGTCAGGCTTGCCTCGTTAAGTCGTTGCCCGGTAAATTGGTAAAGTTGCTTGCCTGCTTTATCTTGTACCGGCTCCGTGCTGACGAAGGTAATATTATTGAAGGTTGTCGTATACGGAATTTCGGTATTCACGACGAACTCCGCCGAGGCGCCTGGCGCGATCGTAATGGCATTATCCAGGGCGACGGCTTTCTTCTCGGCCCCGACCTTAACACCATTGACCATAAAGTAACCGCCGAGGCTTGGAATTTGCTTGGTCACGTCACTGTTATTCGTAACCGTCAAATTCGCCACCAACATATCATTGTCTTCATATGGCGAGCGTTCGATCGAGTTCAACTTAATTCCGTAGTCATTGTAGGCGAATGAGCTTCCTACCCCGCCCTGCTGCGATGCCGAACGGATCAAGTAGCTGGAGAGTACATAGGATTTTTCTTTCTCGGTTGCCGTGCTCTTCATGACCAATTGCGATTCCTCGATCTTCACCGTGGAAGGCAGCGAACCGGTTAAAGTGATCGTATTCTCGATTCCCGGAAGGATCGAAGCGTTCTCTTCCTTTGTATACGCTAGCGGATAACTTGTGCCGCTTTTGGTTACAATGAAGAAATCCAAACTAGGGAATTTGATATCTTGCGTTCCGGTATTCGTCATCTTGTATTCAAGCGAAATCTCGTTCTTCGTCGCGCCTTGCGTGACGAAAACAGATCCTGCCTTCGTGTTCACCGTCGTACCGCCCAGAAAGATCGAGCGTGCCTTGTCGATCGGCGTCGCGCTGAGCGTGGCCGCAGCCGGTAAAGCAAAGTTACCTGCGCCCAAGAGCACCTTTGAGGCTTCATCATTCTGCGCGACCACGAGCGAAAGCGGTTTGCTCGCCACGGCTACCGGCAGCGTTGCGCGAAGCGTGATGATTTTACGTTCTTTCGGCTGGAGCGTCGTTTGGTCCGTACTCGAGGACGTTACGCTGTAGACGGACAAGCCTTGCGTCTGAACGAAGAAATTCATTTTCGAAATGTCCGCCGCTTGTTGTCCAACGTTCTCCAACAGGAAGTTCACGGTCAAGTATCCGTTGGTCGCGTCCTTCGTAATCAGAGTCTGCTTGACGGCCCCACGAATCTTGCCGTTGTTATACAGCATGACCTTGTCCTTGAATGCCGCGACTTGATCCGTGCTGTTGGCCGGATACTGAATCGTGCCCAATGTCCGTTCATAGTTCGCAACCGAGAAGTCCCACTTGATGACGTTGAAGCTTAAGTCCTTCAGTTGGGTCTGCGTATCAACGACTGCATAATAAGTCACGTAGGTGGTGGATTTGGGAGCGACGCTCTGCTTCTCTTTGTCCCCTTCGACAACAACTGCTTTGAATGTTTTGCCCGACTTTGACTTTACGCGCAGCCAGTAGTCCATCAGATCCAATGGCGATGAGCCATTATTCGTGATGGCTACCGAGAACGCAAGCACCTTGCCCTTGTCTTGCATCAAGAAATTGGCATCGCGAATATATAGAGTGCTCGAGGCATTCAATTTAACGATCTTGCTCGCTAAGCTCGCGGTCGCTTGCGTTGTAGCCGCCGCTGCGGAGACGAGTCCCTCCGTCGGAAAAAGCGCAACGGTCCCGACGAGCAACGTGGTCGCGGTAACCGTGGCAATTCCGTTCTGGATCCACTTCTTCTTCACATTCATTCCTCCTGCGTCTTGTATATTAATATAGACGCCATTTGGTGCAAGTTTGTTTCGTTCTTTTATGAGATTTTAAGTGGTAGAAATAAAAAAAGAGACAGGTCATAGACCTGTCTCTTTTGGGTAAGACATATTAGCCGTTAACTACAACAGTTGTCGTGTCAGTAACCAGGTTGGAAGAAGTGAACGTCAGAACAACGCTACCTTTCTTCAGACCTTTAACCGTTACATTGAACGTACCGTCACCGTTTGGTGTGATGTCCGTTACGGAAGCAACTGCAGTGTCGCTGGATGCAACTTGGTTCAGTGGGGAAACCACTACGCCATATTGGTCTTTAACCGTTACTTTAATTGTAGCTGTACCGTTAACAGCTGCAATTGTGTACTCGTCTTTCTCGAACTCAACCGTTTTTGCAACTGGAAGTTCTTCGGAAACCGTTACTTCTTGCGTAGCAATCTGTTCGCCGTTTTTGATAACGGTGATCGTGGATTTACCAGCTTTGATACCGCTAACTTGGTTCGTTCCAACAACTTCCAGAACGGATTGGTCGCTGCTTGTTACGAATGGAGCCGTGTTGTCTTTAAGAGCTACAACAGTTTGGCTAGCTGTTTTACCAACCAGTTTGATGCTCTTAGTGTATGCAACTTTTTTGGCTGCTTCTGCAGCTGTGAAAGCTTTACCATACACAGTGCCAACCGTGTCGATTGCATACGATTTGATGTCGTCGGAAGCTACAACGTTAACCGTGAAGGAGTAGTTCGTGATTTTGTTAGCAACGTTATCAGCGTTAGCAGTGCTTGCTACCGTGATTGTCGCGGAACCAGCTGCTACTGCAACCAGCTTGCCACCTTCGTATTTAACGATGCCTTCTTTGTCGGACGTAACTGTGAACTTGCCTTCAGCTACGTTGGACGAACGGCCATAGCTGTCAACGAGCAGGATGTTGTCTTGGTCAAAGTCGTTGCTCGCGCCTACTTCGTAAGTCGTAGCAACGTCTTTGATACCACTAACAGCTGTATACTTCGCAACGTCTTTAACGTTGATTTGAACTGGGTTCGGTTGTTGCAGACCGTTCACGTACGTGTAGATCGTTGTGTCGCCAGTGTTAGGGAAGTTGAAGATCAGTTCGCCTTTAGCGTTAACTTTCACTGTTGCGCCGTTAGCTGCGAAAGTTACTTTGCTCAGGTCAAGATCTTTACCTTTGATCGTTGCACCGAAAGTATCGATAGCTGTGAATGGGAATGCGATGTCTTCGCCTTTCACAATTTCTTTACCTGGGTGGCTGATTTGCAGGTCTTTAACCGTTGCCGCGCCGTTAACTACGATCGATGTAGAAGCAGTCGCCTGCGTAGCACCGTTCGTGATTGTAACGAATGCAGTACCCGATTTAGCACCTGTGTTAAATGTTACAACACCGTTAGCGTCAACTGCGATGTACTTGATGATCTCGATGTCACTTACAAAGAAGAAGAGTCCGCCAAGTTCGAAGCTTGTAGCATCGAGCGTTTTTGTTACTGCTGGCAATTTAACTGCTTGACCAGAAGCATCTGTAAGCGTCAGTGGCAGAACCAGGCCAGTTTCGTTGATGGAAACACGGTCTTTGCCAGTCAGCGGCTTAACAGCGTCGATTTTGATCGATGTAGCTGCACTTCCGTTGATGACTTTTACAGTTTTGTTTTGCGACAGACCTACCGAAGGAATGACAGCCATGATCGTGATCGAATCGCCGATCGCTGCAGTGTCAGCAGGTGTTTTCAAGTCAACGCGGCCGCCATTTACGCTTTCAACGCTGATCGATTTGTTTTTAGTAACGTTATAAACCGTTACCGATGGCGAAACAGTTTTCATTTCCTCGTTGAATTGGTTGAATGTTTTCACACCCAGTTCAACGTCATCAGCGAATGTCAGCGCTGGCGCAGCGATGTCGATCTTCGTTGCTTTCTCAGCTTCAACTTTCAGTTTAATCGCGTCGGAACCTTTAACAGTCAGCGTAAAGTCGCCAGCTGGCAGGTAAGCCGCTTCCAGAACAACCGATTTGTTGTCGTCAGCATATTTAGGCGTTACCGCGTAAGTTTGCAGACCGAATTTCAGTTCGTACGTCAGTACAGTTTTGTCGGAGGACAGAACTGGTTGGTTGAAGTCAACCGTGATTTTCTTAGCGCCCGTTTGTTTCGCGCCTGTTGCTTTCAGAGCGTCGAGTTTAACGGAAACTTCGTATGTTTTACCTTTGTATTCAACGGAAACTTTCGTAGTTTCGCCAGTTTTCAGAGCCGTGTCAAGAGTTTTCTTAACTACGCCACCGTCTGTGAACGTAACTTCGATGTTTTTGTCGTCGATTACTTTAGCATCGCCTTTAACTGCAACATTCGTGTTTTGGTAAACAACGAACGATGCGTCAACAAGGTCGCCGCGAGTTGCGTTCTTCGTGTAGTCAGCGGAAGTCTTGATCAGACCAGCTGCTACTGCTGCTGCAACATATTTCGTAGCCCAAGCGGAAGTTTTACCTTCTACTTTAGCGTCGTCTTTAACTTCGAGTTTCAGAGCTGTTACCGCGATTTTCGCGACTTGCTCCAGGGATACGTTTACTTTAGGACCGAATTGGCCTGCAGCAACGCCCTCGATGATTTTCGCTTCAGCAAGCGCGCCGATTTGGCCGATTGCCCAGTGAGTAGCTGTTACGTCTTTGAACGATGCAGCTGCTGCTGGTTTGCTCTCGAGCTTCAGGAGCGTAGCGAGTGCTTTCGCGAACTCAGCGCGAGTCATCAGTTGGTCCAGGTGGGACTCACCGTTGATACCTTGGAAGATACCAGCTGTTTTCATTTCTTGGAACTTAGCTTCTGTTGTGATGGTCGTCGTTGCGTCTGCAGCGAATGCAGCCGATGCGAACATCGAGAAAGCCATGGATGTAGCGAGAATTGCGGATAGACTTTTCTTCATAACCTTTTTTTCTCCTCCTCGATTGTGGTGCGCTTTGTTTGTAGAAGTATCTTGCGTTCGGCTCAAGCGAACCTCAGCTTAACACTTCCAAAAAATGATGTCTACGAACATGCACCGAACATGTGTCGAACGCCGTCGCAGAAACTAGTAAACGGATGAATAATGTAAGACTACTTGGGAACTAACACACTTTAACATTATACAATGGCGAAATACCTAGGTAAAGAGATTCTATAGAAAAATCTCTCATTCTCGCCCTGTATCCCTGTCGTTTTGTGATGTTCACGTATATAGACGCAGTACTCGAGCAAAAGTTGCGCGTGTTGCAAACTTTTTTATTTTTTATTTTTTATCCCCTAATCTTGATTGTTTTTCCCGACTCCCCCTTAACACCGCATCGGTTCGCAACCCTGCTATCTTGATGGATATGGGCTCACATAGGTTGTATAACCTCGCCCTCCAAACCTTAAACAAAACCTAATAGAAAGAGACAGCATTCGCTAGAACGCGCAAAAAAAACGACCTGCTCCCTCGGGAGCAAGCCGCTTAATGTTTCCTGCGAAATGATTAGTTGATCTTCGGAAGCTTCTTCAGATCGGCCATGACTTTGCCCACGATAATGGCGGCATCGGAACGAAGCAGGTACGATTGCGATTCGAATACATACCCTTTCGTCAAATCGGATGCATCCACAGGCGAGCCTTTGATATAGCCCTTCTTCGCGATCGCTACGACCGATGATCTCGAGTAGTAGCTGATGTTCGAGTAGTCTTTAAACGCCTTCTGAAGCGCCTTGTCGATCTTGGTCGAATCCGTGTCCAGCTTCAGATCGAGGGCGCGCGCCAGAATAACTGCCGCTTCGCCGCGCGTCAAGCTGTTGTTCGGCTCGAACGTTCTCGGCTGCGTGCCGCGGATGATGCCTTCGCGAGCTGCCGTTTCGATATATCTATAGTCCCACAGCGCATCCACGTTCGTTATCGGCGCCACGTCATCGAAGTGCAGGTTGCCTTTGTAGTTCAATGGAATATCTAGCATGCGCACGATCATTCTCGCGAACTCGCCGCGCGTCGCATACATGTCTGCGCCAAAATCGTCATAATTGGACGCGTTCATCAGACCTTTGGAGTATATCGCTTCCATGTAGTTCCGCGCATAAGGATGGTTCGAGACGTCGCTGTACGAGTAGGACAGCTTGCCGACCACATAGTAACCGAACTGCTCGAACGGAACCGTGATCGTGTTCTTGCCTGTGTCAACCACGCCGCCCACGTTGATCCAGAACTTATTCTTCACATCGTAGTGGTATACCGTTACCAACGTACCTACGCTGTCTCGGATGTTCGGATCGAACGAAAGCGTCAGCTTGCCTTGCTTGGAAGTGACGAGTTCGCGATCGTCCGGACGCAAGTCATACGTCGGGATCGGCGAAGTTGGGAACTGGTACGGATCCACGCCCGTCGTTACCGGATCGTAAGCGGCCGTCGACAGATTGTCCGCCAAGCCGGCGTCAATCCAATACACCGGACTCGCCTTACCGAAACGAGTCGGGAAGGAGACGTCGAAACGCGTGCCGTAGTTCTCGATCAATTGGCTGAAGTTGGCCGGCCACACATCGTACTCGCGGCGGTCAAGAACGCCGTCTTTCGGGTTGGCAATGCCGAACAGCAGCTTATGGCCTGTGTAGATCTGGTTCTTCAGCTTGTTCGTCGAATCATAGTCTGTGCGAATCAGGGACGTGCCTTTGGCGAAAGTCAGGGAGAGCGTTCCGTCAAATACTTTGTGGGAACTCTTCATGTCTTCCATGTACGCCGCGCCAGGGATGTTCGTCGGCTGATACGTCACTTCGATCGTATCAGACACGCTATCGTTCGCATTTTTAATGGTAAAGCTAATTTTGTTGACGCCCGCCTTCAGCCCCGTAACGGTAGCTCGGAAGGAATTCGGTTTGTCGATGTTACCGTCATTGTCCATATCATAACCTGTCTTCTTGGCGTTGATTTTGTTAATAACAACCGAATCGGCGCCGTTAGCGGTAATGATGACTTCGACATAGTTCTTGTTGATAATCGCCTCTTGCGGAAGCATCGGACGCTCGATCGTATATGGCAGAACGGTCGGGTCCACTTCTACGCGGTACGAGGCTTTCGGCCCGTATTCCCCGCTGTTATACACGCTGAACAGGTATACGCTCGAGCTACCGTCGGCGTTCAAGTCTTGCCCTTTGAGCACGAACGAGAACGTCTGACTCTTCATATCGTAGCGTACGATCAAATTCGGATCATAACCTTTTGGAGCTGTTTTGTTCGGATCGAGCGCGTTGATCGTGCCGAGTTTCTGCGTGCCATTCATGACTTGCAGCGGATATGTCAGATTCCACTCAATTCCTGCTTTCAATGAGGTACTTGTAATTTTCAGCAAATAGTCGGATGGGCGAATCTCGTTAAGAGTCAAATCGTCAATTGCCTTTTTGACTCTGGCTACTTCATCACTATCCAATGCGCCTCCGTATTCGCCAAGGTCAATAAAGTCAAACGTGCCATAGATGTTCATGTTCGCTTGCTTCGTTGTATATACGCCGTTCGTCAACTTAAAGTTCGTATCGTTGATGGTTGGCATTACGTCCACTGTATCAGCGGTCGCATAAGTGAACGGGAAAATGCCTGTATCATCGACCGGAATTTTCGGCAGATTGTTCGGAACAATATTCACTTTAACCGTCTTGTCATAGTAACTCTTCGTGCCTTGGAACACAATGCGAATCGTATTCTCGCCATTGATTAGGGCATCAAATGCAATTTGCGATAGCGATTTTTCAATCAACTTCCCGTCATCGTCGACTTCGCCGGTTTGCATCTTCTTGTCGGCGTTCATAATAAAATGACGCGCATCATCATTGGCATTTCCATCGCCGTTCTCATCCATCATCTCAAGCGGAATTTGAACGTTATTGATGTAGAAGAATACCGTTTGCGGTAACTTCTTACCGGTACTGGTTGGTTCATACCGGATCTCGCTTGTGTCGTTGATATTAGAGAATTCGCCTTCGAAATTCTTTAAAATTCCACTAATAATATCATCACGGCGTTTGGCCGGACCTGCCACCGTATTGTCGTTAATAATCAATCCATCATACAAATTCTTATAGTTTACGAACGGTCCATACAGCATGTTGAGCGTTGCTGAAGCGGATGAAGTAGGCGCACTAGAAGTGTCGTCCTTCTTAATCGTTGCCGTCAGCGTTTGGGTGCCTTCATACGGCATTTTGGTAAAAACGAATATCCGTCTTTTGTAGGTTACGCCGTCTTTCGTTACATATTTTTCCGACTCGTTCGGGAGAACTTCCGTGTAATCTGTATCGGCTACAAGGCTCTTCGAACCTCCATAAAGATTAGCGATTTTCGTCAGGCTCACTTCCGTGCTAGCGGAATAGTTACCGAAAACAACTTCAACCGCTAGCGGAAGTCCATAAATCTTGCTACCGTCCAGTGTCAATCCGGTAATCCCGCTTAACGATCCCCCCGTTTTGTAGCCCGGCAAGTAGTTAATTTCCTTGATGAACGGATCTGTATTGTTAATTAACTTGAATCGGTACGTATTACTGTACTCAGTCAACACAGTCAACGGGTTGGTCGCGCCGAATTGCACGCTGAATTCTTCATTGAAGTGAAGTCTTTGATCGTTATCTGAATCAATCTTATCCACAGACATCGTAAAATCAAATACGAAATAAGCATCGTTGTCATTTACGCCTGACGTCAGCGCCTGCGTTACCGTCGTTGATGTAACCGTTTTGGCGTTCGTCGTATTCTTCAGTGTTCCCGCTACCAGCGACGCGATGCCAGCGCCATCCGGGTCCGGATCAGGCTTCTTCGTATCCGAGTTGTAGTTATTCGGAACAATGACTTTACCCGTTACCGTGTACTTACTTTCCCCATCGACGTTCAATGTTGGCGATGTCGCCAGATCGGCCGTTTGGTTGATATCGCTACCGGCGATTTCGTTAATATTAATATCGCTGTACGTCACGCTGCCGTTATAGAAGGTGATATTCCGCGTCGACGTCAGTACCTGCGTACCGTTGTTCACCTTAAAGGTGACGACGTTCTTGCCCTTCTGCAAGGTGATCGGCGATGCCGCGAAGGTCGAGCCGTTCGCCGCATTGACCGTGAAGGACTTCGTGTTGCCATTCACCGTTACGGAGATGGCCGAGGCATTCGGCGCATTGCCCGTGATGCTGATGTCTACCGTCGATCTGCCTTTAGAAGCCGTCGAGTAAACGATTGTCGACTTATCTTCGGTCAGCGGGAAGCTGGTGCCGAGCAATGTAGCCGTCAAGTTATAGAGAATCGGGGAGTTGCGATACTCGACATAGATCGAGCTGGATACTTGCCCGCCGCTCTTCGTCCCTTGGAACGTGATTTTGTTCAAGCCCGGGAAGAGCTGCACGTTGTACACCTTAATCGATGTGCCGTCGATGTACACGTTGCTCGTCAGACCCTCTCTCTTGTTCGGCGGGTCTGTTTTCTCGGTCGGATCTACAATTTGATAAACAGAATAAGAAATGGAGCTGGCCTCGACATTGCTGATCGTACCCGTGAGCGTAATCCGCTCATCCGTTACGGTACGAGGAGAGCCGATCGTCGTGCTTTCACCCGTAAAGTTAAAGTTCGCGCTGGCCGCCGTCGCTACGTCATTCACGCTGCCTGGAGGCAGCAGTTGAATCACGAGGCTGAAGAGCATCAGCCATAAACCTAGTTTCTTAAACACGGTAAACCTCCTTATAGTCCATGACATTGTTTACGTCGTTGTACTAGATTTATCGGACGTACCCGGCGAAAAGTTTACACTTGCGGCAAAATGGAACCCATTTACGCAAAAAAGCCTTGATTCCACGAAGGAACCAAGGCTTCCATATCCAGGATATGCTTATTTGGAACGTTGTTCTTCCGCCCGCATCAGAATGCGCTGCAGGAAATTGAGCAGCGGTCGCCGCGTCTTGTCGACGATGCCGATCAGCTCCGCGCCAATCTGCAGCACGAAGACCATGACCAGGATAACGACGAACGTAACCCAATTCGCAGCCGAGGACTGCACGATCGTCGATTGGAAAATCGCGCAAGCGCCGAAGAAAGCCGCGATGCCGTAAATGATCAGCACCGTGCGACGGTGACTAAAGCCAAGCTCGCGCAGGCAATGGTGCAGGTGACCTTTGTCCGGGGCGAAAATCGGACGCTTGTTCACCCAACGGCGTACGATCGCGAAGAACGTATCCGACAGCGGCACGCCGATAATGAGAAGCGGCGTGACGAACGAGACGATCGTGACTTGCTTGAACCCGATCATCGACAGTGTCGCAAGGCTGAACCCAAGGAACAGAGAGCCTGTATCGCCCATGAAGATCTTCGCCGGGTGGAAGTTGTAGGCCAGGAAGCCGATAACCCCGCCAAGCAGGATCGTGCTGAGCAAAATAACCGGGGCGAAGCCCATGATCGCCGCCATGACGGCAATCGTGCCAATCGCGATGGCCGATACGCCGGCCGCCAAACCATCCAGACCGTCGATCAAGTTGATCGCATTGGTTACGCCAACGATCCACAGGATCGTGAGCGGAATGCTAATCCAGGATGCGACCGGCTGCATCGCTTCGCCGAACGGAATGTTCAGCAGATCGATCTTAATATCAAAGCCGATAACGACGACGCATGCCGCGATAATCTGTCCGAGCAGCTTCACCTTCGCCGAAAGTTCGAAACGGTCGTCCAGCGCGCCGATCAGAACGATGATCGTGCCGCCAACGAGCAGACCGTTAATCAAATTCGTGTCGTAACTGCGCAGCAAACCTTCCGGCAGGAAGGGCTTGATGGCGAAATAGCCGCCAACGAACGCCGCATATATGCCAAGTCCGCCCATACGGGGCATAATTCTCGTGTGTACTTTGCGATGGTTCGGCTTGTCGATCGCGCCGATCGCATAAGCCAGTTTAATGACTAACGGAGTCACCGCCAATGCTAAACATAACGCGATAATAAATCCGATTCCGTAAAGAAAGCCCTCAGCCATCTTCATCTCCCTCTCATGTTCGTAAATCGAAGCCGCTGGCGTCCGCTTGCTATGTACATGGACAGGCCGTGCCCGATTCACACCTGCGACAGTAAATAACGGGATGACGAACATGTTACATTCGCCTAAGACTATCGCCGGAATGAATTATACTCCGTTTGAAAAAGAAACTCCATACTCTTTTTCAAGCAATTTTCACCGTTTTCGCTAGTTTTCACACCGCATTGCGATATTTTGTCACGTTTTCTTTATCGCGCATCACTTTGAGCGCGAATTTGGGCAAAACGAGCATGCGGCCGAACCGCGACGGCTGCTTAAGCAGCCGGTAGAACCACTCCAGCCGAAGCCGCTGGAACAGCTTAGGCGCGCGTTTCACGACGCCGGCGATGACGTCGAAGCTGCCGCCGACGCCCATCATGACGGGAATGCCGAGCTCTGCTTTGTTCGCTGAGATCCAAGGTTCCTGTGTATTCACTGAACGAGCCACGAACAGCAGGTCGGCTTGCGCCTCGCGAATCTCCGAGATTACTTCGGCGTCCTGCTCCGATCCGAAAAATCCGTTGCGGTACCCCGCGATAACAAGCCCGGGATACTGCTCGCTGATTCGCTTCGCGCACGTCTCGATGACATCCTGCGTGCTGCCGAGCAAATAGACGCGCCAACCGCGCTGCTGCCCGATACGGAACAGCTCGTGCATGAGATCATAACCCGCCACGCGCTCCGCGACTGGCTGACCAACGTGGGAGGCCGCCCACACGACGCCGGTGCCATCCGGTACGACCAATTCAGCGCTGCGCAGCGCTTGATCGAAGACAGGGCTCTCCAAAGCGGCCATCACCATAATGGGGTTCCCCGTCACGACGTGCGTCGGCATACGCTGTTCGATGCGAGCGGTCAAGTGGTTCACCGTCTCCCGCATATTGAGCTTGGAGAATGCGATGCCATATATGGAGACCGTCGGCACGGCCGAAGCCGCGGATGCGGCGCCCGCCTTATACGCCGGCTGCCGTGTTGTTGACTGACTCATGTGCGCTTGTCACCTCTATTGTTATGACGAAGAAGGCTGGCGATTTGTTTCGCCGGTCTCTTCGCTTCCGTCTTGAGTTGCCCGATGGCGGCCTTATGCTCCGCGAGCCACTCCTCGCGGCGGTCAATCAGACGGCATGCTTCCGCGACGAACGCCGCCGCATCCAACTGCTCCGTCGTGCCGATAGCCTCCAAGCCGACCCGCTTCAAGAATTGATCGATCTTCGGGTCATACGACAGTCCTATCATCGGAACCGACTGATTCGCCGCGTAGATCAGCGCGTGCAGCCTCATGCCGAACAGCAGGTCGCATTCACTGACCGCCTGGAGCATGAGCTGCGGGTCATCGCCGGGAGCCGCCATTTCAGCAGAACTGCCCGGTCCCAGGTCGCCCAGCCGCTCCATGACCCATTGCGATGTTTCCACATCCGATGGGGTGTGGAAAGGAAGGAACCTCAGCCGCACCGCACGGCTGCGGGCGAGCGCGCCCAGCGCTTCCACCGCGCGCGCAAGATCGGCTTCGTCTTTGCGCCAGTGCCGCAGAGACACGCCCACGACCGGCACCGCCGAGTCGGCGGAGTCGCGGGAAGCGTCCCCTTGCACGGCCCCTGCAGGCAACGGCATGCCCATGACCGGATCAGGCACGACGTCGATGCGTTCGGCCGGCACGCCGATCCGTCCCAGAAGCGCGGCAGATTCGGCGTCACGCACCGAGACGTAAGCGCTGCGTCGCATCACGCCGCGAATCAGCGGGTCCATCCATCTCCGATTGACCGGCCCGATGCCTTGCGCGTAAATAAACGTCGGCTTGCGCAGCAGCTGCGCAAGCTTCAGTACGCCGGTGTAGTACGGGATCGTCAATGCGCCCGTCGCATCCTGCAGCAAGCTTCCGCCGCCGCTGATCAAACCGTCGCTTGAACGAATGGCGCGAATGACTTCCGTCAGCCGCATACGGTGCACCGCTTCGACGCCGTACATTCGCGTCGTCCATGCGGGATCGATCGACAGCACGACCGGCACGATGCGCACGCCCTGCTGTCTGCCTTCTTCCTCCAGCGCGAATAGCATCGACTTGAGCACGGCCTCGTCGCCGCTGTTGTGGAATCCGTAGTAACCGGAGATGACGACGCGCTTCACTTCTGGCTGAACTTGAGCATCGGGATGTAGCGAAGCACCCATTTTCTCCAAACCCCTTCCAACACCTGCCACACGCCGATGCCGACCAAACCGATGATCGCGCCCAATACAAGTCCGAGCACAACGCGGATTAGCGAGATATGAAGCGGTGTATGAATATGCGCGAACGTATCCACCATTGATAGCTGCCCGATGGATCCTACGATAAAGAATACCCATGCGGCCCTGTAACGAAGCGCAAGGAAAAGCCCGACTAAAAATAACGGATGGGATAGGATGAACTCCTTAAACCGTGGCCGAACCCCAAACGTCGTCTCCAGCACGTTGCGGGTAAACAATTCGAGGGCGGAGGCTTGTCCCGCATTGCCCGTCCGCGACAAGTAGTACATCCCGACGATGCCGAGCGCGCCAGCCACGACGACCCAAAGCACCGTGATCTGCGCACTCAGAATGCGCCGGATATTGCCGCCGAGCGAACCGCTCGTAAACAAGAACACGTACAGCGCGGACAGGCCGATCGGCGCCAAATGCAGCAGACTCACACCGCGGAACTGTTCAAGCACGAGCGAATACGTAATATTGTTCAGCAGGCCGAATACATAAGGCACGCCGATCAGCGAGATGACGGAGGTCATCGCGAAGATGGAGAGCGCCATCATCAGCCTTCTGCCAGCCGTAAGTCCCGGGAACACCCAGTTCAAGCCCGCAAAGCCGTTCTTGGCCATACTCGTCCCGCCAACGGGGCGAAGAGAGCCTGTCGTGTGCGCCTTAACCCGGCTGATCGCCCAAATAATCGCGAGCGTTGGCGCGCTGACCGCGGCCCCAAGCGCGAGACCTTGTTCCAGAGTCGGCTTGGATAGTACGTATAATCCAGCGCTGCCGATCAGCCCGATCAAGAAGACAGGGATGACGACACCCGGAATAAACGCACTGACCAGCAGCGTAATGAGCGCCACCGCCCCCAAGGCAACCAGCGCCTTCAACGGTTTATGCCAGGACGGCGATTCGTATTCGAACGGCTGGGCCGAACCAATCTCGTATCCCAAATCGCTCAGCTTCCGAACAGCTCCCTGCTCGCCTTGAAGCGCGTCGTAAATATTCGGCAGCGAGTTGACGACCGCGGACTTCGCCGCGCTGCGCGTCGGTGCCGTATTCAAGTAGAACATCCGGATATTCCGGTCTTTCACGGCGAGATGGAACCGGTCCGCGATCGCTTCCGGCTCCATAGTGGCCGCGTCCGAATCCGACAGCGAGTACAGTCTTGCAATATTATATTGCGTCAAATACGCAAGCGAATTCATCCCTTTTTGCGGCTTCGAATTCTCGATGGCCGCAATGCCAATATTGTACTTCGTCAAAATGTGAGCGAACCCCGCAAGGCTCTTCTTCTCCGCGTTGTCCTTGTACCCTTTGACCGCGTCGCCTTCAAACAGAATGCGGTGGACGCCCAGCTTCGACAGCTCGGCCATCTGCGCATCCACCATATTCTGATCGTACGGAATGCGGTCGGAGAGACGCGGAACAATCAAGAACCCGGCTGCATGGATCTTTTGCAGCGCGATCGGGTCGGGATTCATCGGCTTGAGCATGGCGTTCTCCACCGGCGTCTCCAAAATCAATCCCGTGCGTCCTCCGAAGGACCAAGGCTTCACGGCAATCTCCCAATAGGCGAACGTCTGCTCGATCATCGGGGAGAGCGCCGCTTCTTCCTCTTCGCCCGCGAACAGAAGATAGGTGTAATTCTCATCCTGCGCGGCCGGCTTGTCCTGCAGCTCGGCGGCTGCGGCTGAATTGTAGACGGCCAAATAATCCGCCCACACCATCTCTTCCAGCGACGTCTCATATACCGCCATCGACGTCACGCCGGCCTCCTTCATTTTGACGAGTTCCTCGGCGATGTACTGCCGCGGATGCGCCGTATAAGACGCAGCCTGCACGAGATCCCGGTAGTCAAATACGAACTCCACTTTCTTCGACGATGTATCTTCCATCTGCCAGCGCGTGGCGCCCAGCGGCAGAGCCGCCAGGACGCCGACGAGCGTCAGCACCCACATGAATGCGCGCGCTTTACGATTCCATTGCTGCCAAGATTGTTGCACGCCTTCCACTCCTTAAGCCTTGTTGTCTACGCGCTCCATGACAGCCGCGGTCAGACGGCCGATCGCGGCCGCCGCTTCTTCCCGAGTACCGCCATTGACGGCGAAATATACTTTGATTTTCGGTTCCGTGCCGGACGGACGCAGGCAGAACCATGAGCCGTCCTCGAGCAGAAACTTGAGCACGTTCTCCGGCGGCAGTCCATCCAGACCCGGCGCATAGTCGAGCACTTTCGTGACGGCAATGCCCGCGACCTCAGCCGGCGGGTTCGAACGCCAGTCGTTCATGATGCCTTGGATTTGCTGCACGCCGTCCACGCCCTTGAGCGTGCGGGATTCCAACTGCTCCTGATACGTGCCGAATTGCTCGTACAGTTCCAGCAGCACGTCGTACAGCGTCTTTCCTTGGCTCTTGTAGTAAGCAGCCGCTTCCGCGATGAGCAAGGAACCGATTACCGCGTCCTTGTCGCGCGCGTACGTGCCCGCCAGGTAGCCGTAGCTCTCCTCGTAGCCGAAGAGGAATGTGCGCTCGCCGCTTTGCTCGTACTGGTTCATTTTCTCGCCGATATACTTAAATCCGGTTAGCGTATTCACCACATCCGCGCCGAAATGGCGGGCGATGTCCGCGCCCATCTCGCTCGTCACGATCGTCTTGACGACGACGCCGTTAGCCGGCAGCTGGCCGCGCTCCTTCAGTGTCGAGAGGAGGTAGTACACCATGATCGCGCCCGACTGGTTGCCGGAGAGCACGACGTATTCGCCTTCGTTGTTGCGAACGACCGCCCCGACGCGGTCTGCGTCCGGATCCGTGCCGATAATGATGTCAGCCCCGACTTCGCTTGCCAGCTTGATCGCCAGCGTGAACGCTTCGCGCTCCTCCGGATTCGGCGACTTCACCGTGCTGAAATAGCCATCCGGCTGCTCCTGCTCCGGCACGATATGGACGTTGGAGAAGCCGGCTGCCTCGAGCACGCCGCGCACCGGCAAGTTGCCCGAGCCGTGAAGCGCCGTGAAGACGACGGAAACCGCTGCGCCGAGCCCGTTCTTCAGCAAGTCCGCGTTCAAGCTATGCGAGACAACCGTATCGATATACTTGCGGTCCTCTTCCTCGTCCAGCCAGCGGAGCAGTCCCTTCGCTTCCGCTTCCTCGCGGGAGATGCGGCGGACTTGATCGAAGCTCGTGACCTGCTGGATCGCACCGATGGCCTGCTCTGCATCGGCCGGAACGAGCTGGCCGCCGTTCTGATCGTAGACCTTATAGCCGTTATACTCCGGCGGGTTGTGGCTGGCCGTGATTACGATGCCGCCGGTCGCGCCAACCGAACGAACCGCAAACGACAGCTGCGGCGTCGGACGGAGCGACGGGAACAGATAAGCGGTGATGCCGTTCGCCGCGAGCACAAGCGCCGAATCCAGCGCGAATTCCGGCGAGTTGTTGCGGGAGTCATGCGCAATGACGACGGACGGCTTCTCCGCACGCTGCAGCAGCCAGTTGGCCAGCCCCTGCGTCGCCTTGCCTACGGTATATGGATTCATGCGGTTCGTGCCGGCCCCCATCACGCCGCGCAAGCCCCCTGTGCCGAATTCAAGATCACGGTAGAATCGGTCTTCGATTTCTTTCGCGTTGCCCGAGATGGAGGCAAGTTCCTCCTTCGTTGCCGCATCAATCGTCGCGTCGTTCAACCATGCTTCGTAACGTTCAACCGCTGTTTGTGTCATTGTCTCCATTTCCTGCCTCTCCAATAATGATCTTTGTCTATTCATCTATATGTGTCATTCATGTATGTACATCATCTAGGACGACTTCTGCCGCCGAATGGTTTCCACCCGCTGCCCTATGCCTTCTTCGGATCTTGAAGCGCGAACATGATCTCGCCCTCGGCGACGACTTTGTCCCCAACCTTGGCTGTGGCTTGTCCTTTGCCGATCGGCCCTTTAAGACGCGTGATCTCGACTTCCAAAATAAGCGTGTCGCCCGGCGTGACTTGACCGCGGAATCGGAAGTTGTCGATGCCGGCGAAGAAGCCGATTTTGCCCTTGTTCGCTTCGACCATCAAGATTGCGACCGTCCCCACTTGCGCAAGCGCCTCGACGATTAGCACGCCTGGCATAACGGCATATTCCGGGAAGTGCCCGGTGAAGAACGGCTCATTCATCGTAACATTCTTCAGGCCGACAGCGCGCTTGCCCGCTTCGACCTCCAAGATTCGGTCCACGAGCAAGAACGGCGGGCGGTGCGGAATAATTTGTTGGATTTGTTGAATATCGAGCATTTTGAAAAGTGCCCCTTTCGCGCCTGGTTGGCGTAATATTTTGACTCTCCTTGAGCCACAATAGACATATCCTTCGTGAAACTGCAGTCATGGGGGTTAAGATAAGGGAGTCCGACCGTCTGGCCTGAAGCGCCGGGATGGCCGGACTTCTTTGTGCGCGCGTTTATTTGGCTTGATCCGCGGCCACGCCCGAATCGGACTTCGCCTGACCGCCGCGTCGCTCCAGCTTGTTGAGCCGGGCAAACAATATAATGTAGATAAACGACGTAACAAACGAAAACCCGATCACGCCCCATAGGTAGGCTTGCGCGAACGGAAGCTCGAAAAATATAAACGCGATGGCCGCATAATACAAAACGGTCGTCAATTTCCCCATCCAATTGGCCGGCACCGTCTTCTTGCCGCGAAAATGAAAGATCGCCGAGCCGGCGATCATGCCGATGTCCCGAATGAAGAACGCCGCGCAAGCCGTCCAGTGGAGATGGCCGGTGGCAAGGAGCGAGATAATCACCGCGATCATCATCGACTTGTCTGCGAGCGGATCAAGCATCGCTCCGACAGCCGTCACTTGGCCATGGCGCCTGGCGAGATACCCGTCGAGGATATCCGTCATCCCGGCTACTACCACCACCGCGAAAGCCCATTTCATATGACCGGATGCATACACAACGATGTAAACTGGAATGAGCGCGAACCGCAGCGTGGTCAGCATGTTAGGCACATTCAAACCGTCATGCCCCCTTACCTTTTTCTGGCGGTTCAAGTTCCTCCATCATTATACCTCTCCGCCATGAAAAATAAAACCATGCGAAAAGCCCGCAAAACCGCGGCTTTCAGCCCCTTTTTCTTTAAAACTCCCCGTCTATTTTCAATCAAATCGGACGAAAAGCTTCATTTTCACGAAGCGCCTGCCGTTAATAGAAGGAGGCAACGAAATAAAACAAAGCAGGTGAGAACAAGTTGAGGAAACCAGATAAACAAAGCAAGGCAGGCTTTAACTCCCGTTCCGCGGTGTCGGCGCTGCTTGCGTTTGTGATGATGCTAACCTTAATGAGCGGCATGGCGTTCGCCGCGGACGAGACGGTAACGGGTCTCCAATTCGAGGATTCCTACCCGACGACAATGTATGTAAGCAACGGGACGATGGCGATGAACGTCTTGGCGACCGTTTCTTCCTCCACCACGACCAAAAAAGACGTCACCTCCAGCGCGACATGGACCTCCTCCAATCCGGCGGTTATTAAAGTCACCGGCGGCACGCTAACCGCGCTCACGACGGGCACGGCCAAAATCAGCGCGCAGTACAGCGGCTTTAAAGTCTCACTCGATATGACGAGCGAATATATGTATGACAGCGTTACGATCAAGCAGGACGGCTCCGCGGCAAGCGACAGTCTGAACCTGAATATTGGCGATGATCTCGAATTCACGCTGGCAGCTACCAAAGGCAGCACGGTTACGGACGATATTGCCGACGCGACGTGGACAAGCTCGGATGCTTCGGTTGCCTCCGTCGATGGCGATGGCGTCGTAACGCTGATCGCGGCCGGCACGACGACGATCACCGCTTCCTACAAGGGCCGCAAGGATACCGTGAAGCTGACAGTCGCTTCTCCTTATAAAGAATTGAAGATCGACGGCGACAGCATTCGCGAGTTCAAAGTCGGCAATGCGGCGATTCAACTGACGGCAACGGCAACGAAAGCCTCGGGGGGAACGGATGAGGTTGAGGACGAGGCTGCTTGGACGACAAGCAGCGCCGGCGTGGTTACGGTAGAGGACGGCAAAATTACGCCGGTCGCGCCGGGCAAAGCAACCATCACGGCTACCTACCTGGGCGTTACTGCCTCGGTAACGGTTGTCGTCCGCCCCGCCTTCGAAGCGATGCGCATCACGCCTTCGGATACGCAGCATATTTTGATCAATGGCAATGGCGTTCAATTCAAAGTCTCTATTCCCGAGAATAATGTGTGGAAAGAAAAAACGACCGAAGCGACATGGACGTCCAGCGACATTTATGCCGCGACGGTTGACAGCTCGGGCAAAGTAACGCCGAAGGAAATCGGCAGCACGACGATTACGGCTACCTACAAAGGGTTGGTCAAATCCGTGCTAGTGCACGTCTACCCTACGATCAACACGATGAAAGCCTCGAAAGAAACGGTCGACGCGTTCGTCGATGAAGCGGTGACGCTTCCTAAGATTACGGCAACATCGTTGGCGGACGAAGAGTTCGTCGCCGACGATCTGGTAACTTGGACGACCAGCGATACGACAGTCGTCGATCTCAAGGACGACGCGTGGATCGGCAAGAAAGTCGGCGAAGCGAAGCTGACGGCTGCAATCGGCGACAAATCGGTCGAAGTATCCGTGAAAGTCAGCGAGAAGCCACTGGCTCTTATGTCGGAAACGACGAACCTGTCGCTCGTGATCGGCAAAGAAGCGGATCTTCCCGCGATCAAAGTCATCAATGAGAGCGGCTCGGAAGAAGACGTAACGAGCAAGGTCACGTGGAAAGCTTCGTCGGCGAACCTGCTGCTTAAAGCGCCGAAAATGAAAGGCCTCGTCAAATCCAACGTGACGCTGACTGCCACTTATCTGGGCAAATCGATCACGTTCAAAGTAACGATCGAAGAAGAACTCGCGAAGCTGTTCATCGATGCTTCGAATGTTACACTCACAATCGGCAAGACGAAAGCCTTCAAAGTAACGGGCGTGTACAAAAGCGGGCAGAGCGTGACGCTCAGCACGAAAATGAACTGGTCGCTCAATTCCGAGACGACCGCAACGGTCAATTCCAACATCGTGAAAGGGTTGGCCGAAGGCACGGTTACGCTGACCGGCACGTACCAATCGAAGACCGTTACCGCGACGATCGCGGTGAAGCCGAAGCTGCTGAAATTGATCGTCTCCGAGAAGTCGTTCACGATGGCGCCAGGCTCGGCCAAGACGTTCAAGGTGACGGCTGAATACGAGAACGGTAAATCCATCGACGTGACGAAAGCCGCGGTCTGGACCTCGTCCAAAGCGGCAACGGCCGCCGTTAGTGACGGCACCGTCATCGCGCTCGCGAAAGGCACCGCGACGATCAAAGTCGCCTACGAAGGCAAGACCGCCACGATTCGCGTGACGGTGAAGCCATAGAAGCAGACGAAGTGAGCGGCTCAAAGGATTGAAGTGCATGTCTTCTAATCCCGATGTTCCTCGATCGTACAATAAGCGGCGTCACAGGGTTCTAGCCCTGTGGCGCCGTTTGCCGTTTGTGGCCACCTGTGACTTCAGCAGATTGCGCTCTAGCGAAGTCCATTCAACCTCTAGGCTCGCTCTTAGCTAATCTTCGAAGCAGGCATCCCCATTTGCTGCTGATCTGTCCCAGTGCTCTCTCCAGTTCATACATTGGACGAACCGAGAGACATCCCCCCTTGCTCATCAAGCGTTTACGTATCTGCCGCCAAAAGCTTCTTTTTGTAATGAGATTGAGTAGGGCTATTCCTCCAGCGCAGGGTAAATACTTCCCCTTTTAGCTAGGCCACCAAACAAGGCGTGGATACGGAGGGCTAGGGAACTTTGCGGGAGCTACGCATAGATGTTATTTTCGAGCCACAGGATCTGCAAGACGAAATTATCCAAAGCGATACGGTACTAGAGGATCGTAATCCACCAGAGTATGCGGATGGTCGAGCCGGCGTATTATCGTTAATGAACCGCGGAATGCCATAGCCAAGAAAAGTACATGATTGCTGTTGCAGAACTCGAACAGCGACGGAGAGAATGGTCGAAGCTTAAGTTGAAATGCGGTAACCCAAGATGCTTTAAGTGAAAACGCATCATTATGGTGTATGATTGCCCATGAATTGATATGAGCCTTTCGGATAAAGCGTATACTCTCCGTTCTGCGAATAGGCCGTGGAGCCGTTATAGATGCCGGCCTTGCGCACGAGCGTCCCGCCATTAGGCAAGAACTGCGTCTTGGCGTTCGGATCGCCGAGCATGTCCACGATCACGCCATAGATAACAGTCGATTTTTTCCCAAACTGTTACATGAAACCCGCCATCATCCGACAAATTCCCCCTACTATTTAGATCTATAGACATAATCCATTATCATTGCAGCATTATAGACAGATCTAAAAGCTATTCGGGACTATTTGCGCATCTGCAATAAAAAACCGCTTACCGCGTGAATTCGCGATAAACGGTTTTGTCAACCTATGCATTTGAAAAAACGAGATCGTACATATGCTTCCACGTGGACCACTCGAACACATCGTCACCTGATCCGTTGCCGAGTTTCGTGTAGCCGATATACAAGCCGCCCGCGAGCGCAACCAGTAACAGGATCGGCACGATGCTTTTGCGCAGCACCCACAGCAGCACGCGAAGCGCCGGATGCCTACGTGCACGAGCCTCGCGCTTCTGCTGCTTCTTCGTGCGTCCTTCGGTCTTGCCGGCCGCCGTCTCCGGACCGCTCTCGGGCGGCGCAGCGCCAGCCCGCTCTGCTGCCGCACCCAATCCTTCAAATACAACCGTGTCGTTCTTCGTATCCATCCGTAACACTCATTTCTTACGCGCGCAGGTTGTTGGCCAGCCCCATCATGGTGTCACTGGACGTTAACGCCCTTGCCGTGAGCTGATACGCCCTTTGCACGGTGGTCAATTCGGTCATTTCATCTGTCAAATTCACGTTGGACTGCTCCAGGTATCCTTGGCGAACCGAAATATCCCCGCCAACGCCTCCTGTTACATCCGTCAGTACATCGTTGACATTCAAGCTGTCGCTCACTGCGTATAAATTATCCGCGACTTGCGAGAGCATCGCCGGCTTCTGCGCCTGTACTAGGCGAAGCTGGCCGACCTCTTGGAACTCGCCCGCCTGGTTCTGGCTCACGATCGTGCCATCCGGATCGATCCGAACCGATTTGGCATTCGTCGGCAGCACGATGCGGTCGCCGTCCGCGCCTACGACCGGGTATCCTTCCTTCGTCGTCAGGATCGCCTCGCCCGACGCGTCGTTCGTCATCTGGAACGCTCCGTTGCGCGTGTACGCCCGTGTGCCCGCGTCATCCGTAATGACCTCGAACATCGCGTTGCCCGTAATTGCCAGATCGTAAGGCAAATCCGTCTGCTGCATCGGTCCTTGCGAGAGGTCTGGCTGGATCGATACAAGGCGCGATCCCCAGCCTTGGTTCAAGCCAAGCGGCGTACGGCGTCCGGGTTGGGAGAACTCGTCGGGCTGCTTCGTCATCGTCGTCAGCAAATCCTCGAAGGAGGCCTCTTTACGTTTATATCCTACCGTATTCACGTTCGCGATGTTATCCGCCAGCAGGTCTAATTTCTGCTGCAAGCCGTTCATCGACACCATGGCGTTGATCATCGAGCTGTTCATGCTGCATGCCTCCTAATAGATTGATGACGACACAAGACCGGAACGGCCATTAATTCACCCGGCCGACTTCGTTGACGGCCTTATCCAAGCTCTTATCGTAGAATTGGATGACCTTCTGGTTCGCCTCGTACGCGCGCATCGCCGACATCAGATCCACCATCGACTGGGCGGAGTCCACGTTCGAGCGCTCCAAATAACCTTGACGCAGTTCAACCCGATCGTTCACTCCGACAACTTGCGCTTGTTCGCCCCCTTGCAGAGCAAACTTGCCGTTGCCAATGCGCACCAGGTTGTTCGGGTTATCAATACGGGAGAGCATAAACTGGCCGACCTGCCCGCCCGTGAGCGGATCCACCAAACGGTAATCGCTCGTGACGGTCAGCTTGTCCATCGATTGATCCGGCGCCAGTTGTAGCGGGTTACCGTCCTGGCCCAACACCTTCGAACCGTCGCTCGTCGTCACGTAGCCTTGATCATCCACCGTAAATCGTCCCCCGCGTGTATATCTGGTCTCACCGGAGGCATCCTGTACAGTAAAGAAGGCTTGCGGTTGATACGTTACTTCGCCGCCTTCGGAGACGGACTTACCGGATTCGTCGAACGCGACGCCCGGCACCTCAATGTCCGACATGATCGCGAAGTCGGAGGATCGGTTCGTCTGCATGAGATCGCCTTGCAGCTGCACGGATAAGCTTTCCTCTGCGAAGACGCCCGTATTCAAACGGCCGATCGGCGTTTTGCTGTTGCCTTCGGTCAGCGCGATCATCATCTCTGGGAACGAGCGTGTCACCGCATTGGACTGCTTGTATCCCGGCGTATTGATATTGGCGATATTATTCGTCACCGTGTCGTGGCGGCGCTGCTGGGCCGTCATACCCGCCGCTGCCGTATATAAGCCTCTTAACATGAGGTGATCCTCCCCGTAGTGCCACTGCGGCTTCGGCCGCGAATGGCAAGCATAGTAAGCGTAAGTCTGGCTCTCGATATCTGTTATATCGGCACGCGCCCGTTCTGGTTGAATAGCTGCTCCTTACGACTTAGCGTCCGCCGGCGCCTCGGCACGCTCCCCTAAGCGTCCTACCCGCGCCGGTGCTGGGCTTGTCCGCCCAGCCGATCTCTACGTTATGCCAGAAGTTACCGCTCACAAGCTATCTTTTGCGGGGCGACCGGTCCAAATAATCCAGCAGCAGGCCTGTACCTTTGACGACGCAATGCATCGGATCTTCCGCAATCAACACAGGCACCTTCAGCTCTTCAGCGAGCAACGCATCGAGTCCACCCAGCAGCGCGCCGCCGCCGGTCAGGATGACGCCGCGGTCGATAATGTCCGCCGACAGCTCGGGTGGCGTCCGCTCCAGCACCGACTTCGCCGCAGCGACGATCGAGGAGACCGGCTCCCACAGCGCTTCGCGCACTTCGTCGGAATGGATCGTCACCGTCAGCGGCAGGCCGGAGACCATATCGCGCCCGCGGATGTCAATCTCTTCCTTGCGTCCGGTCTCGTATACCGTACCGATCTTGATCTTGATATCTTCGCTTGTCCGTTCACCGATCAGGAGCTTGTACTTATTCTTGATATACCGCATGATCGCGGAGTCGAACTTGTCCCCCGCGACCTTAATGGAAGAGGCGGTCACGACGTCGCCCATCGAGAGAACGGCTACGTCCGTCGTTCCGCCGCCGATATCGACGACCATGTTGCCGCTAGGCTGGTAGATGTCCATGCCCGCGCCGATGGCCGCTGCTTTCGGTTCCTCTTCCAGAAAGACGTCTTTCGCTCCGCTTCGTTCAGCCGCTTCGCGGATCGCCTTCTGCTCGACGGACGTAATGTTCGTCGGCGCGCAAATGAGAATGCGCGGGCGGCTGTACCAGGAGCGGCCGCCGATCCGGTCGATGAACGACTTCAGCATGATCTCCGTAATCTCGAAGTCGGCGATAACCCCGTCGCGAAGCGGCCGGATGGCAATGATGTTGCCTGGCGTACGGCCTACCATCCGGTGCGCTTCTTCGCCTACGGCGAGCACGCGTTTCGTCTCGCTCTCGATCGCGACGACCGAAGGCTCATCGAGTACGACGCCCCTCCCTTTCACGTGTATCGACACGTTAGCCGTGCCTAAATCAATCCCGATATCCTTGCTAAACATACGTCTGAAATCCTCCAAAGCGAATAGTTGTCGATCCGATAAACATATCGTACAGTATTCGCTAAAATCAACGAAATTCCTCTATTCTTGTCGTGCTTTTTTTCTGCATTCGCCAATGTTCGCACCACTTACCAATGCTGTTCCCTGCCCATCTTGTCGCTAATTCGTTTCACATGTATTCGCCTGCTTTCGGAATATCCGTGACTTTTCCGTGACCTAATGTGACTTGCTCGGGATACTTGGCCCCATATTAATTGTTGACATCGTGATTCAAATCTATTCTATGATGGTTCATCGATTTTTAGTAATACAAGTCCCGCCTCTAACGCGATACTTTGTATTGCGTAGAGGCGGGCATGCAGTAATATTATTGAAGAGCCATTATAGGTTTGATGCATAAAAAAACACCACCTTAATAAGGTGGTGTTTTTTTATGCCATTTCAAGCAGACGTTCTTTAGCTTTTCTCATAACATCTGCACTATGGGTTTGGTGAGCTGCTTTATTTCGCAAATCTTTAATTAATTTTTCGTAATGCTCGGGAGTAATAATCCCCTTATCTAGGGCCGTTTTCGCAGCACGTTGAAAAAGCAGATCATTTTGATTATACATAATATCCCCTCCCAGTATCTCTAGCTTACATCTTCTTCGTCATCATGTAAAGATGGCAATAATGACATGTATTCGTTGAAGGCACCTTCTAGAATCGTTGCGTATACCTCACCGATTAATTGACATTCGTCGGACATCGGATTTAATCCATCTATTGTTAATACCCCCCAATTGTTGATCGGAACACAAATGAGGGATTTATACTTGCTTGTAGATTGTTCATTTTTTTGCCATTCGTCTTGAGTGGTGACATCTGGAATGTTTAAAATCTGTCCCAATCTGAACGACTTGCCGGCCAGCGACCTATCAACATGAAGAACTCTGTATTGAGCATAGTTGTTGGGAAAACCAGAGCTAGCAGCTTGAAGCCTCAGATTCCGATCACTTTCAATCCACAAGCCGCACCTATGTCGCTCGCCTGCTTTAGACTTCACATCGTTTGCCAATGTATCGATCGCTCTCTTGATAAGGTTAACAGCAGAGTACATCTTTTCTTGGGAAGGATCCATGACTCTTAGTTTGTTGAGTGAATCCAAAAGAGGATTAATAGCTGCTAATGCTCCGTTTAGTTGCGACACTCTCTCGATATTCTGCCGATTGTTCTCTTTTTCAGCAGATAATGACTCCTGTAATACTTGCAGTTTAGTGTCTTTCCCCATCTCAGCAGAAAACCGTCTAGCCCCTAGCACGAACCACAAAATTATGCCGCCAAGACCAATCAAGAAAATAATCGCTGCACAGGCAAAGAACCACCCCGGCATTTTGTCTAATAATTCTTTGAAAAAGTCCCCCATTTTTCACGCTCCCTTTCTTGGTATATTATTCAACATAAATAAGTTGTTGGGAAGTGAAAAATGGGACTGCTGATCATCAGTCCCATTTCACGTATGATCGTTCGAAGTGCAGAACTATTCAATCGCTTTTCCCTCATAGCCAATCAGCTCGCTTACATCCTCGACATCCAGCGCAACCATAATCTTTTCGAGGTTCTCGGGCGACCAATGCTTGGCTTTATTCTTGACCAGGTCATCAACGGTATTCCATCGAATGCCGGTCATTTCGCTGAGTTGCTTTGTATTTATACGGCGCGCTTCCATTAGTTGCGCCAGTTTAAGATATATCATACTTTTCACCTCACCACCAATATACTCTATTTCCACACACAACATCAACTAATATCGTTTAATTATTCAACGAATATAGTTGACAATCAACGAATATCGTTGTATAATTAGAGTATAGAAAGGAGGTGAAGGAGATGGCAAAAAAGAGAAAGAAAAAGCAAGACGATTCGAATAGTGTACTGGCGCTTACGACGGCAATCGTAGCCCTAGTAAATTCGATCGTAACCCTCATCGTCACACTGGCCCGCTAAGCCAACGGCCCATCGAAAGATGGGCCACCCCTTCCGGGGAATGATGGTGAAAAAATAAGGGCGCTTTTTCTTTCTCGTAAATTCATTTTACCATAAAGGGGTACCGAATATGAAACCAACCAAAATGATGTATGCATCTTTGGGCATTGCGGCGGCGGCGCTTATAATCAGTCTCGTTAGTTTGGTGTTGGTCCTTCGATAATCACAAGCGCCTAGGAAACGTAAAAACGCCCGCCGACCGAAGCCGACGGGCGTTGCTTATTTGCCGAGTACAACTGTTTTGTTCGAATTGTCCCAGTAGAACGGCACGCCAAGCTTGGCCAACTCCGACACCTTGATGTAGGTGCTTCCTTCATACACGAGAGCGTCAGCTGCAGCTTTCCCGTTAATCGTCGTTTTCACTTTATCCAATTGATTTTCCTCCTCCTTCACTTCATGCGGTTGCTTGCCCCGCTGACAATCATCAAGCGTCAATCCGAACGTCATTTGGAAATGAGGCATGTCCACGAAATGGTCCCAGTCACCGCCCCATTCGAAGCCTAGCGCCTTGCCGATCGCCGCCACCTCAAACCAATCACGCTGACCGTCCTTATCACCATCGCGGGCGGTATCCCATGTAACTGTTGCCCCATCCGGCATCAGCAGGGCATAATCAACAGCCAGCCCGTAATTATGATAACTGCGTCCGCCCCTGGCGTTTGTAACCACATCTTTGGGCTTAATAATTTTCCCGTTCGCATCGCGACCTTTAGCAAACAGCGCGTCCTGCTCGGCGATCGTGCGAAGCCCTTGCGTGATAACGATTGGCACGCCGGCCGCGTAGCTCTGCTCGATTAATCTTTCCGTAGCAAGCCGGACAGATGGATGAAGCCCTTCCAACCGCTTGGCCGACTTGCTTTTTACATAAGAGAGTGTCGTCATTCCGTGCCATCTCCTTTATTCTCAACCTGGCGACCGGTTGCCCGCGCGATCTTCTGCTCCAGCTCGCTGCGTACCCATTGCAGCAGTGGATTCAAAATCCATTGTGGGAAGTGGTCACCCCATCCGGCGCGGATCGCGTTGGCGGTCATGCTCTGAGCGTGATGATACAGGATGCCGATCGCAAACAGTCCGAAGACGATCCCCTCCAAACCGAACACGTTGTCCAGCATGTGACCGCCCGCAGGCAGGAGCAAGATGAAAAACGAGCGGAATAATCCGTCGAGACCATACCGACTTCCATAAGATTTATCTTTCTTCGCTGCCCGCACGCCTGCCAGCCAATCCAAGATAATGAACAGCGCAATCGCCAACATAAACGACTTGGCCGTCTTGTCCACCCCATACAGGAGCTCAAACACAGGCATGAATGCCGCCCCTGCCATTGCAACCAATTTCTTTTCCATCTATACGTCCCCCACCCAAATAAAATAGCCCCGATCGGTTCGGGGCGAGGGCTAAATATTCTGTGCTAGATCCGGTTGACTGGACGGCGCGGGCTGGTCAGCTGCTCGTACCATTCGCTAATGGTCACGACATCAAAGCCCATGCTTTTCACGACATCACACAGCCATTCCAGCTCGGCTGTCGGATAACAGATGTCCGGAATCGGCGGGATCGGAATGTCCTCCACACGGTGCAACATAAAATGAACGCTGCATCCGGTATCCCTTACCTTCTGCAGCACATCCAGGACGGCCGCCCGCGTCGTCGTCGAGCCAAGCGGAAAGGTCTTAAGCTTATGGAGGTTGTCGACCGGCGTCGCCGTGACGTCCGAAATCGTACTGCGCGCCGTCTTAACGCCCAGCGACTTGAGCCCCTCAATGAGGTCGTCCCCAAATTCGCCAGCCGGATAGCAGACGTGATCCACCCCGCGATAGCCCCGCGATCGGAGCCAATCTCGGCATACCCGGTAGCTTTCGACCAGTCCCGTAAGCCCGCCGACTTCGGCTTGCTGCGTGTATCGATCATGGCCGTCGGTATGATTGCCAATGTCCCAACCCGCATTGTGCAGGATATCGAGCGTGGCCGGTCGGGCATAGTTCGGGTCATTGCTTTGAGCGAATCGGCTGACGGCCCAAGTCGTTGCGCGCTGCCCATAACGTTGATGAATTGGAAACGCCTTGTCGTACACGGACTGCCACGCGTCATCATACGTAAAAAGGACCTTCGGCAGGCCCTTCACGTTGTATGCCACTTGGTCGAATTGAACCGAAGCCATCACGCCAGCGTTGCCGGATACCCGCAGACCGATCGCCGTAAACGGAGACAACCACGACGGCGATCCGTTAATCAAGAACTCCTTGCGGGATACGCGAATCCGGTACCAACCGTGATTGTCGATCATGTCGGAGAACTGAACTGGGAGGTAAACGTAATAATAGTTCGAACCGCCGTTTTCCAGAGATATGCGGATACTGGATAAGTCCGCACGTTTTTTGATTCGGAATACAACTTCCAGCGTCTCCAGATCGCTAAGGTCTAAGGCCATTCCCGTCTTGCGCGAATATGCGGCAGTGCCCGCAACGGTCTGCTCGATCCGTACAGATTGCGACTTACCAGCTAAAAACGTTTGGTTGTCCAGCGCAATTGTGCCCGCTGTTGTTGTCCATCCGGTCAGCGTGTTGCATGGAAGGATGACGGTGCCTGCTGATGTCAGCAGATCTTTAGGTAGTGTGGCTCTTGGCATATACCCTCCTAGTTAAATGGTGTGTAACGAACGGATACAACACGTCCATCGGTCGTCCTTGTGGTTCGCGCCTTAATCCACCTGGACCCGAGATCCCGGAACGTGAAAACGTAGCTGCCATTAGCGTTGATGGTCGCCCGTTGCGGCACAAATGCGCCGTCATCTTTCATTCGCATTTCGTTCCCGTAGGTGCCATTAACGGTCGCGCAGCCGATCAGCTCCAGCAAGATGTTTCCCGCCGCAATCTGATCGACGGTAATCTCTACGGCCACATGCTTGTGGTTGCACATGTTTACGGGGTCGTCCGTGAGCGTTGCTGCCGTCGAATTCACAAATATAGCGGACGTTTTCATGTCACCTTTGCCCATCTTATTGACATTCATGGAGTCGAGATTCGAATCTGCCGGCGGATACCCGACCACGTTCGTGTTGGGCATAGGTTTGCCGTCCCCCGGAAAAACCGACATCGAAGCTTGATAAGTATCTGGATGCCTTGGTGTTGGTGCTGCCATTGAATATGACCTCGCTTAGTTAGTTGTTTCTAGCGGCTTGCCGTCCGTACCGAGTCCCATAGCTTCCAATTCCGTTTTTACGGCCGGTTTAAGAGATGCCGGCACCTGGACGAAGGTGCGACGACCCGCAATGATAAGTGTTACGTATACGTCGATAATGGCCATGGTGATGCCTCCCATTTTTAATATCAAAAGCAAAAGAAGCTGATGCAGCAGGACCATCATGCGCTACTCAGCTTCTCTTCGATCAGTTCATATAGATCCACGACGACTTCCATAAGCGTCAGTTTATCCGCTTCAAGCTGCTCAAATCTAAGCTCCTGCTGAGTCTTGACTGGCGGCGTGAATGGCGGAGGTTCCGGCCGGTCGAAGGGAATCGGATCGCCATTGACAACCGCCGCACCAAACGCCTCCGCTTCGCCTTCCTGCATGGGACGATTTTCGAAAGGATGTAACGTTTGATCCATCCTAACGGTGCCTTTTTCGATCATCACACCAAATCCACCGGCGATGGCGTAAACGTCATACGACATGCATTTTCACCCTTTCGCTATCTAATGATCTTGGACGACAACGGCGTTGTCGCGTATGCCGACGGCTTGATGATTCGGTATTTATTTGCCGACGAATGCAAGCTGACTCCCCAGATGTTCCCGTCTTTAAATGTCGTGTAATACGTTGGGTATCCGTAGGCGTACGGGTTATAGCGCAATTCCCCAAACCCGGAGATTCGGTTATAACGAACCAAAATATTCGAACCTGTTTGGAACTCGATGTAGTCGCCGCCATCAAAATAGGCCGCCGTTAGCCGGAGGTCGCTGGTCCAATCGCTGAAGCCCTGCGGCAAATTCATCATTTGCCAACTGTTGTTTGGGATGATGTACACAAACACGCCGTAGTTGCTTGAATTGTTAGCGTAGTAAATCCGTTCTTGTCCGTCGTATACGCCATGAGAATAGCTATAAAACGAACTACTCCCGTAACTCGCCATGAGCGCCCACGAATTCCCAGAAATGCTGTAACGCGCGTGGTAGTCTTGCACGGTGGAATTTGAATATGGCTGATGATAGTAAAGGTAATCCCCACCATCATAGATGAGCGACGCGCCATATATCGTTGTCGGCCCGCTATGAGCCGCGAGAGATGACCACGAATTCCCGGAAATGCTGTAACGACGCAAAGTCGTGTCCGTGCTGTTAGCGGCGTAAATATAATTCCCGCCATCGTAACACAACGCGACGTCATAAGCGCTGACGGGTATATTGGCCATTTTTGCCCACGTATGCGTTTGCGTGTCGTACCTCCAAAAATTATCTGTTGCTGTTTGACCATTAGCCACATAGATATATCTAGCTCTGTCGCTCGTAATCGTATTCGCTGTATTGGAACTCGACATACTCGCCGGGTACGTCGACGGGTGAGCCAATAAATTTATAGGATATTGGGGATATCCATTTTTCACGCGCGCCACGTCATCCCCGATAACCCCGATATGCCCCATGAGCTGCGCGAGCTTGGCGTGCACCGTCCCCGTCGTGCTCGCCGCGTCCGTTGTGGCCCCTAGCGCGGTCACGATTTGCGTAAATCGGGCAAATACCCCGTTAGGCAATGCGTCGTTGAAGTAGGCTGCAAGCTGCGCGAGGCGCGCGAATACCGTCCCGGTACCAGCCGCGTCGTTGTTGGCACCGATTCTGGACGAGTACGCTTCGGCGTTTTTGATCTTGCCAAACAACGTATTGGCACCCAAGGCGTCGCCGGTCGCGCCTACAAGGGTCTCTAGCGTATCCACGAATGCGGCGATTTGGGCTAATCGTGCGAATAATGTGCTAACCCCTGCTGCGTCGGTATTCAAACCGATTCTGTATAGTATGTCATTGGCCCCTACTCCAAGTGTCGTTACGCTAGCTTCTAGCGTGTCCGTAAAACCGGAGATTTGGGCTAAACGAGCAAATACACTACCCGTGCCGGCTGTCGCTCCAGCCGGGCCGATTAAGGCTTCCAACGAGTCGGTATACGCTGCGAGCTGCGTAAGCAACGCAAACAGGGTCGTATTCCCGGCCACATCGCTATTCATTCCGATCCGCGTCAAAGCCTCGTTCACTAGTTCAGCGATATTGGCGCTTCCCATCTGAGCTGCCATCAGCTGCGTATCGATAATGTCCATGTTGCTGTTGATGACGTTAATGTCCGCTGTTTCCGTTTCCTGGACTGGCTTGGCCAAATTGAAATTCTCTGTGTACTCCGGCATATTGTCTATCCCCTTTCTAGAAGATGTCACCGCTCATGACCTGACCCCAGGTATAATTATTCAGCTCGCCCCATGTCTTGGTTGCCGCGTCTTTCCACGTGTTGAACAGGAACACATACTCGACGGCCAGATGAGCAGGCTTCACTTCTTCGATCGCGCGCTTCACATCTTCGATATTTTCCGGAACCCCAATCACGTCGTTAAACGTCACCGTGATTCGACCATCCGAGAAAGATACAGCTGCTCCCCCGTTGGTCCAACTATTGGCGACGAGCCGGATCAGCGCGGCGTCTACCTTGCCTGTCCCACGCATTCGAGACTTAATCACGGAACGTCGCTCGCTTGCGGGCTTACTTGTTTCTACCGGTATGCCGAGCTCTGTTTCGTATATAGATAAAGCCCAAGTCGCCGTGTCAACGGAAAGCTGGGCAGTTATATTGGCAATCTTCACATCCCGAATGGCAAGCTGCGCTGCACTCGTATCGAACAACGTTTTGTACAAAGCCGAACCGCGCATAAAGGGCGGCAGCCGCTTCATCATGGTAGAGCTACGCGACATGCAGCGTCACCGTCCCAAGGACCGCAACCTCTTCGGTGCCAACCGACAGGTTGGTTGTCCCTCCATTTACCGTCAAGCTCGTGTAATCCGCGATGCCTTCGCTGCCGACTATCGTCGCGCCGACCTTGGCGTAACTGACTGACGTCTCTCCGAATGCCGCCTCCCGAAGGCAGAGTTCCAGGCGATCGATAACGGCGGTTGTCGCCTGATCTAGCGTATAACCTTGGACTAGAGCGACGTTCGCCTCTACGTTGACCGTCAGCGCATCCGCACTGGCTACGGTGACAATGGCTCCGATCGGAGCTGCGCCGTTCCCTAGTCCCGTGACTCCCGGATCAATATAGGCTTGTGCCTCCGCCACAATGGGCTCGCTTGCTGGTCCTTTATTGCTGTCGATAATGACGACTTTAACCGTGTTGTTCCCCGCCCACAGCGGTATCACGCGCGCATCCCCTACGCCGGGAATCGACTTGGCCCAGTTTAGGTAATGCGCTTTATTCCCGCTCGTGACTGGCGTCCGGATGTGCTCGTAGTACCGGGACAGTAAATCAAGATCCGATTCCGCATCAAATCCGTCCTGCGTCTCCTCTGGATTCGTAACGGCTGTGAAGCCGGCCAGCGTCACCGGGAACATTGTGATGGCGGCGGCCGGTACATTACCGGTCGCACCCGCTGCTACGGCCTCGACCGCAATCGAACCGCTGACCGTTACAGCCTTCGTCTCCATCGCTCGAAACTGAATGCCGCTCGCAGTCTCGAACAAATCCCCTTGGTTAATGGTCCCTGTGCCTACCACGGTAACGAAACCTTTGGCATGCGTGGCGACTTTGCGATTAATCCCAGTCCGCTCCTTCACCCGTTGGGCGAGCATGTCGCCAGATAGATTCTCGATCGACATCAGGCCGCTTACGCCGGCGATGTCCAGCTCCATGAGCTCCAGCTGCTCCGCTACAGGCGCAAGTGCATCAAAAACAAATGAGCCCTCTCGCTTGTCGTACGTGTTTGAAATCGCGGCCAGCATGGCCGTTAAAATCTCCCCCGCCACCTATACTTTCACCTCCCCCGTCAATGAACCGTACAGGCTCTCGACGATAAATGTAACGTGCATGCCTGCGCTGGACTGCGTGAATGTAAACGTATGAACACCGGTAATGGCCTCATTTTGCAGCAGCGCCTCCCTGACTTCACGTTCCAGCTCGGCCTGCGTGTAATCCGGATGCAGATTCTGGCCGATCAAGGATCGATGCCCTGACCCGTATGCATCGTAGATCAGCGTGTCCTTTGGCGTTCGAAGTACCTTTTGAATCCATACCTGCAAATACGCCATGCCGGTCAGCACGACCGGCCGCCCATCCACGAGACGGAAGTCCCCGGCTTCAAAATCCCAGTCAAACGTGGCATGCACCGCAGCCTCGGATTGGGAGGCTATCAGATCGGCAGCGGTAAATTCAAGCTGCGCCAAGCGCGGTAAGCTCATAGTTCCCCCACCTTATCGATCGCCACAAATTTCTGCATATCCGTAGTCGGTATGACAATCACTTGATCACCGACCGCTAAGGCAGCTGACGCAGCCAAATGCGCCGCGATCACCAGATCCTCGCGTTCTAGGATAATTGCTTCGCCAAACTGCAGCTGCAGGGCCGGCAGCGGCGAGATTACAGTCGCTAGTCCAACGGTAATCAGTTTGGGGTTGTCCCGCTCTCGAAACATTTTGGCCAGCTCTACAAACCCATCTTTCAAGGCAAGACCCCCAATCGGACATCCATGATGTGACCGGCGCTTGTGATGGAATGATGGACCCCGCGAATCAGCCATCTCCCCGTCAGTCCGGTCATCGGCTCCTGCAGCGCTACAATTCGGCCCGCTCGCACGGCGTCATTGCCCAAGAGCCGTACGCTGTTGTCCTCAAAAACTCGGCCGAGCTCCTTCAGCCGCACAGAAGCTACTTGGCGCGCCTTCGCGATGTCCGACGCCTCGATCGTCTCTGTATGCTGCAGGAGACCATACCGTTCAATCAACGCGGTATCTTTGGCTTTCGCTTTGACCGTGTAGGAGTCGTTTTCCCCTTGAAGGACAATCTGGATGCTGTTACGCATCTCTTCGATTGTACGGCGTCTCTGGGGCTCTGAGATCGTCGCCGTAAAGGTGCCGCTTACCTCCAGGTCGCTTTGCTTCTCGACATAGAGTTTTCCGGCCCGCATCTCCATTCGGATCTTGATTCCAAGTTTCTTCTCGGATTGCGAGATGATGTCCCGAATAATGTCTGCCGGCGTCTCCTGCAGATAGATCTTTTTGATGACGGGGGAGAGCGGCAGTATCCCGCCGATCGGTACGCCAAAATCCCGGCAGACCTTCCGGATCGCTTCCGTCGCATTGGCCGCAACCGTCCGGTTAAATTGATAGACCACCGTCGACTGGTTCAGATAGAACGCGGCATCCAGGGAAGTGTAGGCAATGGCTTCGCGGCCGTTCCGATCCTCCGTCACGATGATGCCTCGATACAGTTCATCGTGGCCGTTCGTCAACATAACGAGATGGCCAAGATCGCAGGGGTTTTTCGGGAACAGCTGCGCGACATCCGAGTACGCCACCTCAAAGGTAAGCTGCTGGCCAAGCGTGTCCATATCAGATGATAAGGAGATGTTGCCGACAATCGGCGTCAGATCAACCGTCTTTTCCCCGGTTGCCACGTAAAGCTTGTGGCTCATCCCTTGACCCCCTTCACATTCGGGAACCGATACTCCGTAAGCGTGATGGAGTAATGGATGTCCTTATCGGTGCGAATTCGGTAATCAAACTGGTCAATGACCATCGCTAGATTAATCGGCGTGCCACTTACCACAAAGCGGATTGGCAAGCGCCGCGCCCTGAAGTGCTCCAAGTAATTGACCATGGACCAGCCGTTATGCTTTTTGCCGCGAATATAATGGGCATTGTCGATCGCATACGGAAAGAAGCTTTCGAAGCTAATCTGCTTCAAGCCGACGGGACTGATCAAGCGCAGTTCGCCCTGATTGATCGTTTCGAACGCGCCATTGTTCTGAGGGCTGCTGATGGATAGCTCTGCAGGCAAAACCGGCAGTTGCAGCACCGGTTGGTTGTTTTGGCTAATAAAAATATCCAACGCCATCACCCTTTCGACAAATTCATAAGCGTCAGCCGCAGCTGCGAAGACATTTCCTGCGCGATTCGCTGCACGTCCGCCTCTTCTCGTACCGTGCCCTGGATACTCATGTGCACGACGGGAGCCATCGGCGGCTTATTGGTATTCGCGGCGATTTGCTCTAACAGCGCAGCTGCTGCCGCTTGGTCCTGTGCTGTTTTTTCAGCGAGATGCTTCTCCAGCGTCTGACTTGGCCGCCCTTCCAGCGCGCGGGAAAAGTCGTTGTCGCCAAAGATGGACCGCGCGACTTCCGCAATGACTGCGCCGCCAAACATGCTCCCGGCCGCGCCGATCCCGCCGCGCATACTCCCGCCTACCGCGCCTTTGACACTTCCCACAATCCCCCCGCCCTTTTTGCCGTATGTCGTAACTCGGCTTGGGGTGGATGACGTTTCAGCCGGCGCTGACCCCGACCGGCCCGGCGTCTTTGCACCGCCCGCCGCACCTGCGCCCGCTGCTGGTACGTTGCCCGGCTGGTTGATTCTCGAAGCGTAGACGTTCACGATATTCGCGTTTACGTTTTGCGTGGCGATCGCTTCGCCAGCTCCGCCCCTCAAATTGTCCCAAATGCCTTTGCCACGGCTAACCGCCCATGTAGCCGCCGCCCCGATCCCGATCGATTTGGCCAAGTCAGGGTTATCTTGTACCCAAGAGGCGATGCCGGCCAACCCTGATCCGATGCCCGAAACAGCGGACCATACGGCAGATGCCGGTTCTTTCATGCCGATGAACCAATCAATCACTTGCGGGAGGTTCTTCTCCGCCTTCAGCGCCAGATCATTGATGCTGTTGGCCAGGCTATCCAGTGTGCCATCTTTCTGCCACGCGGCAAATTGCTGCTTGGCTTTCGTCACGGCCCGCTCTACCGTCGGTGCAAGTTTGTCTGCTAACGGGTTAATCAAATCCAGCCGGACCGCGCGGCCAAATGAAGTCACTTGATGCTTGATATCGTTGTATTTGACCTTGTTGATTTGCTTCAGGGTATCGGCCGTCATATCCGCTGAATCCGAGATGTTTCCGAGCGCCACGAGCGCACCGGCTTCCAAATCTTCAAACTGCGTGCCGAATAGCTGGACGCCGATCGCATTCCGCTTCAACGGATCTTTGACCTTGTTCAGCGCGGTGACAACCTTCTTAAATGATGCCTGCGCAGATGCGCCACCCTTGGCGAATTCCGCAGATAGCTTTTTGCCGTTCAGCCCGAGGGCTTTATAGCCATCCAGTGACGTCTTCGATAAGTCCTTGCTCCGGATGTTAAACTCTTTGATGAGGTCGCCGACCTTATCGATTGACCAAGCCCCACGTTCGGCCCCGTCAATAAGCACGCTCGTAAACTGGTTGGCATCAAAGCCTAGAGATTTAAATTGAACGGCGTATTCGTTGAGCGTATCCAGAAAATCGTCATTCTTGTTGGCGCCCTTCTGAAAACCTTGCGCAATCAGGGTCTGGGCCTGCTTGTAGTCGATGCCGAACTGCTTGACCAGCGATGACGCTGCTCTTGTCGTTGCGGCAATCTCCGCGCCGAATACGTCCCGCAACGTGAGCGAGTTGGCCGTTGCTTCTTCCAGCGTCTTGCCGCTGATTCCCGCCACTTGCCGGACATTCGCGAGTGAGGCGGCAATATCGTCAAACCCCTCGCCGTATCCCGCCCGATACACGGCATCCATTGATTTCTTCAAGACCACCATCTCGCTTGCGGATGCACCCGAAGACGCCTGCAGCTGATTCACCGACGATTTGTAGGCATCCAGCATCATGACCCCTTTTACAGCCGCGCCGCCCGCTGCGATCGCCAGCGCGCCGCCGACGCGAAGGATCGACCGTGTCGCTAGCGCGGACCCGGTTCGAATACTGGTCCATAACGTGTTCGTTTCCCGCGCCGCTGCTTCCGTCGAATCTTTAAAACGGTCCTGGTTGCGCGTAATTGTTCGAAGGGCCGGACTCACCAAGTCCCGCAGCGTCATGACGCGCTGTATCGCCTTGCCGCTGCTTGCTGCCGTTGCAGACATGGCCTAACGCACCTCCTCCCATGAAAAAAGGGCGGATTCCCGCCCTTGCTAATCGACCCCCAGCTCGATGGACATCGAGGCCATAAATAGGCGTTTCGTGATCCGATCGAGTTGCAGCAGGTATTCGGGCGTAAACCCGCGTTGGATGTAGTGGTGAAGGAAATAAAAATCCTCGTCACCACTCTTGATTAGTTTTTTACCTTGGCCTCCACCACTTTGACGGCATTGCTGCCGTATCCGCTTAACTTCAGGATTTCAGCGGCGATAGCCTGCACTTCTCCCGGCCGGAAAATCATTCTGACAACCTCCGTCGGCTGTGTAGGAGCATATGCCGCCTGCAGTTCCGGATCAAGCAGCTTCGGCTCCGTGACGCCGTAAAGCAGGCAGTAGTCGTCGTTCCCTTCGCTTTGTTCCATCGCTTCGCCAAGAATATCCGGCGACAGCTCCGTAATTTCGATCTCCGCGCTTAAGGAATCGACGTAAAGCGTTGCTGTCGACTTTCGGCGGCCTTTCACATCCTCTTTTCGTTTAAGCAGCTCCGCTACCGTTAGCTTACTCATGTACAGCACCTCCGGAATAAAATTTATGCAATGGAATCGACAATTTCAAAATGGCTGAATGCGAACGGCAGCTCTTCCGTGATGAACTCCGCATTCGCATCCAGCTTAGTGAGGACGAAGCTGTCAAAGGTGACATCATTCAGCACGATGTGCTGGGTCCCCCTCACGTCCGGGTCATCGTTTTTGACCACGATTTTCGCGCGGACAGTCATCCCGGCCTTGACCTTGTTAGCCATCTTATTTTGGACGCGGGAATTGATTTTCCGGTAAGTTAACGAGCCGGTACCGTTCCAGCCAGTCTGTTTTTTATACGTCGCCTGATCGCCCAAGAACTTGATGTCCCCGTACTCGATGTTGATTGTGCCGTCCAGCGACTCGACATGGAGCCATTGTTCGTCGTCGACCCATACCGCCCCCATCTTTCCCCGCAGTACGTTGGATGGATTGTTGGCCATATCCGCATATCCCCTTTCTTAGACAAACGCCTTGAATTGCAGGTCTTCCATCGCATCGAGGAACTTCAGCGAACCGCTCAAGAAAACCTGTGACTGGAAGGCTTTACGCTTGATGTCGTCATCGGTCAGCGCGCTTACATCTGTCCCGATGGAAGCCCATGCGCTGCGCTGGGCAGCAACATCGACCGAAACCGCATTAACGGCCGCCGCATCCAGAACTATACCTTCCAAATCCCGCAGGTAGGCATTGACGCTCGTCAGAAACAACACTTGGTTGTCGTAGCTGTTCACGACCTTGCCGACGTAGTTATTGTTGAAGGTCGTCCGGATGTCGTCCTGAACCAAATCATGCCCTTCGATGATCTTTATCTTCATCCAGTCGTCACCCTTGCCGGCCACCAAGGTGGTTAACGAGTTAACAGCACGGCCAATCTTGATCGACTCATCGTCATTGATCAAGATCAGTTTGCCGTCATCAATGTCCGCGTCCGGGTTGGCGCTCTCCGTAATGGCCGAAACCTCGGCCAATTCGTAATAGGTTGCCGATCGTTCCAGCGGAAGCCCCGCCAGAATACCCGCGATCCGTGCGGTATATTCGCTAGCGCTGCAGGTTCGCTCACCTACTACGATTCCGCCTGTCGCGAAATTCACAATTCCCTCGTAATCCGCGTCGACATTCGGCAGCACCGCCTTGAATGTCTTTTTGTTGAGAATGCGCTGCGTTTTAATCCAAGACGCAATCTCCATCACGTCGTCGGCCGCAATACCCGGGATTGCAAGGTAATTGAACCGCTTGGCGGACAGCCGCGACAGCTGATCGTTATAGTCCTCGTCGTTCACTGCCCCGCGCACCACAAGCACCTTATACGGCGTCCCCATAAAGGCATCCTTGATGAACTGCAAGTTACCGGCCGTCCAATCGGCGGCGCTGACATCGCTGGCCGCGCTATACATCATCTCCGGCGTTGTTTTCGTTGCATCCCGCAGGATGAGCGCGACGATACCGCGCTGGCTGCGCTCGACCGCCGAAACGGCCAAACTGCTGAATGTAATACTGATTTCGGGAAGCCCCATTGTGCACGTCCTTTCTATTTCGCATAACGCTTCATGAGCTTGTCGAACTCGGCTTCGATGAGCGCATCGAAGCCGAGTTCGATCTCATGGCCCGCTCGCTCGAATACATGAAGGCCCGGCTGAAATCCATGCTCGGAACCGTCTTTCCCGACGATGCGATGGCCATGTTCAATGAGATACTGATGTGGCGCGGTGGAAAACACGCGGATCATGAGCTGACCGGACTCCGTCCAAAGCTTGCCGCGTTTAATGGACCTGTGATAGGTGCCCGAATCTTTGCGGACCAGTTGCCGGGCTCGTTTCGCCACGACCTTCCGTGCTCGCGCGCCCACTCCGCGCAGCATTTGCTTGGCCTGTCTCGGCATCTCCTTCTCCATCAGGGTCATGGCCCGCTTCCAGTCATCCATCCCTTTATCCTTCATTTCAAAGGCTGCCATCGCTGATGATCTCCTCCATGAACTGGCTTCCGCCAGCGCCGCCGTTCCCGCTGCCCGGGTCGGCCCCGCTTCCGTCAACTTCGGATTTGTCATCGTAGAAGGTGAAATCAAAGTCGAAATGAACCACCTTGTCGATGACCTCCGGCCTGCATTCGCTGACAATTATTACGCGCCCTTCCGCTTCGAAGGAACCGCTGAATAACGCCTCCAACCGATCCTGCGCATCATAGGATTCTAATTTAAACTGATGCCGATCCGACGGGAAATATCGGATGCGGCACGTCATGTCCCGAAGGACGCTGCCCATGACGGCTTTACTGCTGGCTGTCTCCAGCACAACAAAAAAAGAGGGCCGCTGAAAGCCCTCCTCGACGTCGCTCTGAAACGGAATATCTGGGAATCCCGCTTTGATCCGCTCGTTAATCGCGCGATTCAATTTAGACCGGCTCAGCATTAGGGAACCACCCTTTCCACCGTAAGAACAAGCGTATGATGCCGGTTGTACGGGTCTTCGATATAGCGGATGTCATAGCGGCTACCGTCGATCATCAGGAACATGTCTAGAGTAATCCCTTCCCGATACCGGATAATGACGGTCAATAGCGTCGTGGTTTCGATGACGCCGTCGCCTTCTGCCGACCCGCCACCCTTATGCTCTATGCTGGCTGGCACGATGCATAAGCGCGTAGCATGCGGCATTTGCTCGTCTATTTCATTCTCCACCATCTCGTTATGCCAGATTTCAACCTCATCCCGCATCCGGGATAGATTCGTCTGCACATCGTCGAGCGCCTGGCATACGAGCTCGATCCGCCGGTTCCCCGCTTCATAGGTGCGAATGATTTCGTAGGCGATATCGCGATGGATAAGCCGGTTTTCTCCCCTGTATTCCTCCAGCCAAATGACGAACGTGGCCGTTGGCCGCAGCGAATTCGCAAACGCTTGGTAATATTCGGACTGCCGGATGGATTTCTTCTCGGCAAACGTCTCGCGCGGCTCCGCCGCTTCTATAACGTCCCGATCGCCCCCCGTGATGTAGGCCAGCCCGATCAACTGCACAACCTCGGCCATTCTCACGGGCTTCCCCCCTTCACCGCCAGCTGTGTCAGCAGGACGTGGAAGAGTGGGGAGAACTTAACTTCCCCACCCTCCACGTTCCACAGATCGTTAACGCCCATCACGATGACGCCTACCCCCAAGTCGCTCTCCAGCTCCGCATCGGCTACGCCCGCGCCCTTCAAGTATCCCTTCACGGTCAACATTTTTTGGGTCAGCACACCGTCGAATGCGGTGCTGTTGACGGGAATATTCAAGCCGATCTTGCAGGACTCCAAGAGCGTCGAATTACTCATCGCCGCTGCTGTCCGCTGTCGGCTCCTGCTTGTTGTCTTCCTCGCCTTGCGTGGCTTCTGGAGTTTCTTCCGCCACTGCTCCGAGTGTGACGACCTCGGCCGTCACCACCTGCGGCACGAGCACGATCTTGACGCCGCTCCGCTCTTGCTCATCGCGCACCCGCTCCGCCAAGATAGCATGCTCGTCTTCGCTCAGGGCCTGGTTCACTTTGAACAACAGGACCGTCTCGCCTGCCGCGTTTCCGGCCTTCTCCTTCATCTTCGTTACCCGTTGTTTTGCTGCCATTGTCTTGTGCTCCCTTCAATGGGGGCTGTCCGCCCCCGCGTTAGAATTAAACAGCTGCGGCTTTCTTAACGATAACAACGCCGTTCGGATCGATCAGCTTGCCGTCCGCGATGAGGATCGCTTTGTCGACCCACTCATTCGTGTCATGGTCGAAATAGCGGAACATCGTCATCTGCAGATTCGAGTTGAAGCCATAGTTCTTCAGATTGCAGTAGATGGCCACCACGTCACCCGCTACCGCGTCGGCAAACGGCACGATGACATCGTCCTCTACCTGGATGACTTCTTTACCCGCGAAACGCTCCTGTGGGCCTTCCGTGATGCCGTAGTTCACGCGGCCGATAGGTTGGCCATTATCGTCCGTCATGCCGTTGATATAGCCCTCAAAGGTACCAGAAGCCATGAGGAAAGTCGCGCCAGCTTTATAGGCAAGCGGCATCTTGGCCAATACTTTCTTTGCCCATTGATCCCACGCGGAGAACTCCGCAGGCGTCATGTTCACTACCTGTGCCGCGGGAACACGGGTGTCTGCTGTAATGCCGAGCAGCTTCCCGGTTCCGTTGCCCTTAATGACAGCCAGGTCAATCGCCTTGATCATGGCCTCGACGATCAGGTCGGTAATCGTGGTTTCGAACCCTTCAAGCGTGACAGTATCGGCAAGCAGCGACACGGATACTTTGCATTCCAGACCGTAATAGGAGAACGATACGTTCGTATTGGCCTGAACCTTTTGCTTGTCCGATACGGTGTTCTCCCCGATCCACGTCGCCACGGGCTTGAGCGAAAGGACTGGAATGTTCACGCCGCCTTTGACATTGAGTCGGCGTACGCGGGAAAACACTTGGCCATAAACCGTCAGTTTCTTGATGATCTCGTTCAGGATCGTCGTCGGGATGACCGCCGATACATCTGCCGTCGTCGTTACCGCATTGGCGCGAAGCTCCGGCCGGATCTCGCCCGTTTTGGCGAACGCCATAAACGCGCTGCGGTATTCCGCCGTGCTGTACGGGTCGGCCTGCTCATGCGAGCGTTGCTGCTGCCCCTGGGCGCCGCCCATACCGTATGCGGCCAATGCTTGCGCCATTCCGGGGTGCTGGCTGCGCTGATCCGGCTGCTGATAGCCGAGTCCGCCACCTGCGGGCGGGGCTGGTGGTACTTGGCCGCGTTGTTCGCTGTCCTGCTCATCCGGCATGGCATCGATCATGCTGCGCAGCTCCGCAATTTCCCCGTTCAGCGTATCCAGCTCTGTATTAATACTGCGCAGCTCTGCGATCTCCGTAGCCGCGGCCGAACGCGAAACCAGTTCTGCTTTGCGAGCTTCCTTCTTTGCCAGCATATCCTTCAGTTTCTTCTTCATCGGTCATACCCCTTTGATTAGGATTAGTGTTCTGAGGCGTTCCATTTCCAGCTCGTCTGCCGAGTTATCCAACTGGGACCGGGCATTTTCCAATGCCGATTGGGCGTTATCCAACGCACCTTGGTCACGAGCATTTATGTCAGTTCCCGAATAAGCCGGGAAGTTGACGGCACTGACTTCAATCACACGGTTGATCTTCAGAATGCGACGGGTCGGCATCTTGGAGTCGAGGTCTTCCCACTTCTCTTCGCCGATGAAAAAAATAAAAGACATCCCGTCGATGTCTTGTCGTGTGACTGCGCTATATAGGGACTTCGACTCCGAATTGTTTTCGATGTCGAGATTCGCTCGGATGTACAGGCCCGCTTCGTCCATTCGCAGCTGCATGGTGGAGTTCGCGTTGTTTCGCCGGCTGCGGGCGAGTGGAATTTTCTGCAGGTCATGGTTCACGCAAAACAGCACATCATCGAAGTTGCATGAATCGAACGCGCCGCGCTCGATAACTTCGTAGAACCAGTCGCCGATTGCTGTCTTTTGGTTGTAGACGGCGGCATGCCCCTCGATGTATGTCCCATCATCCACGGCGCGCATGTCCGCGATGCCAAAGCTTCGCTTAACCGCGCCGTCCGGGAGTTGTTTAGGCTTGTCAGCCATCTTCGTCTTCCTCCTTTGACGTCGTCTTCTTCTTGCCGGCCATCTGATACGCGTTAATAAGCCGCGTATCCATGTAGTTTAACGACTGCGTCCGTCGGTCGCCGCCCTGGATTGGCGGATAGCCGATTAAGGCAAGCTTTTGGTTGTCCGACAATAAACCCTGCTCGCCTGCCGTTTTGAGCAGGAGCAGCTTGGCATTCGTCGACAGGTACATCATGTCTTTACCGTAGAAGACGATCTCGTTCCCGACATCCAGCTCGCGCTGGGTGAAGATGGTTTTGCTGAATGCCTGGCCAAGCCCCAACACGATGGGTTCCAGCGTTTTTTCATAAAACGCCTGATACTGCTCGTCCGTGTAATCGCCGGATATGATCGGAGGTGATACGCTAAACCAGCGCAAAATCTTGCTGTCCAAAAATCCCAGCGTGTCTTTGTCGATTAGCTTCGGATCAATGACAAGCGGCGTGTAATCGCCCTTCAAATCCAGCGCTACAATCCCCGAATTGCCGGATTCAATTGCCCGCTCCAGCTTCTCCCGCTCCGCGCGCTGTCCTTCCGTATCGGTCATCGTTTGAATCTTCAGGATGCCGCGAACCGACATGCTTGTTTTAACGCCCTTCTCGAGCCCCTGAAGTACGGCGTCGTTAATGCGCAGCACCTTAAGCAGTGCTGCGTTGTCCGGCTGGCCGTTTGCCCCGCCACCCATCATGTCATTGAGACCGAACTTGCGTCGGATATGGATGATGTCCGAGTAGCGCAGCGTGAAGTCCGAACCGGAATTAAAGTAGAGCTTAATCAGCAGCACGCCCGCCGCGTCATTCAAAAATTCGACCCTTGTCGGGTTAAGTGGGTAGAAGGCCCGATAGGTCCGCCGCTCTTGGCCATCGTTGCCGGTAGTCGAATCGAAAACCGGGAACACGAAGGCGTTGTCGTTCTGATAAAGCAGCCACACGATCTTCTCCAAAAACTCCCGCGTGGTCATCAATTCATTCGGGGCGAATTTGAACAGCCGGTTGAGCGCGCCGTTCGGCGTGCTCTGCATCCCATTGCCGTCCGTGCGAATGTGCCGCGGCTGAAGCTTACTGATCTCCGTCGCGATCGCATGAATGCAGTTCTGCACGACATCCGATGCGTAGATGTCCTGGCCAAATTGGCTGAAGATCGGGACGTAGCCGTTCAGCATTCTCGCCCGCTTCGCCTCGGCGCCTTTCCAAAATAGCCCCTTGAGATTATCGATAAATGCCATTTCATCACCTGCCGTTTACGAGCTGAAGGAACTCCGTCCGATTGTCCATGTAGACTTTCTGGGCAAAGATCAACGTCAGCGTGCCGTCAATTTTCTTGTCGTCCTTGCCCTGAATCTTCACGGGCCGGATCTCCATCTTCCCGTTCATTTCACGGGCGGTATTCTCCAGGCACCATCGGTCAATAGGATGCTTGTTGTAATTGATCAGCTTGCTCTGCAGGTCCGTCTTGACCATCTTCATGGGTTCGCTCAAGCTGCCCCAGTCCTGGCTAATCCGGACCATGTCAAAGCCGTGCTCCTCCATCTCCTTGACCCAGTAGATCGCCGACCATTTATCGTAACCCACCTTGAAGCAGCGAATTCCGAAATCCCTGAACAGCTTAACGAACCACGCCGTCACATGCCGGAAGTCGTTTTCGTTCCCGTCGGATACCGTCATCAAGCCATTGGCGATCCACGCCTCGAATTTCTCCCGGTCCTCCTTCGATAAGGTTCCGATTTTGGATTCCGGGATAAAATATTGCTGATACGTGTACTTCTTGCCGTCCTTCATCAGCAGCACACGGGCAGATGCCAAGTCCCCCGACTTGGATAAGTCGACCGCGCCAATCGCGAAGGCACCGCGAAACTCTTCAATGTCAAACTCGTCTTCGGTGCTCATATCCTCATCAGTCAGCCAGGCCGCAGCGTTATTCTGCTTGATGTTGAAATCCTTGGCGAGGACGAACGATCGCATTTCTTGATTAGACCGCGCCTCGTCGATCATCCGCCGCAGGAAGCTCCACTTCTTAATTGTGCCGAGGCCCGGGTTACTCTTGACCCATGTTTTTTCGTCCTGCCAAACTTCTTTCTCGTTGTCCTGGGTATAAAGCCAAATTAGCCAGCGCTTCCGCTCCAGCTCGCCGTTCAGCACGCGGCGCGCCTCGATCATCCGCCCGTCCAAATAGCCGTCATTCGTGAACCCTTCGGTTGTCAGCTCAAAGTAAAGAGGCTCATCCTGAGTGGATAGAGCCTGACGGATCGGCATGACCGACGTATTGTCTTTCATCTCGTGGACTTCGTCGACCGAACCGACCCCGATGTTGCGCCCTTCCTTCGCGCCGGTCTTAGCCGATATTTTCCGAATGCTGCCTTTGTTGCGATAGCTGAATTTCCCTTTACGAGTGACCTTTTTCCGGTGTCCGAAGAAGATGCCTTTGATATTGACCCGCGTCACCCGCTCTAAAGCCGGGCTTTCCTCCCGCATGGCGTTGATGGCTTGGAACATCAAATCGGCCTGCTCGTAGTCGTTGCTCGAGCAAAGGATTTTGATGCCTTCCGGACCGCAGAAATATTCGGATAGGTTTTGCGCGCTGACCAGCGGCGTTTTGCCGTTTTTCCGGCCGACCAGGTAAAGCACGTCCTGGTACTGTCGCACAAACCGTCCGACTTCCTCGTCGTAAATCTTGAACGAGTAGATCGCTTCAATGAATGCCTTTTGGAAAAGCATCAGGATGAAGGGCTTCCCCGAGAAGGGTGCTTCGTAATGCTTGCATTGCTTTTCGATAAAGTTGATCCGCTTGTGTGCGTCTGCTGTCTCAAATCGAATGTCCGGGTCGGCCAAGTGCTGGTCCAAAATGTCGAACATCTGAAGCAGCTCCTGCCCGACAAGGATCTCTCCCGATCGGCATTTCGCCATGTATTCCAGCAGATACGAGTGCGCCAATACGTTTGTCGTCATTCGAACTCACTCAGATCGTCGTCATCCTCGATTACGTTCTTCGCCAGAATGCCGTTCAACGTCTTGATAATGACCGAATAGGAGTTGATGTTCTTCAAATACTGCTTCCCGGTTTCCACCGGTTTCTGCAGGTCCGGATTAGTGGGGTGGATTTTCACCATCCCCGTTTTGGCCAGCTGCTGCCGCAGAACGTGGTTCTCCGCGCGTAGGAACGCCGCGTCTTCAATCAGTCCCTCGACAAGCCTGCTCTTGGAGGGGTCGACATCAGCGAAGATCTCGTAAAGCTTCGTGCGTTCTTGCTGGAGGACTTCGTTTTTTTCCAACGAATTTTCCCTCCCGACGAATTTCAAAATTTAAGGCGTGTATCAAAATTGTGTCCCCTATACGGTCTTGGTTTCCCAGCAATAAAAAAAGACCCCGGGGGGGGCCTTATTATGCTTCCGCTTGTCTCTGCAGCTCTTTCTGGTTAGCTAGTTCGATTAATTCCTTCATTCGAAGCTCGCGCTCATGCCTTGCGATGTACCATTCTTTGAACAGAATTTCTATAAGTGAGGTAAGTAACTGAGCTTCATTTGGTTCGACATCGATAATGACATCAATGTCTTTCTCCATATGTGCACCGATATTGCCAATCTTACGAACTGCGGTTATCGCATCCCAAGTCAACGGATCGACTCTATCTCTAATAGCCTCAATTTCTTCAAAAAGGGTCCTTTTACTTACCCCCCAGAAATCACGAATCATGCCCTGTAAACATCTTCTTGCCAATGTAGCTGAAGCCTTCGGACTTAGGTCTTGAATAGCACAAGCTTCATAGTAATCGGCAGTGATAGCTGGTTTAATGTAGCTCGGTAGCGGTACTGCGCTTGAGTTAGGAATGAGTTGCCAGGTCATTAGATGTTTGACTTTGTAGTATCCTGCACCACCGTGCTTCACATCTGCTTGATACAATCTTGCTGTTAATGTCCGCCGGTTACACTCTTTGTTAGGGCAAACAATCGCGTCTAACACATGAGCAACTATACCGTCAACACTCTTGTTAGGAATATACGAAGTGGCAGAGATATGACTTTCCCCGGTAATAACAGCATTCCTTTGGCAAAATGGGCATGTCCAATTCATCAACAGTCACGTCCTCATCTTTTTTTCTAGTTTAGCATGAGGCAGACTATATAAACATGGTGAAAGTATTACAACCTTCTATGCCCTATATTGTTCGAACCACTTATCGATGTAGCCCTTCCACTCCGCTTGCCGGTATCGCCGATCCTCGTCGGCCTCCAGCCTGCGCAAGCATTCTTCCCGGCTCATCTCACAGAATACCAGATCAGCGCCCAGGTCATCGGCAAGGCGCTCTCGCTTGAACTTGTCCGCATAACCGCCGATCACCCATGCGGTGCCCCATTTGCCTAGACGCGTCCTGATGTTATCGATCAAGACATTATGGACGCCGATGACATTGCCGAACAGACCATCCGGCTTGTCGTAATAAGGCAGACCAGACATGGCTTCATACAGCCGGTCCATGTCGACCACTAGATCGCCGCGATGCAGTCGTTGCCTCACCATTTCGGCCTTACCCGCAAACGGCGGACCATAGACCAAATAGACTTCCTTCCTGCCCTGATAACCAAAGCGCTTATGCTCTTTGTTATGGCAATCGTAGCAGATCAGCTCGGTCTTTTGCGGATTGAGGCTGATATTGTGGTCATGGACGTTCTCTGGCGTCAGCTCGATCAAGTGGTGACCGATAATGTCGATCGACCGAGCGATCAGACGCCCGCACTGCTCGCATTTGTTGCCGCGTTCAGCGATCAGCCCTTGCCGGAAGTCCCTCCACTTCTGTGATGAATAGAAGGTGTGAAGGATCGTATGCTTTACCATATCACCATGCCGCCTCTTCCATCTTCTTGATTTCCAGCTGCATCTTCTGGATCCGCAACGCGGCCTCTTGCTCGCTCAGCTGCTTCAGTCCAAGCTTGGTCTTCATGTCGATCAGCTTGGCCTTCTTATCCTGGATACGGGTCAACGTTTCTTCGATCGAAAGGATGCGTTCAAGTTGCTGAGGTGTTTTGGTGATGCGCTCCACCTCGCCGAATCTCGGCTGATTGACGGTCATGGCGGCCACCTTGCCGTCTTGCTCGATCATGGTGACTTCCGTCTCTTCGTCGATCAGCTGACTCTTGCTTATTTGCTCGCTTTGATCCCAACCATCCATAATCTGATTGATTCTTAGCAGGCATCGCCGCTCGCGAATCTCCAGCATGCGGATCTGGTTATTGATTTGTCCTACCGGATCGGTATCCACTTCATAGAGAAGCATCCGTTCGACCCAATCAAACGAGTCTTCCCATATGGCCCCGTTTCCGTTTTTAAAAGCGTTTCTGTTGCCCTTTGGCGCGCCGCCGCCTTTATTTCCTTTGGCGTTTTTGTTCCCCGGCTGAGCTCCCTTCTTGCGAGGCCCTTCCGGCAGCTCGTCCCATTTGTCTAAAGACTTCCACTTCCTTATCTGCGAGCCGGACGTACCCAAGGCCCTTGCAATGGCTGTGGGTTGCAACTGTCGATTGCTATCTAGCCATAATTTCAGCGCCTTCTTGCGCAGCGGACTTCGCTCTCTCGACATTACATATCGCCACCTCCGCGTTATTTGAGTTTGAGCGGAACGCTTTTGCGTTTTCCGAAAGCATTTGGAGCGCTCACGGCATGCTCTTAAAACCCGATTGATTAATGCTGATTCTCCTAATTTCTGGTTCTGAAGTGAACCATAATGGATATTCTGTTGCACTCATTAAATTAGCGATCCCCTTGCTGCTTCTAGCATTAATTCGCTTACAGAAAATGAGTACGATTTCTGCCTAATTGTGGGGTACTCAAACGAATAATTGCCGCATCCATCATATCCTGCGTCATTCCAATATAGCGTAGAGTTATCGACGGATCGCTGTGTCCGTACATCTCCATAAGTAACGCTAAATTTCGTGGGTCCTGTATGTACAATTGGTAGCCCCACGTCTTACGCATCGTATGGCAGCCGATTTCCCGGAGACCAAATTGCCTTGCTGCATGGTTGAGCATCTTGTATGCCGTGCTCCGATCAAAGGGCTGCAATTTCATCTTTGTTTTCTTCTTTGCCTGTCGACTCGGGAATAAGAAATCGTCATCAGCCATGTTAGCAATGTACCTGTGCAAATCTCCCCGAATGGACGGATGGATGATAAAGCGCTTCCGATTCCTGTTCTTCCGCTCTTTTATATTTACATGGGTGCCTCGTACCATTCCGGCTTGAAGCATTCTTAAGTCACTCACCCGTAGCCCACTGTATATTCCGAAACAAAAGAAGAGATAATTCCGCAGGCTTCTAATCTTCATATACTCCTTAATGCCTTCGATAACCATTGGATCACGAATTGGCTGGACAAAATTCACATAACCACCACCCTGGCACTGGGATGACCGTGTTTTAGAAAAACAAAAAGTCCAAGCTCCGTCGCAGCTTGGACTTTTAAACTAAGCGTTATTCCATTTTTGGTGTATCTTTTTCTTCAAACGAGTGACCCACAAGCTTGCCCTACTTTCATTAACCTCATGAGTAACGGCAAGGTCTTTTACATCCTTACCATTCAACAATGCATAAGCGATCCGCTTGTCTTTCGCATTAAAATTAGAACGATCGATGAAGTCGATAACCTCGAACTTCAACTGCACAGAGTTGAAGGCTGGCTGACCGATTTTCGACGTTTGAAGAACTTCAGTTACATCAACGTCAAAATGAACTTGTAACTGTTCACGGCTCCTGAGGACCTTCCCCGCATTTCCCATTGCATTATTTGCGATCTTTTTAGGATCGCCTGTACGAACAGGGTTTCTTGCGAGCTCGTCCAGCGCACGGTCAATTCTGTCCTTCGTACGCGAATCACCTGTCCCCTGTTCCATCCTATACAAAATTTCCATTGCCTCGAGCGTATCCATACTAAAATTCATATTCAGTTTCCTCCTTCGACTGTCCGCGAACTTAATCATCGGTCAATCGCTCATATTGGGATGTGGTTTTAAGCGGCCACCCGCTCCGATTCCAGTCTCTATATCCGCCGACGGGTCGGTTACAGCTGAAATCAGGAAGATTGTACCATAGGGCTCGTGCCCATATCAAGGAAGAGCTTATCCCCCTCATCTATAATGGGGGCTGAGGGTTCCATTTTTTTCAATCAACATAAAAAAAAGACGAAGATTCTCATCTTCGTCCTTTTGGTTAGACATGCTTTACAAGCTCCCTCATATAAGCAGCAGAAAATTGCCCCCAATAGGATCTTAAGTCACTGTAAGCACGGTCTGGGTCTCTCTCCATATTTTCAGCTTTTGCGAATGCCATAAACAATACATCAATTGCTGCTTCCATAAGACGAGCGTGACGGATCAAATCCTCAGGGTCAAGATTAGATGGTTCGTCGTCGCCAAGCTGTTTGAGCGGTAGATAAATTTCTTTCATGAAAGGATGTCTGTAATTTAAGGTAATTACTGCCCTTCCGTTGTAATGAACAATTTCGAACAACTCTTTACCTGGCCAACTACCATCGGTAATAGTTATTGTCTGATCCTCGAGTCTTTTCTCAAGTTCCTTAATCTGGTAAAGATCATGTTTCTTATCCAGATCAAGATCAGCTACAAGATCCTCAACAATCTGCTCTGGCTCGATTCCCGAATCCCCTCTTCCACGAGGGGATGTTTCTTCAACTATATTCACTGCCTGAGTTGCAGCAGTGTGATTATTTGCCGCCTTACGTTCATTGTGTGCTGTCTCATTAAATGTATCTTTAATTAGCTTTCGCGCCGTACGAATTGGTTTATCGATTATCTCTTCGATACGTTTCTTAAGTTTTCCTACCGGCTCTGCACCGCGCTTGACGTTCCGTACTTGAAAATACTCATCAATTTCAGCCGGAAAACTTAACTCAACACCAATAAACCGGTCGATATGTTCAATTCTTGTGGGGAACAGACGTGGAATTACGTTATAGTAAATCTCACGACCATTTCTTAAAATGCTAACTCGTCCTTGATTCTCTTCGATATGGAGCTTATCAAATTTCTTAGCACTTCCCCGGGATCCTCCACCTTCACCTTTTTTCAAACGAACAGCCTTGGGGTACAGTGATACCTTTACATTTACAATGTGGCCATCAATATCAATCTCCGACTCATCCATTAAAGTAGCCTGCCAAGAATCGGGCTCAAACATCTTCTTGATACGATCGCTTTCTAGTAAAAAGAGAGGATCATATAGTTCGACCACCTTGCCGTTTAACTCAATTGTAATCCCAGCGTTAATGAACTTCCTATATGCTCTCGCCAAAAACTTAGTCAACTCATTAAGGTGCTCCTGAATTGAGTTTCCATACTTCCCTCCGTTCTCCAATCTATCCACGTCCGACCACACGATTAATGTACCTGTCTCAAACTCTCTCCCGTCAGCATAAGTCATCAGTTTCCTGTATTTCTCTGGATACCCTGACACACCCACTGCACGAATATCTTTTTGCTTTTCAACACTGATTAGACTCAAATCAAGAAAAGCATGGTAGTACCGATCAGAGTTAACTTTAGGGTTAGTGTATATATCAACTCGCGTTGCTTGGCTTAGAGCTGCAAGTTTCATGCCCACGCCATATCGACCTAGCCCTTTACGTTGGTTGTATCTAGTGGAAAAACCCATCTTTAGAACCTGCGCTAATACTCCGGGATTGATACCAAGTCCGTCATCAGCAATAATAATTTCATCAATTTTATTGTTAGAACCTCTGGTTTCAATACGTATCAATTTTGCACTAGCCTCAATTGAATTATCGACTGGCTCGCCGATTGCAGTTGATAAATCAAATCCAGAGTCTCTCCAGCTTTCCATAGCCTTGTCAACTTGGATTAAATCTGCAATTAGATCTGATTCAAAGTTCTTTGCCATATAAACTCTCCTTTTTAGGTCGACTATTGTTCGTCCTGTGTGAGTGGTTTTGGGGAATGTCGGTAAGTCAGTATACTTTCTGTCTTACTGCCTCCCTCATAAATAATGGGGTGTAACTAAGATGAATTTTTCATTCAATCGATAATTTTTTTAAAAATCAAATGCTTGTAAAATTATGAGGCAGCGGATGTAACGCTCCATACCACCAAATGCATGGAGTACATTTGCAGCTATTCAATGCATCCCTATTGCATAAAAATGGACTGTCTTGGTATAATCAACTCAAATCCGGAAGCACCGGTCAGAAACCTCGTGGGAAAGCATCCCCGAGGTTTTTTCGTTTTACTATCCTTTGGGCATTTCACCCGGGAGCAAAATTGCTTCGATGCCTCCCACCGCCCCCAAATGCATCCTTTGCACCTGGCCGGCTGATTCTTAGAGTTATCGGTGGGTTTTGCCTTCGTTCGATAATACCTAGTCAATCCGGCAGCACTCCTTTTATATGCAATAAAAAAGAGCCGCAACATTGTCGCGACCCTGTCTGTAAATTTATTAATAAAACCGGGGCATCTAACCCCTCCTCACACCACACCCTTGACGACTAGCGTCTAAGGCATATCGCATCCCACAGCGCGGCCGAGTGCCCACAGTGAAAAGGTACAGTGGACGGTTACCCGAGTTCGAAGTGAACTCTTTATGTAACTCCACTGTACCTTTGGGGAAGAATTATTTGACTGGCAGGATACCGTCCCCCGCCCGTCCGCTGTCCGTCGTCCAACCGTCATTTTCGCCACTTAAAAAAGAATAAGCGATTCAGCGACGGCCTCGATGCCTTTGTTCAATTTCCTGTCTACTGTACGATCGTCCATCGCTTTTGTAAACTGCTGGATCGTATCCGTATACGTGTTTTCTTGGAGATATCGGTATTCGATGATCTCCCGGATCTCGCGATCGAAGATCAGTTTCACAGCGCGCCGGATTCGTTTAACCTTGCTTGTGGACTTGTTGTACGAGGCCCTCTCCGTCTCGCAAAGCGTCTCGATGCCTTCCTCCTCGAAGGCGGCGCAGATGCGGGCGCAGGATTGGTACTCTTCAAGCAGCCGCTTTGTCTTTTCTATTTGTTCAGCGGTCGCGCGTGGAAACAATTCCAGCTGATGTTCTGCCATTGCCATTTGCCAACATTCCCCTCACCCGTCTCTATTTATGGTATATTAGAGTAGATGAGAATATCCGTTTGCCCCCGGAACCCGTTCCCCAACGACACCGGGGGTTTTGTTCTTTAGATGAGGGCTTGTACCGTTGGAATATCTGCTGGGGCCCAATCCAATTTTGCAAGCTCTTTCCTCGGAACCCACCTGAGTTCTTCATGCTCAGTTGCAGTAGGCTGACCTTCTTTTACTGTCGCGAAGAAGGTAATCAATCTAACATTGATTGCTGGATAGGAATAAATATTATCAGCAATTTGCTCCCCAACTTCAACTTGGCAATTCAGTTCCTCTTTTATTTCTCTGATAAGGGCTACTTCTGGCTCTTCATGTTCTTCAATCTTCCCACCAGGGAATTCCCACAAAAACGGCATACTCATGCGTGCCGAACGTTTAGCACACAAGACTCGATCTAGCTCATCAACGATGACAGCACCTACTACATCGATCGTCTTCATATGACTAGCCAGCCTCCTGCAATTTTCAATAGTTTCTGAACATCAGAGTGGAGATCGAGGACATGCATCTTGCGATGACAATTCGGACACAGTGCAACGGTATTTTCCACTGTATCTTCCCCTCCTTTGGCTAGCCACTTGATATGATGTGTTTCAAGGTAAGGCTCCTTGTTTTTATTTAAAAATGGGGCTGCTTGTTCACATAATTGGCAACGCCCGTTTGCACGTCGCTTCGCAAACTCCGAGACATACGGATCTCTATAGAAGACATTAACTCTGTTCTCCTTGGTAGTAGTGGATTTACGGGCATGCATTGCACGTTTACTTAATTCTTCTAATGGCATTCGTCTTGCACGCTTCTCTTGATGCTCAGTTACTTCACTCAACAACTCAATTGAAGGCTGGTAGACTATATCAGAATCAGCAATGAGCCTCAGAGGAAACACCCAAACCTTTCTTAAGTCCTTGTTTGTATCAAGTTGATCTTCCATGTAAGGTTTACCAGCTAACTCTACGCGACCGCGGTAGGTGTATACGCCTTCCTTGAAGACCTCAAACAAAAAGATAAGTACGCCGTTCTTGCCTGATTCATTTAACGTCTTGTTTTGCATGTAATTTAAGCTCTGATCACCCACAAGACCCATACCTGTGTAATGAAAAATGTCTCCTATCCATCGATCCTCGTATGTGGACTTGAAGGAGTCCGACACCAAAACTAACGCATTATTTTTCTTCGCTCTTCGCATACCACCTGATATCCCACAATCGAAAAGGTTCATAAGACCTTTGTTGTTAACAGTATCGCCAGGATTTAAACCATGAAAATACTCCATCATAATACCACCGTTCATTGTATATTATTGTTACTGTCAAAATATCAAATGTAACGGCTGAAGTATACTTGAATCTCATACCAGAATTTTATCCTACAACCTTGCTGATTACGTTTTTACATCCAACCGGTACTCCCCTCGCTTCATCCTGCCAACTCGTCACCTTCCTCCACTCCAAGCAACTGAATCGCATCTTCGATCCACCCTAGCACCTGGCTAACAGCGACGATCTGCTCGACCTCGTCGCGGGCCGTCAAGTACAGACTTGCCGTCTCAGCCTGCTCTTTCGCTTTCATGAGAGTTTTTACGAGTGCTGTTTTCCGCTGGGCGTCGTACTTATTGAATGCGTTATACATTTTAAGCCACCTCTTTTTTGTCAAATTGAATTTCCGAGCTAACTACGAACACGTCATCCACAATTTCAAAGCAAAGCTGTTCATATACTTCAACTGTGTTTGTCATTTCCAATAGTCCTCCTCTGTCGCCATTGGTGCCAGCAAGTGGATACCCCTGCTTTCGTCGCCGTCCGATAAAATGAATGGGCTTTTTTGGCCTGTGAAACGAATTAGGGTTTCTTCGCTATCGTTAGCTTTAAGTGCTTCAGTCAATAACCTCGCATTCAGCGATATTTCGCCCGAATCTCCCTCGATTGACTCAACGGTTATAAACTCCTCGGTTCGATCGCCCTTCTCGTTCTTGCTCCGGATCTCGATCTCCCCGTCCCCAAACCTGAACAGAATGGTGCTCTTCTCGGCCGTGATTTTGGCTCGCTCTACCGCATCAGCCAATGGTTTTGATAAGACTGTAATGAGGGCTTCTGTCTTGCTTGGTATGATGTTATGAAGCCGCGGGAACGATCCGTTCATCAATCGGATGTGTGCCGTTGTATCCTTGACCGAAAAAGACACATGGTCATCAGCGGCACGGAACCGCATCTCGTCTCCCGACTGTAACAAGGATCGAACCAATTTTAGGTGATCGCCATGGATGACAAGCTCTTTCTTCAGCTCGATAGATGATGGTTCGCAAACCATTGCAAGTCGCTGCCTATCGGTAGCCATGAAGATTAGTTTGTCTTCGTCCGAGTCTATCTTTACTCCGGACAAGGCGCCGCCTCTCTCCTCTTTCATGACGGCATAAACGGAACGTGTGACCATTTCTGCAAAGGCGCCCCCATCGATTAGCTGACCCTCGGATGCTATAGGCGAAGGCAAATTAAAGTCTTCACGATCAGGGTAGTTGGCCAACTCCAGCTTCATACGGCCGGATCGAAACCTTACTGATGAACCCAAGCTTTCGACTTCGATAATTGCCTCCGGCATTTTCCGGACAATCTCCAATACCGATTTCGCCGCCAAGACGGCGATTCCGTGCCTGCTGATTGCGATCCTGTCCGAACTGACGTGGGTCTCGATCGTGACCTGGTAAGATGAACCCACCAGTCGAAGCCCGTGTTCATTTGCTTCGATATAGACGCCCGTCATAACCGGTACAGGACAACGCGAATCAACTGCTTCAGCTGCCTTGCTGAGTGACGGCAGTAAATCATTGCGGTGAATGTTAAAGTTCATCGATTGAGCACACTCCTTGTTAATCCTTGCATACCGGGTCCTTTTTTGCCTTCATCAGATCCTCGTCCGTGGCTGGCGTCACTATAAAGAATCTCCCCTGTATTTCGACTACGTATTTTTGCCCGTCCGCCAGGGCAAGTACATCCTCTTGATGTGGGAATCTATCCCCATGATTCAAGCCCATTTCTTTTGTCCTTTCTGTGTTGCTCCAAGCGCGCCCGTTCCCCGCGGCTTGATCATCCGCTTACAGGCTCGATCAATGGCGAGAATCGCCACCTCGTCAGGATCGCGCTGGAACGCCTCTGCAATTTCGTATATGCAGAGCCCCTCGCACCACATCTGATCGAACGCGATTACTTCGCTCTCATCCCAAACATGATTGAGGTCTTCGCAAGCGATATAGGTGTTAATCCGCTTTTTCCGCATATGACCTCCTGATCCTCGAACCAATCCAAATCCTCCAAAAGCATCTGATGCTGTTCCCAAAGCAGTTCTTCACGCATTAGTCGACAAACCGTTTCTGCATCGAATTCGAACTCGTCCACTTTGGAACCTCCGTTCTCCGTTGCTGACGCCGCCGATCCTTCCCGATCATCTCCACGTTTAAGGCAGCCCCGAGAATACGACTGCTGATAGCGCTCCCCGTCTTTGGGCAAACAAGCTCGATTCGGTTCGGCGCATAGTTGCTGTTGATGATGGTGACCTTATTCGGGCCCAGACGGTTATTGAGCAGGTGGAACAGCTTGTCCTCGGTCCAATCTGTCTGCTTGCTCTTGAACAAATCGTCTATCAGCAAGATCGGCACGTCTTGATAACGTGACAACACCTCGCCTTCGCTTTCCTCGGAATCCCGGTTGTAAGTAGCTTTGATATCGCCGAAAAGCTTGTCCTCCGTCACGTAAATGGCTTTGAATTTCGCTCGCGTCAGCTCATTGCCAATGCAATGGGTGAGGTACGATTTACCCGTTCCGACTTCGCTCAATCCCCTGGGCCGAGCCCGCGCGGCGTCTCCGAAAATGTAGAGCCATGCCCCCGCCGCCAAGTGGTGCTCGATCTGCTCGACAAAAGCGCGGGCAATTTCGAATTTCGAAGCGTTCTCGTCGTCGATATCCGCGGAATCAAAGAGACGCATTCGCTCTTCCGGTTTCATGCCGGCCGAAGCGTTGTACTTGTCGAACAGCTTGTCCTTGTAGCACTCACATAGCGGCAACTTCCCGGTTATGGGGTCCGTTTTGATTTGCTCCCGCATGATGGACTCGCCCTTACTGTTTGTAAACCCCGTATCTACCAGTTCGATGACGTTGATCGTGCCAGTATCATGACATTTTGGGCAAACGCTGCTATACGACGAGCTCGTCGAGTTCGTCGTCTGAGAACGAAGGATTTCGGCCCTGCGTTTGAGCTCTTCCAGATCCAGACTGCTGAATCCGGCCATTTTTCGGAGCATTCGATACATCTCCCTTTCGCATGAGTTGGTCATCGTCCCAAGCATCTAAGATGGCTTGACTGTAATATGAAAACGACTTGGGCAGTCGGAAGCGCTGACCTTCGCGCTCCTGTTTTTGGGATAGAAGACGGTTCATCTGAATGATTGCAAAGTCAGTTGGCACCCCCTTGTTGACCACCTTATGGATCTCGGTGACCTCGTTCCCTAGCTGCCATGTTCCTTTCTGATGCAGTTCGCAGTACGCATCAACGATTCGGTTGTAACCGTCATCGTTCGATCCTGATTCGCTAGGAATAATAGTAATAATATGGTTAGGTATGGTTAGGTTAGGTAGCCCCTGCACGTGCTCATTTCGTGTTTCGCCCGTGCCTTGCTCGTTATCGCCTTGTGCATCGTTTGTGCGCTGCACATTCGCCGCACGTTCGTCGTTTGTTTTCATTTTTCTCGACTCGCGTGCTTTCTGCATGCGCAACTTGTTCGCTTTCTTCTTCTCGGCGAGACGCCCCGCGTAGTCGTGCCAATCGTGAATAACAACTTGGTCCCCGTCCCGGTCAATCCACCCTGCTTTGACCAATGCATTGACGAACGCTGTGGCGTCTCCCTGCCACCCAGCACCAAAGGCAATAACCAAATCAGGCAAGCCAGACAAGTCGCCGTCTTGTGCATTGTCCAGCGCCCAAGTCCAAAAGCGAGACAGGTGCCCACCTGCATATGTCTCATTGATCTGAAGCATTGCAGCCAGGATCAGGGTCTTGCGGTGGGTCCACAACGATTGGTGTAATTCGATCCATGCCACTGACTCTCTCCACCTCCTCTTGATTTACTGGCCTAGTCATGTAAGCCGACGACGACAAGATAAATCCTTTGTCGCCCCTCACAGCGCAGCACTTGCCGCAGCTTGCTCAGGTGTGTATACTGGAAACAATCTTAATAACTGCTCTACCTCAAAATGATCGCCCCGCCAGGCGGTCATTTTGCTTTTTGCCTCAGCCATCTCGGCTTCGATCGCCGCAATCTCTTGTTCAAGAAACCAATCCCACGTTCCATTAGGCTGTTGTGTGTGCATCAACCGCCGCCGCATCATGACCAGGTCGTCGATCCGCTGGCGCCCCGTCTTTAAGTCATATTCCCGACTCATCAAATCACCCTTACGATATGTATTTGTGGGCCTTGAGCTTAGCCCTATGTTCTTTCCAGACCCCAAACCAGCTAAACGCATACTCCTTGCATAAAACCGCAACGTGGTGCGTCAGCGCCGTAATCGCCTCTACGCATTCAAAGATCGCCCTGCGAATCAGCTCTCTCTCGTCAGCACTGAGTTGATCCTTGCGTTTCGTGATCGGCGCTAGCCGCATCGCAGTCACGGCTTCTTCCAGCTCCTCCATCGTCTTCAGATGAGTTGATGCGCGGTGAAGGTCTGCATTGTTCATATAGGGAACGAACGCCCCTCCCGTGGCTTCCGTCGCAGCTGCCACCGCAAGGAATGGCTCATCATAATATGCAACTGCTGATTGCATCAGCTCTTTGGACGGCTTCCGAGTCCCGAGCGTCACTTTGCTGATAGCTGAATTGCTTGCGTTCAATGACGCAGCCGCTTGAAGCTGAGTCTCCTTTCTTTCGGTTAAAACCGAATCGAGCATCGATCCAAACTCCATTCAAATACACCCCAATTTGTCCAAAATGAAGTCTGACTTTGGACAGTCAGACATGCTACCATAAAATCACAACGTAGCCGGTTGCCAATGCCCCCGTCCCCCGACATCCTTCCGGTTGTCGGGATTTCTTTATTTAGCCCGCCTGATATGCGGTGCTCTTTTAGCCGGGTATGCTGGCCCAGCATGCTGACTGACCCATTCCGAATGCTGCTCACACCACTGCATAAGTTGATGTGTTAGAATCTTTGGATGACCGAACTCCCGGATGACTGGGAAGTCTTTGCGGTTGAAAAGCTCTGCCGCTTTGGTCGCGCCAATGTCCAACAGCTCCATGAATTGCGTCCGATTCAGAATTGGCGGCAGGCTGTTCGTAAACGAATGACTTTCAAGAGCAGCATCGATGGCATTCTTAATCATTGTCTGTAGCACGTCATAATCGATCTCGACTTTGAACATCGCGTTCACCTACTTTCGTTTGATTAAGCAGAAACTGTGTTATCCAATGACTTTAAGTCATCGATTTCTTCATAAAAAAGCCATTCAACCGTAACGTCAAAGAAACGCGCCAGGTTAATCTTATACTTTTTACTGGGCTCTTTCCGTCCTGCCTCAACGTGAGAAATCATACTTTGGGTCATACCGACTTCCTTTGCCAGTTTCCCTTGTGTAAGGCCTCGGGCCTCACGTAGAGCGATTATTCTCACATTCTTCATGCGTTACAACACCACCTTTATGACCATTTGTCATTGTTTATGACTCAATAATATATGACCCAAAGTCATCATGTCAATGACTATTTCAAAATATTATACCTAACGGTCATAAACCTTTATTTATGACCATCGGTAATAATATGATGACTTTGAGGAGGGCTGTTTGTGTCGACCTTTGGAGAGAGATTAAAGAAGCTTCGCGAGCGCAAGAAACTTTCCCAAAAGGAACTTGCCGAACGCTTCAACTTAAGTCAAAGTACAATAGCTTATTATGAAACGAATAAAAAACAGCCTAGTCAGAGTACGCTCCAAAAGTTTGCTGATTTCTATGAGACTTCTGTTGATTACTTACTCGGACGAGTTCTTGAAAACACAGATACTGGCGCTAGAGAACAATCAACTGATTTCGACGCTAATGTTGGTCGTGCTTTCTTCGGTGGTGCTGACAAATATACCGAAGAGGAACTCGATATTGCACGAGCGGCTGCTAAGGCTGCTGTTGAAGCGTATCGCAAAGGTAAACAGCAACGAGGGAAATAAAACGAGGATAGCCCTAATCTGGGCTTTTCTTTTAACATAAAAACAGAACATACGTTCCATATAACTTGGAGGGGCAGCATGAATTACAACTTGTCAGTATACAAAGAAACGGAACTAGAAGCCTGGATTAATAACAGCTATCGTAAAGCCGGTCTTCGATCCGCCGCTGATATGGACATTGAGCGGATCGCTGCAATTTGGGATACAGAGATAACTAAATATCCTGGCCCCTCCTTCGCGGAATGGGAGGAGGATGGGTATCGGTTCATATTCCTTGATGATAAGTTGGATAATAAGACCAAGCGCGCGATTTTCTTTCATGAGCTTTCGCATCCAATTCAACACTGCGGTAAACAAGAACAACTGAGTGACTCTTTCATTGCACTTCAAGAAATGCAGGCTGACCAATTCCAGCTATACGCCGCTATCCCGATATTCATGTTGGAAGAATTCAAAGCTATTCAAGGGCATGACAATTACATTAAGGTCCTGTCTGACTCATTCGCTCTTCCGGAACAATTAGTTGTACGAAGGATGCAGCAGATTGTCCGGCGAATCCTACAGGCTGAGATTGGCGAAGCTTATCTAAAGTTCCAGTATCAACGGACGTTTACAAGCATCGAATCGGCTCCCATATTACTTGAACCGCATCAGATAACCCTTGTCTGTAACAATCTCGGCGATCCGTATTTCCTGTATGCCTACATCGATAAAGTAGATTGGGGGAAGCCTCTTCAAATACGCCTAGAAAGCGTCTATAAGAGAGAGACGGACTTTACCTTCGTCCAGGACGCCGAAGCCATTTCCGTGCCTCTGGCGGCCCTACAGGCGGCTCAGGACACATCGTCTGTGACTATCCTACTCCCCAATCTTGTCAGTATCATTGGATTAGAACGGATGGGGACGCGAGATATTAGTTTTTTACGTATAAGCATTGCCGATTTAGAAGTTGTGTTTCAGCGTCGGATACGTTTTGAATATGAGTGGTAGGGAGGTAAGGTTGACATGGCATCTTTCAAGAAAATCGAGGCGAAGAATAAAAAGGGATATCTATGGGTTTGTATTAAGGATGGGCCAGCCGATCCTGTAACCGGGAAACGTAACCAGATAAAGCGACGCGGGGAAACCAAAGGGGAGGCCGAGGCCCGCGTCGATGCCGTCATTCGCGCACTGGAGGAAGACGGCATCGACCAGAAGAAAGCGAAGAAGCTTCCTTTTCGTGACTTCGCTGCGGAATGGCTTGATGTCTATTCAAAGCGCAAGGTCAAAAAGGGGACGGTGAGACAGCGCCGTATCCATATCGACCTTTTGAATAAACATATCGGCGCCGTCAATATTGATAAAATTACGCATGACATGCACCAACACATTCTGAATAGCCTGTCCGACGAGAATTATTCCAAGAGCCATATTACATCTGTGCATGGCACTGCATCCCTAATCTACAAATTCGCCATTCTCAAGCGTTATCGAAAGGATAACCCTGCCTTTGGCACGACTATTCCCGAGGCGGTCCAGACAATCGAAGAACTGGAAAACGATTCTGTAGAGTCGAGTTATCTGGAACGCCATGAAGTGGCTGAATTTCTAAATGCCGCTCGTAAGTACGGTTTGCCTGCTGATGATGAAATATTCAATCTGATGATTTTTTCCGGAATCCGTTGCGGTGAAATGCTTGTCCTTAAGGAGCCCGACTTTGATTTCGAGCAGAATGAGATTCGCGTGACCAAAACGCTGTATAACCCAACCGGCAATATGAAGAAATATGAACTAGTTCCACCGAAGACGAAAGGATCGGTACGCCGGATCGATATAGATCAGAGCGTCATGCAGCTCATCCGCAACCTCATCAAAAGTAAGAAGAAACACAGAATGACCATCGCTCATTTCGACGAGCATTTTCATAACGGGAATTTTGTTTTTGGGAACGAGATGGGCTATCCAATGAATCATGGAAAAATCAATTATCGGATTGCACGAATCATGCGCAAGACATCCATTCAGAAACATGTCACCTCACATACTTTCCGTCATACGCATATCAGCATGCTTACGGAAGCCGGTGTTGACCTTAAGACCATTATGGCAAGGGTTGGTCACGATGACCCTGATACGACGTTGCGCATCTATACGCACGTCACCGATAAGATGAAAAAGGATGCCCGAGTGAAAGTACACGACCACTTCAAAGACATCCTTCCATCCACCATTTTGCAAGAAATGTGACCTTTCCGTGACCTTATCCCAACTTGCACCACCCATAACACCGCAAAACCGCTGATTTTGCAGGCTTTTGTTCTTTTGTATACGAAATTCCTCTATTTTTGTAGAAAAAATCGCTTACGTTTTTGCCGCGGCCACCACTTCGCGCTTACGCCCTGTGCTCTTCTTATACTTGATTTTCGTAGCTTCTCCGCCCCTCAGGTGCCGGATCGATTTGTGATACTCCAGGATATGTTTCACCTGGTCCGCCAAATCGGGATTTATCTCCGGCAAGCGCTCGGTTAAATCCTTGTGCACCGTGCTTTTGGACACGCCAAACTCCTTGGCGATGGTCCGCACCGTATGCTTCGTTTCCACGATGCACCGGCCGATTTTGATCGTACGTTCTTTGATGTAGTCGTGCACGCTCCCGCCTCCCTACTCGAGATAGTTTGGTACATTATATGAGGGGGTCGGGTAGATATTCTTTATGGCCAAGCATGACAAGCCTAGGAATGCAAATATTTTCATGACAAGGGCCCTTTCGGCCGAAAATAACGCAAGAGCAGGGGGAATCCCCTGCCCTCGCGGCAAGCCCGCTCGCGGGCTTGCTCCGAACATTCATTCGATTAGTCGGCTTGCTGGTCCAGCAGCGTGCTTGGGTTCACCGCTGTGCCGTTTTGGTACACTGCGAAGAACAAGTGGTTGCCAAGCTGGCGTTCGACTTCGTTGCGGCCGGCTTTGCCGATGATTGCGCCTTGCTCGACTTCGTCGCCGACTTTCACTTGAACGTCGCTCAAGCTTTGGTAGACCGTCTTCAGCCCGTCCGCGTGTTTGATCTCGACGATGTTGCCGTTGGTCGGATGTTTGTCCACCAAGAATACCTTGCCGCTCAGCGCCGCCGCGACGTCGAACGTTTTGTCGCCTTCCGCCGCCGACAAGCTGATGCCGGTGCTGCCGACGATCGTATCGGCGTTGATCTGAACGAGTGCGCTCTCGCGCTCTTCTTTCGTCGCGTTGATGTCATAGAACGGCTTGGCGACCTTCACCGCGTTGCGGTCGGCGACCGGCCACTGCATCGTCTCCGTGCCGGACTTCGCGATGATTTCCTCTTCTTCCGCCGGCTGCGTCGTTGCTTCCTCGGCCGTCGTCCCCGTCGTGGCTTGGGTATCCGGCGTAGTCGACATTGTCGGCGTCTCGTCCGGCCCCTGGTAGACCCACATTAAGGTTACGATAATTGCCGCCGCTGCCATGAATGCTGCCGGTGCTGCCCATTTCTTGGAGAACAGTTTTCTCCAGGCGGAAGTATTGGCGTTGCTGGCTCCCACTACGGTTTTAGGAGCGTCTTGCGATGGTTTTTTGTTTTGATCATTCATTGTTTAATCACCTCATCAAGCATTGTTGCCAGAAGCTAGCACTTTATACGTGAGGCTTTCAACAATTTCAAGTTTGGAAGTTTGGAAGTTTCTACAGCCCTTCCGGCAGCTTGGAGACTTGCTCCACCTTCGTGCCGGAGTAGTAATGGAGCAGGATTCGCTTGGCGTCCGCGCCGGCTTGCGCCATTCCGTTCGCCCCCCACTGGCTCATGCCGACGCCATGCCCGAATCCATAGGTCGTAATATGAATCTCGCTGCCATCGAGCTGCCAGGTGAATTGCGAGGAGGCGAGTCCTAGTTTCTCGCGAAATTCGCGCCCGCTCAGCTTCTCGCCGCCCACGTTGATCGTTGCGATGCGTTTGCCCTCCGTTCGCTCGAGCACCCGCATGTGGCTGATCGCGCTTTTCTTGACACCCAGCTTGTCGGCCAGATCGGCAATCTTCATCGTCACGGTCTCCTTGTACCGCGGGGAGATCGCTTTGTCCCACGGGCTGGCGACGCTCTTCAGATAAGGCACATCAAGCGTCCAATAGTCGGCTGCATTCTCGGTATAGCCGTTGCTCGTGGAGAAGAACGCCGCTTGGATCGGTTCGCCCGCGTACGTAATGATCAGCCCCTTCGTCTCTTCGACCGCCCGGTTCAGCTTCGCGAGATTGTCCTCTTTCGTCTGCCCCTTCCACCGGTTCAGCAAATCAGCCATCGGAACATAGACCTGGTGCTGCACGGTATCGGTCACGTCCGCCTGCTCGTCCGGCGTCCCGCTGCGGTCCCCGCTCATGAGTCTCCGATAAATGTAGGTGCGCGCCGCGATCGCTTGCGCCTTTAAGGCTTCCAGTTCGAAATCGATCGGCATCTCCCCTGCGAGCACACCGCGCACGTACAGCTCGATAGGCAAACGCTCAATGCGCTTATGTTCAGTCAAATATACGCTTACGCGGAGACGGTCGTAGTCGGTGAACGTCCTCGTCGCAGGCTTTTCGTTCTCCGGACTTGGGGTCCGTCCTCCCGTTGCCGGCCTCGTCGGCACAGGTGCTTCCCTGTCGAGGGCTTGTCCCGTCCCCATCTGCGGATGGTCCGATTGATTCGACTCCACAGGAGCCGACTCCTGATAACCCGCGGAACCGAGCGGGTCGATCGGGGTAGGCTGTCCGCCCGAAAACCATAATCCCTTGGCCGCTCCCATCATGAGCACCCCTGCTGCAAACCCCATCCACCACCGCCATCGATGTACACGATTGCGGTGAGTCCATTTCGTTCTCGGCCATTTCATCCGGTTCACGCTCTTCTCCCCTTCCTCGCTTCTGCCGGCACAGCGGTCGCCATTCTGTGATATCAAAAGTCTATGAAGCCCGCTGATAGGATAGAACGAAATAGAGGCGCCTTCCCCTTGTCATTTTTATGGAGAAATTTGAGAACCGCGTCGGTGTATGCTATAGTTATGCACTAAAGATAGACGGATGCGGTACTGTTCTGAGGATCTTGGCGTTCCGGCCGCCCTCGGCGGTTATCCATCCTATGCGGCGATGCTAGAGATTAGAGAGATGATAAGGGGTATTTCATGCGGCAAGAGGTGTTTCCAATGCGTATGTTAGCGATTGTGTTATGGTGCGGTGTACTATTCGTGGGGACCTGTACGGTTAGCGTAAGTCTTCTAATGAGCGATTTTTATGTTCATTTCGACTTTACGTCACATGCCCACTTAACAGATCTATTCAAGCTGGATATTATGCCGGAGAGTAACTTGTACGTCATCCAAAAAATCGGCCACATCACCGGCTTCTTCATCTTGTCGCTGCTGTTGACCAAAGGCGGCAAACAACCCTCCGGGCTGATCTGGGCCGTCCTGTACGCCCTGTTGACCGAACTGTTACAGCCATTCTTCAACCGGGACGGACGCTTAATTGATGTCTTGATCGATTCGATCGGCATCTTCGGCGCTTACGTCCTGTGCCGCGCACTTCGTAGCCGACGGGCGGCACAGCGGCGCTAAGCGAGTCTGTACGTTAGCGATGTATGGTCATAACCGTTTTCCGGTCGAGAACCAAAAGAGAAACAAAAAGAACCTCCATACGTTGTATGGAGGTTCTTTTTGTTATCTACCTGCAATTATTAGGTCACGGCCCATGTCGGCTGCGGCTTCAAACGGCTGACATCTTTGTCGCGTTTCTTCTCGGAGACGCTCTCGGAGGCCAGTGCCGCCGTCAACACCGTATCCGCTTGCGCTGCAACCGCACTAACCGCGGCTTCAATGCCGGAGGCAAGGGTCTGCAGCTTATCGACTGCCGTTGCGGCTGTTGCGGCTTCGCTCACCGCTTCGACACGCTCGATGTTCGCGCCTAAGCTAGCCAACTTACCGGTAATGTCGACGTAGCCGCGGTCCACATGATGGATACCAGTAATCTCTGTCTCGCCGTCAGCGACGAGCGCCACACAGACGAGCGCCGCGCCTGCGCGCAGGTCGGTCGCACACACTTTGGCGCCTGCAAGCGGTACGCCGCCGTTAATAATCGCCGTGCGTCCTTCGACCTTGATGCTTCCGTTCATCTTCATGAACTCTTCCACATGCATGAAGCGGTTCTCGAATACCGTCTCCGTTACGACCGACGTACCTTCGGACACCATCAGCAGCGCCATCATCTGCGACTGCATGTCGGTCGGGAAGCCCGGATAAGGGAGTGTCTTCACGTCAACGCCTCTGAGCGGCTTGCTCGCACGTACGCGAATCCCCGTATCGGTCTCCGAAATCTCGACGCCCATCTCTTCCATCTTCGAGATGACCGGTGCCAGATGATCGGCGATCGCGCCTTCCACATGCACGTCTCCGCCCGTAATCGCTGCCGCAATCATGTACGTTCCGGCTTCGACCCGGTCAGGAATAACCGTATGGCGAACGCCTGTCATACGTTCAACACCTTCAATACGGATGACGCCCGTACCCGCTCCGCGGACGATTGCGCCCATGGCATTGAGATAGTTCGCCAGATCGACGATCTCCGGCTCCTTTGCCGCATTCTCGATGGTGGTCGTGCCCTGAGCAAGAGCGGCGGCCATCATGATGTTCTCGGTCGCGCCGACGCTGGCGACATCAAGATAAATCTTCGCACCCTTCAAACGTCCGTTCGCGCGCGCTTCAATAAATCCATGGCCGAGCATAATCTCGGCGCCCATGGCTTCGAATCCCTTCAAATGCTGGTCGATCGGCCGCGTGCCAATCGCGCATCCGCCCGGAAGTGAAATTCTTGCGCAGCCAAGCCGCGCAAGCAGCGGTCCCATCACGAGGAAGGACGCGCGCATCTTGCGAACCAAATCGTAAGGCGCTTCATATGACGACAACTGCTGCGCGGAGATGCGCATGGTTTCGTTCTCGTATGATAGACTTGCCCCGAGTGCGGCAAGCACTTGTTGAATTGTATTCACATCGTCTAGGAATGGAACGTCGGCAATGACGCTTTCTCCATCTTGTGCAAGTAACGCGGCCGCGAGTATCGGCAGTACAGCGTTTTTGGCTCCGCTGACACGAACGTTTCCGACTAGTCGCTGACCGCCGCGGACGATTATTTTGCTCATCTTTAAGTTTCCCTCCGCGCGCAGTTTTTCTTTGCCTATATCTGGCACTTAACGAAAGCGCCACTATTCCCCATCATATCACCGTGATACATAAGTCGACAAGCGTTAATTTATACCTGTCGAATCATGCCGATAATAGGTATTCGGAGGCTGATTGTTTTTTCGTACCGTCATGTATTACCCATTGTTGACATGTTTCTATGTTGTTATTCGACAAGTCCTCGTAGCAGGTTCGACCATTGCCAGTAATCGAGGACGAACCGGGCGAACTGATGACCAAGGATAACGGCCAGCATAATTTGGAGAGTCTTGGTATGTACGCTTCGCGCTCGTTTCATGAATACGTCGAGGCGAACTTCCTGCACGACGAACCAGGCCACCGTAATGCAAATTAAATCGACAATAATGTAAATAAGTCCCTGCATGCCGGCTCTTGCCGCAAAATCGTTCACAACCGCGTCCATCTCATAGCCTCCGCCTTTATTGATTGCACACTCCCGGCCGCTTGCCATCGTTCCATTATAAACAACATGTATCTCGTATGCCAGTAAGGATTAGGACCTGTTTCTCGGCATTCATCTCACCAAGGAAACGATCCGTTAGGCGTCCATAGGGAAATCATTGACTGCAATCATCCGGACATGAGACTCCGCCATCAGTTGATAGACGATCAACGTAAAGAAAATGTTTCCATTAAATCCAACAACCTTAAATTGTGGAACCTTACCTGCCGATCCACCTTTAGCCGCTCAACACCCGTCCGTTCGTCGGGCAGCGGGACCGCCGATGTGAAACGGGTTTTGCCGAAGCGGCTCTCGCATCCAAATAGGCCATAAGTCTCACGCCCCCTTCCGGTTAGTATTATCTTGCGCTCTCCACTTCGTATCAAACGACGGATTGTTCACCTAGCGTTCCCTATACGCAACTCCACTTTCATCATCGAATTAATCGGCATTGTACGCATTTCTACAATGACGGCGTTCCCCCACTGTCGCTTGCCCCTTGCAAGCCAGCTAGGTTCAACCTACGCAAGCACTCGTTACCGCCGTCTGATCGCGAGCCCCACATTCTAAACCTGACCGAATCCTAATCGTATCGGTTCATCATACTCAGCCTTTAACCCGCAATTTGTTATTATGAAACTGCGGGCCCGATAAGTCCTCTTTTTTGATGCCCGTCATGTTAATTCTCGCTAAAGACATCGCCCCCGCACAGTCTCTGCTCCCCGTAAATTCTCCCAGTGTATGCGGATTTCGATACGGAATATGCCAGGCGAAAAGAGCCTTTTTTGTTATGGTTGCTCCGTCTTAAACGGGTCGTCAATATCTCGCAACTCCGAACCAGCTTCCACTCCAACTCTCTTACCCTCTTCTAGAATCGTCCTACGCTGCGCTAGCTGGTGCACACAAAAAGACCTTCCCCTCCCGGGGAAAGCCTCTCTCTTCTTCGCATCAATATTCACTCTTCTTCGCTACCGAATCAGTAAATCGCCGACGATCGAGAAATGCGCATTAATCAGATCGAACACCATACCCGGCCATAGACCTAGCGCCAACGTGCCGAGCACACAGATCCATATGACCGCCCCCGTCACCCCTGATACGGGAATGCGGGTATCTTCGCCCTCGCTGCGCAAGAACATCTGCCTGGCGATCGCGAAGTAGAAGTAATACGAGATGACGCTGCTGGCCGCCATAATGGCGACCAGCCAATATGCGCCCGACTGCGCCGCGCCGAACAAGATGAACACCTTGCCGAAGAAGCCGCCGGTGAGCGGCAGTCCCGCCAGCGAGAGCAGCAGCACGAGCATCGCCGCGGCTGTCCAAGGCGCCCGGTGATACAACCCGGCGAAGCTGCCGAAGGTTGCATTGCCCACCGCTTGCGTCACCGTCGCGACAACGGTGAAAGCGCCGATTGTCATAAGGGTATAGGCTAGCAGATAGAAGATCAGTTCGCCGAAATTCGAAGCGTGCATGCCTTTCAACGAGATGCCGAGCGGTACGAGTAAGTAGCCGGCATTCGCGACTCCCGATAGCGCAAGCAGCCGCTTCAATTTGCGCTGGCGCAGTGCCGTCAACGTCCCGACTAGCATGGAGGCGGCCGCTAGCACGAGCAGCAGCAGGAACGTATCGCCCGCAATGTCGCCATCGGGCGAGTCGACGAAGAAGACGATGTTGTACACGATGCGAAAGACGGCGGCGAGCGCCGCGCCCTTCGAGACGACCGCTAAGAACGCGGCAACTGGGGGCGATGCCCCTTCGACGACATCCGGCGCCCAGGCGTGGAATGGAGCTGCCGCGATTTTGATACCGAACCCGGCGACCAGCATGAACAGACCTACGGCCAGCAGCGGCGACAAGCCGGCGATGCCCTGCGTCTGCAGCACGTTCGCGATTGCGCCAATGTTCGTCGACCCGCCAACGCCGTACAAGTACGACATCCCGAACAGAATAAACGCGGAGGACAGACCGCCGGTCACGACGTATTTGAACGCGGCCTCCGCGGACTTCGCCCCCTTCTTACGCATACCGACGAGGACGTATGTCGTCACGCTCAGCAGCTCCAGCCCGATATACAGCGTCACAAGATCGCCCGAGGACGCCATGATCATCGCGCCGGCGACGGCAGGCAGCAGCAAGTAGTAATACTCGCCCCGATTCGGCGTCTCCTCCCGCTTCATCGTCCCCAGGCTCATCAGCACGACCAGCGCGGCGGCGAGCAGGAAGACCAGCTTGAGCGCACTGGCAAAATGATCGATCCGGTAGCTGTCCGCGAGTACCCGGATCACGCCGCTTCCGTGCATCCCATCTGCCCGCACGGCCGCCATCTCCAGCATGCGCCACACGACGAGTCCTCCGGATCCGAGCAGCCCCGCAAGCGTGACCCAGCCTAACTTGTTCCTGCCTGACGTACCCGGAAGGGCCAAGTCGAGCAGGATTAACGCCAGCGCGACGACGATCAATAATCCTTCCGGTGCCAAATAGAGCGCCTCGCTCCATGTGAAGACGCCGACGTCCGGCGCATTCCCTTGATAGATCACGACGCTTCACCTCCCGGAAGCAGTTGAATGAGCGTGTCGAAGCCATGCTTCATCGGATCGGTCAGGATGGCCGGGTAGACCCCAACCAGTATGATCAGCGCGAGCAGCACGATCATCGGCACTGCTTCGACCAGCCTGGCATCGCGCAAGGACGCGAATCGCTCCGGAGACGGTCCATACGTGATCGCCAGCACGGCGCGCAGCACATAGACCGCCGCGAGCACGATACCCAGCACGGCAATCGCGGTAATAACCGGCTGCGTGTCGAACAGGCCAAGCAGTGACAGGAACTCCCCAATGAACCCGGACAGTCCCGGCAAGCCAAGCGACGCCATGCCTGCCGCGAGCAGCACACCGCCGATGAACGGCATCGTTCGGGCTAGACCGCCCAGCTGCTTCAGCTCCGTCGTCTCTGTCCTCTCCTGCAGACTACCCACGATCAAGAAGAGCAGGGCGGAGATTAAGCCGTGCGATACCATTTGAACGGCCGCGCCTTCCAACCCGATCTCATTGAGAGCAGCCATCCCAAGCAGCACGATCCCCATATGGCTGATCGAGGAGTAGGCGAGCACCAGCTTGAAATCCTTCTGCGCGATAGCAAGCAAGGCTCCATACAGCACGTTCACCGCGCCCAGCACGGCAATCGCGACCGCCGCCTCGCTCGCCTGCGCAGGGAATAAGAAGAGGCCAAAGCGCAGCAGCCCGTAGGCACCCATTTTCAGGAGCACGCCCGAATGGATCATGACGACCGAAGGCGGCGCTTCGGCATGCACGCGCAGCATCCATGTGTGGAAAGGCGCGATCGGCAGCTTGATCCCGAAGGCGACGAGCAGCAGGAGGAAGATCGTCCACCGCATCGCCTCGGACAGATAGAACGGGTTCTGCGCGACCGTCACCGCGGTATCGCCGCCGGCGTCCGGAGCCCCTTTGTTAATGAATGAGTCGGGATTCGAGAAGCTCTCCTGCAGCACCGCGTAGCTTCCGCTGTATTCAAGCCGATAGCCTTGCCCGCTCCCCGCATCAAGCTGATGGAAGCCGGCCGTGACCGTCAGCAGCAGGAACGCCACCAGCATAATCGCCGAGCCTAGCCCGTTATAGATCAGGAACCGGCTTGCCGCCTTCTCCCGCCCGAAGAATCCCCAGATGCCGATCAGGAAAAACATCGGAATAAGCGTCAGCTCGAAGAAGATGAAGAATAAGAACAAATCCCGCGCCATGAACACGCCAAGCATCCCGACCTCGAGCAGCAAAAACCAGAAGTAGAACGCCTTCCACCGTTTCTTGATATGCACCGAAGCGAGCGCGGCCATCGCGGCCACGATCGTCGTCAGCAGCACAAGGGGCAGCGATAATCCGTCGATGTCCATTTGGTACGCCAGCTTGAACGAATACGATGCCACGTCGCCGACCGATTCCTTATTCAGCGAGACATCCACCCAAGTAGCGGTTTCGCCGTACACGGAGGTAGCTTCGGGCGAACGAGCACTAAAGTCCGCGTAGAGCCACAAGGCAAGCACAAGCGGAACGAGAGTCGCGGTGATCGCGGTCGCTTTCAGCCATCTAGCCTTCTGCTTCGGAAGAAAAAGCAGCACGAGCAGGCCGAGCAGCGGCGAGAACGTAATCAGCGATAGAATCGGCACATCCTCCAGCACTACCACCACCTCCTTCCGGCAATGGACACGATCATGACCAGAAGGCCGAACAACGTAATCAATCCGTACGTTTGCACTTGGCCGTTATGTAGGCGCGTCCCGCCGCGTCCGAGCAGCAGCGCTGCCCCGCCAATCAGCCGGACCGCGCCGCCGATGACGTAATCGTCGATCGCCGCGAACGCACGGCCTAACCCGCGCACGCCTTGGACAAATACGATACTGTACAGTTTATCGATATAGTAGCCCTCGCCGAGCAGCCGCCCCAGCCACGGCACGCGAGCCGTGAACGACTCGCGGTTGATTGCCCCTTTCGCGTAAGCCAACCAGCCGATATAGATGCCGAGCACGCCTGCTGCCGCTGAGACGACCATGACCAGTCCGCCGCCCGTGTGCGTCGTCTCCGTACCGCCGGAGAGCCAGTGTCCGAACGTATTGTTCCATGGCGTCTCGATGAGTCCGGCCAGCACCGCGGGAACCGCCAGCACGAGGAGCGGCAGCGTCATCGTCCAAGGCGACTCCCGCACGTCGCCGTACTGACTGCGCGCCCGGCCCGTGAAGACGGAGAAGAAGAGCCGGGACATGTAGAACGCGGTCAAGAATGCGGCGGCCAGTCCCAGCACGAACAGCAGCGGCTTCTCCTGAAGCGCCGTGTGCAGAATCGCATCCTTGGACCAGAAGCCGGAGAAGGGCGGAATTCCCGAGAGCGCCAGAGCCCCTATGCCGAAGGTTATCGACGTTACCCGCATGCGCCGCCATATTCCGCCCATCCGCCGGATATCCTGCGTGTGGACGGCGTGAATGACGCTGCCCGCTCCGAGGAACAGCAGCGCTTTGAAGAACGCGTGCGTCACCAAATGGAAGATACCCCCGGTCAGCGATCCCAGCCCGAGCGCCATCATCATATAGCCAAGCTGGCTGACCGTGGAATAGGCCAGGATGCGCTTGATATCCTGCTGGGCGACCGCGATCGTCGCCGCGAAGATCGCCGTGAAGCCGCCGATGTACGCCACCGTATCCATCGCCGCTTGGGACGCTTCGAAAATATCGAATGTTCGCGCGATCAGATAGACCCCGGCCGCGACCATCGTCGCCGCATGGATGAGCGCGCTGATCGGCGTTGGCCCCTCCATCGCATCCGGCAGCCAGACATGGAGCGGGAATTGGCCGGATTTGCCCACCGCGCCGACGAAGATGAGCAGCGCAATGAGCGTCGTCATCCCGGCTTCGATGGCGCCGCCATGGCTTTGAAACGCATTCTGGATGCTCGCGAAGTCCAGAGCGTGGCTAGGCATTTGCCAATACAGCAAGATGATGCCGAGCAGCAGCCCCGCGTCGCCGATCCGCGTGACGATGAACGCTTTCTTGGCCGCAGCCCGCGCCGCCGGCTTCGTGAACCAGAAGCCCACGAGCAGGAAGGAGCAGACGCCGACCAGCTCCCAGAACACGTAGAGCCCCAGCAGATTGTCGGCCAGCACCAGACCCAGCATCGAGAAGGTGAACAGCGCGACATAGCCAAAGTAGACCGTCGTCCGCTCATCTTCCTTCATATAGCCTGCCGAATAAAGATTGACGAGCACGCTGACAGAGGTGACGACCAGCAGCATCAGCGACGTCAAATTCGTAATTTCGAACCCCAACGTCAGCTGCAGCCCGCCGGCAGACAACCAGCGGAACCCGTCGCTATAATCCTGGGGTTCGCTCCCCAGCCGCTCGGTCCAGATGAGCAGCGACAGCACGAAAGCGCCCAAGGACGCAATCGTGCCGATCCAAGGCGCCAGCGTCCGGGATCCGCGTCCCAAAGCCGTCAGGATGAGGAAGGCCGCAAGCGGGAACAATGGCACGAGCCAGCCCAGCTGCGTAAAAATCGTATCCATCGCGCCTACCCCCTCATCTCGTCATAGTCATCCATGTTAACCGTGCCGCGCGCCCGGTACAGCGCGATCAGAATGGCGATGCCCACCGCCGCTTCGGCGGCGCCGACCGCAATCGAGAAGAGCGCGAACAGTTGGCCCGAGAGCGACGGAACAGCCCCGTACTTGGAGAAGGCGACGAGATTCACATTCGCCGCGTTCAGCATCAGCTCGATCGACAGCAGCACCACGACGGCATTGCGCTTGGCCAGCACGCCGTACAACCCGACGCAGAACAAGATCGCCGCAATGGTCAGATAAGAAGCGAGCATGCGCATCCCTCCTCATCCGGCGCTGCAGTACCGGCGGGCAGCGCTGGCCGCTTTACATACACGCACACTTCCACCGTTACTCCGCCTCCTTCTTGGCCAACACGATCGATCCGATGAAGGCAACGGTGAGCAGCACCGAGACCAACTCGAACGGAATGACATAGTTCGAGAACAGCAATTTGCCGATCGCCAGCGCATTGTCTTCGCCAGCCGCAAGCGGCTGTACCGCGGGCATCTCCGAAGCGCGGATCGCGAAGAATATCAGTCCGAACAGCGCAAGCGCGCCCACCGCCGCCAATCCTTCATGCCACGCGCGCCTCGTCGTTGCCGTCTCCTCCTCTTGATGGTTCGTCATCATAATGCCGAAGATCATCAGAATCGCCACCGCCCCCGCGTAGATCAGCACCTGGACGAACGCGAGAAACTCGGCATCCAGCAGCACGAATAGTCCCGCCACGCCCACGAACGCCGCGAGCAGCGCAAGCACCATATGGACCACTTTCGTGAGACTGATCATGAACACCGCGCCGGAGATGATCATGACCGCGAATACGAAGAAGGCCACGAATTCGCCCGTTAACTCTACGCTACCCATCGCTTACTTCGCGCCCCCTTTGCCCGCCTGAGGCGCCCCGATGTTGTTGTTGTCCTGGCGCACGTTCTTGTTGTTCTCCTCCAGCCACCGCCGGTCTTTGAACAGATCGTCCCGGCTGTAGGCGGCCAGCTCGAAGTTATTCGTCATCACGATTGCTTCGGTCGGACAGACCTCGGTGCACAGATCGCACAGAATGCAAATTTCGAAATTAATATCGAACGTGTCGATAACCTTCCCCTTCTTCTCCGGGTCCGGATTCGGCTTGCCCGTCAGCGTAATGCAGTCGGTCGGACAGACGCGCGCGCATTGATTGCAGACGATGCAAAGCTCCGGAATGAAATGCTGGATGCCCCGGAACCGGTCCGGCATGACAAGCGGCTCGTCGGGATATGCGACCGTCACCTTCGGCTTCGTCATCGCTTTGAACGTGACGCCGAGTCCTTTCAATAGGCCTTTCATGGGCGTGCCCCCTTCTTGTCGGCTTCCATCGGTGTTATTTGACGAACAGCTCGAGATACACGGCCGTCACGAACACGTTCAATATCGCCAGCGGCAGCAGCACCTTCCATCCGAGCCCCATCAGCTGATCGACGCGAATGCGCGGCATCGTGCCTCTGAGCCAGATGAGGAAGAAGACGACCAGCGCGAATTTGAGCAAAAACCAGATGATCCCCGGCACGAAATCCAAGAACGCGAGCGGCGCACGCCAGCCCCCGAGGAACAGCACCGTCGTGAGCGCCGCAATCGCGTACACGTACACATACTCCGTCAGCATGAAGAACGCGAAGCGAAATCCGCTGTATTCGACGTGATACCCCGCCACGAGCTCGGACTCCGCCTCTGGCAGATCGAACGGCGTCCGATTCAGCTCGGAGACGGCGGCGATGACGAAGACGACGAAGCCGATGATTTGCGGGAGGAAGTTCCACTGCCAGAACCAGTCGCCCTGCTGCTCCGCGATCGCGCGCAGATTCATCGTCCCCGACACCATAATGACGCCGACGACCGAAATGACGAGCGGCACCTCGTAGCTGATCATTTGGGCCGCCGAACGCATACCGCCGAGCAGCGCGTATTTGTTGTTCGACGCCCAGCCGCCGAGCACGATGGCGACCGTCGTGATGCCGGACAATGCCACGTAATAGAGCAGCCCCACGTTAATGTCCGCGAAATACAGATCCTGCGTGTACGGGATGACCGCCAGCACGCCGAAGGCCGGCACGTACGCGAGCGCAGGGGCCAGCATGAACAGCACCCGGTCCGCCCTCCGCGGGATCGTATCCTCCTTGATCAGCAGCTTCAAAATATCCGCGACCGTCTGCAGCAGCCCGAGCGGGCCGACCCGGTTCGGACCGATCCGCAGCTGCATCCAGCCGAGGATTTTGCGCTCAAAGTAGATGGCGTACGTGACGAAGCCCAGCACCAGCACGAGCAGCACGACGCCCCATAGCAGAAACACGAACGCGTTGCCCCACGTCAGCGTTTCGTCCAGCAAGCCGCCCATCAGCAGTCCACCTCCCCGACGACGATATCGATTCCGCCCAAAATGGTAATGAGGTTCGTCATCGTCTCGCCCACCAGCAGCTTCGGCAAAATCTGCAGATTCACGAACGACGGACGGCGAAACTTGAGCCGGTACGGCTCCTGCTTGCCTTTGGACACGATGTGGCAGCCGATCTCGCCCCGCGGCGACTCGATGCCGACGTACACTTCTCCAGCTGGCGGCCGAATGACGCGCGGCACTTTGCCCATCGTCTCGCCCCCGGACGGGCATTGCGCGAGCGCCTGCCTCAGGATGCGCAGCGACTGGCGGATCTCCTCCAGCCGAATGAAGTAACGGTCATGGCAATCGCCATTGCGGCCGACCGGGACGTCGAACTCGAAGCGGTCGTACAGGCTGTACGGCTTTGCCCTGCGGAGGTCCCAGTTGACTCCGGTACAGCGCAGATTGGCGCCTGAGAGGCCGTAGTCGATCGCGGTCGCAGCGTCGTATCGGCCCACGCCCCGGATGCGCGCCAGGAAAATTTCGTTCCCGCTGACCAGATGGTCGTATTCAACGAGCTTCTGCTCCATGTACGGAATGAAGTCCCGAACCTGATCCAGCCATGCATCCGTCGCATCCCATTTGACCCCGCCAACCCGCATATAATTGTAGGTTAACCGTGCGCCGCACAGCTCGTTGAACAGATTGACGATCGTCTCCCGGTCGCGGAACGCATAGAGGAAAGGACTCATCGCCCCGATATCGAGCAGGTACGTCCCCCACCAGACGAGGTGACTGGCGACGCGCTGCAGCTCCATGACGATCAGCCGCAGAAACTCGGCGCGTTCCGGCACCTCAAGGCCCATCATCGTCTCCACCGCATGGCAGAGCACATAGTTGTTCGTCATGGCGGAGACGTAGTCCATCCTGTCGGTGTATGGGATGATTTGCGTATAGGTAAGCTCCTCCGCCAGCTTCTCCGTGCCCCGGTGCAAATACCCCATGACCGGCGTTGCCTCGGTGATGACCTCACCGTCGAGCTTGACGATAATCCGAAACACTCCATGCGTGCTCGGATGCTGGGGACCGACGTTGAGCAGCAGTTCTTCGGTACGTATCACGGCTTGTCACACCTCCGGATCAAGTGGCGCATAGTCTTTGCGGAGCGGATGCCCTTCCCAGTCGTCCGGCATCATGATGCGGCGAAGATCCGGATGGCCGGTGAAATGAATGCCAAGCAGGTCGTAGATCTCCCGCTCGTTCCAGTTGGCGGTCGCCCACACCGGCGTAACGGACGGCACGATCGGCTGGTTGCGATCGGCTTTGACCTTGATGGTCGCTTCGCGTCCGCTCGCGAGCGAGACGAGGTGGTAGACGACCTCCAGATGCGTTTCGTAATCCACCCCCGATACATTGCGCAGGTAGTTGAAGTTAAGGGTCGAGGAGGACTTTAAGGCGTGCGCCGCGGCGAGCAGGCGATCGGCTTGAATGACGATGGTTGGCAGGTCGCCGTTTAGTTCATTCAGATAGGGTGACTCGATGGCGTCCGCGCCAACCGCTTCCCGGATGAGTGCCGCCAGTTCATCGAGCTCAGGCTGCCTCTGAGATGGCGCGGCTGGTTGCTCCGGCTCGGCGTTGGCGGCTGCGCTCGATGACGGCATTCCGCCTTCTGCTGCTGCTTTGGCCGCCGCTCGCGCCGCACGGGCCTCTGCTGCCGCTTGCAGCTTGGCTTCGCGTTCGGGGTCGGCTGGTGTGGAGGCGCTGCCGGCCCCGCCTTCTGCTGCTGCTTTGGCCGCCGCTCGCGCCGCGCGAGCCTCTGCTGCCGCTTTTAGCTTCGCTTCGCGCTCGGGGTCTGCCGGTGCGGTATCCCCATCGTTTGAATTGTTGCTCCCCGGACCCGTGCCCGTTTCGGGCAAACCATCATTTGAACCTTTCTTTTCTTCCTCGCTCACCGGTTCGTCACCCGCTTTCCGGTCTTGGCTTCATAGCGGATTTTCTCCTGCAGCTTGTTAATGCCATAGATGAGCGCGGCGGGATTCGGCGGACAGCCGGGTATGTAGACGTCGACTGGCACGATCTGATCGACGCCCTTCATCACGGCGTACGACTTCACGTAGGGACCGCCCGCCGTGGCGCAGGAGCCCATCGCGATCACCCATTTGGGCTCCGGCATTTGATCGTATAACCGACGCAGCAGCGGGCCCATTTTCTTCGTCACCGTTCCTGCGACGATCATGACATCGGACTGCCTTGGCGAGGTGCGGAACATGACGCCGAATCGGTCCAAATCATAGTGCGAGGCGCCGGTACCCATCATTTCGATTGCGCAGCAAGCGAGTCCGAACGTCAGGGGCCACAGCGAGTTGCTGCGCGCCCAAGCCTTCAGCTGTTCCAACGTGCCGACGAACACATTGCGCTCCAGCTCCCGGCGCTCCTCCGGGGAAATAGACGCTAAATCGAATTCCATTTGAGCACCTTCTTTCTCCAGGCATACAGCAGGCCCACGAGCAGCAGCCCCGCGAAGATTGCCATCTCCACCAGCACAAAAAGGCCCAACTGCTTATACGCAACGGCCCACGGATACAAGAAAACGGTTTCTACATCAAACACGACAAACATAAGCGCAAACAAATAGTAACGCACATTAAAACGGACTTGCCCTTCGCCGACCGGCTCATTCCCGCTTTCATACGTCGTCTCTTTTTCGTTGGTCGGCTTATGCGGACGCAGAATGCGCCCCGCGGTCAATGCCGCAACGGGAAGCAGGATGCCCAGCAGAATGAAGATCGTCACAATCACGTAATTGTTGATGTACTTCTCCATGCTATCGCCTCCGTCTGTAAGTCGATGGCTTCACTAAATTACTCACATTATAACAGATACTTCCACGTATTGTATTTAACCTTCTTCATGACGAAGCATTTTTCTCTAGATAACCTATTCAAAGTTTGTCTACGTATACCTTACAAATTCAAAAGCCTTAGTACGTCGATTACGAACTAAGGCTTTTATCGTTTATCTGTATCCCTTAACGAGCTTCTCAACCTCAAGGTGTGAAGTTAAGGTCACGATCATCTCTACCGAATCAATAGCAAGAAGGTCGAATCTTTCATTAGCAGCCAGTGTGAAATGGTCTCCCGCTTGAATAATTCTGGTGACACCATTTTGGCTCGTACTCCCTTTTCCACTAATTACCGTAATATTCCGCGACCAACCGTCATACACAGAGTCAACCATTTGATAGCCCTTCCCAACAAACACTCTTTTAGTCAATACTCGCAGTTTATTGTCGCCTTCCCGGTAATCAACGACTTTATACCATCCCCAGCCCTTCTCCACATACATCGGATGTCCGCCTAACTCGCCGACCCAATCTTTAACCCGATGACTGATGCTCTTGTCCGCAACGAGAATCCCATCCGGGCTGGCAGCGACAATAATATCAGATGTACCTAGAACCGTTACGGGAATATCAAGTTCATTGATGACATGCGTGTTATGATGAACACCGGCAAGTATAGAATTGCCAATCGAGTTTGAACTCATTTCTTCCGTAAGTGTATTCCACGTGCCAAGGTCCTTCCACTGTCCTTTATATGGCATGACTGCAATATTGCTTGCTTTCTCCAACACCTCATAGTCAAAGCTCTTCTTAGGCAAGGTAGCATACTGTTTCAAAAATTCGTCGTATTGAAGCGGCAGCCCCATTCGTTCAATGACGGCCAACAGAAAGCCCAGCCGGAATGCAAACACGCCACAATTCCAAAGCGCCCCTTGAGAAATCATCTTTGCAGCGTTGCTCTCTTCTGGTTTTTCAACAAATTTATTCACTTTGTAGAATCTACTCTCACCATACTCAAACAGTTGGTCATCTGGCACGATATAACCATATTTCTCCGAAGGATGAGAAGGCTCGACCCCAATAAGCGCGATATCCGCGCCATTAGCCTGTAATATACGATCAAGGAGGACTACATTTTCAAAAAAAACATCCTCAACAAAGGGGTCTACAGGAAGAACGCAAAGCGATTCATCCGCCGAGACATTGCATTTGTCGTATAAATATACAGCGGATAGCGCAATTGCCGGGAAAGTGTCTCTCCTCTCCGGCTCTACGATATAGGAAGGCTCCAGACCTATTTGATTGCGAAGGATATCAACCTGACTTAAGCTAGTTGCAATGTAAGAAGAATGATGAAGATCGCCCGCCGTGATTTGCCGCCAAACTCGCTGCACCATAGACTCGAGCTCACCTTGACTATTTTGCAATACTTTTAGGAACTGCTTTGATCGCGAATCGTTTGATAAGGGCCAAAGCCTTTTACCCGAGCCTCCCGATAACAGTAACAACTTCATTGTTTCACATCCTGTTTATTCTTGAGCAAGCGAATAACGTCCAACCTCTGGACTCCTCGTACTAAAGCTATTGTTAATACTAATGACAGAAGTAACGCCACAAATAATGCGATAATCAACTCATTCAGGTCCGGTTTCCTCGCCAAGCTGTAAGCCGTCCAGACTGCCGCGCAAACACCGGTGCTTATCCACATATGCCGGCCGCTTTGCGCTTCGATGCCTATTATAAAGTAAACCATCGCTAATACCGTGTTCGCTATAAGGTACCAGATAAACACACTAATATCTGTCGATACCTTAAACATCCCCATGAGAAAATCCCCACAAATGACAGCCCCTAGTGAACAAACGATCCCAATTAAGAGAATAAGAAAGTTGACTTTAAAGACTTTTATACCTTTAACTGCACTTTCGTTAATCCCCATATTAGCGACATGGCTTGCCAGATAGAATGGCATTTTTCCCAACGACGACACAATGCTATACACTGCCATTTGCTCCGGTTCAAGTACCAAATACGCAACGGCTATGTCCCAGGTCAGCCAAATATTTACCACCAAAGAGGACATCCCCGTCGCTCCAAGCGAGACTGGCAAACTAACTGCTGACTCTTGCCGATGATGTAGTTGAGCAATACGGACGGAACCGTAGACCGTTCCCAACCATACTGCAGCGACAAGAACCCATAATGCAACCATCGGACTGCCGGACATCCCCAACAGTAAAGCGATCGCTAATAAGAGCGGACGTCCGATTTGAGGAATCGCAGATACAAAGCCCATTGACCAGTAGGCACGCTGCCCCATTAATAAGCCAGTATTAAAAGATAATAAATATGAAGGAACAATCCATAACAACAATGGCATGAACCACCCATCTGGAATGAAGACAAGATGCTCCCACAGCGATCTAGTCAAGTACATAGCCACTGCCAATATCGTGCCGGCTGAAAGAAACACGATCTGAATCGGTCTCGATTTCCTCTGCCACCCAGGTGTTTGGATGGACCATCTTGCAGCTGGTAAGATAACAAGAGAAGCCGGCAGAATAAACAAAGAGAATACGCCGATAAGCCCAAGTATCTGACTTAAGAAGGAGGCATCCCATACATTGGTGACAATTAGATTGTAGACATATCCCGACATCCCAGCCATGCCACTTAATAATACGAGGCCGAAATTTTGAATTAACCAACTCAAGTTCCACTTAAATTTTCTTTTTTCAAGAGCTTTCGTAGTAATCCATCCTTATTCTGTTGAATGACGTTCAATCCACCCGGCTTTAAGGGTGAACGGACGAATTTCTTTTTTCCATCGCTCTAACGAATAACGTTTACTATAAACTTTTCCGTTATTGCCCATTTCTTCTCGCTCACGTTCATCCTTGTACAACCGCACAATTGCCTCTGCCATGCCATCGACGCTGGCCTCCGTCACTAATCCGGTAACACCATTAACCACAACATCGTTTAGGCCACCGACGTTAGTAGCAACTACGGGTTTACCATAAGTGGCCCCTTCGATAGCAGACAAAGAACCACCCTCCGCCGCATACGTCGGAATTAATACAATATCGCTGCTCTGATATAGCCCTTGCATTTTTTTATGAGGAGTCCCCCCGAGGACAATTAACTGATCCTCGATATCTTTCATCTGTTCCTGGAATGCCGACTGATAAACTTGCTCCCTACCCGTCTGAAAAATAAACCGCCCGGTTACAACGAATAGACAATTGCCATTCGTAAGGGAAGATACACGGCGCACCAAATCAGCAAGCCAAGCTCCACCTCTGACCAGAGAGAGATTCCGAGGCACAAGAATAATTAGCCTATTATCCCGCTTCGCCTGCTCGATCTGCTGATTTTGAACATTCATCGTCGCGGAATCAACTTCCTGTTTTAGATTGCAGAAGTTGCCCGACACATGAATTCTTGTCCTATATTCCGTAAGATCGCTTTGCACAATCCTCATGAGCGTAGAGTCGCCTGCGATAATGGCTTGGCAATTTTTAATTCTTCTCATCGTTTGCCATTTCGATTTTTTTCGCCAGATTGGAAGGTATATCGAAGCCAGCTTATTCAAAGGGTACCATTTTGAGTATTTACCGATAAATGGGATATCCCACCAAACCCCATGATCCGTTGCTGTGACAACTTGAGTTTTAGACGGGATTGCAAAGTGTAAATAGTTGTAGTGAATATGCGAACACCCATCTCGCTTAGCTTGTTCGCTGCCTTTCTTCCAAATGGCCTTGCGATGACATTGAATATTTTGGATTTCAATGCCATTCACCATGTAACTCGCATTATCCGCAGCTGGCTGATAAACCCTTACCTTGGCTCCCTCTTCTTGAGCCTGTTTAATTAACTCATACATGTGCTGCTCCGCACCACCAGAGAAAACATCCCCATCGACAATAAAACTGTCGGCTATAAAAGCGATGAAAATCACGTTCGTCTTTCCTCCCGATGCTTTTTAATTCTCAGATAAAGAAGCCATCCCGCGGTCAACAAAGAAAGGATGAAGATAACAACCGCAAGGGACTTGAGGAAATTGAAAGTCTTGCTTGGCGCAAACTCTATTGTGATCGTCTTATGATCATTATTCTTCGGAACAATCCAGCCGTTCATATACCCATCAACTAGTACATGCTCCCACTCAAGAGTCTCGCCTGAGGAGGATTTCAATTTCCATCCGTCATGATACGAGGTCTTGTAGACAACGAGTTTGGAGGCCTTTGGCACCTCAATCGTCAAGGTTTCGTCTAATTTATCCGTCTTCATGGGCAGACGATTTGGCGATTCCCCGTTTAGAGCAAGTACCGATCCTGTTGCACCTGTTTCTTGATCCACCCTGATATCTTTATAAGCGATACTGGTTGGTACGGATTGTTCTGCGAACGCATAGAAATACAACGACAAATTGGATTGTTTGCTACCAACGTAAATTTCCTGTTCGATCGTTTGCCAATCACGTATCGTTTGAAGCTTACTTTCCCAAATGACCATACCACTTTCGTTATTAATTAATCGAATTAATGGTTTCGAACCTTCCATCGATTGAGCTTTGAGCGAAATATGGATATAGCTATCACTAACATCCGGTAATTGCAACCCGATTCCAGCCGCATTCTCCGTTGCCTTCAGCATTAGCGTATTTTCATTTTCTCTCTCAGCTACCAACCCGGCTTCCTCTTTATTCAGCGCTTTAACCGCATTCGCATCGAAGAGTTCACCCCAGTTTGTCAAAGCGATGGAGGTTCGCACTTGCTTTTCTGGATATAAAATGGCTTCATTCGTTCGTGAAAGTTGTGTTACCGGATACAATTGCAATGTTTGCTCTTGTGTTCCAGTACTATCATTCTCAGCATGAAGCTTTACGGGAAGCAGCATATTTTCCGTATTGACGCTATAACTCCCAATTCTCACATTCTTTTGTACCAATTGATGTTCATCAAGTTGGTATATTTTATCTCCAATACTTACTTTTAAACTACTCGCTTTTTCAGGCATCTGGAAGTTTACATGACTTTCCCATTTGAAAGGGCGATCCCCAATTTGTATAGCCAGGCTTTCAGCAGTGACGACGATTCTATCTTGCTCTACTCTAGTAAAGAGCTCGAATGTTCTAGGTATTAAGGAGATTGCGGTATTAGCTGAAACTTCTCGGTTCCCCTGAATTCCTTCGACTTCATCTTGGAATCCGTGGATAATTGCATCCTCCGCGTTTTGCAACCACGGCGTTAGCGCAAATTTCCCGTATGCCGTGCTTACATCTATCCCCTTCTTCTCCGTGATCCAATTCCCGTAGCCATCATAAGCGTCAACCACTTGAACGTCCTGCTGTATCTCATACAAATCTAGCTTTTCGAAAGTACCTACTTTCTTGATACCTTTCTGACCTTGCAATAGGCTACTTAATTGTTCAGGTGGAATGAAGTTCCGACCTATACTTTCTGTTGTTATATCATGTCGGAGTATCAGCCACTTGATGCCCATTTTTTCGAGTAAAGGCGTTATATCCCCTGATTGATTTTCTTTCAAAACTTTATATAGCTGCTGAACCTGTCGCATGTATCCTGCTGACCCGCCGAGATACACATCAACTTGTGGTTCTAATAACAAAACAGGCTTATGGATTAGAGACTGCGCAACGTAATCAATTCCATAATAGCCCCAATCATAGCCCATTTGGTAAAAATCATTATTTGGCAGAAGAAGCACGCGCGCATGATCGTCAGACGCATTGATGGCTTGTGCTATGTCTTCCCAATAACCAGGGAGTTTCACTGCCCCTTTGTCGTTAATCGATAAAAATGCTCCAGATATGAGGGCTCCTCCATTAAGCGCAAGGCAGAATAGCAACATCAAACCAGCACCTGCCGGTATAACGGATTTAAGAATAAGAGGCCGAGCAACCCGACTTGCCCACTGCTTGATTGCCACTGTCCATTCATCGACCGATAATGCTGCCAATGCAAAAATCGATAAATAGATGGGGATATTGAACTGTACTTGTGGATCTCTGAATAGCCAAAATAACGGGATATGCGTATACATCCAGCCGTTGACTTGACTAAAAGGAGCATGGAGCCCTTTTGCCATGAATAGCGATAGCCCCAAGATTCCGAGTAGAACCAGCTTTCTTTTCTTTTGCGCACTAAAAAAGAAAGCATAGAGTGCAAACAATACTGGCACGTAAAGTGACGCATACATAAGGATATTCGTGTAATACATCTTAGCCCACGGATAATACTCCTGCCGTGGCCAATTCCATATCCCCTGAAATGACAAGAGATTAATAATACTAGCGTTTTGGTGAACAAACTGATAGTCCAATGGACCTTTAAACGTTTGTTCCACTGTTCCTGGACTACCATACAATGTAATATAGGCCGCATAAGCCCACCAGCAATTCAATAGAACAGCTAACACAATTCCAAGTACTATCCCACGCCACACCTTGTGAATCTGTCTCCATCTATACCAACAGACGGCAAGCCACAGCAAAGTCCATAATACAAAAAAAACGGCAGATGGCGGATTTGCTGAAATTAAAAATAAACCTAGACTTGTAAACCCAATCTGGATCCCAAACTTCATGGCGGATTGCGGCTGTCTCAAATGATGAACTAACAAACCCGCAATCCACGGGGCGTATCCTAATGCAAACGCCATAATCGGATTAATAAAAGTAATCGCGTTGAATAATGAAAGCGGCATCGCGATTGCAGCAAAAATCGGTGCGTAGTTACGCTCCGGGAAGAACGCACGCATAAAATAAACGGTAGCCCATCCTTGCCAAATCAGCAGGGTCGTATAAAACAAGTATTGCACGGCATACCCGCTAAAACCCAAACCCCCAACAATCTTCCCCCATAATGCTTGTATAAACATATTGGAAGAAAACTGGGGACTTCCGAACCCATTAACGAAAGTCCCCCAAAGCGACAATGATTTGTCTAATTCTTGATTATCCGGAATGAAACCCGAAGGGTATACATCCCCACCAGCTATATAAGCATCAAACCAAAAAATAGAAGCTGAAACTAATGTTAATACAAGAAACACTACATAGTACTGATAGTATTTTTTCAACTGCATCCATGAGAAATTCAAACCGAGTCACCCTGCTTTTTGTTCATTCTGACGCTATAAAACCACAAAGCAATGACGCTTAATAGTGCCGTACAGAGTCCAAGGTACTTGAATCGAACAAACCACTCGTTGAGTGTGAAGCTTATCGTGTAAGACTTACCCCAGTCTTCCTCGGGGATGATCCAACCATTTAGTAAGTCTCCCACTTTAACGTGTTTCCAGCTTGCCTTCTTGTTATTGACTGTGGCCGACCAATTCGGATGAAACGTATCCTTAATAACTAGAAGCTTGGAACCTTCCGGTACAACGCCGGTAAATTCGGTTCGGCTACTGGATTCGTTCGTTTGAGTCACATCTTTTAAATCCTTGGTTAAATAGGTAATATCCGCCTTCCCGGCAGGCCAGCTTTGAATCGAAAAGTTCTCCAGATTAACCGGTTCATCTTTATTCTCGCTCAAAATCTCAACCGCTACCAATTGTTCGGTCTCCGGAATAAAAGCTGTTTCGTTTAACTTATAGCTTTGTCCATTATAATCGATGTTACTTTGCCAGATCTGTTGACCGTTTTTGTTTTTGAACAGAACAATCGGGTGGGCTTTAGCTAAATCCCCTGTCAAAGATCCTGTGATTTGAACATATTGACCAGAGACGTTTTCAAGGGTCAACCTATCCTTTACTGTCTCAAAATATGAAATCGGATGTTTTTGCCCTAATTCTGTGGACAATAAGTTCTCGGCCTTGCTGCGTGCAGACAATTCCAGAGTACGAACATTCTTAATTTCATCGTTGGATTGTATATTTATCGTCTGTTTAGCGAATGACCGGATACTCCAAGCATTGAAGTCCTTGAATTTATTGATGGTGAGCGATTCATCATTACCTAATGACATTGCATATAAACGAAGAGACTCGAGGCTCTGACCTTTCATCCATTTGGTCCAATCCTGATAGCCTTCTCCCTTTTTCAGCGTAACGGTTTCAAGAATCTTTCCGTCTGCGGTCATTTTGATAGCGGGAGCTTCGCCTGCGATATACTGATATCGGCCTGTGACGAATATATCCGCGTTACTGCTAGCAGCATTGATTGTTTTTGAAACGCAAGACGCATGACTCTTAGCTTCCAGAACGAGCGTCCCATCACTCTCAATTTTCTTGTTTAATTGCGCTTGTTCTCTAGATTTGAAATCAGTAACATTACAGTCTTCCAATCCACTCCAGGTTGAATTTAATATCGGTCCCCCAATACTCGAGAACCATTCCACCTCTATCGCTGTTTGTCCTTCTCGAATGCCGATGGTGCCTAAGTCGTATTCCTTACCCTTAACTAGATTATTGGCAAGTGCGAACTTTTGCTGCCCATTGATATTTAATGCAATCATATCTGTTCTATCTTCCGGTAATATTATTGGCTTGGTTATGCTCCATTCCGTCTTCTGCCCATTGATTATCGTAATAGGACCCAGAAGTTTCAGTTCCAAGTTTCTTGCGTCTAACCGTTTCAACCGCACCTGCAAGGTTCTAGGCGATATATTTACATTTGTTTCTTGTTCTAAGCTAACTCGGATATCTTTGTCGAATGTGGATTTCACTGCGCCACCTTGCGAGTCCACTGTATCATCCCAATCATTGACCAACCAAGGCATTACAGAAGAAATCTGGCCTGTTGATACGCCATTAAATGCGCTAGATTGATCTCCCCAGTTTCCTATCCCATCATAGAAAACAATATTATTTTTATGCGTTTTAACCTCATAGACCGAGAGCTTTTCGAACTCTTTAACTTTTGTTATATTTGTCTGCTTATTTAAGAAATTCGTCATGAACTCGGGGGATAAAATATTTCTATTCGCCAGGTTGGTTATGACATCTCCTCGGAACACAATCCACTTTACACCGAGCATATCCAGATAGGGAGAAATATCTTTTTCCGGTTCTCTCGATATTTGGTATAACAGCTCTCCTAATAAGGTGCGGTACGAATGGGAGCCTCCCAAATAAACATCCGATACCGGCTGCAGCGTTACGATGGGATGCTTAAAGAGAGTCACCCCAAGATCGTCGACACCATAATATCCCCAGTCGAAGGGCATCTGATAGAAATCATTATTAGGAAGCATCAGCACGCTTCCCTCTGCCTCTTGCGCGTTCAGGAAATCGGCAGTTTCCAACCAGTACTCAGGTACGTCAACGATTGTGGTGAACGCACCAGTATCTTTAGTCTCTGGTAGAAATTCGCCGTTTACAAACGAATAGCCATTCATCATAACGATTAAAGTCAAACACACCATCACTAACACGCGTTTGAGTCGATTAAATTGAATCTTCATTTGTGTGAATAAACGCTCAGCTGCTTTATATAATTCTTGCGCACCTAGCCCAGCTAATGTATATAGGCTTAAGTACAGGATGATATTCATTTCTACTTGCGGATCTCGCAATAACCAATAGAATGGTAGGTGCTCATACATAAATGCGTTGATATTGCCGAATGGAGCATGAGTCCCCTTAGCAATGAAGAGAGAAATAACTAGGATGCTCAACAAAATGTACTTTTTCTTCTTTAGCGGACTATAAATAGCCCCGATTAATGCAAACAAAACAGGTACGTATAGAGAATATTTCAAAATTCCTGTTACATATTTATAACTAAACGGATAATATCCGCTCATTGGCCAACTCCAATATGCCTGCATACTCAAAAGGTTAATAATACTTGCGTTCCCATGTACCCATGTGTATTCTAACGGACCATCAAAGGTTTGCTCTACCGCATCCCCGCCTAGATATAATGTCACATAAGCAGCGTAGGCCCACCATAAATTAAAACCAATAGAGAGCACCACAGCAATGCCAAGGCTTCTTAGGCTGTATTTCCGATTGCCTTTATTCTTATATAACTGATATCCTAAAAATGCAGCTACCCAGACAACCCATACGACGGCCATCGGCGGGGTACCAGCAATAATAATTAGACCAAAGCTTGCAATTCCAAGTTTAAGGCCCCATTTAACCCAGTTACTTTGAGAGATTCGCCCATTCCGAAGAATTAACCCAGCGGTGAATGCAAAGTAACCTATTGAAAACGCCCCGATTGGATTAATAAACGTAATCATATTATATAAAGAAATAGGAATACCTAAACCAACGATCAGTGCTGGGATAATCGCACCAGGCACGATTGCACGAGCGAAATACGCCCCGGCAACCCCTTGCCAAATTAATAAGCACGTAAGAAGCAAATAATTTACGAACACGCCAGAAAACCCGATAGCGGTGAATACCTTTCCGAATACAGCCCATGTGAAGTTCGTTGGTGAAAATTGTGGAGATCCTACCCCGCTAAAAAAATAGCCCCACAAACTTGATGCCTCATTATAGATATAGCTATCCGGCATCAAAGCTCCAGGCCAAATATCTCCACCTACAACATATCCGCCTCTCCATAAGGCAGATAGAGATATTAAAAACAACGTAATAATTACGATGCCATATACAAAACGATTATTAGTCAAAACTTTACCAGTGTAGCTAGAATACCAGGCCTTCAATGTAGCTCCACCTTTACATGTAATAGAACAAGCATAGAGAAATTTCACATCTCTCTATGCTTGCATGTTATTTTAAGTATAAATTATTTCACGGAAACCTTGCCGATATTATCAAGTGCGCGTACGATCATCGTTACTGCTTCAGCACGCGAGATTGAATTTTGCGGTTTCAATGTTTTGTCTTGATAGCCGGAGATGACGCCTGCTTGAAGAGCTGCATTTACACCCTTCACTGCCCACTCATGAGTTTTAGCAAAATCCTTGAATTCCGAACCCGTAGTTGTTTGTGTTGCTTTCAACTCAAAGGCACGACCCAAGATTGTTGCTACCTCTTCACGAGAGATTTTTGCTTCAGGAGCAAACTTGTTAGCAGCTACACCTTGAACAAGTTTGTTTTCGATCGCTGTACCAAGCGCTTTGTTATACCAAGCAGTTGCTGGAACATCGGCGAAAGTTGCGGTGCTAGCTTTCTCGGAAAGGCCAAGCGCTCCAACGATTACTTGTACGAATTCAGAACGCGTAATCGTGTTATTAGGCTTAAACGTTCCATCAACATAACCATTGATGAAGTTACCACCAAGCGCTACGCTTATGTAGTCAGCTGCCCATTTAGCCGATTGCTCGTCCGAGAATACTTTACCGTTCGAGAGCAATGCATACGTACTAAAGCTGTTGGTGTTGAAAGATGCAGTGCCTTTCTCGGCATCTACGATAACACCGCGGAACAACCAGCTACCGTTCTCTTCTTTAAAGTAAGAGAGGCGCTTCGGATCCAATTTCTTAATAGCTTCAGCATCATTCAGCGTTACAGTAGCCGGCTGAAGAAGAAGATCCTCTCCGCTCAACTCTACGGAAATGGCAAGTCCGCCAAATACAAAAGAGTTCGGCAGTTTTGTCTTAAGATCCTCAGCTTTTACGGATGTTACCGTAATAGTACGGTCAGAAGCAACTGCACCTGCTGGAATTTTAATGCTGATTTTTCCGCCAGCAAGTGTGATTTCAGCGCCTGCGGCACCGAAAGTACCTGTTACCGTAGCACCATCGCTAGAGATTTTAGCTGGCGATGTCGTGCTTACTACAGGCGGGAAGTATCCACCAATACCATCCGATGGTTTACTTGTTCCTGGCGCTTCGCTTTGACCTGGACCTGGAGCTTGACTTGTACTTGCTCCTGGTGCTTCGCTTGTTCCTGGAGCTTGGCTTGCACTCGAGCCTGGCGACTCGCTGCTGCCCACTGTTCCGGTAACAAACGAATTAAGGCTGTTGGCATTTGCTACTGCCGCGCCAAGAATGGTAGTAGTAGCAATACCCATGATTAGATGTTTTTTGAGAGACTTTTTCATTGAGACTCTCCTTTCAAAAATTTTGATCTATTAACTCAATGTTAATACATCCGTTAGGAAGTTTTCCATTCGATCAATCGAAGATTCCCAAGTATATTCTTTCGCCTTTGCATAAGCGTTCGCAGAATATTCTCTGAGTTTATCAGGATTATCGAACAGAAATGTAATAGCTTGATGCATGTCGTCAACATTGGGATTCACGACGAGCCCCGTTTCGTTGTGTACAACCGCATCACGTAATCCAGGAACATTGTATACCACCGAGGCGGTACCATATGCCGCTGACTCTAGGACCATCCTGCCCCACCCTTCACGGACAGATGTCGCGATACACAACCAGGCCTGAGCAAGCAAGAGGTCTCTTTCGTGGTCGGAAGTATTATTATAGACCTTTACGCCTCGCTTGTCTTTAAGGTATTCTGGCGGGTCACCGCGCCCTATCACCCAGAACTCAGCTTCTGGATACTTTTTTTGAACCTCTAGAAAGGCGCGAAAAGCATGATCGAGCCTCTTGGCTTGCGCTTTGAACCTTGCCAGAAAGACGATAGAGGGATTAGCAGACTTCTCGGTAGGCATGCCTACTTCTACGCCATTGCTAACAATCGCATGTGCCCCTTCCCACCCTAGTCTCACAAGATCTTCTTGCGTACTTTGGGATATGGTAATGTAAGGGGTCTTTCTATATTTAGCAAGCAACTGTTTCTCTAAAAACTTACCTATCTGACTCACTGGCGGTTTTGTTTCGTAATCCCAAACATCATCCGCCAGTTGATGGATAAGCGAAACATGTTTTGTCTTAGCGCTCCAAGGCGTCAAAAAACCAAAGGTATTAATCTGATCAATAATAACATCAAAATCAGTTGACTTTCGAGTAAAACGATTACCTGTTATGTATACCTTCATACCTTCTGCACCGTATAGCAATCGTATTCCCTTATAGACCTGAGGCATATCTCGCTCATGAGCAGCTGAATACCAGGAAACTTCGTGACCTCGCTGCACTAGTCCTTCGAGTAGTTGCTCGGTGTACACTTCTGCTCCGCCAGCTCTTGGATGATGAGGTCCACGCCAACTAAGCATCAATAGACGCATGCGTACTTACTCCAATCTCACCAGCATCGATGACTGTTTTCTTCTTCTTAAAGTGAGAAGAGTAGCTCTTCACGTAATAAACAACTCTGCACCATTCTACTGCCGCACCCAAAACGCTCTTTAAACCAATCCGATTAGGCTTGTCCGATCTTTCAATCGCCACCGCAACTTCTTTCATCTGGAGACGATCGTGACTAGCCATTCCCAGAATCTCAACATCAAACAAATAACCTTGGGCCTTTACAAGACTTACAACCGAACGGATCCATTCACCCCGAAATACCTTGCACCCTGTCTGAGTATCCTTAACGGGTAACCGTAAGAAGATATAATTCATGGCCGAGAAACTTGAACTTAGCAAGCGACGCAGCGGATTCGCTCCTCGCTGCTCCCACGGGAGCTCTTGTTTGGCGCCAACAACAATATCCAATTCTTCCCGCCCTGCAATCTCAAACACTTTCCACAACTGACTTGGTTTTATGTCTAGATCCGCATCAAGCAGGCCCACAAAAATGCCTGTAGATTCATGAATACCGGCAACTATCGTTCCTCCCTTGCCGGTATGCGGCTTCTCAATCAAACGAACCTTACGATTCGGATGCTTAAGCTGCCAACTCTTCACAACCTCGACCGTCGTATCTGTGCTTCCATCATCAACCACGAGAATTTCCACATTACGCTTAGGTAAGTCAATAAAGATCTGATCTAACGTCCGTCCGATTCGGGGCGCTTCATTCCACGCCGGAAGTATGATGGATAACTCCACTTCTTGTCCCGTCGTTACCCTTAAATCTCTAGACCTATTGACGTTATATTCCGTACTAACGTCTATTTCCTCAAGTAGCGCTCCCAGCTTAACCACTCCCAATAATCCCAAAGGAATGTTATCTTTTTACTCCGCAGTGTGAATACTGTATATATACTACTAGATAATCGTGAATAATGAAAGAGTTTGTAAAGGTATTATGCGGAATTGTGACGAATTGTATCGGAAATTGTTCCCACTTTGTTCAATATCAACTCTATTGATATTGAAGTCAAAGATACAGTTATTTATGCATGCGAACCTACTAAACACCCCTTTCACGGCTACCAAAATCCATATATATGTAAATTATATACTAACTGCTATTTTTGGTGTATCGTTTTCTTTCTCTTTATTTAACTATTCATAAATCTTCATACTTCCGAATCTTACGGCTGTTCTCATTTCCCTATACAATCTTTAATCACTAAAAGTCTATCTTCCAACAACTATTTATATCTACCATATTTATACGTTGCTACCATATAAAAAGTTGCGGTTGTTTCTTCTATTACAAACAAATTTTCTACAAAAAAAACGCCGCTGCCTCCCTATGCATTACACATAAGGACACAACGGCGTTCCTGTTCCGTTCCTTAACCGCGTTGCTTCACAGCCAGACGGTTCATGGCGCGTTGGAGCGCAAGCTCCGCGCGGCGGAAGTCGTACTCGTCGGCTTTGCCGGCTAGGCGCTGCTCCGCGCGTTTCTTCGCGGCTTGCGCACGAGCCTCGTCGATGCTCTCAGGGAGCTCGGCGCTCTCGGCCAGAATAACGACTTTATCTTTGCGTACTTCGACAAACCCGCCGCTAACGGCGATGATTTGCTCCGAACGGTCTTTCTTGATCGTAATCGAGGAAATGCGCAGCGGCGTTACCATCGGAACGTGGTTCGCCAGAATACCCAGCTCGCCCTCCGTGCCTTTCACGATGACCATGTTGACGTCCTCAGCGTAGACCTTACGCTCAGGCGTTACGATTTCCAATGTAAAGGTGCTCATGCGGATACCTCCATCAGCGGCTTATTACAGCCCTTGAGCGAGTTTCTTCGCTTTTTCGACTGCGCCTTCAATCGATCCGACGTTGTGGAATGCCGGTTCTGGAAGATCGTCATGCTTACCTTCGAGAATCTCTTTGAAGCTGCGTACCGTGTCTTTAACCGGTACGTATACGCCCGGCATACCGTTGAACGCTTCGGCAACGTGCAGCGGCTGCGACAGGAACAATTGCACGCGACGCGCGCGGTGAACGACTTGTTTGTCTTCTTCGGACAACTCGTCCATACCGAGAATCGCGATGATGTCTTGAAGCTCTTTGTAACGTTGAAGAAGCTTCTTAACGCCTTGCGCGACTTGGTAGTGCTCATCGCCGAGGATTTCCGGTGCCAGAATCCGCGAGGACGAAGCAAGCGGATCAACGGCCGGGAAGATACCCATGGCGGCGATGTTACGCTCCAGGTTCGTCGTTGCGTCCAAGTGGGCGAACGCCGTTGCCGGAGCCGGGTCAGTATAGTCATCCGCTGGTACGTAGATCGCTTGAATCGACGTAACGGAACCTTTTTTGGTCGAGGTGATCCGCTCTTGCAGCTGACCCATCTCAGTTGCCAGCGTCGGCTGGTAACCTACGGCAGATGGCATACGGCCGAGGAGGGCGGATACTTCGGAACCTGCTTGCGTGAAGCGGAAGATATTGTCGACGAACAGAAGTACGTCGCGGCCTTCTTCATCACGGAAATACTCAGCCATCGTCAGACCCGTCAAGGCTACGCGAAGACGTGCGCCCGGTGGCTCGTTCATCTGACCGAATACCATCGCCGTCTTGGAGATAACGCCGGAGTCGCTCATCTCGTGGTAAAGGTCGTTACCTTCACGAGTACGCTCGCCAACGCCGGCGAATACGGAGATACCGCCGTGCTCTTGTGCGATGTTATGGATCAATTCCTGCATCGTTACGGTTTTACCAACGCCCGCGCCGCCGAACAGACCGATTTTACCGCCTTTGGAGTAAGGCGCCATCAAGTCGATAACTTTAATGCCTGTTTCCAGGATCTCTTGTTGCGTCGACAGCTCTTCGAATACTGGGGCCTGACGGTGGATTGGGTTCGCGATCGAACGATCGACGTCGCCATTGTTGTCGATTGGCTCGCCCAGTACGTTAAATACGCGACCCAGTGTTGCTGGACCGACCGGTACCGTGATTGGCTTGCCTGTATCGATTGCTTCCGTACCGCGGACGAGACCGTCCGTGGAAGACATTGCTACGCAGCGAACCATATTGTCGCCGAGGTGAGTGGCCACTTCGACTGTAAGCTGAATATCGCGTTCGCTAGCATTTTGAGCTTTCTTCTCGATTCTTATCGCATTAAGGATGTCCGGCAAATGGCCGTTGTCGAATGCAATATCGACAACTGGACCTGTAACCTGGACAACGCGCCCGTTGCTCATGTGTGTCCCTCCTAAAAGTCGGATTGGCTTCGCGGGCCAAACCTTCGGTTATTGCTGTGCGTTCGCTCCGCCGACGATCTCCGCGATTTCCTGGGTAATCGCCGCTTGACGCGCACGGTTGTACGTCAGTGTCAAGCCTGCAATCATCTTCGTCGCATTCTTCGTCGCATTGCCCATTGCCGTCATACGCGCGCCGAACTCGCTCGCTTTGCCTTCCAAAATCGCGCTATAGATGACCGTCTCCGCGTATTTGGGAAGCAACACGTTAAGCACTTCTTCCGGTGTTGGCTCATACTCGTAAGACGCCTTCGAACCGGAAGATTCGATGTCGCTTAGCGGAAGGAGCTTCTTCAGAACCGGCGTTTGCGTAATGGCATTGTGGAACTGGTTATAAACGATATAGAGTTCGTCGTATTTCCCGGCCTCAAAGCCCTGTACTGCGGCTGCAGCAATCGACTTAATATCGGAGAAACTCGGCGAATCGGATAATCCTGTCACTTCTTCCGCAATCGGCACACCGCGTCTGTTGAAGAAATCACGGCCTTTGCGTCCGATGACGAAAAGCGAGTACTCGCTGGCCGACTTGTGATTCTCACGTAATGCAGTCGACACTTTGCGAAGCACGTTGACGTTATAGCCGCCAGCAAGACCACGGTCCGAAGTGATGACGAGGTAAGCTGTGCGTTTGACTTCGCGGGTCTCCAGCATCGGATGCTTGATGGAACCGCCGCCGGATGCGATCGAGGCTACAACCTCACGGATTTTCTCCGTGTACGGTCTTGCCGCGAGCGCCGCGTCCTGCGAACGTCTCAGCTTCGCTGCCGCTACCATCTCCATCGCCTTCGTAATCTGCTTCGTATTCTGTTTGCTCTTGATCTGGCGTTTAATTTCGCGCATTCCTTTAGCCAATCGTTGTCACCACCTTATTACCGGGCTTGCCCTTCGCAAAGGACAACCCCGGCACATTAGACGCGTTTATTATACCGATGTGGAGAAGCCTCTCTTGAATGCGGCGATCGCATCGACGAGCACTTTCTCGTTATCGGAGGTCAGGTCTTTCGTATCGCGGATGGATGTGAAGATTTCCGGTTTGTTCGCATCGACGTAAGCCAGGAACTCGGCTTCGAAGCGGCGGACGTCTTGTACCGGGATATCGTCCACATGTCCTCTTGTTACCGTGAAGAGGGAGACGACTTGACGTTCTACGGGAAGCGGTTGGTTAACGCCCTGCTTCAGAATTTCAAGCGTACGCTCGCCGCGGTTCAAGCGGGATTGCGTTACTTTATCGAGATCGGAGCCGAATTGGGCGAATGCCGCGAGTTCGCGGTATTGCGCCAGGTCAAGCTTCAGCGTGCCCGCAACTTTCTTCATCGCTTTGATTTGCGCCGAGCTACCTACGCGGGATACGGAGTTACCGACGTTAACCGCCGGACGTTGGCCCGAGTAGAACAGGTCGGATTCCAGGAAGATCTGGCCGTCCGTGATGGAGATAACGTTCGTCGGGATGTACGCGGAGATGTCGCCCGCTTGCGTCTCGATGAAGGGAAGTGCTGTCAGGGAACCGCCGCCGAGCTCATCGTTGAGCTTCGCAGCGCGCTCCAGCAGACGGGAGTGCAGGTAGAATACGTCACCCGGATAAGCTTCACGACCCGGAGGACGGCGGAGCAGCAAGGAAAGCTCGCGGTATGCTGCCGCTTGTTTGGAAAGGTCATCATAGATAACCAGAACGTGTTTGCCGTTGTACATGAAGTACTCGCCCATCGAGCAGCCCGTGTAAGGCGCGATGTAAAGGAGCGGGGACGGCTCGGAAGCGCTCGCCGTAACGACGATCGTGTAATCAAGCGCGCCTTGCTTACGCAGGGACTCAACTACGGTACGAACCGTCGATTGCTTTTGGCCGATCGCGACATAGATACAAATAACGTCGTTGCCTTTTTGGTTCACGATCGTGTCGATCGCGATTTGCGTTTTGCCTGTTTGGCGGTCGCCGATGATCAATTCCCGTTGGCCGCGGCCGATTGGAATCATCGCATCGATCGCTTTGATGCCCGTTTGCATAGGCTCATGGACCGATTTACGAGCCATTACGCCTGGTGCCGGCGATTCGATCGGACGGAAGTTCGTCGTGTTGATCGGACCGTTGCCGTCAACCGGTTCGCCCAGCGCGTTCACGACGCGGCCGAGCAGCGCTTCGCCGACCGGTACTTCCATGATGCGGCCCGTGCGTTTAACTTGGTCGCCTTCGCGGATACCCGTGTAAGGTCCCATGATAACGACACCGACGTTGCTTTCCTCGAGGTTGAGGGCCATGCCTACAACGCCGTTCGCGAATTCGAGCAGCTCGCCGGCCATGGCGTTCTCGAGGCCGTGCACGCGAGCGATACCGTCACCGACTTGGATGACCGTACCGACATCCACGACTTGAATCTCGGATTTATATTGTTCGATCTGTTGCTTAATCAGCGTGCTGATTTCATCAGGTCTGATACTCAATTCCGCTCACCCCTATCTACAGTGCTTGACTTTTCAACGATTTCTCAAGACGCGCCAGCTTGCCGGACAGGCTGCCGTCGTACAGACGGTCGCCGATACGAACTTGCACGCCGCCGAGCAAAGAAGGTTCGACCACTTGATCGGCCACGATGCGTTTGCCTGCAAGCGCGCCGAATGTTGCTTCCACATTCTTGAGCTCTTCCGCCGTCAGCAGCTTAGCCGTATACACGGTAGCTTGCGCTTGGCCGAGGCCTTCGCCGGCGATTTTGACATAACTTGTATAAATATGACCAAGGAGATCCTGACGCCCTTTGGCGATGACCATCTCCAGCGTATTCAGAAGCGTAGCCGAGACTTGATCGGCGAATGCTTTGCGGATCAGCTCGATTTTGACGTTCTGCTCGATGCTCGGGAAGGAAAGAAACTTCTCGATATCCGCATCGCTCTTCAAGGTTTTCACAACGAGACCCAGCTGGTCGAGAACTTCGGCGACGATGTTCTGCTGCGCAGCTACCTCGTACAGCGCTTGCGCATAGCGTTTCGCTACGACAGTCGCCCGGCTCATTTGCTTCCAACCTCTTTCAGGTATTGATCAACGAGTTCCTCTTGCGACTTCTCGTCGATTTGTTTCTCGATGATTTTGGAGGCGATCATGACGGACATGCCGGCCACTTGGCCGCGCAGCGAAGCGATCGCCTTGTCCTTCTCGCTCTCGATGTCGCGCACCGCTTCGTCCTTCAGGCGGTTCGCTTCGTTCTTCGCGGCTTGAACGATATCGTCGGCTTGCTTCGAGCTTGTCGCTCTGGCTTTCTCGATGATCTCGTAAGCCTCTTTGCGCGCTTCTTGCAGCGCTTGCTTCTGCTCTTCCATCTGAGCGGAAGCTTGCTTGCGCGCGGTCTCCGCCATGCTCATCTGTTCCAACACGAGCTGACGGCGTTTCTCCATGATGCTGAACAATGGACCAAACGCAAACTTATTCAACAGCGCGTACAGGATTACGAACGCCACAATCGCGTAGACTGTCGATGTCCAATGCAAATCCATAGCTGCAACTCCTTTCCGTTCGCAGAATTCCTCTTAATCAAAACGATGGCGTGGAGGGCTAAGGCCTTCCCCGCCATCGTTCCGTCATTGTTTCTATTAGCTAAAGAAAGCCAGGAAGCCGATAACGACGCCGATGATAGGTACGACTTCGACGATACCTACGCCGATGAACATCGTTGTTTGAAGCTTGCCTGCGTTCTCTGGTTGACGAGCGATGCCTTCTACTGTTTTGCTTACGATCAGACCGTTACCGATACCTGCGCCAAGCGCTGCCAAACCGACTGCAATTGCTGCTGCCAATACTTCCATTTTTGAAATCCTCCTCAAGGGTAGTTAAGTATTTGATAGGTATACCATAATCTCCGCGTCCGGGTGCGGCCGATCGTCCGAACCGTTACGAAGCTTATTGCTGCTGCATTAATGATGCTCGTGCTCTTCGTCGTGCGAGACGATTGCGTGGGAAATGTACACCATCGTCAAGATCGTGAACAAAAACGCCTGAATCGCGCCGACGAACAAACTGAAGCCCTGCCAAGCGATAAGGAAAGGCGTACCGACGACGCCGAGCATCAGAATCGTGGCGATGAGAACCTCGCCCGCGAAAATGTTGGCGTATAGACGAAGCGCAAGCGTAAGCGGTTTCGCGATCTCCTCGATGAGCTTCAGCGGGAAGAAGAACCAGAATGGCTGGAAGTACGACTTCAGATAACCTTTGGTGTTCATCTTAAGCCCCAGCAGGTTTACGAGAACGAATACGATGAGCGCAAGGCCAGCCGTAACGGAAAGGTCCGCCGTAGGCGATTTCCACCACGCGATCTCCGCATGGCCGCCGTGCTCGTCAAGCACTTCTTGCGTGATACCGAACGTCTCATTGACATGATGCGTCTCCGTCACAATACCGAACGGAAGGCCGAGCAAGTTGGAGATGAAAATAAACATGATCAGCGTCATACCGAGCGACATGAATGGCTTAACCTTGTTCATCGGCATCGTGCTCGCGATCGTGTTGTGAACGAATTCAGCCACCCACTCCAGGAAGTTCTGGATCTTGGACGGATTATCGACCGACAACCGCCGAACCGCTACCATTGCGAGTACCAGCGTGATGAGCGCGGATACCGTTATGGCGATGATCGACGACAAGTCAATCGCCACTCCCCCGATGGTAATGACCGGGAATAAATGCATACCGTGTTTCACCCCTTTCCGCTAAGATTGTCTCTTGCTTTGCATGTAAGCGAATATCAAACTTGCAAAGGGCATGAAGAAGCATGCGAACAGTGTCGTTGGCAAATGAAAATGCTCCGGGTAGCGTTGTGCGATCAGCGCCGCAAGCAGCACGGTTGCAAGTCTTCCGGCCAAGCCAAGCCCCACTCTCCGCGGACCTTGCTCGATCGTCACCTTGCCTAGCCAATCGACTCTTCTACGTAATAAGAGCGCATTCATCAAACTTGCCGACACACCCAACATAATGCCAGCCGCAACGGCGCGCCACTCCGGCGCAAAAGCCCATACCAGCAGCGATAACGAAATCACGTAAACCGCGATTCGCGCTGCCTTCTGTAAAACTTCATTCATCTGAACCCTCCAGCGCCTTCCTTACCAGCCAAACGGCAGCCAGAATGCCGGCGGCGAGACCGGTGAAAATACCGGCGATCATCCAACCCGTCGTTCCGAAGATCCACTTGGTGATCCAGAAGCCGAGCAAAGTACAGATTGCGACTTCAAAGCCTAGTGCGCCGACCAAGGCGAGTGCTCGCCACGGGTTATCCCCACTGCTCTTTGGTTTCATGGTTTGTCCCCTGTCAATCCTCATACATTTTATCGAAGCTTGAGAAGGTTTGTCAATTCAGATAAAATAAAACTTTCCGTGAACTGAGCCCTTCAAACCCTTGATTTCACTGGGTTTTCGCCTCTCCAAAACCGTACAGCATCACTGTATGCTGTGAACTTCAAGCACTTGACCGCTTTAACGCGCCAACTATGAACGTTTTGTGAACGAATCCGGTTTTTCGGCTCTGCGGCCGAAGTGATGGAGAATCGCCTGCACGATGCGCGCGGAGGCTTGTCCGTCGCCGTACGGATTGGCCGATTGGCTCATTCGTTCGTACAGCGAGGCATCGGTCAATAGCGCGCGGGCGCGTTCATAGACGACTTCTTCGTTCGTGCCCACGAGCTCCAGCGTCCCGGCCTCGATCCCTTCCGGACGCTCGGTCGTATCGCGCAGCACGAGCGTCGGCACGCCAAACGACGGCGCTTCTTCCTGCATGCCGCCCGAATCGGTCATGATCATGTACGTATGCGGATAGAAGTTATGGAACTCGAAGACGTCCAGCGGCTCGATCAGGCGAACACGCGGGTGATCGCCGAGCACTTCGTTCGCCGGCTCGCGCACCGCGGGGTTCGGATGCACCGCGTAGACGATCGCCACATCCTCGAACTCGTCGGCGATGCGCTTGACCGCGCGGAAGATATTCCGGTGAGGTTCGCCGAGCGACTCGCGACGGTGCGCCGTCATCAGAATCATCCGTTTGCCCTTTGCCCAATCAAGGACCGGATGCGAGAAGGATGGGTCGACGGTGTATTGGAAGACGTCTGCCGCGGTGTTGCCCGTGACGTACAATCTCGACTCCGGCTTGTTCTCCTTGCGCAGGTTGTCCGCGGACCACTGCGTCGGCGGGAAATGTACGTCCGATAACACGCCGGCCAGCTGGCGGTTCATCTCCTCTGGATACGGGGACAGCTTGTTCCACGTCCGGAGGCCTGCTTCCACGTGGCCGACCTGGATCTGCTGCAGGAACGCGGCGTAGCTCGCCAGGAACGTCGTCTGCGTATCGCCGTGCACGAGCACGATATCCGGCTTCGCTTCGCGCAGCACCGGGTCGAGCCCCTCCAGCACGCGCACCGTCGTCTCGGTTAGCGTCTGGCGGTCCTTCATCACGTTCAGATCGTAATTCGGCACGATCTCGAAAAAGTCGAGCACTTGGTCGAGCATCTGGCGATGCTGAGCCGTCACGCACACGATCGACTGAATCTCGTCCTCGTACTTCTGAAGCTCAAGCACCAGCGGCGCCATCTTGACCGCCTCGGGACGCGTGCCGAAGATCGTCATTACTTTCAGTTTAGCCAATCTCTGTCACTCCCATAAAACGGATTATTTGGTCCCGTACATACGGTCGCCGGCATCGCCCAATCCAGGCACGATGTACCCGTGGTCATTCAGACATTCGTCCAACGATGCGATATAAATATCCACGTCCGGATGCGCATCCTGCACGGCCTTAACGCCTTCCGGCGACGCGATCAGGCACATCAGCTTCAAATTCAGGCAGCCCCGCTTCTTGAGCGTCTCGATCGCCGCGTTCGCCGAACCGCCGGTCGCGAGCATCGGATCGACCACGATGAGCAGACGCTCCGCCGAATCGGATGGCAGGTTGACATAGTACTCCACCGGCTTCAACGTCTCCGGATCGCGGAACAGCCCGATATGGCCCACTTTCGCCCCAGGGATGAGCTGCAGCATGCCATCGACCATGCCAAGACCCGCGCGCAGAATCGGCACCAGGCCGAGCATACGCCCGGAGATAACCTTCCCTTGCGCAGTCGTAACCGGCGTCTCGACCGGAATCGTCTCAAGCGGCAGGTCACGGGTAATTTCATAAGCCATCATCGTCGCGACTTCGTCCACAAGCTCGCGGAAGTCTTTGGTGTTGGTATTCTTGTCTCGAATGTAGGTCAGCTTATGCTGAATGAGCGGGTGATCGCAAATGGTTAATTTGCTCAAAATATCGTCCTCCTGATGGTGCTTCCGCGCCGGGTAATTTCCCCCAGTAACGCGTTTTCATTTTCAATCTTGTATATTATAGCACCACAAGCGCAGGAATTGCACAAGTTCGCCATTTTTTCCGAAAATGCCTCTGGTGTCAGGGCTGCTCCTGTCAAATACGCTCGAAACAGCGGCTGCGCTTCATGTAATTAAAGGAAAAAGTCCGCTCCCGGTCGAGAGCGAACTTTAGTTGATCGCGTATTAAATCCCATTCGGAACGTTCAGGTAGGTAAACGGTCGCTCGCTCTAACTGCTTCCGCCACAGGACGAGCCGCAGGAGGAGCCACCCCCGCAGGACGAACCGCCGCCACTGCTGCCACCGTCGCTACCGCCCCCGTCGCTGCCCCACGAACCTCCACCGCTGCTGTCGCCTCCGGAATAACCACCGCCCGAGTCGTCGCCGCTTCCGCCTCCATCGCCGAAGCCGCCGCTCTCGCGCGTGTCTCCGTCTCCGAATCCGTTCCCGTCGCGGTCGTCTCCGCTGCCGGCGCATGCATAACCGCCGCCGTAAGAGCCGTTCTGCTCCTCGCGCTCACGGGCTTCGTCCATCTGCCGCTGGAACTGGTCGTCCGGCGCAAGCGACGAGGCGAAGAACATGCCGGATAGGATGCCGGTCGTCATCATCGTCGTGTCGCTCCAGCCGTCGTGGCGTCGGTCGTGATGACCATCGCGATGCCGCTCGTGAATCCCATGGCTTGCACCGTGGCGCGCTTCATGCGAAAGCGTGCGCCCTCTGTGCATCAAATAGCCGATCACGTCTCGCAAATCGCCGTAGGTGTCGCCCGCGCGCCGGTTGAACCGCCGCGCGGCCAGCTCCTCCTCCGGCAGTTCGATGAACTCATCCATGCGGGAGGCGGGCATCGGCGTCCGGTAGAAGGTGCCCCACAGCCGCTCGCTAGCGGCGTAAGGGATGAAGAGCTCGCCATAAGCCCAATCGAACCAGGCCCGCTCGCCTGTCTCAGGCTGGCCTCCGGGGCCGTGCGGGGCGTGGTGGATGAGCGATCCGCAGAAACTGGCGCAGAACTGATCGTATTCTCTTGTGAACATGAGCAGCTCGTGCCAGACGTCATCCACCTTCTCGCTGTACATCGGGACCGAGCGAAGCACGCCGCACAGGAGGAAATACCGCTTCAGCTCGAACCAGCGCCACTGCCATTCCAGCTCGTTCATACCCGGCTCGCGCTTCTGCACCCGGTCCCTCACGCGCGCCTCCAGTCCTATCGGCACAGCCGCCTCCAGCCGAAGCGCCGCCTGATAGGCGGGATGTCCCTGCGGAACCCCAAGGTTCGTCGGCGGCGGACCGACGCGCGGCGCCGATGGCTTCGCTCTCGTACCGTACGAGGAGCGCGCACGACCCGCCGGCGGACGCGGGCCCCCTTTCTGCGAGCGAAAGACGAACGAAATTACGAGCGCGATTACTAGGATCACAATAAAGAATGTTGGCATGAATTGCGTTCACCTGCCTCTTGTCGTCATAGGGCCATTGTAACATGCGGCTATCTGGGAGCACATCCACTTTATGTAAAGTTAAAGCGAGGCGAAACGGCTAGCACCGTACATAGCGGCGATGAGCGATTCGTTCCGGATAAGCTGATGATTCAACAAAGAAAACCCCGACACGTTCGCCAAGGAACGCATCGGGGCTGTAAACAAACGATTCGATTAGTACGTCATGCCTGGGTAGAGCGGGTATTGCGCCGTCAGATCGGACACCATGCCGCGCGCCTTCTCGAGCGTCGCTTCGTCGTCCGGGTTCTTCAGCACGAGCGCGATCACTTGCGCGATCGTCTTCATCGCGCTGACGTCCATGCCGCGCGACGTGGCCGCAGGCGTACCGATGCGGATGCCGCTCGTAACGAACGGGCTCGTCGGATCGAACGGAATCGCGTTCTTGTTTACCGTGATTTGGACAGAGTCGAGCACGTGCTCGGCTTTCTTGCCCGTAATGTTCAGGTTGCGCAGGTCGATCAGCATCAGATGGTTGTCCGTGCCGCCGGACACCAGGTTCAGCCCTTGCGCGACGAGCTCCTCGGACAGCGCCTTCGCGTTGTCGACGACGTTCTGCGCGTACTGCTTGAACGACGGTTGCAGCGCTTCGCCGAACGCCACGGCTTTCGCCGCGATGACGTGCATGAGCGGTCCGCCTTGGGAGCCCGGGAACACGGCTTTGTCGATCGCCGCCGCCCATGGCTGACGGCACAGGATCATGCCGCCGCGCGGTCCGCGAAGCGTCTTATGCGTCGTGGTCGTCACGAAATGCGCATGCGGAACCGGGCTCGGGTGCAGACCCGCCGCGACCAGACCCGCGATGTGCGCCATGTCGACCATGAACAGCGCGCCTACGTCATTAGCAATTTGGCCGAGCTTCTCGAAATCGATGATGCGCGGGTACGCGGAAGCGCCAGCCACGATCAGGCGAGGACGGTGTTTGAACGCTGCTTTGCGCACTTCTTCATAATCGATCGTGAAGCTGTTCTCGTCGACGCCGTATGCCACGAAGTTATAAAGCAAGCCGGAAGCGTTGACCGGGGAACCATGCGTCAAGTGGCCGCCATGCGCCAGGTTCATGCCCAATACCGTGTCGCCAGGCTTGAGGGCTGCCAGATACACCGCCATGTTCGCTTGCGCGCCGGAGTGCGGCTGTACGTTCGCGTGCTCCGCGCCGAATATCTCTTTCGCGCGTTCGCGGGCGATGTCCTCGACGATATCCACGTGCTCACAGCCGCCGTAGTAGCGTTTGCTCGGATAGCCTTCCGCGTATTTGTTCGTCAATACCGTGCCCGCCGCTTCCAGCACCGCCTCGGAGACGATGTTCTCGGATGCGATCAGCTCGATGTTGTCGCGCTGGCGCTGGAGCTCCAGGCCGAGTGCTTTCAATACTTCAGGGTCTTGCTTGCGCAGATTTTCCATTGGACGTGTCCTCCTCTATATCGTGAAGCTAGTCAAAATGTCAGTCGCACATGCCATTATCCGATTGCGTCTTGCCAACTGCCTCGTCGCTCGCGGCAGGGGCCAGTCCGGCCGCCTCCCGCGTATACACCGCCCGCTCGCCGCCGATCAGCTTCGGCCGCGTGTAGGCCATCGTCAAGTGAGCTTCGCCGATCCGCTTCACCGAGCCGCGCGCCGGAACGGCCACGCGCCGCAGATGCATGCCGATGAACGTATCGCCGATGTCGATGCCCGCATGCGCCTGCACCGTCTCCGCCAGCACCGCGTCGTCCAGCGTACGGTACGCGTACGCCGCCATCGATCCGCCTGCCTTCGGCACGGGAATCGCGGAGACGAGCTCAAGCCCGTACCGTTCTGCCGCCCCGCGTTCGAGTACGAGCGCCCGGTTCAGATGCTCGCAGCATTGATAGACCGGGTAGAAGCCGTACTTCTTCCGCGCCGCCTCGACGCCGCGGAAGATCGCTTCGGCCGTCGCAAGCGTCCCGGAAGTCCCGATCCGCTGCCCGATCACTTCGCTCGTGCTCGTGCCGACGACGAGCAGCTGCCCGGGGCGCAGACCGCCCGCTTCCGCCAGCTCCAGCACCGCCTGCCGCACGTCCCGCTCGATCGCCGCCAGCCGTTCTTGTCCGTTCATGGCTGGTTCCTCCTTACGGATGGATGACGTTCGCGGCTTCGAGCTGTTTCACTTTGTTCAGCCGTCCGACGTGACGCTCGCCGCCGGAGAACGGCGTCTCGATCCAAATGCGCACAATCTCTTGCGCAAGGCCCGGGCCCACGACGCGTTCGCCAAGCGCCAGCACGTTCGTGTCGTTGTGCTCGCGGGTTGCTTTCGCCGAGAACATGTCGTGCACGAGCGCACAGCGAATGTCCGGCACCTTGTTCGCCGCGATCGACATGCCGATGCCCGTGCCGCAAATCAAGATGCCGCGGTCGGCTTTGCCTTGCGCCACGCGTTCCGCGACCGGTACCGCATAGTCCGGATAGTCGACGGATTGATTGCAATCGCAGCCCAAATCTTCGATCTCGTGGCCAAGCGATTGCAGGAACGGCACGATTTCGTCTTTCAAGCGGTAGCCGGCGTGATCGGCACCAATAGCGATTTTCATAGGAACGTTACCTCCCGCATGATCCGCATAATGGCGGAAATAGTCGAATTACACTGGTCCCATTATACCCCATTAACGCCCAAAAGACGAAAAAAGAGCATGGCGCGCTAAAAAACGCGCGATGCTCTTTGCCCAGGCGACCGGCCGTATATTCCGATGCTCCACCGTGGTTTGATCCACTTTCGTCGCCAGTCACATCGGAAACCGTTATTTGTTTTCATCATACTTGATCGCGGGCTTAAAATCAATCCGCTTTCGGCGACTCGCCGTACAATTTGGCGATCAGCTTGTCCATCGACTGCGCGATCTCGTCCGCGCAAATCCGGTACATCTCGAGCGAGCCGCCGAACGGGTCGGCGATATCGAAGCCCGGGATGCGGCGCTCCAGCTCGAGCAGCCGGCTGCGCTCTTCCGGCGACAGCTGCCCGCCGAGCGCCTGCTTCATGTGCCACTCGGTATACAGCGCCTCAAGCTCCGCGATATCCGCCACGACCGAATCGTCGGTCTGCGTGTATTCCTTCAGCGTGAACGTCTTATCCACCACATTCGGGAAACGCTGCAGCAGATGCCGCTTATGCCCGGTCGTCATCGTGAGCACCAAGTCGGCCCACTCCACGGAGTCCCCGCCGATCGCCGTGGAACTGCCGTCATCGGGAATGTTGCGGCTGCGCAGCACCGCGCGCGCATGTTCGGATACCGGCAGGCCGTCGACCGTCGATACTCCCGCGGAACGCACCTCGATCGGCAGCGAGCGAAGGCGCGCCTGCTCGCGCAGCATCGCCTCCGCCATTGGGGAGCGGCATGTGTTGCCCGTACATACAAACAAAATCCGTTTCAACATAAGTCCCCCTCCTTCGTTATGCGGAAGCGGCGCCGCCCAAGCGGCTCTTCCTTCACGATACGTTCGTTCGTGCCATTGCCTACAGTATAAACAAGATGCCGAAGGTAAACAAAATAATTCCGCCCAGCGCCTCGCCGTACTCGCCCAGCCCCTTGCTCACTTTGCGTCCCAGCAGCAGCCCCAGAATCGACATCAGCCCGCCGACCAAGCCGAACAGCAGCACCGTCAGCACGACGTCGGCGGCGAACATGCCAAGCGAAATGCCGACCGAGAACGAGTCGATGCTGACGCTCAGCGCGAACACCGTCAGGCCAAATGTCGAACGATGGTTGAACGACGGGACGTCATCCCCGCGAAGCGAGCTGTAAATCATATGACCGCCCAATAATAGCAGCAATCCGCCGGCCGCGACCGTGGCCACGTCACCAAGCAGCGTGCTGACGTATTGCCCCGTGAAGATGCCCAGGAGCGGCATCACGATATGAAAAAGCCCAATGACGACGCTTAACTTTACAATATCAAGCAGTCGGATTCCTTTCAACCCGATTCCGATTCCGAGTGAAAATGCGTCCATCCCGAGCGCCACCGCCATGATGATAAGCGTCAACAGTTGGCCGGTCTGCAGGCTCGCCTCTATCATTGTCATACCCCCTGTCCAAGTCTCCTCAGATCATATGCGGACAAGGGGCGAAACATGATCATTTCGGCTAGGGCGCTACGCGTGGACGACCCGGTGGCCTGCTGCCTTGACGAGCCGGTTCATGAGCGCGTGGCCGATCCCCGTCTCCGGGACGGCTTCGGCCCAGATGCGCTGCGTGCCCCGATCGTCGAATTCCCGGAGGGCGGCATATAGCGCCTGCGCCGCATTATCCAGCCGCGACAGGCTGCCAAGCGAAATGACATCGTCGGCTTCGTAGCCGCCGGCGTGCTCGTCGAATGTCAGGATGCCGGTGCGATCGCCGCGCGACCGTGCGGTATGTGCTGCGCGCTGGATATAGGCGCGGCGTGCATCCGCCTCGCCCTGCACCAGCTCCATCGCGCCGCGAGGGGCGTAGTGCGCGTATTTCATGCCGGGCGATCGCGGCGCCAACGCGGCGTCGGCGGATAGGCCCAGAGGCTGCGCCGGGCCAACCGCCTGATCGGAGCGCGCTGCCTGAGCATAAGCTGGTTCGGCGGCGCTGCTTGTACGGCGCGGCTCTCCCGGACGAGCGGCAAGGTCATGCGCCTGCTCGATCGCAGCCATGGAGCCGCGGCGCGGCGCGGAATCGGGCCCTGGCGAAGCGATATCGCTTACGGCCGTCGACAAGTTCTCGCCGCCACCTATGGCCGGGCTCCCGCTTGCCGCTTCCGCACTCATGCCAACGCTTGCGTTCACCGATACCTCCATCCCGGCGCCCGGCGCGGCGACCGCATCGTACTCCACGCGCGGAGCGACCTCGCGAAGCTCCTCCGCCGTGACGCCGCCCGGGCGAAGAATGCGCACCGTCTCTCCGTCGATCTCGACGACGGTCGACTCCAGGCCGACGCCTGCCGCGCCGCCGTCCACGATGCCGGCGATGCGGCCGGCCAAATCGCCCGCTACGTGCGCGGCGAGCGTCGGGCTCGGCCGTCCGGAGCGGTTCGCGCTCGGCGCCGCGACCGGGCAGCCCGCCGCCGCGATCAGCGCCAGCGCCACCGGGTGAGACGGCATCCGCACCGCGACCGTATCCAAGCCGGCCGTCACGCGAGGCGACACCGCGCCCGGCGCGGCGGGCAGCACAAGCGTCAACGGCCCGGGCCAGAAGCGGTCCATGAGACGCTCCGCCAGCTCGCCCCAAGGCAGCACGAGCGCGCCAAGCTGCGCGCGGTCCGCGATATGGACGATCAGCGGGTTGTCCGACGGCCGTCCCTTCGCCTCGAAGATGCGGGCGACCGCTTCGTCGCTTCGCGCATCGGCCCCCAAGCCATACACCGTCTCCGTCGGGAAAGCGACGGTCTGCCCTTCCCTTAGCAGGCGGGCAGCCTCCGCCAGCTCCTCGGATCTCGGCGCGCGCGCGTCGACGCGCCATTCCATCGTTCTGTTCATATGCGTTCAATCCTTTGTCGCGTTCATCGTTTGCCTACTAGTATACCATATCCTGTCCAGCCGGAAGCCTACCGAGCGCCGGAGGCACGATAGAGATGAAGGCCCCGCCGTTCGCCCGGCGGGGCCTTCATCATCATGCGAGAGAGCGTCTTAACCGAACAAGCCTTTGAAGAACGAGAAGATCGACTCCAGCACTTCCCACAGGAAGAACTTCACCTCGGGCGCCTGCTGCGCGTCCGCGTTCGCCGCGGATGCTTCCGGCTTCGCGCCTTCGCTCCCCGCCTTGACGGCCGCGCCGCCCTCTTGTACATCCGCTGCAACCGTCGTTGCCGCAGCCGCCGTTGCTTCGCCGCTGACCGCGTCCACGAAACAGAGCGGCGGGAACAGCACGCACCACCAGTTCTGGCCTTCGCCGCTGCCAAGGGTAATGCGGAGCGCTTCATAATCGCCGGCTGGATATACTTTGCTGCCGTACATTTTAGTCGGGAACGGCACGATGCCAAGCTCGGCCTTGAATCCGTAGTCGAAGCCGCGGCTTTGCAGCTCATCCGCCACGACGCGCTCGATATCGGACATATGGGCATGAATCGTCAGACGCGCTTCCTCGATGGAATGCTGGGCGTTCACCCAGCGGCCCATCTCTTCAACGACCGTGTCGCGGACATGGCGTTTGACCGCCTGATCGATCGCGCTGTCGGAATTGGCGAGAATGCGCAGACGAATGGATTCCTCGGGAATATCGCCGCCGGCAATGGCCGCATCGGCGCGCTGGCTCTCCCAGCTCATGAACAAAATCGCGAGAATGACGAACAGGTAACCGTAGGATTTTTTATAAGGAAAACGGGTATAAGTGCGGATCATATACACAAGCTCCTTCGCGGCACCCGTCGGTGCACTTGGCTTGCGTCCCGGAACGTTATATCCCCAGTATGTCCGGGAATCTCGCGCTTAAACCTAGCGGTTCTATGAAATTTCGAGAGGATGGACGAGAGGCCCGTGTACGTCAAAAAACCCGCGTGACAAGGGTTGTCCGGCCCGTTTCCCAAAATCAGGGTGTTGCGCAAAATACTTTAGCGGTTAAATAATAGAGTTAGGCATTCGCGGTTTGTCATAGAATGGTACCATCCAGTTCACGGCCGGATGCCGATTATGATACCGGGGAGGCGTGCATCATGCATACGTTACTGCTAACGGGCAAGTCTCAGATGGGGAAAACGACGCTGCTGAAGCGAATCATCGATACGGTAGGCGCCGAGCACTTTGGCGGCTTCTACACAGAGGAAATCCGCGACGCGTCCGAGCGGATGGGATTCACGTGCGTGCTGCTTGGCGGCGGCACGCTGCCGCTTGCGCACGTCGGGCTGAACGGCCCGCACCGGGTCGGCCGCTACGGCGTACGTGCCGGGTGGTTCAACGAGGAAGTACGACGGTCGCTGACCGAGGCCAAGGATAGCGGTAAAATCGTCGTGGCGGACGAGATCGGCCGCATGCAAATGAGCGATCCGGAGTTCCTTCCGTTCATCCAAGGGTTGATCGCGAGCCCGGAGCCCGGCATCCTGCTCGGCAGCATTATGGAGGAGAGCGACGCGGATGCGGATGCGCTCAAAGCGCTGCCCGGCGTGCGCGTGCTGCCGGTAACGTGGGAGAACCGCGATCGGCTGCAAGCAGAGATCGCGAGCGAGATCGAGGCGCTGCTGCGGGCGGGGAAATAATACGCGGGGCCAGAGACCGAAAATAGGGTACTACATCTCCCGTCCACAATAAAAAGCTCGGACAATTACCGGCTATATGCCGAATTGTCCGAGCTTTTGTTATTCTGGCACCCGCGTTACACGGCTTCCTCCGCATTCTCCTCCGGCAGCGGCAGCAGCGAGACGCTGCGGCGGCCGTCGATGCCGACCGGCACGTCGCCGGCGATCGTGACGCGGCGGACAACGCGATGCGCGGTGCCGTAATCGTTCACGGCGTAGTGCTGAGTCGCGCGGTTATCCCAGATGACGACGTCGCCTGCCGCCCAACGCCAACGGACCGTGTTTTCCAAGCGCGTCACATGCTCCTGCAGAATGGCCAGAATGCGCTCGGAATCCGCCGACTTGAGGCCGGAGATCCGTTTCACGAAGTGCCCGAGCAGCAGATGGCGCTCGCCCGTCTGCGGATGGACGCGAACGACCGGATGCTCCGTCTCGTACACCGTCGAGGCGAATACCGCCCGGTGCTTGCGAATGTCCTCCGCCGTTACCTCGCGGCGAATGACGGCCGCGTAGTCGTACGCGTTGGAGTGCACGGCGCGCAGCCCGTTCGCAAGCTCCTGCAGCTCAGGCGTCAAATCGTCGTAGGCCGCCGCCGTATTGGCCCATACCGTGTCCCCGCCCGCCGGCGGAATGACGACGCCGCGAAGAATGGACGCCTTCGGATACGCCTCGACGAACGTCACGTCCGTGTGCCAGGAGTTCGCCCGGCCGCCATGCTCGGAGTTGAGCTCGAGGACGGCGCTCGTGCCCGCCTTCACCGGAACGGTCGGATGCGCGTAGAGGTCGCCGAGCCGCTTGGCGAACGCTTCCTGGCCGGCATCGTCCAGCTGATGCTGACCGCGGAAGAACAGCACCTTATGGGCGAGCAGCGCTTCCTCGATCGCTTCAATGACCTCCGGGGCTAGATCCGCGGACAACTCCACGCCGCGGATCTCCGCGCCGATTCGGCCCGCGACGGGCACGACTTCCAACTCTACCGCTTGGCTCTTCACGATTTCACTCATTCCCTTCTTCCTCCTTGGGCGGATGGCCGCCGAATATGGGTATGGCGTTTGCCGGAGATGCTTCAGGTGCGGGACGGGCCGCTATTTGAGCGCTTCGTTCACGAACGAATCGTCCACCGCGTCTTTGAACGTCGTCGGCTGCTTCAGGAACTTGTTCTCGAGCAAAATGTCCGCCGAAGCTTGCTGCGCGTCGAGCGCCTTCTGCGTATACGCGGACAATCCGGTCTGGCTGTTCTCCAGAACCTGCTTCAAAATCGGCGCCGGGATCTTAGTCAGCTTCTCGTAAATAGCGACTGCTTCGTCCAAATTGGCATATTGCCAGTCCAGCGCTTGCTTGTATTGTTTCAGATACTCCACGATGATCTCCGGATGATCCTTCGCGAATTCAGTATGGGCGATCATCGAGACCGGCGCCTGCACGGCGATGCCCGCATCCAGCGCCTTGGCCTTCTTCTGCGCCACGTTCATCGTTACGTACGGGTCGATGCTGACCCAGGCGTCCAGCTTGCCCGCTTCGAATGCCGCTTGGGCGTCGTCGAATTGCAGGTTGATCAACTTGACGTCTTCCTGCTTCAGCCCGTGCGCAGTCAACACCTTGATCAGGTAGACGTGCGAGGTCGTGCCTTTGGCCAGACCGACGGTCTTGCCCTTCAGATCCTCCACCTTCGCGATCGCGCTGTCCGCGGGAACGAGCACGCTGTTCAGTCGTTCACCTTCGGTGATGAGGCCGACGACGCGGAACGGCAGCTTGTTCGAAACCCCGGTGATCGCGGCGCCGTCACCCAAGAAAGAGAGGTCCACGCGTCCGGCGACGAGCGATTCCAAGAGCGGCGGGCCGCTGGTGAACTTGCTCCAGGCAATCTCCGCGTTCAGCTTGCCGAACGCTTCGTCCAGCCAGCCTTTCTCTTGTGCGATGATGAGCGGATTCAATCCGCCGTTAATGGCGATGTTGACCTTCACCTTCTCGCCGGAAGGCTTGGCGGCGGCCTCAGTCGCTTGATCGTCCGCCTCCTTCTTCTCCGCATCGCCGCTTGCGGCTTGCGCGTTGGACGAGCCGCCTGCGTCCGCGGCTTTATTCGATGACCCGCAGCCGGTCAGCACCAGCACAAACACCAGCATGATCGCCGCCATAGATAACGTGAACCTTTTCATTGGATGAGACCCCCTAAAAATTTTGCGATTGAGTAAGCTTCTCTGATTTCGCCTCGAGCAAAATTCGCTTCGGAAGCATAAACTTTAAGTTTTGCGTGAGATTACTTCTTTGTATCTGCTTCAAGCTTCGAGCAAAATTCGCATCGGAAGCATAAGCCTAAGTTTTGCGTGTGAACATGCTCCCTAGCTAATACATCGAGCAAATCTCGCTTCGGAAGCATGCGCTTACGTTTTGCCCCTCCCGATCAGTAAGGACGGTCGCCCGCGATCGAGATCCTCTCGGCTACGCGGCGGTGCGGGAAGTAATCGGATACCGCGTAATGCTGCGTCGCGCGGTTATCCCAGAACGCCACCGAGTTGGCTTCCCAATGGAAGCGCACTTGGTACTCCGGAATTTGCGCTTGGCGGAACAAGTAGTTCAGCAGCTGCTCGCTCTCTTCCGGCTCAAGCCCCACGATGCGCACGGTGAACGCCGCGTTGACGAACAGCGTCTTGCGGCCCGTCTCCGGATGCGTGCGGACGACCGGGTGCTCCGCCGCCGGGAATTCTTCCTGCTTCGCCGCGAGAATCTCCGGCGTCATACGGCGGCCGAAGCTCGGGGTGAAATCGTGGATCGCGCTCAACCCGTCGATCCGCCGCTTCACGTCCTCCGGCAAATTGTCGTACGCCGCCGCCATATCGGCCCACAGCGTATCGCCGCCATGCGGCGGTACTTCGGACAGCCGCAGCACCGAGCCGAGCGCCGGCTCGAGACGCCACGTAACGTCGGTGTGCCACACGTTCTCGTTGCCCGTCATATCCGCGCCCTTCTCGAAGCGGGTCACTTCCTCCGCGCTGCCCCTCGGAAGGAACGGATGTTTCTCCAGTTCGCCCCACAGCTTGGCGAACGCCAACTGCTGCGTGCTGTCGATCGTCTGGTTGCGGAAGAAGAGCACCTTCCACTCCAAGAACGCGCGGTGCAGCTCGGCTTTAAGCTCCGGCCCCACGGGCTGGCCAAGGTCGACGCCTTCGATCTCCGCGCCGATAATCGGGCCGAGCGGCTTCAGCGTGAACAGCGTATACGGCTGTTCCTCCACGCCTTCCGGCAATCGCTGCAGATTGCGGGCACCGGCACGGAATTCCCGAACCGGGAGATAATCGCGGGATAAATAAGTTGTCGTCGTAACGCTCATGGTTCAGCGCCCCTTCACAATTAATTAAATACTTACCTGAATAATCGGATTTGAATATAAAAAAAAGACTCCACGCGCAGATTTCAGCCCTTGCGGCCGAATCTCTGGTCGTCCAGTCGATTCCGATGCGATCGGTAACGTATGGGGCCTCAAGCAGCACTTACAGGGTGACTTTCCGTTCAGCTTGTGGCGTGAACAAATCGTAGCAGGGGGTAGCTCGCACTGTCAACCCTCTTTTTTCCACGGGCCTAAAACACAAGCCGCCTCTGCCTCCGCCTCCAGCTTGGGAGAGAGCATCGTCAACAGCAGCGAGATCGTCTCAGGCGTTGCCGGCGCGTACCCCCGCATCTCCAGCAGCATCAAATTCTGGATCAGCGTGCCGAACAGCGTCGCCAGCTGAACCGGATCGCCTGCCATGACCGTGCCGTCCTGCTGGCCTTCCTCGATCAGCTGAATGAGCAGCGCCAGATTCTGCCCGGCCCGCTCCAGAATCACCCGCTTCTCCTCGCCGGTCAGCACGTCCGTGAACACCGCTTGCAGCAGCACCAGATAAATATCGGGGTCGCCCACGCCGGGCAGCGAGTGAACCGCGATATAGCGGAATTTGTCCGCGGCGGTGCCGGTCATGGCGAGCGCCCTTCGCAAGATCTTCCCGTACATCAGCTGTCCCCGTTCGATGACGGCCAGCAATATTTCCTCTTTCGAGGCGAAATGGTTGTATAAATGCCCGTGGCTCATCCCGGCTCCCGCCGCGATGTCGGCCATCTTCGTCAGGACGCCCCGGCGGGCGAACACGCGGGCTGCGGCGTCGAGAATTTGCTTCCGCCTCTCCTCGCGCTGCTGCTGGTCTCGTTCCGTATTTCGTGGCATATGTTCCTCCTGTCGCCGTAAGACGTTGAATCCCCGTTATCTTACCAGAGCTTCGCTTCCGATTTCCATCCCGACGGCCATAAAATTAATTATCCCACCTGTTTAGTCGGGTATTGACGGCGATCCAGGCTCAATGCTAAGATAAGGCACAACGTAACGGATGAGTCAGTCTGTGACGGGCGAATCGACTAGTCTACCTAGAGATTCGGCAGCGCGTTTTTCATGCTGCCGGTCTCTTTTTTTATGCTCATATGCGAGGGCGAAGGAGTGAATTTGGCTTATGACGACAGGACCCGTACTGGCGATTAACGGCGTCAGCAAAACCTTTCACGGCGAGCAAGGCGCGACCCATGTGCTCGACACGCTGGATTTGACGGTGCATGACGGCGATTTCACGACGATTATCGGACCAAGCGGCTGCGGCAAAAGCACGCTGCTGAAAATCATCGCCGGCCTGGACCAGGATTTTCAGGGCGAGGTGCTGCTCAAGGGCAAGGCGGTGACGAAGCCGTCGCAGGAGAAAGGGTTTATTTTTCAGGAGCACCGGCTGTTCCCGTGGCTGAATGTCGAGAACAACATCGCCGCCGACCTATCGCTGCGTGACCCGGACGTTCGCCGCAGAGTCGATGAATTAATCAAGCTCGTCAAGCTTGGCGGATTCGAGAAAGCCTATCCGCGCCAGCTGTCGGGCGGCATGTCCCAGCGCGTGGCGATCGCGCGGGCGCTGCTCCGCAAGCCGGAGGTGCTGCTGCTCGACGAACCGTTCGGCGCGCTGGACGCCTTTACCCGAGGCCATCTGCAGGAAGCGCTGCTCGATATTTGGCAGACGAACCGGACCTCGATGGTGCTCGTGACGCACGACATCGACGAAGCCGTCTTCCTCTCCACCCGCGTCGTCGTCATGGACGCGCGGCCCGGCCGCATCAAAGCGATCGTGCCGATCGACCTCCCTTATCCGCGCAAGCGGACCGGCCGGTCGTTCACCGAACTGCGGACGCTCGTGCTGGAGAAGCTCGAGCATCACGAAGAGCAAGAAGCGTACAGCATTTGACGATAACGTGACCTCAACCGCGAGAAAGCGATCCCGGCGGGCAAGCCGGCGCGGCGGTAAACGAAAGGAACGTGAATTTCATGGCAGCACCAATAACCGCCCAAGGCAACATCGCTTCCGCCCCTCGCGCCGCCGCCGCGCGGCGCAAAGCCGGAGGCAAGTGGGGCATTTTCATCCGGGGGGCCATCCTGCCCGTGCTTATCATCGCCCTATGGCAGCTGTTCAGCGCGACGGGCCTCATCTCGAAGCAGCTGTTCTCCTCTCCATGGCTCATTCTCCATCAATACGTTGAATTGACGCGCTCCGGGGAGCTGCCTCATCATCTGCGCGTCAGCATCGTGCGGGCCGGGCTCGGCTTCGCGCTCGGCGCCAGCTGCGGCCTGATCCTCGGCATGCTGGTCGGCATGTACCGTCGCTTCGAGGAGACGGTCAACCCGACCGTCCAGATGCTGCGAACCGTCCCGCTTCTGGCCATTACGCCGCTGTTCATCATGTGGTTCGGCTTCGGCGAGCTGTCGAAGGTGCTGCTCATTGCACTCGGCGCGTTCTTCCCGTTGTACGTCAACACCTTCCTCGGCGTTCGCACCGTCGACGCGAAGCTGTTCGACGTCGCCCGGGTGCTGGAGTTCACGCGTCTTCGCCAGATGGTCCGCCTCGTGCTGCCGGCTGCGCTGCCGAACATTCTCCTCGGCATCCGGCTGTCGCTCAGTCTCGCGTGGATGTGCCTTGTCGTCGCCGAACTCCTGGGTGCCGATACCGGCATCGGCTACATGATCAACGACGCGCGCTCGTTCATGCAAACGGATATCGTGTTCGTCGGCATCACGATTTTCGCCCTCGTCGGCAAGCTCTCGGATTCCATCGTCAAGGCGCTGGAAGCACGGCTGCTGCGTTGGCAGGATAGCTACAAAGGTTGATCCAAAATAAAACAAACCCCCGCACCTCACTGATGGCGCGCCCCGAGTCCCTCCTTTCAGACGGAGACAGACTTCGATCGCATGCCGATTGGGGCGCGGAGGTTTTTTTGTTCGTTTCATGGCCACTCCGGCGCGTTGTCGCGCTTCGTATGTTCGTAAATTTGCCGAATTCCCCATGCGAGGCACAGATACAGCGTTTGAACGAAAACGTAGATCGCGAAGGAGTAGCCCAGGTTCCAATTCTTATAGTGGAAGACGTGACACCAATTCGCAATCTGCTCATAACCGACGCCCAGCGCGGAGAACGCGAGCACGAACAAGCAAACCGCCAGCCCGCGCACGCGCCATTTGTTGAAGAAATACAGAAACAAGTACGAGTACGGCGCATAAACGAGATAGAACATCAGATCGAACACCTCGTATCGGCCCGAATCGTTAATGTTGTAGACGTCGATCGGCGGCACGCCCAGCAGAAAGTCGGCATTCATCGCCATGATGGGCCCCATCGCATACAACAGGACGGTAACGATCATCGGAAACCGGCGCGGCAGCCATAGAGAGAACCCGCCGACCGCCAATAGAGAAAGCAGCAGAAACCATTCGTTCGCGTCGAACTGCCCCGGCCAATCCAGTCTCATAGCCCGACTTCCTTCCGCGCCAGCCTCCGCACGCCCCGCCACACCCCATAAGCGGACAAGACAAAGACGCACCAATACCCCAGCGAGTAGCCAAAACGCCACTTCGCCTTCAGATCAACAATACCCAGTAGTACTTCAAGCTGCTCGAAGCCGGCCAACAAGGCGACCAAGGCAGCGGCAAGCAGCGGCGGATGCTTGGCACGGCCGCTTGCGGCATCGGTTCCGTAGCGTATACCCAGCAGGACGATGGCCGGCATAATAGTTTGAACGGCCAGCGCATGGCTGACGACCGCCCGCATCAGTTTCGGCAGGGCGAAGAGCTCCCCGTTCATGCCGATCAGCCACATATAATTGCTATGCATGAATAGTACCCAGCCCCACACCAGGAACGCCTCGAACGGATGCACGCGCCGCACGATGACCGGTATGGTGAGAAGGCAAAGCATGGATATGCCCGTAATAACCGTTATCGCCATTAGCGCCTCCGACCCATGGTTTATAGTTGGATAGTTGCCATAATTGCGCCATCGTATACAAGTTATCAATGAGAGTAGCGGGCGCGAGGGCGAACGAAGGCCCGCAACCCGGGGATGCGTGAAAACAAGCGAAGTAAAAGAAATAAACGAAGTACGAGTAAAAGCAAAGTAAGAGAAATAATGAAGTACGAAAATAAGCGAAGCGCGAAGATAAGCGAAACGCGAAAACAAGCGAAGCGCGAAAATCGGCGGAGGGAAAGTTGAAGGAGAACGCGACGCGGCGCAAAAGGGGACCTCGAACAGCGGACGGGAACAAGCCGCCATGCGAGGGTTAACCACAGCGAAAACGAAACAACAACGAAAACGAAACAAAAAAAGCCGCCCCCGCGTCTTCGCAAAGAGGCGGGGAGCGGCATACCAGGAAGTCAAATTAAGGGGCGACGGCAATGACATGGCGGTCAATGCCGCCATAATCCCGGATGATGCGAATATCCGACCAGGCGCCCAACCCGCGAAGCATGTCCGCGACCGCGTCCGCCTGCCCCATCCCCAGTTCGAAGGCTACGATCCGCGGCAGCGCCGCCAGCTTGGGCAGCTGCGCCACGATCGCGCGGTACGGATTCAACCCGTCCTCGCCGCCATCGAGCGCCAGGCGCGGCTCGTAGTCGCGCACTTCCGTCTGTAAGTCCTCGATGTCCCGCGCCGGGATATACGGCGGGTTGGACACGAGGACGTCGATCCGCAGGCCGGCGAGCCCGTCGCCGCCGGCTGCGCCCGCCTCTTCCTCGCGCCGCGCCAGGAACGGCGCGAGCAGGTCGCCCTGCGCGAAGCGCATGCGCGGCGCCGCGCCGTGGCGCGCCGCGTTCGCGCGGGCGACTTCTAGCGCGTCCGGCGACAGGTCGGACGCGAACACCCGCCACGCCGGACGCAGCGCTGCCAGCGTCACGGCGATGGCGCCGCTGCCGGTGCCGACGTCCAGCACCGTCGGCACCGCGCCGCGAGCGAAGCTGCCCGGCGCCGCTTCCCCTGCGCCGGACGCGGCTTCCTGCGCCGCGCCCGCCAGATCCGGCGCCGCGGCCGCTTCAAGGGCGCCATGCGCCCCCAGCCCGGCGGCCGTCCCCCGCGCCGCCGGGCTGGCCGCCTTCTCCGCCGCCGCTCCGTTGACGGCGGCGACCGGCGAATCGGCTGCCGGCCCAGTCAGCGCGGCATCTGCCTCCGCAGCCCCCGGCCATAGCCGATCGGCGGCTTCCAGCACCGCCTCGACGAGCAGCTCCGTCTCCGGGCGAGGAATGAGCACCGCTGGCGTCACCGCATACGGCAAGCCATAGAACCACTGCTCGCCGACGATATACTGCAGCGGTTCGCCTGCCGCCTTGCGCGCCACGAGCGCCCGCCAAGCTTCGGCGCTGTCCGCCGGCAGCGGCTCGCCCCAATCCATCAGCAGCCGGGCGCGGTCTGCGCCAAGCAGATGCATCATGAGCCGTTCCGCGTTCTCGCGCGGCTCGCCGATGCCCTGCTCCGCCAGCAGCCGCACAGCCGCGACGATCCGCGCGCCGATCGTTTCATTCGGGGCGCTTCCGCCTCCGTACCCCGTCGATCCCGTAGTCGTCATGTCCACCGCACATCCTTCCGCCTTTCGGCTATGTATCGATCTCGCCCTCTTCCAACCGCCAAACCCTAACCGACTCTTCCGCGCAAGACTGGCGCGGGGAGGCCCGATTTCAATGTCGCTTAGATCGCCCCTTCTTGTTCCGCACCGCTCGCGCCTTCCAGCGCCGATCGCGGGCATCGAAAGGCTTTGCATTGTGGTCACGCGGTGCGCGGTCACACGTCACACACCGGCGGTCCAACTCATCGCCCGCGCCGCGCCAAAACAAAAGCTGCCGCCCTCTTCGGGACGGCAGCCTTCCATTGTCTTACGCGAGGTTTTCTTTCTCCAGCAATTCCGTCTGCGCGGTCAGCGTCAGCGCATTGATCACTTCGTCCAAGTCGCCGTTCATGACCGAATCCAGCTTGTGGAGCGTAAGGCCGATGCGGTGATCGGTAACGCGGCTTTGCGGGAAGTTGTACGTGCGGATCCGCTCGCTGCGGTCGCCCGTGCCGACTTTGCTCTTGCGCTCGCCCGCGTATTTCGCCTCTTCCTCTTGGCGGCGGATGTCATAGATGCGCGCGCGCAAGACTTGCAGCGCCTTCGCTTTGTTCTCGTTCTGCGATTTGCCGTCCTGGCACGTCGCCATAATGCCCGTCGGCACGTGAAGCACGCGAACCGCGGACTTCGTCGTGTTGACGGATTGTCCGCCGGCGCCGCTCGAGCAGAACGTGTCGATACGGATGTCTTTGTCGAGGATCTCGACTTCCACCTCTTCGACCTCCGGCATAACCGCTACTGTCGATGTGGACGTATGGATGCGGCCGCCGGATTCCGTCACCGGAATCCGCTGTACGCGGTGCGCGCCGCTCTCGAACTTCAGCTTGCTGTACGCGCCCTTGCCGGCAACCATGAAAATAACTTCCTTGAAGCCGCCCAGGTCGCTCTCGCTGAACTCCATGAGCTCGACGCGCCAGCCTTGGGAGTCGGCGAACTTGGAATACATCCGGTACAGCTCGTAAGCGAACAAGGCCGCTTCGTCGCCGCCCGCCGCGCCGCGAATCTCGACGATGACGTTCTTGTCGTCATTCGGATCCTTCGGCAGCATGAGCACGCGGATATGCTCTTCGAGCTCGTCTTTGCGCGTAGTCAGCTCGTCGATCTCCATCTTCACCATCTCGCGCATCTCGTCGTCCAGCTTCTCGCCCTGCATGACCTTGGCATCGTTCAGCTGCTCGAGCACTTGCTTGTATTCCGTGTACGCCTCGTACGAAGGCTGCAGATCGGACTGCTCTTTCGAGAAGTCGCGCAGACGCTTCGGATCGCTCGCTATATCGGGATCGCACAACAGCTCGCTCAATTTCTCGTACCGGTCGGCGACTGCTTGCAAACGGTCTAACACGTGCATTCACCCCTAAATCGTATAATTTCGTTAGTGTCGTATCTAATAGTATAACATAACGCAGCCCGCTCCATAAATGTGCGAATTCTGGGCGCTTGAGCCCTCATTAGGAAGGCATGCGAGTAATAAAATCCATCGCGCTACCAACCCCCGCGCCACGTGAACGTGCACCACGCTCTCGCACGCCCGAATCGGATCGGATCGCTGGCCGTCACGGCGTCCAACGCCGCATACTATCGGCTCGCTCCAAGCCTGCTCCGTTCGCACGCCATATATACACGGCGCCATCCTTGTCCGCACACACGCCGAAGGACCCGGCATCCCGGGTCCTTCCTTCGGCTAAACGTTGAAACGGAAGTGCATGACGTCGCCATCTTGCACGACATACTCCTTGCCTTCGAGGCGGAGCTGGCCTTTCTCCTTCGCCGCGTTCATGGAACCGGCCGCAACCAGATCGTCATACGCCACGACTTCGGCGCGAATGAAGCCGCGTTCGAAATCGGTGTGGATGACGCCTGCCGCCTGCGGCGCCTTCATCCCTTGACGGATCGTCCATGCGCGCACTTCCTGCACGCCCGCCGTGAAGTACGTGTACAGGCCGAGCAGCTTGTAAGCCGCGCGGATGAGACGGTTCAGGCCGGACTCTTCCAGGCCGAGCTCTTCAAGGAACATCTCCTTGTCTTCGCCTTCAAGCTCCGCGATCTCCGACTCCACCTTTGCGCTGATCGGCACGACTTCCGCGCCTTCGGTTGCCGCGTACTCGCGCACGAGCTTCACGAACGGGTTCTCGTCGGCATTCGCCGCCTCGCTCTCGCTCACGTTCGCCGCGTACAGAATCGGCTTCATCGTCAGCAGGTGCAGCTCGCGCACGAGCAGCTTCTCGTCGTCGGTCAGCTCGACGCTGCGCGCCGGCTGGTCGTTGTACAGCGCTTCTTTAATCCGCTCAAGCACTTCGACCTCTTGCGCGTATTTCTTGTCGCCGCCCTTCATGTTCTTGCGGCTGCGGTCAATACGCTTCTCGACCGATTCCACGTCGGCCAGAATCAGCTCGAGATTGATCGTCTGAATATCCGAGATCGGATCGACTTTGCCCGCCACGTGGGTAATGTTCTCGTCCTGGAAGCAGCGCACGACCTGCACGATCGCGTCCACTTCGCGGATGTGGGCGAGGAATTTGTTGCCCAAGCCTTCGCCTTTGCTCGCGCCTTTCACGATGCCGGCGATATCGATGAATTCGAACGCCGTCGGCACGGTGCGGTTCGGCGTTACCATCTCGGTCAGTTTGTCCAAACGCGGATCCGGCACTTCGACGACCCCGACGTTCGGATCGATCGTGCAGAACGGATAGTTCGCGGACTCCGCGCCCGCCTGCGTAATTGCGTTAAACAACGTGGATTTGCCGACGTTCGGCAGTCCGACGATACCTGCTTTCAAACCCATTATATAGACACCTCAGCTCACGAAATACAGTTCTTTGGACATTATACCCGAAGCGGCCTGCGATGGAAAGGCGCACGGGCGCCTGGGAGTCATGCGGGCGAATGTCCGGCATGCGCTCCGGACATACTATCGCTGCCAAGACTACGGGAGGTGAGAGCATGGAGAACAAAACGCATGCCGGCAATTATAAAGGCACCACGAACATGACCGCCAAAAATCAGGACATGGCATTCGTGAACGACACGATCGAAGACGCCAAGTCCGTGACGAACTTCCAAACGACGAAGAACAAAACCGATAAATAACTATGCGCCAAAAACCTCCAATCCCGTACCGTGTACGAGCGTTGGAGGTTTTTCGCTTTTCCCGTTAACAACGCTGCCGCTACACCCAAGCGTCCTTCGCATACCCCCGCTCTTCCCAATAGCCGGTATGATCGGTGTCGATCAGCTCGATGCGGTTCAGCCACTTGACCGATTTGTACGCGTACATCTTCGGCACGATCAGCCGCACCGGTCCGCCAAGGTCGCTCGGAATCGGCTTGCCGTCGTGCAGCACCGCCACCATCACGTCGTCCATCGCAGCCTGCTCAAGCGTCAAGGAGTCTGTGTATACGCCATCGCCGGAATACAGCTTGACGGTGCGCGCGGAAGACCTTACGCCGGCTAGGCGGAGCAGCTCCTTCAGCGGAATGCCCTCCCACGTATTGGAATAGACCGACCAGCCCGTCACGCAGTGAAAATCGCTCACCTGCACCGTCCGCTTCAGCTGGACGAATCGCTCCCAATTCCAGGCGAGCGGCTTGTCGACCAGCCCATCGACGACGAGCGACCACGTCGCGTTGTCGAAGGAAGGGATCGGCGTCACCGTGTAGACGCGGAAGCTGCCCTTGCTCCCGCCTCCGATCGGCGTGAGCGAATCGGGGAGCGGCTGCGGCGCCGGCGACAGCCGGTTCGCGTCCTTGCGGATCAGCTCCTCCGTATTGGCGGCGCCGGAGCCGAGGATGCCGCCCGCCCAGCGGAGGAACGAAGGGCCGAGCGTGATCGCGAGCCCGGCGCCGATCGCCGTCCGGATGAACGCGCGCCGCGTCAGGAGCGCCTGCGGCCCGGCAGCGGGGTGGAGTCCCGCGCTCGCCGGAGCCGCGCCGCCATCGATTTTGACTGTTCGCCGGTGTGGCTCCTTCAGCCACTTGGTCCGCGTAATCGAATGGTAGATGATATACGGCAGTCCGATCCACGTCAGCAGATCGTGCACGGCCAGCGCCGCGTTCGACCAGAATGGGCCGACGAGGCGGAACTGCCATAACGCAAGGCCCGACATCAGCCAGCCCAGCAGCAGCGCCAGCACGACGATGACGTTCGCCTTCTGGGCGAATTTGCCCCGCAGCTGCTTCCAATGCTTGCCCGCCAGCAGCAAGTAGTAGAGCACCGGCGCAAGCGAAGCGATCCCCGCTCCAATGTGCAGCCAGCGCACCCATACACGCCCTTCGCCCAGCACGCCGCGCCAGAAGCCGCCGAACAAAACCAGGCCGCTCAGCGCGAGCAGCACGACGAGCCAGCCGTTCCAGGCGTGCAGCCGCGCAAGCTTGCGCCCGTACCCTTTTCGAATCCCCGCGAGCCAGTTCCCCACCGTATATTCCGCCTCCCTCTCCCCAGCTATTACATCTATTATAAGTAGACGCAAACCAAAAGATAAACGGATCGCCGAAAATGAATTAACCGCGCGGTAAATGTCCAGTTGCGGGGCGACAGAAGCGGGACTCGCTGCGGTCGACGTACGGCGGAGCTTAGCTCCGCCGAATGGCTCGTCGCCGTTGATCCTAGTCATTGCCGAAAAACCTGTCACAGCGAGCCGTCTCGGACTCGCCGACGATACACTATGCATCCGAACGCGCCGAGCCTCTCGAACGCGCCGCCAAGCACGCCAAAAAGCCGGGCTCGCTTGCCCGGCCTCTTCGCCGCATGCTCCATGGTTACCTTACTGGACTACAGCGCCGGCTCCTGGCCCCACTCGATCCAGTCCTCGCGCGTCGGGCCGTACAGATCCGGCACGCGCAGCCCCGCCTGCCGCATCAGCACCGTCATTTGCCCGCGGTGATGCACCTCGTGCATGATGAGGATGTGAAGCGTCATGCCGTTCCGCCATTGGTCGCCGTACATGTCGGCCGTCTCATGCAGCTTATCATCGTTCCATTGCGCTTTGATCGCATCCAGCAGCGCCGCGCTCGACACGCGGTAAGCATCGGCGATCGCCTTCGCCGAGGCCGGCGCCTTCTCCCCGTGACAAGCTGCCGGGAATTCCAGCCCCGTGCGGGTGAGCATCTCGTGCTGCGTCGACGCGATATGCCAAGCCAATTGGCCGAGCGTTCGGTTCAGCGGCGTGACCGCTTGACCCAGCGAATCGTCGGTCAGCGCGTCCATGACCCGCTGCGTCGCTTTCGATTCGTGAATCCAGCCGGCCTCGAAACTTGCGATTGAAGTAAACATAAGGAAATTCCTCCCCGCTATTGCCCGTAGTTGCGGCGACTATCGCCTACACGACAAAAGCATACCCAACTACAACTGACAACAGTATGGCAGCGTTTCGAGCCTGTCCTCACAAATTTCGCAACCAGACACACTACGCAAGCGGCTGTACAACATATTGCCCGCTGTCTCTCCCCTATGTCTTCCCCTTTGACTCCGCCAGCTTGGAATCCCGCTCGTAGAGCGACACGATCGCCCGCGCGCGAGCCGCAAGCTCCCTGGCCACATGATCCGGCTCCAGTACTTGCACGTCCGTCCCGCTTGCCAGCAGCATGCCGTACAGCCATGGCTCCTCCGGCTGGGTCGCGGCGACGAGCAGCGTGCCCTCGGGCTCGACCGTGATTTGGTCCGGTTCGTAATAATCCATCACCCTCGCCTTGGCTCTCGGCTGGTAGCGAAGCAGCAGGTTAATATGCGGCTCCGGTTCGCCGCCGGTTCCGATCCGGTCGTACGTAATCTCCGCTGGCACCGACTCGCGGCGTTCAAAGCGCTGCTCGAGCATCGTCAGCCGTTCGATCCGGCTCAGCCTGAAAATACGGTAATCTTGCCGCAGCCGACAGTAGCCGTACAAATACCAGGAGTAGCCCTTGAGCACGACGCCGAGCGGTTCGCAGATCCGCTCCGACTCTTCCCCGCGCCCGCTCGTGTAGACGAACCGGAGCACCCGCGTCTCCCGGATCGCTTCCTTGAGCCTCGCCAGCAGCTCCTTCACTGCTGCCCCGCCCTGCCACGGATTCATGTCGATGACGACCTGCTCGCTCATGAGTCCCGCGGCGCCACGCTCCGACTTGGCTACGAGCGCCCCGACCTTGTCCAGCAGAGACGAAATATCCTGCTCCTCCATCGACGAGCGGATGCCTCGCAGGGCGATAATGATCGACTGCAGCTCCTCCATCGACAGGAACTGCCGTTCGAGCCGGTACTGGTCCATAATTTCATAGCCGCCAGACGCTCCCGCGTACGAGATGACCGGAATCCCCGCCTGATTGATCGTCTCCAAATCCCGGTAGACCGTGCGCAGCGATACTTCGAACCGCTCCGACAGCTCCTTGGCGCTCACTCTGCGGCGATTCATCAGCAGCATGGTGATGGCCAGCAGACGGTCCAGCTTCATGCCCGCTTCCTCCTTCATCGTGACTTCTCTGCCCTGACCTTACCAAAGCAGGGAGCGAAGGGCAAGACTTGTCGTAACGGTAGGATGCCGTCGAGCGAAAAGTCTGGATGCGAAAAAAGGCACGCTGCGCCCGTCGTGCCGCGCTCGTGCCTTCCCTGCCTTCTAGAATGGCGCCCTCTGGGCCACCCGCCATTCTAGAAGGCAATCCGCCCCTCGCCCTCAAACCGGCTTGCGCATAAAGTAAGCCCAGCCCGCTGTCAGAAATACGACGAAGCTGCCCAGAATGACGCCGAACAACGTCGTCGGCGACAAGTTGATCGCCGCCATGCCGTGGTCCTCCATCGGGATCATCGCCAGCAGCGGCTGCGCCCATGGATAATACGGGCCGTAGGTCGAGGAGTTCATGACGAGCAGGTTCGGCATCGTCAGCACGACGTTGACCGCCAGCGGCGCGGCGAAGCTCGGCAGCGCGGTCGAGACGCCGAGCTGCAGCGCCGCCAGCGGCAGGCACGCCACCCAGCCGCCGCCGACCGAGCGGAGGATCGCTAGCCACGGCACCGGACCCGGGAAGCCCAGCGCCGCGCCGACGCCCAGCAGCGCCGCCAGGAAGAGCAGCTGCGTCAGCAGCAGCAGGAACATGACGTACATATACTTGACCGCGAACAGCTGCGTGCGCGACGCCGGCAGCGCCAGCAGCTGCTTCCAGCCGCCGCCCGCGTGCTCGAAGCGGCACAGCAGCGCCGCGTATATGCCCGTGAGCAGCGGCAAGAACAGCAACGCATGCAGCGCAGCCATCAAGGCCAGCGCGGTCATCCATTCCGCGCCTTCGCCATCCGGTCCTCTCGTGCCGGCATAGCCGACCACGCCGGCGAGCAGCGGACTCGCCGCCGCCACGACCCAAATGATCGTTCTTCTTAGCTTCATCCATTCCGATCGCAATAACCGTATCATGCTAGCTCACGTCCTTTCGGGCGAACTGCGCCATCCCGGCGAGCAGCAGCACGACGCCGAGCGCCGCGCCGGCCAAGACGGAATAGAGCGGCTCGCCGGCGGCGTTGAGCAGATGCGGCCATTTGTAGGGCACCCAATCGTCGAAGCGCGTGCCGAACATCGCCACGATCATGCCGATAATGCCGACCGTCAGCGGCACCGCCTGGTTCGCCAGCGTCACGCTGAGCCACACCTGGAGCACCATGAAGGGCAGGGCGGCGACGAACGGATAGTAGAATGTCTGCAGCATGTCCTGGTAAGGGATATTGGCCAGATCGAACCCAAGCACTGCCCCGAGCGCGATCGTCATGACGAGGAGCAAGGTGCTGGAGACGAAGAGCAGCAGGACGTTGAGCAGCGCCTTCGCCGCGAACACGGCGGTCTTCGGCACCGGCAGCGCCAGCGTCTGCTTCCACGCATTCGTCTGGTGCTCGATCCCCGCCGCCATCGACGCGAGAATCGCAAGGCCGATGAATAGGGTCGGCAGCGTGAGGATGCTCACGTCGCTAATCAGCCCGCCCCACAGATCGTCTTTGTACAAATTCATCAGATAATCGTAGCGGAGGCCGTAGTTCAATCCCTGCAGCCCCACCACGCCAAGCGGGCCGAGCACCGCGAGGAACCAGAGCATTTTGCCGCGGATCTTCAGGAACTCCGCGGAGAGGATGCGCGCGAGCATCAGAGACTCCCCTCCCCGCCGGTCATGTCCAGGAAGATGCGCTCCAGCGACGCGCTCTCCTCTTCCACCCGGTACACCGCGAAGTCATGTTCCACCAGCTTGGCCACCATGGCTGCCACCGCGCGGTCGTCGCCAGCTTCCGCGCTTAACTGGCTGCGGTCCCAATCGGCATGATAGCCGCTCGCCAGCAGCAGCTTCCACGCCGACTCCGGCTCGCTGACGCTGAAGCGGATGCGGGCTTGCGACCGCTGGCGAAGCATGCCGATCTCGTCCTGGAATATCATCCGCCCCTTCGCGATAATGCCGACGCGGCTCGCCATCTGATCGATCTCGGACAGCAGGTGGCTGGAGACGAGAATCGTGACGCCATGCGCCTGAGGCATGCTTTTGATCAGCTCGCGGATCTCGAGTATGCCCGCCGGGTCCAAGCCGTTCGTCGGTTCATCGAGAATGAGCAGGTCCGGCTGCCCGAGCAGCGCGGCGGCGATCCCCAGCCGCTGCTTCATGCCGAGCGAGTAGCCTTTCACCGCCCGACGCGCTTCCTTCGTCAGTCGGACGATCGCGAGCACCTCGTCGATCCGCTGTCTCGGCACGTCCAGGATGCGGCGAAGCGCCTCCAGATTATCGTACGCGGTCAAATGTCCGTAATACGACGGGTATTCCACCAGCGAGCCGACCTTGCGCAGGATCGCCATCCGCTCCCGCTTCAATTCCTTGCCGAATATGTGCACGCTCCCTTGCGTCGGCTTCGCCAAGCCGAGCAGCATGCGGATCGTCGTCGTTTTGCCCGCGCCGTTCGGACCTAAGAAGCCATATATGTCGCCCTGCCGGATGCGCATGCTGACGTCGTTCACGACGGCTTTGCCGCCCAGCTTTTTCGTCAGCCCGTTCGTTTGCAATATCCATTCGTTCATGTTCTTCACCTCGCTATTCATCATAGCGAAGCTAGGTTAAAGGAACATGCCCGCCCCGTTTAAGCTTCGTTTAAAAAATGCGGCGCGATCGTGATGCACGTGCCTGTCTCTCCAGTGCGCACGTCGCTCCGCAGCTCCATCTCCTTCAACATTAGCGCGGCGATAGACAACCCGAGGCCCGCGCCCCGCTCGGGCGAGCTGCCGCTCATCCCCGGACCATGGTCTTCGATGACGAGGCGGCCCCCGGCCTCCGGATGAAGCGCGAACCGGACGTACCGCCCGCTGCGGGCATGGCGCAGCGCGTTCTGGCAGTAATTATCGAGCACGCGCCCGAGCCACTGCGGGTCGATCTTCCAGTAGATAGTTTCTTCCGGCAGCTCCAAGTCGATCTCGAAGCCCGCCTGCTCGAACACCGGGTACCAGCCAATGAAGAAGGTGCGCGCCAGCCGAACGATATCGACTCGCTCCGGACGGTACGGATATTTGCCCGCGGAGAGCAGGGAATACGAGAACAGATTCTCGATCAGCTGGCCCAGGTACCCGGTCTTGCTCTCGATGAAAGCAACGGACTCCGCGCCGCGTTCGCTCAGCTGCTCGGCCTGCAAGCTATACGCATGACTTCGGATCGCCGTCAGCGGCGTGCGAAGATCGTGCGACAGCTTCGCGATGAGTTCACGGCGCAGCGCATCCTCCTCGGCCTCGCGGGCACGGCTCGCCGCCAGCTTCGCGACCATGTCGTTGAACGCCTGCTCCAGCCGGCCGATCTCGTCGCCATTCAGCACGACGACCTGCGCGGGAATGCCGCCCGCCGCCGCCGGATCCGTCATCGCCGCTTGCAGCCGCACGAGCCGCCGCCGAATGCGGGAGAAGAAGAGCAGCGAGATGAAGAGGAATAGCGCCAAGATGAGCATGGCGCCGCCGAGCACGACCGAGAGGCCGATCCAGGCCGACCCGTACGGCGAAGCTGCTCCGCTCGGCAGCATCGCGCTTCGCGGCAGCTCGAAGCCGATGAAGCCCTGATCCTGTCCCTCTCCGACGAACGCGATGATCGTATACGGATCGCCGTAGAAGCGCTCTTTCATGAATGCAACCGTATAGGCCGTCGTCCACACGTCCGGGCGATCCGGGTTCTCGGGGAGCTGAAACCCGGTTCGCCCCTGCGCGTCGACGCGGAAGACCGCCGCCTTCGGATAGCGCGCCTGAATATCGCGCAGGGCGGCCGCGATGGCGGGCTCGCTCGCGCCGCCCAGCTTTGCGGCTTCCGCATGCCACATCTTCTCCATCCCTTGGGCGTCCCGGTAGCGCTCGTCCGCGATCCCGACGCGCTCCCGCCACTGCAGCGGCAAATAGGTCAGAAGCGAGACGACCGGCAGCATCATAGGCAGCAGAATCATCGCGCATAGAATGATGAGCACGTATTTGGAGAGAAGCGAATCCTTGAGCTTGAAGAAGCGGAAGATCTTCATCGCTTCACCCGGTAGCCCAAGCCGCGAATCGTCTCAATGATCATCGGCGCGCCGGGATCGATCTCGATTTTCTCCCGCAGGTAGCGGATGTGCACCATGACCGTTTTGTCGCCTTCGATATACGGCTCGCCCCATACGGCCTCGTAGATTTGCTCTTTCGTAACGATCTGGTTCGGGTGCTTGAGGAAATACAGCAGAATTTGCAGCTGCTTGGCGGTCAGCGCGATCTCCTCCCCGCTGCGGGTATCGACTACCGACGGCTGAGCGGGATCGATCGCCAGATGGCCGATGCGGATATCGCGCTCCTCGTCCCGGCCGAAGCGGCGCAGCAGCACCTCGAGCCTCGCGGCCAGCTCCTCCGGATGGAACGGCTTCGTCAAATAATCGTCGGCGAACTGCAGCCCCTGCAGCTTGTCGTCGACCGAACTGCGAGCGGACAGCATCAGAATCGGCACGTCTGGCGCCTCTCGCTTCAGCCGCTGCCCGACCGTGAAGCCGTCGAGTCCCGGGAGCATGACGTCGAGCACCACAATATCCGCCTCGCGCACCTGCTCCGCCGCGCCTTCGCCCGACGTGAGCCACGTCACCTGATAACCGCGCGTTTCCAAATCGCCTTTCGTCCAGCGTCCGATTTCGAGATCGTCTTCTATATAGAGCACGCTTCGCATGTCGCGCATCACCAGCTTTTCATATGAAGTAGAAGGAAGACCGGCTCGCCGGGTCAGCCTTATCGTGCCCTCATCATAGGAAATCGCCGGGCGAATGGGAAGTTAAATTTCGTTTAAAAAAGAGGGATGGCCGCCGGGCAGCTAGCATCATCACGCGCCCTTCCACCCAGCGCACCCATTAACGATCCTCAAGTCACTATCGCATGACTTCCGCCGCCCCGCGCGCTCGCTATCGACACTCCAATCACAATCGCGCGACTTTCCTCGCCTCGTGTCCCGTTATAACGCTCTAGCTCGCCAACACGCCGCCTTCCCTGGCAACTCCAACTGTTAGCCTTTATCTCACTCGCATTGGCCGTCCCCATGCAAGCAAATAAATGAGCCGCATCCCCCCTTGGCGATACGGCTCAACCCTATGCAACTTTCCCTCATCCCTTGAAATAACGCAGCTCGTCCCACGATCGACACGACTCATCATTTTCCGGGAAATAATCCTGTCCTGCGCCGCGCAATAACAACTATCTCGCTGGCGTTTCCACCCGCAGCCCCGGGAAGGAGACGTTCGTCATGGCCGACGACGGCGGCATGTCGAGCAATCGGCAAATCAGCGGCGCGACCGCCAGCTGCGGCACGTAATGGTCGGTATATTCGCCCGGTATAAACGCCTCGCCAATGCCGATCAAGCCAACATCGCGCTCCGCCTCGCCCGTTCCGCCGTGATGTCCGTCCGCGTTCATGCCATGGTCGGCCGTAATGACGATGTTGTAGCCCGCCGCGATCCATGCCGGCAGCACCATCGCCAGCGTCCCATCCAGACGAAGCGCCTCCCCGCGGTACTGCGGCGAATCCGACGTGAATTTGTGCCCGGCGTCGTCGACGTTCATCGTATGGATATACAGCAAATCCGGATCGAACGACGTCCTTAAAAATTCCGCGTCCGCGATCAAATGCGAATCCGGATACCGGTCGTCGTAATAAAACATGCCGTGCTGAATCGGCCTGTCCGTATTCAGCTGAATGCGGTCGGACGCCTCAAAAGGCGCTTTCTGATACAACTCGCTGACCCAGTGGTAGGCAGCGGCCGCCGTCGTCAGCCCGCGTTGCCGCGCAAGATGGAACAAACTTTCCTGATTCGATAGACGTGCGACAGCATTCGAGACGATCCCGTTCACGTGCGCAGGCGTGCCGGTCAGCAGCACCTCATAGAGCGGCCGCGACAGGCTGGGCAGCTCGGATTTGACCTTATAGACCGCTGCCTGCCCTTTCTCTACCAAATGATTCAAATACCCCATCGATGACCGCATGACATCATAGCGCAGCCCATCCAGCACCAGCACGATCGTCTTTCCCATTCGCGACGCCTCCATTGACCATTTACTTTGAATAATGACTATTTATGTGGTTTTAATAGAATATAACGCAATCAAACAACACGGTCAATGTATTTTACGCCGGCCTCACGAATGGACCAAACGCCCGCCAGCGCGACCGGCAGCGTTCGGCTCGTGTCGGCGTGAGCCTCTCCCGCCTCCCGCGAAACGCCCGCCGAACGCAAAAACCCGACGGAGCATATGCCCCATCGGGTTCGGACCAAAACGAACGGCAGCCGTCCGTTTGGCGATCAAGACCTTCTTACAGTTGGCCTTGGATTTTGTTTTTCAGGGAGTCTTTCGACTGCAGACCGACCATTTTGTCGACCGGCTGGCCGTCTTTGAACAGGATCAGCGTCGGAATGCTCATAACGCCGAATTGGGAAGCGAGCTCAGGCTCTTCGTCGACGTTGATTTTTGCGATCGTCGCCGTGCCGGACAGTTCAGTGGACAGCTCTTCTACGATCGGGAGCTGCATTTTGCAAGGACCGCACCATGGCGCCCAGAAGTCTACGAGCGTTACGCCGCTCTCGATGCTTTGGTTGAACGTATCTTTTGTCAATGCTACTGCCATTGTCAATCATCCTCTCCAACGAATATGGGGTTCTTGTATAAACAGGGAACCTTCTTCGCGCCAAGCTGGCGGTCAAGTCGAAGGAACCCGCCCTGCCGAAAAAACATTACTTGCACACTTTGATCCGCCCAAGCACGTCCGCGATCGTAATGCCGCCGAAATAACTCTCAAGCTGCTTCTCCGCCGTGCAAAATATGCCATCCATGACCGAACGCATATTCGAACCGACCACGCAATCGGAATCCGGATCGCCCGAGCACCAGCTCGGGATAACGGAGCCCTGCGCCATCAGCCGGTAAATATCGGCCAGCGAAACAACAGCGGGATCAAGCGTCAGCCGGTATCCGCCGCCCGCGCCTTCGCGCGTATCGACGTACCCGCCCTTGCGCAGATGGCTCATCACCTTGCGAATGCGCGCCGGGTTCGTCGCCACGTTCTCGGCAATCACTTCACTCGGCGCCATCCGCTCCGGCAAATAAGCCAAATAAACAAGACTGTGCACGGCTATCGTAAATTCGCTGTTCATCTGCTACGGCCACCCCGCTTTATACTGTAATAATATCAGTTACAGTTGAGTTTGTCAACGCGGGTCTTCCTTATTGTACGGAAAGCTTGTTTCGCCTATTCATGGCACGCCAGCTGATCGGTTTGCAACAAGCCTACCTTACCTTACCACGCTCACGTCAAATCAAACAGATCGAGCTGTTCAACAGGTTCCGGCTGCGGATCGGCAGGACGCTCGAAGCTCCCGCGCGGCGGCGTCTGGCCCAGCATACGCATCAGCTCAAGCCCATTGTCCGCGGCATCCCCGCCGGAATTGTTGTTGAACAGGACGACCACCTGACGTGCTTCCCGCTCAAGCTTGACGATGCGCTCCGCCCATTCCGTCAGCTCCTGTTCGCTGTACCGGTACAAGTACCGAACATCTCGCCAATTGGGCTGTCCCGCGCTATTCCAACCGGAGACGTTGCGGCCGTGCAGCCGGACGAGCGCCAGCCCCTCGTCGGTTACCGCCTCCACGATCGGCACAGAACCTTCGCCGGCTTGCGGCTCGTCGCATACGGTATGAATCCAGCCTTCACGCTTCGTGAACGCGATGGTCCGCTCCCGGTTACCGGGCGCATACCAGCTTTGATTGCGGAACTCCAGGGCGCATGGAATGTCCTCCATTCTGCGCTTGGCCGCCCGCAGCTCTTCCACGTGGAACCGGGTGCACGCAAACCACGGCGGATATTGAAAAAGCACCGCGTCCAGCTTGCCGGCCGCCCGGATCGGCTCGATCGATTCGCGAAACGCCTTGTACATCGCCTCCTCGCTCTCGAACGGCCTATTCGCCCCGCCCCGGGCGTGACCGGTCATGCCCTGATAGGCTTTGACGATGAAACGAAAGTCCGCGTGTGTCTCCGACACCCACTTCTCGGCTAGCTTCGGCGCTTGTACGGCATAGAAGGAGCTGTCGACTTCCACCGCCGGGAACCAGTTCGCGTAGGCGGCCAGCTTGTTTTTCTCTTTCGCGTCTTTATATAGCGTCGGATGGTCGCCCCATCCGCATAGCCCGATCCGTATCATAATGCGGATGCACCTCCTCCGGGTTCGCCGCGTGTTGATTCTAGAATAGATGTACCCATTTCGCCGCATTCTGATCTTGCGGTCGATCAGCCGCTGCCTTAGCATGGAGCCATAGGCTCGTCCGATACGGACGCGCGCGCCGCGTGCCAATCCGCCGCCCGCGCCATGCGAGCCGCGAAGGAGATCCCATGCTTATTGAGTTCTATTATGATTTATTCTGCCCTTGGTGCCGTATCGGCTACCACAATCTCACGGGCGCGATCGACCGCTGGCACGCGCAAGGCGGCGAGCCGGTCCGCCTCACGTACCGCGCCTATCAGCTTGATCCCAAGCTTCCGCCGGAAGGCATGCCTTTCCGCCATGCGGCGCACGGCGAGGCGGCGCAGGCGCTAAGCCAGGTCGCGGCAGCCGGTGCGGCCGCGGGCTTATCGCTGCGCTTCGACCTCATGACACGGATGCCGAATACGCGTCTGGCACATCGGTTCGTCGCGCTGCTGCCAGAGCCGCTCAAGCCCAAGGCCATCGACGCCTTGTTCCGAGCCGTCTTCGAGGAAGGCCGCGACATTGCGGCAATCGGGGAGATCGAGGCGATCGCCGCGTTGGCTGAAGCTGAGGCAGCCGACGTGCTGGAGGCGCTGAAGCGCGGGGAAGGCGAAGATATCGTCGCCGCGGACATGACTAGGGCAGCTCGGCTCGGTATCCAAGGCGGTCCCCTGTTTATCTTCGGCGGCCGCTTCGCGCTGTCCGGCGCCTACCCGCCGGTCAAGCTGGTCCAAGCAATCAGCCGGGCTGCGCAAGCCTGAAGCCGGTCCCAGTCGTATGGGATTCATAAGAGGGACGAGGGGCACCCATCGGCTGCCCCTCGATTGCGAATCGCCACCCATGCGGCACACCTATAGCTTGGATGCAGCCCACGATTGCCGTCACAAGGCGTGGTCCCTACCGCTGCTTTCGATTGCCCCGGAACAGCCGGTAGCCTTTGCGCACGCCATCCATCATCCATTCCGGTATCGGGAACGGCAGTTTGGAGAGATACGGCACGTATACGCGGTGATAGGCATTCTTCAAGTCGTCCCACATCCGGCAGGGCTCCGTCTTCAGAAAATCGGAGACGTCGACGACGATGCCGCGTCCCTCGTGCTGCATGACATTCTTGCCGTGGACGTCGTGCGGGTAGAGCCCCTTGCTTCTCGCGTAGTCGAGCGCCTCGTCGATATCGGCGATGACGCGCGGCGCGATCCGCGTGCAGTCGAGCATGCACTGGTACAGCGTCTTGCCCCGCAGCCGCTTGAGCACCAGGTAGCGGTGGCCGCCCGCTTCGGCGGACAGCTTGCAGCTGGCAAACGCAGGATGTTCCCCGAGCCGGCGGTATACCTCCGTCTCCGCTTCGAATCCTTCGCGCCCCGGCGCGTACACCTTCACGACCCAGTCGGCAAGCTTCGGATGCGTAAAGACGCCCGCGTAGTTACCCGCGCCCAACCGGATCCACGACGAAGGCTGCTTGCGTACGACGATCGGCTCTGTCGGATTAACGCTAGCCAGTTCCAGCTCCGGCAGCAAGTCCCGCTCGATGAACCGCTTCAGCTCCTCCCCATCTGCCGCATCGTCGTGCCCTTTCATCATATCCCGATCCCGATCGGTCTTATCGTGCGCCTCGAACCGATCGCCACGATCCCACTCGGGCTTATTGGGACTTACGCCACTCCGACCCTGATCTTCGCCATTCTTCTCTCGTTCCCAATCGCGTTTCTCGCTCACTTGACGGTGCGCTCCTTCTGTTATCCTGCCTCCATTGTAAGGGGCTTCCAGTCAAAAAGAAAGACCGCCGGCGCCCGGTCTAATGCCCGCCGCCAACGATCCGAAGTCCCGCCACGCCCGCGATAATCATCGCGATAAATAACAATTTCCGCCGATCACGCGATTCGCCGAACAGCATCATGCCAAGCAGCACGCTCCCCGCCGAGCCAATCCCGGTCCACACGCCGTATGCCGTGCTGATCGGAATCTCTCGCAGCGCCAGCGACAAGAAATAGAAGCTGAAAATCCCCGACACGATCGCCCCGGCCGTCCCTTTCCACTTCCTAAAGCCCTCCGACAGCTTCATGAACGTCACGCCGCTCATCTCGCTTAGTCCGGACAGCAGCAAAAACACCCACGCCATCTCGATCCCTTCCTTATCCTCTATTCGCGAACGCGCACCGTTCTGCGCCGTCGTCCATCCATAGCGCTCCCCGGCACTGTAATCATCCCGGCAGGCTCACTCTCCTCGCGTCACTTCACGTCCAAAGCCTTATAGATCAGCCTGCCCGCCGCTTTCCCGGGCGCTTGCCGGCTTCGTCGCTTCCTCGCCCGACGGCTTGTCGTCATCCGAAATGAGCTTAATGCCAATAATGCCGCCCACCAGCAGCGCGACGAAAAAGATGCGCAGCGCATCCGCCGGCTCGCCCAGCACGAGCATGCCGATAATGGCCGTGCCCGCCGTGCCAATGCCGGTATAGACCGCGTATGCGGTGCCGATCTCCAGCATGCGCATCGCCTTGGCGAACAAATAGAAGCTGATTGCAAGCGTAATGACAGTAAGCGCGCTCGGAATCGGCTTCGTGAATCCTTCCGATGCCCGCAGGCCGTAGGCCCAGCCAATCTCGAACAAGCCGCCGATAAATACGTAAATCCAACCCATCGTAATCCTCCTTATCCTCCACGAGGCAACCGCGGGAGTCCCTCGCACTCGCAAAGTCTCTCCGCCGCAGTGCAACCCCGCCTTCTTCCGCACTCTCCTCGCCGCGCATAGCGGGCCGTATTCGAGGGCGAGCCGTCGCTGTCAACCGTTCCTGAACGCCAGCGCTTACCTGCCCAATAAAGCGTTCCGGAACCATGCCCAGAGCATCTGCTGCCGCTCCCGGTAGACCGCCTCTTCATAGGCTTCCTGCTCCACGATCAAGCCGTCGACAAGGCCGTAGAACAGCGCCGTAAGCGTTCGTACGTCGCCCGCCTCCGCCGTCCCTTCCTTCAAGCAGGCCCGGAACAGCGCGGCCAGCCGTTCATCGAGGAATTGCTCGTACGCCGCGAAATCCGAGCGGATCCGGTCGCGCAGATGCCGCGGCGGCACCATGATCGCCCGCTTCAGGAACGATTGCGCCTTCGTCGCGTCCGCATCGCTGAAGAACCCGAATGCGGCGCGCACCCTCTCGATCGGCGCAATTCCCTCCGTATTCGCGACCAAAGCCGCGAAGCGGCCCCGCTCCTCTTCGATCACGTCCGTCAGCAGCGACAAGAACAGCTGCTCCTTCGATTCGAAATGCGCGTAGATCGACGGCGTCTTGATGCCGACGAGCTTCGCGATCTCCGACAACGACGCGCCCTCGTATCCCGACTCGGTAAACAGCGTCATCGCCGCTTGCTTGATTCTGTTAGCCGTCATGCGAATCCCCCATATTAACGCTTGTGTGCCAATCCGCCGTTCATTGGCAGCCCCCTAGGCCTATCGCAACGCCCGGCGAATCTGCCTAACGATCGTTAGTCTCACATGATTGTAACGTCGCAGTCCCCCCCTGTCAACGTCCGAGCCCTGCCGCACTTCCGGCGCGTCAGGGCAAAATCGCACAAACTTTTGTCCGCTCTCCCCGTTTGACCACCGCGCTTGGCATGCTATAATAAAAACATAACTTAAAGGCCATGCTACCCTAAGGTACAACCTCTTATTCCGATATGAGGTTGTACCTTTTTTGCCATATAGGAGAGTATAAGTTTCACGCTTATACTTCAGCCTCTATGTCACCGGAACGAAACTCGCGCGCGCCGCTAAAAGACGGCCACAGCCGTTTCGCCTCGCGTCATCGCATAGGCCCCACCGAACCGATTAGGAGCGTGAATAGACATGCAGCTCGAAGCCATTTACCACCGTCCGAAACAAAACTGGTCGTACGCCTACGACCGCGAGACGATCCACGTCCGCATCCGTACGAAGCGAGGCGACATGGATCGCGTCGTTGCCGTCGCCGGCGACAAATACGCTTGGGACACGACCGTCCGCAAAGTGCCGATGCGCATTTTCGCCTCGGATGAGCTGTTCGATTACTGGGAAGCAGCCGTGAAGCCGCCTTATCGCCGTCTGCGCTATTTCTTCCAACTGGAGAAAGGCACGAAGAAGCTGTGGATGACCGAGAAAGGATTCGAGAAGAACCAGCCGGCCCATTCGCTCGAGGCGTTCGACTATCCGTTCATCAACCCGATCGACGTGTTCGAGCCGCCAGCATGGGTGAAGGACGCCGTCTTCTATCAAATCTTCCCGGAACGCTTCGCCAACGGCGATCCGTCCAACGATCCGGCGAACGTCGAGCCGTGGGGCGGCAAGCCGACGCCGAGCAATTTCTTCGGCGGCGACCTGCAAGGGGTTATCGATCATCTCGATTACCTGTCCGACCTCGGCATTAACGCGATCTACTTCTGTCCGATCTTCGAGGCGACGACGAATCACAAATACGATACGCAGGATTACATGCGCGTCGACAAGCATTTCGGCACCAACGAGAAGGTGAAGGAACTCGTCGATGCGTGCCACAAGCGCGGCATCCGCGTCCTTCTCGACGCCGTCTTCAACCATGCGGGCGCGACGTTCGGTCCGTTCCTCGACGTGAAAGAGAAAGGCGCGCAGTCGGAATACGCCGACTGGTTCTACGTGCGCGACTGGCCGCTGCGCGTCGAGAATGGCATTCCGACGTACGACACGTTCGCGTTCGAGCCGATCATGCCGAAGCTGAACACGGAGAACGAAGACGTGAAGAAGTACCTGCTCGGCGCGGCGAAATACTGGATCGAGGAGATCGGCATCGACGGCTGGCGCCTGGACGTCGCCAATGAGGTCGACCACCAGTTCTGGCGCGAATTCCGTCAGACAGTCAAATCCGTTAATAAGGATGCGTACATTCTCGGCGAGATCTGGCACGACTCCATGATGTGGCTGCAGGGCGACCAGTTCGACGCGGTCATGAACTACCCGTTCACGAACGCGGTGCTCGATTACGCCGCTTACGGCAAAATCGACGGCGCCGGCTTCGCCAATGCGATCGGCAAGCAGCTGGGCGCGTATCCGCAACAAGTCGGCGAAGTGGCGTTCAACCTGCTAGACAGCCATGACACGGCTCGCCTGCTGACGCTGTGCAGCGGCGACGAGCGCCGGATGAAGCTGGCTGCGCTGTTCCAGCTCACCTACCCGGGCACGCCGTGCATCTACTACGGCGACGAGGTCGGCATGACCGGCGGCCACGATCCGGACTGCCGCAAATGCATGGTGTGGGATGAGGCCGATCAGAACGGCGAGCTGCTCCGCTTCTACCGCACGCTCATTGCGCTGCGCAAGGATCACCAGTCGCTCCGCTCCATGGATATCCGCTTCCTGCACGCGGAAGCGCGCGATGCGGCCATCGTCTACGAGCGCATAGGCGAAGCGGCATCCGACCGCTTCATCATCGCGATGAACGCGGGCGGCCGCTCCCGTACGGTCAAGGCTGCAGCGCAGACCGGCACATGGCGCAACGCCTTCACGGGCGAGACCGTGAGCGTAGTTAACAAAGAAGTGACGCTCTCGCTGCCGGAATACGGCTTCACCGTTCTGCAGCTGCTGGACGCTTAGATAGCCGTAACCTCTACCCGCGCTTATGTCTGTGGAAGGACTTGACCCCCACTGAAGCTTTGTCCGTCAGGACAAAAGCGTGCCCCGCTCAAGCCTAACCGCCGACCACAACCCACGTAGTCAGCACGAAGAGGGAGTCCAGAGGTAAACGTTTTCCGAATGGAAAACGACTTCGAAAGCATATGCAAAGTCCTCTGGTTCCCCTCAGCGGAGGGGGAAGGGGGAGGGAGCAACCAAAGCGGGCTCAAAAGGGCGCAGCCCCTCTAACCTGACAGTATAAGGACAGCCCCGGGCATTCCAATTGCCTGGGGCTGTCCTTATTTATTACTCCCCTCCCATTTCTTCAGTCCCGAAATATTGGTATAATGAAGAATAATGGCGAATTATGTAAAAGTCTTATGGGATAAGGGAGAGGGATATGAAAAAGCTGACGACTTGGGGTCTGCTCTGTCTCATTGTTATGCTCGGGCTGTCCGTCCCCGCGGAAGCCGCAACCAAGGCGGTATCCGCGTACGACAAGCTTGTCGCGACTTACACCAAGAAGAGCCGGTATTCGACCTTGCAGACCGAAGGCTCGCTCACGTACAACGTGTTCGTTTATCCGATCGGCAAAGAGACGAACATCAAGACCAAGCCCGCCACATGCCCCGCGCAAGGCACCAACCTGTACATGAACCAGTACCGCATCGCGTATTTCAAGAAAGGCGCGTCGAAGGCCGAAATCATCGATCCCGGCAGCTTCCCGCTGACAGGCAAGTATTCGTTCGTGTACACGATCAAGGCTAAGCCGAACCTGCTTGTCTTCTCGACTTGCGAGAGCGGTCCGGTCTCCAGCTACAACATCTTCACAATGGTGAACGGCAAGCTGAAGAAGGTGCTTGGACTTAGCTACGGCATTAGCCACGCCATCCGTCCGACCGGCGTCGACGGCCAGTTCCAGAACGTCGAATACACCGAGAATACGAAGGAGTACGCCTTCGTCACCTATCGTCTGGACAAGACCAAGAGCCGATTCGCGCCGATTGCCGCCTTTAAGCTGGCGGGCGAGAAGGGTTATGCCGCTTATACATATTGGAAGAACAATCCGAAGGCCATTATCGATGAATCCTACATGGACCGAGTAACGGCAACCGAGTAGGGAGCCCCAGCTCCTCCGACGCAAGACGAAGACGCCTCCCAGCTGGCATTCGCCACCGGGAGGCGTCTTCTTGATTGCGCAGGCGGCGCGGAGATTACTGCTTGAAGCCGGAATGATACTTGTCCGGACTGGACGACTCATCCTTCGTATGCGTCTTGCGGCGCTCGTCCTTCACCCCGATGTTCAGCTCTTCGACCGGGATCGGATCGACGTTGCGCTCGCTCTCCCACATGTCGAACAAACTCGGGTTATCGGTCGGATACTGCTCTGGATGGTCGCGTCGCCCTGTCCCCGCTGCCGCCTCGACGTCTCTCTTCTGCGCTTGGATATCCTCCTCGTTCCGATTCGATTTCGTCATGGTGTCCGTCTCCTTTCGCTTATATGTCAAATGGATGTACCAGCTCATGATCCTTCGCCCCTATCTGAAGCGTTATCGTCCTCTCCTCAGCGAACGCCGCGTTAGCCCCTTCCTTCTCTTATAAAGGTATTGTCCGCATCCTGAAACATGCCTGTGGCGCTTGGCCCGCTCGGCGAACGGTCCGCGCGCAAACAAAAAAGTCCCCCGAATCCGCGGCAGCCGCCAATTCGGGGGACTTATCTTCCAGAGCATGACCGCTCGCCGATCAAGTTTCTCTCTAATGCAGCACGACCGTGCTGTAAGCCGGCAGCACGAGCGCGGCGCCGTCCAGCGTGGCGCCTTCCTTGCTCTGCTTCGCGATCTCCGCGAACTCGCCTTCGGTCAATTGGACCTTCTGCTCGGTGCCGCTCATGTTATGCACGACAAGCACCTGATCGTCCGCCGTGACGCGGAGGTACGAGCCGATCTGCGGATTGTCGATCTTGTATTCCTTGATGCCGCCGTTACGAAGCGCCGGCAGCTCCTTGCGCCATGCGATGAGCTCTTTGTAGAAGGCGAGCAGCGAGTTCTCGTCCTTCAGCTGCGTCTCGACGTTCGCGCCTTCCTTCCAGTAGCGGGAAGCCTCCCACTTCGTCTGGCCTTCGCCGCCTTCCTTCGCCGCGTACCACGGCATCGGCTCGCGAATCGCTTCGTCGGGCTTCATCCCCTGCATGCCGATTTCCTCGCCATAGTAGATGAACGGGTTGCCCGGCAGCGTGAACTGCAGCGCCGCGGCCATTTTGGCATGGTCGAGGTTGCCCTTCAGCACGCTCATCGCCCGGTTCTGGTCGTGGTTGGCCAGGAACGTCGCGTCGACGAACGTGCCGCCCGACGATTGCTCGTACATGCCGTACACCCGATCGAGCGAGAACGCCACGTCGGGGTTCGTCTCGGTGTCGGCCGCGGAGAGCAGCTTCGTCGCCAAGTCGAAGTTGAAGCCGGAGTCGAGCGCTTTATCCAAATACGGCGCGACGATAACCGGAGAATCCCATACTTCGCCTACGAGATAAGCGTCCTTCTTTTTCTCGTTCAAGCCTGCGCGGAATTCTTGCCACCACGCCTGGTTTTTCTTCTGGACGTCCGGCGTATTGATCGTCGATTTGAAGTCGCCATAGATATGTTTGGCCGCGTCCAGACGGAAGCCGTCAAGTCCTTGGTCGAGCCAGAACTGGCCGGCCTTGATCATCTCCGCCCGCACCGCCGGCTCGTCGAAGTTCAGATCCGGCATGCCTTCCCAGAAGACGCCCAGGTACTTGTAGCCGCCGGAGGAATGCCACGGGTTGCCGCCTGTCGCGCCGTCGCCTGGCAATTGCCCGGAAGCGTCCTTGAACGTGTACCAGCTGCGGTACTTGCTGTTCGGATCGGCCGCGGCTTCCTTGAACCACGGGTGCTCTTTGCTCGTGTGATTGACGACCAGGTCCATGATGACCTTGATGCCGCGCTTGTGCGCTTCGTCCAGCATCTTCTTCATATCGTCCATCGTGCCATATTGCGGGTTGACGCTATAGTAGTCCGTCACATCATAGCCGTGATAGCTCGGCGAAGCGTTGATCGGCATCAGCCAAATGCCTTCCACGCCGAGGTCCTTCAAGTAATCCAGCTTCTGCGTCACGCCGTTCAAATCGCCGATGCCATCGCCGTTCGTATCGTAGAACGAGCGGACGAACAGTTCGTACCAGACGGTCGACGGCTGCTCGTCGATCGAAGCCGTCTTCACCGCAGCTTGACCGTTCTTCGCCGCATTCTGGCCTGTATTCGCGCTCTCGCTTGCCTGATTGCCGTCTCCGGCGTTACCCGCGTTGTTATTCGACGTACAGCCGACCGCCGCAAGAAGCAGGGCTGCGCCAAGCGCAGCCCCGATCCAAGCGCGTGCGGAAGTGCCTTTCACGCGCATATGAAGATCATCCTTTCGATGCCCCTGCCGTAAGTCCTTGAACGAGGAACTTCTGCAGGAAGGCGAACAGAATCATGATCGGAATGGCGATGAGCACCGCGCCGGCGGCGAACATCGTGAAGTTCGAATTCTGGAAGTTGGCGACCATATCCCACATGCCGACCGCGAGCGTCCAGTTCTCTTTGCTGCGGAGCACGAGGCGGGCGAAGATGAAGTCGACCCATGCGCCGGTGAACGTCGTCAGCGCGATGTACGTCAGCATCGGACGCGACAGCGGCAGCATAATGCGCCAGAAAATCGTAAAGTGGCTCGCGCCGTCGATCCGTGCCGCTTCATCCAAGCTGCGCGGAATCGTGTCGTAGAAGCCTTTGACGATAAAGCCGCCCAGTACGGAACCGGACGAGTACACCAGGATCAGCGCCGTGTGCGTATCCAGCAAGTTAAGCTGAAGCAGCAGGATATACACCGCGACCATGCTCATGAAGCTCGGGAACATCCCCAGAATAAGCATCAGAGTAAGAATGTTCTTCCGCCCCTTGAAGCGGAAGCGCGACAGCGCGTACATGCTGATCGTCGTCAAGAGCGTCGAGAGAATCATCGTGACGGTCGCGATCTTCAGCGTGTTCAAGTACCACGTACCGTATTGGAAGCTCGGGTTCGTGAACAATTCCCGGAAGTGATCGAACGTCGGATTCTCAGGGAAGAACGTCGGCGCGAACAGCGAGCTGCCCGGACGCAGGGAGGAGAAAAGCACCCACACCGCCGGATACAGCGCGCACACCGCCAAGAACAAAATGATGATATAGGACAACGTTAAGCGGAAGACGCCGCGAGATTTCTGGCTCATTGAATCATGTCCTCCTCTTTGTACGATTTGGAACGGCGGTAGCTCCAGATGGACAGGGATGCCACGACCAGGAAGATAATAATCCCGATTGCCGATGCCATGTTGAATTTGCTCTGGTTGAGCGTCAGCTTATACAGCCACGTGACGAGCAGGTCCGTTGCGCCCGCGTATTGATAGTCGCCTTTGACCGGATCGCCGTTCGTCAGCAAGAAAATAACGTTGAAGTTGTTGATGTTGCCCGCAAACTGCATAATCAATACCGGTGCCGTCGCAAAAAGAACGAACGGCAGCGTGATAATGCGCAGCTTCTGGAACGGCGTCGCGCCGTCCACGTCGGCCGCCTCGTACAGGTCTTTCGGAATCGCGGTCAAGACGCCCAGGATGAGCACCATGGAGACCGGAATACCGACCCACATGTTGACGAGAATGACGGTGACTTTCGCCCAGAATGGATCCGTCAGCCACGGCAGACCGCCAAGACCGAAGTAGCCGAGGTATTGATTAATCGGACCGAACTGGCCGTTGAACAAGTTGCGCATGACCAGGAGCGAGATCAGCTGCGGAATCGCGTAAGGCACGATGAAGATCGTGCGCCACAGCCCTTTGAACTTAATATCCTTCTGGTCGATCAGAAGCGCGACGAGCAAGCCGCCGAAGTACGTCGTAACCGTAGCGATAATCGCCCAGATGACCGTCCAGGTGAAGACGCCGTAGAACGTGTGGCTCCACGTCTTCAGTCTGATTAAATCGATGAACGTCTGGAATCCGACCCAATCGACAAGCTTAGCCGGCGGAATGTGGTTAGGAGCCGAGTAGTTTGTAAATGCCAGCAGGATCGCCATGATGATCGGCATGATCGTCAAGAACAGAATCGAGATGCCCGGCAGCGTCAAGAGCAGCTGCGGGAACCGCTTATCGAGCGTGAAATGCATAGTGTCCTTGAACGATGCGGGAGTGCCGCCGTCATCGCGGTGCTTACCGGTTCGGTACGCATCCCTGACGTTGGAAATATAAATCCAAATAAAAATACCTAGAATGAGCAAGACGATCAAGCCGTTGATGAGCAGTTGGATCGAGTGATCCGCCACCGGGACCATTTTGCCCCCGATTTTCTCCATATGAAGCGGTTTGTCGCCCAATGTAACGACGCCCCAGATCGCTTCCCCAAGACGCGGCAGAAAATACAGTAAGCCCGCGGCTTCGACGAGCAGCAGGAGAAGTCCCTTCAAGAACTGGCGGTTGTAGAGTTGTCCGAGTCCCATGGACAGGACGGATAATACCGTTGCCGTGTTACGATGCCTATGCATCCCTCCCAGCTCCTTTCCCGTTGTTGTCAGTTTTCTCTTTATGTCACGTCACCCGCCCCTCGAGAACGAGGGGCGGGCAGCGTGTTATTTAGTATGGTTGTCAGCGGAACGGACGGATTAGCTACCTTGTGCAGCGTTCGCGTCTTGGATTTGCTTCACCGCGTTATCAAGCGATGTTTTCGGATCTTTGCCCTCGTTCCAGATGTCGGAGAGCGCCGCGCCGATTGGCGTCCAGACGTTGCCCATCTCTGGGATGGATGGCATTGGCTGCGAGTTCTTGAACTGCTCGACGAATGCTTTGATCAGCTCATCGCCGGAAACCGCCGGGTCCGAAGAAGCTTCGTTGTTCGCAGGGATCGCGCCGGTCAGTTTGAAGTCGGCAAGTTGCGCTTCCTTCGTCGAAGCGTAACGCGCGAACAGTTTCGCTGCGTTCGGGTATTTCGTGAACGTGTTGACATACCAAGCTTTAACGCCCGAGAACGAGACGGATTGCTTGCCGTTGATGCTAGGGATTGGCGCAGCGCCAAAGTTGATGCCGGATTTCTTCAGGTCGCCGATCGCCCAAGGACCGTCGATGTTCATCGCAAGCGTTCCGCCTGTGAACAGACCTTTCTTGATGTCGTAGTTCACGTCGCCGGATTTCAGCGGCAGCACTTCGTCTTTCAGCGTTTTGAAGTATGTAGCGCCTTCAACTGCGCCAGCGTTGTTCAGGCCGATGTCGGCTTTGTCTTGACCGCCGCCGCCGAACACATAACCGCCCGTAGTAGCCAGGAACGGATAGCTGAAGTAGAAGTTGCCGATATCCCACATGAACGCGTATTTATTCGCTTTTGGATCGTTGAACGTTTTCGCGAATGCTTTCACTTCGTCGAACGTTGTCGGAGGCGTCGCGATCAGATCTTTGTTGTAGAACATCGCGTATGTCTCGACCGAGCGAGGGTAGCCGTAGAGCACACCGTCATAGGTAACGGCCGATACCGCATTCTCGGCGTTCTCGGCTTTCGCTTGCTCTGCGTACGTATCGTTCGGCAGAACCAGACCTGCGGATACCGCGCGGCCGAGGTTGTCGTGCGGGAACAATACGACGTCAGCGCCGATGCCCGCAGGGCCGTCTGTCGTCAGCTTCGTGACTTGGTCGCCCGCGCCAACTTCTTCAATGCGCACGTCAACGTTATATTTTTCTTTAAATTCTTTTGCCATTTGCTCTACGAAAGGACGCTCTTCTTTCGCTTCCCATACGAGCAGCGACGCGCCTTCTTCCGGTACGAGCTCCGCAGCCGTCTCTCCGCCCGCATTGTTCGTGCCGCCCGCGTTCGTTCCTTCGTTCGTCGTGCCAGCGTTGGTGCCCGTGTTGTTCGTACCTTCGTTGTTCGTACCGCCGCATGCAGCCAGCGTCAGCGACATGGCCAGCACGCTGACCAGAGCGATGCCTTTTTTCATTGAAGAAACCCCTTTCGAATGCTGTTCTCTTTGGCCCGGCGCGCATGCGCCGGAAAGTTGCTTGTCTCCCTAGGCCGCCTCATGTCTTAAGGCTTCCTCCGTAGCGTCCCCGAAAAACTGCCGAACCATTACACAATTTACAAATCTGCCGATTGGAGGACACCGGGGGAATAAACCTCGGTTAAGTGGCAGATCGTAAAGAGGATAAAAGCTCTACCGCAGCAGGCCTCGGAACATGCACAAGCTGTGCAAACGTTTGTGCATTTTTCGACAAAAAAGTCTTCGGAAATCGTTTTCAGCGAGAAACCTATGGAAGAAAGCGTTTTACCGATGCTGTTATCATACAACACGCACTCGTTTTTGGGAAAACGTTTGCACGTATCGTCTGGGCGAAAAATCTCGGAACGTTCTTTGAAATGCTTCGTTTTCCTCTCTTTTTCGAAGAAAATCACAATTTTGCATGAAAGTCGCTGCAGCCATTTTCACTATTTACATCTTCTTCATGCTCGTTTAACATAAATATATTAGAGGACTACCTTGTGCACACGTTTGCACTAACGGGGGATTAATACTATGGTAACCATCAAAGATGTGGCTAAAATCGCAGGCGTCTCGCCTTCCACCGTCTCCAGGGTCGTCTCGGGCAACCCGAGAATCAGCACGGAGACGGCGCGCAAGGTTAAAGAGATCATGGACGAGCTTGGCTATCATCCGAACATAATGGCCAAGAGCCTTGTGTCGAAAACGACCCAGACGCTCGGCATTCTGCTTCCTCGGCCGGCTGAAGAGTTGTTTTTGAACTTCTTCTTCGGCGAGCTCATCCGAGGGATCGTGACGCAAGCGACGAAAGCCGGCTATGACATGCTCATGACGACGGTCACGTCGGATCATGACGAACTGGAGACGATTTCGCGCCTGGTGCGCGGAGGCCGCGTCGACGGTTTGATTTTGCTCTCCTCCCGCAAGAACGACCCCGTCATCGAGTTTCTGAAGCAGCATAACTTTCCATTCGTGCTAATCGGCCGAAGCGAAGAGTTTCCGGACATCATATCTATAGACAACAACAACGTGCAGGCCGCCTACGAAGCAACGAACCATTTCGTCGCGCAAGGGCACGAGCGGATCGGCTTCGTCAGCGGCCCGCCGAATCTGGTCGTCTCGCAAGACCGGCAGATCGGCTACTTGCAGGCGCTTAAAGAAGCCGGCCTCGAGAGCCGGCTGGAGTGGATCGTCGAAGGTGACGTTCTGCAGGAGAGCGGCTTCCGGGCGATGTCCTTCTTCATGAGCCTGCCCGAGCGCCCGACCGCGCTCGTCGTGTTCGACGACTTGCTCGCCTTCGGCGTCCTGCGCGGATTGACCGAGCTTGGCTACAGCGTTCCAGGCGACATGAGCCTGGTCAGCTTCAACAACATCCCGCTCTCGGAGCTGGCTTCGACGCCGATCAGCTCGATCGACATCGGCACGTACCAGCTGGGCTACACCGCGACGCACTCGCTGCTGCGCGCCGTCCATGACGAGCCGCTGCCGCAGAACCAAATCGTCATTCCGCACCGGCTGATCGTGCGCGAATCTTCCATTCAACCTAATACCAGAAGGACGTGAGTTCTGTTGATTAACGACAAACCTTACCTGATCGACGCGATTACGGGCAATTCCCGCTTCCTCGCTTCTCTCGGCAATACCGGCCGCATGTACCGTCTATGGTGGCCGAACATCGACTTCCCGCAGCATGTGGACAAAATTCGCAGCGGCCTGTTCTTCGAGAACGGGCTGGGCGGCACGTCGTGGTTCGATGAGCCGGACTACGGCTGGACGCACGAAGCGGCCTACGTGCAAGACACGAATATTTTCCGCGTGACGGCGAGCCACCGCTCGCTGCCGGTAACGGCGGTCACGGTCGATTATGCCGTACCGGGCGAAGATTTTCACGTGCGCGATTATACGTTCACGAACACGGGCGACGAGCCGGTTTCGTTCCAGTTCATGTTCTACTCGTCATTCAACATCACCGAGAACAAGCTATACAACACCGTCTTCTTCGATGAAGAGGCTGACGCGATCGTCCATTACCGTCACCGGTATTTTTTTTCAATCGGTAGTTCAAACGTTTGCACAGGTTTCCAGGCGGGCTTCGCGTGGGAAGCGGCCGACACCGGCGCGCTGCGCGGCAGCGTGATCGAAATGACGACCGACGGCAGCCTCAGCTGGAAAGTAGCAGATCTGGCGCCGGGCGCTTCGGTTACCATTCCGGTCTATATCGCGGCAGGCAACGACCGCTTCGAATCGCTCGCGGCGCTTGCGAAAGCGAAATCCAAGCCTTCCAACGAGTGGTTCGCCGAGACCTCGCAATATTGGCATGAATTCGTCGCCGCGGCCACGCCTTGCCCGACCGACGACCCGGAGATCAAAGACCTGTACGTCCGTTCCCTGCTCATGTTCAAGCTGATGTCCGACGAGAAGACGGGCAGCATCGTCGCGGCGCCGGAGTTCGACGAGAACTTCACCCGTTGCGGCGGCTATTCCTACTGCTGGGGACGCGACGCGGCGTTCATCACGACCGCGCTGGACAAAGCGGGCCTCGGCAGCCTGACCGACCGGTTCTACGATTGGGCGCTCACCGCGCAGGATCCGGACGGCTCCTGGCAGCAGCGCCACTTCCACGACGGCAGCCTGGCGCCATCCTGGGGGATCCAGCTGGACGAAGGCGCATCGCTGATCTGGGGCATGTGGGAGCATTATAAGCATACCGGTTCCCGCGACTTCGCCGATCGCGTATGGCCGGCGGTCGCCAAGGGCGCCGCGTTCCTCGTCACGACCCTCGATCCGGAGACGGGCCTTCCGCGTCCGAGCCGCGATCTGTGGGAAGAGCGCGAGGCGGAACACACGTATTCGGCCGCTGCCGTATTCGGCGGGCTGAGCGCTGCGGCGTCGTTCGCGGAACTCCAAGGCAAGGCTGATCTCGCCTCCGAATGGTCGGCTGCGGCGAGCCAGGTGTCGGCCGGACTTTCCGATCACGGCTTCAATGAAGCACGCGACAGCTTCTACCGCGCGCTTAAACTCACCGTCTATCCGCACGTGTACCACGAGGCGGCCGAGCGCGGCGAGCAAGTGTTCACGAAGACGACCGCTAAAGGCTACGTGACGCATCATGTGCAGCACGATCCGGTCATCGACATCAGCCTTCTCGGCATCTCCGTGCCATTCGGCGCCGTGGCGCCGGAAGATGCGCGGATGCAGAAGACGGCCGACGTCGTGGAGCGCGAGCTGACGATGCCGGGCGTAGGCGGCATCAAGCGCTACGAGGATGACACGTACGCGGGCGGCAACCCTTGGGTGCTGACGACGCTCTGGCTGGCCCACTACCGGATCGCGAACGGCCAATACGACGAAGCAAAGAAACATCTGCGCTGGGCGATGGACCACCGCACGCATACCGGCCTGCTGCCGGAGCAAGTGGACAAAGCGACGGGCGAGACCGCTTGGGTCGTGCCGCTCACCTGGTCGCACGCGATGTTCGTGCTGACGATCTTCATGCTGGCCGAGAAAGGGAGATTGTAAAAAGGCTTCGCCCTTACCCTCGCCCCTTCCCCCTCCAGCGCAATGCTGTCAGGTTAAGGGGAAACGTTCGGGTGAAATATGCGCGCGCCTGCAATGAAGGATGTATTCGTCGCTATTTGCAGGCGCGGATGGCCTGCGGACGAGCAATAACGACAGTGGCGTCGTTATTGCAGGCGCGGATGGCTTAAGCAGTCTCCTCCACCGTCTTGACGGGCTTAACCTGACGGCATTGCCCTCCAGCGGAGGGGAACCAAAGGACTTCGCCCTCTGGACACCCTCTTCGCGGGGATGCGTTTGTTCGCGGTGGGCGGGTTGCTTCGAACTGGGCACGCTTTTGTCCGGGCGGACAAAGCTTCAGCGGGTTCTAATGTCAGTATCGAAGACATCAGTCTATCACCCATCCGACCTTCGCTTTCGTCCGCTTTGGGGGACACGCTTTACGTTTTGATTCAACAACAAGCAAGCCTGCAAGGTGCAGCGCGGCTATACGCCGCCTGCCCTTGCAGGCTTTTTTAGGTTCGTTGGAGTAGAACGCCCATGAACTGCGCCCGGTTCGAGACGCCGTATTTGCGGTAGATCGCGCCGACGTGCTTCTTGACCGTGACGACGCTGACGAAAACCGAGCCGGCAATCTCCGCGAGCGTCCTCCCCTCTGCCAACAACAGCGCCACTTGCCGTTCCCGCTCCGTGAGCGGCTCTTGCGGGGCCGGCAGGGCGAAGGGCCCGTTCGCCGGCTCCGCGGCCGCGGCCTCAGCGCGGGAGACGGCGACCCGCTCGGCAGGGAGGCCGATCATGCGGGAAGCATAGCGAACGAACTCCTCTCCCGCGAGCCGCAGCTCGTAGACATCCGCCAGCCCATGCTCCGCCCCGTAAGCCCCATGCCGGGCATCGGCTACCTTCTCGAACCCGACGCTGCGATGGCTGTCTGTATAGAACGCCAGCGGAGGCGGCGACGCGGCAATCGTCGTGTAGGCGTACAGGCAGTCAAGCAGCATCCGGAAAGACGCGTGGCGCAGTCCGTCATCCGCCAGTTCCGCCACGTCGATCGTGCGGATGAAGGCGCTCCGCCCGTTATACAACTCTTCCAGATCGCCGGACGTCCTCGACTTCATGTAAGCGGCGGTAAAGGGACTGCCGCGCAGCAGGCTCTCCGTTGCCGGCGAGATCGGCCAGATGATGGCCAATCCCGTGGCTTCGCCCGTCTCCGTCAGCAGCAGCTTGCGGACCGCTCGCGGATCACGCAGCTCCTCTGCGCCGATGCCCGCAAGGCGCAGCACGCTTTGCTCGGCCGACAGCGCATAGCGGAACACGCCGCCGCTTGCCGGATCGGCGCAGGCGACCGCTTGCGCCGCCGCGCCTTCGCGCCGGCGTTCGAGATAGGCGGCGGCCAGCGGCAGCAGACGCTCTTCGAGGTCCACCCAGCGGTAAGTGGAAGACTCTCCCGCATGATAATGCGCCCGCAGGATCGGGTGCTCCGCATAATAGAGCAGCTCCGACATCGCTTCTCCGCTGCGGCCCGCCGCGCCCTCGCCTCCGCTTCCGCGTTCGCGCAGCACTTCCAATACGTAGGCGGCCGCACGCACCCTCGCTTCCTCATATTGCAGGGGAGTCGTCCGCTTGTACAAGGCGCGCAGCGCTTCCTTCAGCTGCGGCTGGATCGTCCAGCCGCAGCTTGCGCGCTCCGCCGCCCAGCTTCCCGTCAGCCGCTCGAAGGCGAACCATCCGATCTGCCGCCCCATCGCGGCGGACAAGCTTTCCCGCTGGAACGAGCGCATCAGCGCGGCGTTCATCAACCCTTCGCGCGTCTCTTCGTCCGGCAGTTCGGCCATCCATTCCTGCACGGCCCGCTCCAGCAGCTCGGCGGCTCCCGCCGGAGGATCGGCCTCGCCGTGCCGGAGCGTGCTCTCCGCGGCGAGCGCCATCGTAAGCGGATGGCCCCTGGACGCGAGCCAAAGCCGTTCGCCGCGTTCCCCGCTCAGCCCGAGCCGCTGCGCGAATAGCCGAACGTCGCCTTCTGACAGGTTGCGAAGCGTAAGCGTACCTAATAATCGCCCCCATCCCGGCTCCCGCGCGAACAACCGGATCGGCTGTCTGCTGGCCGACACTACGAGCAGACGCGCCGGCAGGCGGGGAAGCATCGTATCGCGGAGCCACCGATCCAATGCACCTCCCGCTTCATAAGAGTCGATCGCCAGCAAGACCGCAGCCGCGCGCGCGTCCTCTTCGCACAGCTTCGCGAGCAGCGCCAGCGCCCGCTCCATGAGCGCTTCCGTTCCGACGCTTCGGGCTTCGGCCAGGCCGCGCCGCGCCGCGTCCTCCGGCAGCGCCGCTTCCAGCGCCCGCAGCAGCTGCCGCAGCCAATCGTCCGCCACGGCGTGCTCTCCGGCATCGGCGCGAAGCCAGCGCGCGCCTTCGGCCTCCGCGACCGTCCGCCACGCGGCGAGCAGACGCGTCTTGCCCATGCCGGCCGCGCCGGTCACGTTCAGCATGCGCAAGCCGCCGAGGTCGTTCCCGCCGCGCAAGAATGCCCGGAATGCGTCTGTTTCGCGCTGGCGGCCGACCAGCAGCCGCGTCTCCCAGTCCGCCAACGAATCCCCCCACGTCAACGCCTTGCCGCTTTCTCCTCGCATGCCATCACCTTCTACCGGATTTTCGTCACAGTATACTACAGACCGATACCGGCGTGTAGTCTTTTCGATACTAGGGTACACTGCCCGGCCCGCCCCCGCGGCCTGTATGCTAGAGGGAACCCGCCATTAGCTTACGAACGAACGGAGGATCTGCGATCATGCATTCCCTTTATACTGAATTTCTGGCCGGCGACGCCGCAGCCCTTGAACGGCTGAAGACGCCCGGGCCGCTCAGCGGCTCCGAAATCCTGCTGCGCTCGCTCCTGCTCGAAGGCGTGGAATGCGTCTTCGGTTATCCGGGCGGCGCGGTGCTCTATATCTATGACGCGATGCATGGCAATGAGCAGTTCCGCCATGTGCTAGCGCGGCATGAGCAAGGCGCCATCCACGCCGCGGACGGTTATGCGCGAGCCAGCGGCCGCACCGGCGTCTGTCTGGCCACGTCTGGCCCGGGCGCAGCCAATCTGGTGACCGGCATCGCCACCGCTTACATGGACTCGGTCCCGCTCGTCGTGATTACGGGCAACGTCCCGACCGACCAGATCGGGACCGACGCGTTCCAAGAAGCCGATATCGTCGGCATGACGATGCCGGTCACCAAACACAGCTTCTTCGTCCGTCAGGCCTCGGATATCGCGGCAACCGTGCGCAAAGCCTTCCGTCTCGCATCCACCGGACGCAAAGGCCCCGTGCTGATCGATATCCCGAAGGATGTCTCCGCACAGGTGGCGCACTTCGTCTTCCCCGATGAGGTCGATCTCCCAGGCTACCGCTTGCCCGGGGAACCGGACGGCGCGACGGTCGAGGCGATTGCCGCCAAGCTCGCCGAAGCGCGCCGCCCCGTCATTCTCGCCGGCGGCGGCATCGTGCACGGCGAGGCGTCGGAGGCGCTGGCCGCCTTCGCCGAAGCGGCCGGCATTCCAGTCGTCACGACGCTGATGGGGCTCGGCGGCCTCCCGGCCAGCCACCCGTGCTGGATCGGCTTCCCCGGCATGCATGGCAGCGTCGCCGCCAACCGCGCGCTGATCGCGACAGACTGTCTGCTCGCGCTCGGCGCCCGCTTCGACGACCGCGTCACGATGAAGCTGTCCGGCTTCGCGCCCGACGCCGCCATCATCCACGTCGATATCGACGCGGCGGAGATCGGCAAAATCCTCCCTGCGCGGCTATCGGTCCAAGCCGACGTTAGCGCCGTGCTCGCCATGCTGCTTCGCCATAGCGACAGCTTCTCCCCCGCTGCCTACGAGCCCTGGCTGGCGAGCCTTCGGCAGCTGAACGAGGAAGAGCCGCTCCGCTACGACGACGATGACCCTGCTCGACTGAAGCCTCAATTCGTCGTGGGGCTGATCAACCGCACCGAAGCCGACAGGCGAATCGTCACGACCGACGTCGGCCAGCATCAGATGTGGGCCGCGCAATTCTGCGCGTACGAGCATCCGCGCTCCTTCCTGACCTCCGGCGGGTTGGGCACGATGGGCTTCGGACTGCCCTCCGCGATCGGCGCGCAGATCGCACGGCCGGACGCGCTCGTCGTCTCCGTCAACGGCGACGGCGGCATCCAGATGTGCGCCCAGGAGCTGGCCGTCTGCAGCCTCCACCGCCTCCCGATCAAGATCGTCGTGCTCAACAACCGCACGCTCGGCATGATCCGTCAATGGCAGGAAGTCATCTACGAAGGCCGCCACAGCCACATCGATCTGTCCGGCAGCCCCGATTTCGTGAAGCTTGCGGAGGCTTACGGCGTCAAGGGCTATCGCGCCTCGGACAAGGCGCAAGCCGAGCGCGTCTGGCAGGAGGCGCTCGCCCACGACGGCCCCGTCCTGCTCGACTTCTGGATCGACCCGGAGGAGCTTGTGCTGCCGATGATCCGAGCAGGCGGTTCGCTGACGGATATGATTACCGAGGTGCCCGGCATCCTCGAACCGAAAGGAGGGAAGACGCCATGAATCCCGCTCCGCTATCCACGGGCCAACCCCCGGATCGGCGGCATGCGGAGGACGGCATGCTGTTCTCCCTGCTCGCCGTCGACAGTCCAGGCGTCCTGCAGCGCGTCTGCACGCTATTAAGCCGCCGGGGCATCAACATCGACAGCATCGCGGTCGGCGGCAGCGAACGCCGCGGCTTCGCCCGCATCACGCTGCAGACCGCCCAGGGCGTCCATGCCTCGGCCGGCCAGATCGCGTATCAGCTCGATAAGCTGATCGACGTGCTGGACATCGCGCAGCTTCCTTCCCAAGACGCCATCCAGCGGGAACTCGCGCTCATTCGCCTGGAAGCCTGCGAAGAATCGATATCGCGCGTTCAGGAACTTAGCGCCTGCGGGTGCTGCGAGCTCGTCTCCGTATCCCCAGCCGCGCTTCTGCTCCAGACGTCCGGCGAACCTCGGCGCATCGACGAGCTACTTCAGAAGCTAACCCCCCATGTCCGGCAAGTTACCCGCAGCGGCATGATTGCCGCCCTCCCCGAATAAGCGCACCCGCGCAAGGAAGACCCTGAAGCACGCGGCGATCCGCCGTACTTCAGGGTCTTCCTCTTCTTGCTTACGGCGGCATTCGCCTACAAACCGTGCGCTCCGCCCGCCGCGACGCTGTTGCGCGTGCGCTTGGCTTCGTACAACGCCAGGTCAGCAGCCGCCACGAGCTCTGTCCAGCTCTCCGCTTCTCCTGCGGCAACGCCCATGCTCACCGTGACATACCGGCTGACCGTCGATTTGGCATGCGGAATGCGGGAGGCTTCCACGCGGGCGCGGATCGCTTCGGCCTGCTCGAGCGCTTGATGCTCCGTCGCCCCCGGCATGACGCAAGCGAACTCCTCGCCGCCGTACCGGGCGACGAAGCCGCCCGGTACGGCCAGCATGTCCTCCACGAGCTGTGCCACTCGCTTGAGCACCGCATCGCCGCCTTGATGGCCGTAGTTATCGTTGTACATTTTGAAACAGTCGATATCCAGCAGCGCGATTGCGAATCCGCTCTCCGCCGCGCCCCGCTTGGCCCACTCCGTCTCCGTCTGGGCATCGAAGTACCGGCGGTTATATACGCCCGTCAGCCCGTCCATCGAGGAGAGACGCACGAGCGAATCATTCGCCTTCTGCAGCTCCGTCTCGCTGTTCACCCGCTTCGTGATGTCCGTTAAGGAGACGAGCACGCCGTTCACTTCGCCTTCCTTGTTCTTGAACGGGGCCGCATTGCAGGAGACGATGATCGGCCCCTTCTCGCCATGGTGAATGGTCAGCTCCAGGTTGTTCATCGGCTTGCCGTCGCGCATGACGCGCAGGAACGGCGGTCCCTCCTCGCCGAACCGGACGCCTCCGCGATCGGCCAAGTTCCACAGACAGAAGCTCGCCGCCTCCGCACCGCCTCCGACCTGAATGCCCAGCATTTGCTCGGCCATATGGTTCGCCAGCGTAATGGCGCCGGTTTCGTTGAACACGAGAATGCCGTTAGGGACCGTTCCGATGATCGTATCGAGCCGGTCCTTGGCCTCCTCCACCGTCTGCTCCAGCGCCTTGCGCTCGTTGACGTTGCGCAGGTAGACGGTAAGCCCTTCTTTGGACGGATAAATATTCGCTTCGAACCAGGCGCCGAACAACGCCGAATATTCCTCAAACGACACTTTGACCTGCTCGGCCATCGCTTTGCGGTAAGCCGCGCCGAAGGTCGAATCCGCGATGCCCGGATAAAGCTCCCATAACACCTGCCCGGTCAGCTGCTCGGCCGTGCGCCCCAGATAGCGTTCGGCCTCCTGATTGACGTACGTGAAGCGCCAATCCCGGTCGACGACCGCGAACGTGTCGGTGATGCTCTCCAGAATGTTTTTCAGCCACGCCTCCGACTTTCCGTACGCCTCCTGAACCCGTTTGAATTCGGTCACCTCGCGGCTGACCGAGACGATGCCGGTCACGCGACCGTCCGTCTGGATGAACGGCGAGTAAGAGGTAATGTAATAGCGCATCCCCCTGCCTGCCGTCGGCATCGACCATTCTTGCACGGATGGCTCGCCCTCGAGAGCCCGGCGAAGCGCTTCCTTATGCGGTTCCGCCGCCTCGCTGGGCAGGAGTTCGTCCAAGGTTTTGCCCAGGTAGGACTCGACCGGACTGCGCAGTTCTTGAACCGTACGGCCGAACATGCCGCTCACCCGCATGTCTTCGTCGAAGATCGCAATGGTCTCGTCGATGGAGTTGACAATCGAGCGGAACCGTTCTTCGTTCTTGGCCAGCTCGCGCTGCGCGCGACGCTGCTCGGTAATATCGATGCCCGTGGTGATCACGAACCGCACGCGTCCGGAGGCGTCCTTCATCGTCGCGTTCGACCACGCCACCCAATGGATGCGTCCGTCCCATGCTTCCCACCGCTGCTCGAAATGCGGGATAATCTCTCCCGTGCGCGCCATTTGCTCCATGTGCAGACGGATATCCTCCCGTTCTTTCGGCAGCGACTGCAGCTCGTGAAGGGGCCGGCCCCGGACCTCGTCCGCCGTGTGACCGCTCAGCGTCTCGCAGGCTTGGTTGAACCGGACGACCCGCCCTTCGTGATCGAGCACGATAATGAACGAAGCGGCCGTGTTCAGCACGGAATCCGCGAACGCCTGCTCGACCTGCAGCTTCTCGACCGTCTGCCCGAGCGCGGCCGACATGCCGTTATACACCTGCAGCAGCTCGTCCAGCTCGACGGTGGAATCTTTCATCGCGCCGGCGTCGATCCGATAGCCGTACTGACCGTTCTGAATGCCGCGGACGCCGCGCAGCAGTTCCTCGATAGGCCGGCTCAGATGCGCGGCCATGCGAGTAGAAATATAAGCGGCGGCTAGAAGCGCCAGCAGAATGATGAGCGCCGTCATGAGCAGCTGCGCGTAGATCGACTTCAAGACAACCTCGGTGCCTGTCTCCGCGACGATCAGCCACCGTCCGTTGTTGACCCATGCATACGCCCCGTAGACCTCGCTCCCGCGGTAATTCGAATAGGACTCGGCAAGCGTATTCCCTATCGTGGCCGCCCTCGTCAACGGCGTCTCCATCGCCTCGCCATGGGCAACGCGCGTGCCGGTGATCATCGTCCCGTCCAGCGCGATCAAATACGACTCGCTGTCCGCGCCGTATTGGAATTGTTTCATTAGTCCTTCGATCGTGGCCAATTCGACCGCGCCGGTGATCAGGCCGGCGAATGCACTGTTCGCATCCGTAATCGGCGAGGCGAAAATGATCACGGGCTTGCCGTTGTATTTGGACACCAGCGTGCCGGAGATCGTCTCCTTCAGCAGCTTGCCCTCCTGATAATACTCGCGGTCGGTCAAATTCGTCGTTTGGCCATGCATGTCGCCGATGCCGTCTTTGTTCACATACGTGATATAACTGAATTCCTTATGCCCGGCCAGCACCTGCTGAATATCCGCGCGCATCGCGTTCTCATCTAACGATCGGGCCGATCGGGCATGGGCGAGAATATGGATATCCACCATACGTTCGGCGAGCCACTTCTCGATGAACGCCTGCTCCAGCATGACCGTTTGGTTCAACTGGTCGAGCGCTTTTTCTTTATGATGGTCATATTCGATATAAGAAAAAACCGCCAGGCACGTGATGGCGACCGACAGGACGAGCAGCATGGTCTGCCTGCGAAATTTACTTCCCAATGTATTCGGACGCGAACGCCGGTTAATCAGCCGATTCATGGTGTTAGGCTCCGATCTATCCAGTCTGGCGCAGCTTCTCCTTAAGCAGCCCCTAAGCTGCTGCAAGGCACGCTTCTCGCGGCGCTCTTGACTTATTCGACAAGGCTTGACATTTTCCTACTAAATCCGCCGTTGAAATATATGGCTTCGTCCCGGCCGGATCGCCGCGCGCTCGGTTCCCTTCGGCAAGCAACAAGAAAAGGACCGCTCACCCCTTCCGGTCCGTGAGCAGCCAATCTCCCTCTCTATCCTTCTTCCGTTGAACCATGACACTTACCCTGAAGTTGCCTGCGCGAGCACCTCCGCGATCGCTTCGTTCACGGGCGCAAGCTGCGGCTTCCCGATCGCCTCGTCGCTAAGCTTCCCCGCCGACTTCAGCCGCAGCACCCGCAGCACGCTCTCGTTCAGCCGGGCTTCCGTCAGCTCGCCCCGCTTGACGCTCGCCGTGATCGCGGCGATCGCCTTATCGACGTTGCCATACTTATGGGCGATCAGCACCAGATCCGCGCCGGCCTTCACGGACAGTACGGCCGCTTCGCCCATCCCGTAGTGGTCGGCGATCGCGCCCATCGTCAGATCGTCGGTGATGACGACCCCCTTGAAGCCGAGCATTCCGCGCAGCTGATCGGTGACGATCGTCTTCGACAACGAAGCCGGATAGTCCGGATCGACCTTGGGGAACAGAATATGCGCGACCATGACCGCCCCGGCACCTTCTCGAATCGCCGCCTCGAACGGCTTCCACTCGAAGGCCTTTAGCTCGTCCAGTCCTTTATTCACCACAGGCAAATCCAGATGCGAGTCGACCGCCGTGTCGCCATGTCCCGGAAAATGCTTCACGACGGGAATGACGCCCTGCGAGCGTATGCCTTTCATGGTCGCGAGTCCCATCTCCGTCACGACCTTCTCGCCGCTGCCGAACGCGCGCGCGCCAATCACCGGATTCGCCGGGTTGCTGTTGATATCGAGTACAGGCGCGAAGTCGACGTTCAGTCCGAGCTGGGCACACGCGCGCGCCAGAATCTCGCCGACATCCTCTGCTAGACGCGCATCTCCCGCATCGCCTATGACACGGGCATTGGGGAGCTTCTTGAGCTCCGGCAGCCGACTTACTTTCCCGCCCTCTTGATCGACCGACAGCAGGAGAGGCGCAGCGCCGCCGGCATTCCACGCCTTCAGCTGATTGACGTATCGGATGACGCTCTCCGCCGAAGCCAGATTATCCTTGTAGAAAATAACGCCGCCCACATGCTGCTCCCGGATCATCCGCTGCGCGCCCGCATCCGCCGCCGTCCCGTCCACGCCGGCTACGATCAGCTGTCCGATGCGCTCCGCCAGCGTCATCTCGGCAATCTGCCGCAGCAGCGCCGTATCCGCCAGATTGCCCTCAGACGCAGCCTCGGCGGCACCTGGAGACACGCCAGAGGAATTCGGCGCCGGACCATCGCCAGGTCCAACGTTGGTCGCCGCTTGGTTCGACGCTCCGTCCTGCGCTGCTCCGCCCGCATCCGCCGACGGCTGGCCGCCCGTATCCGTCCCTGGCTGCGCCGCGCCCTGCTCGTTGCTGTCAGCCGTCCCATTCGTTGCATGAACCGCTTCATTCGTGCCCTTGCCGATCGTCTCCCCCGCCTGCCGTTCACCACTCGCACATCCGGCTATAGCCGACGCCAGCAGCAGCGCCGAGGCTGCAGCCGCCGTTCTTCTCATTCGTTCGCGCATGTTCGGCATCGCTCCCGTCCTCATCGTTAGCTTCATTGTCGGCGATGCGGCCTTTCGTTCATACGTGCCGCCGCTCGGCCGAAGCCTTCGCCTGTATGTATGTGGACGAAGAACGTCTCCCAAAAGTTGCTTACCTCCGCTTTGGTCGTGCGGCTCACGCCTCCTTGCCCAGCACCTTCTGATAGCTCGCAATGTCGAGCCAGCGTCCGAACTTGTACCCGATTTCCCGGAAATGCGCGCATTTCTCGTAGCCAAGCCGCTCGAACAACCGGATGCTGCGCTCATTCTCCGTGCAGATCGTCGCCACCAGCGTATGGAAGCCGATTCGGCGCGCTTCTTCTTCAAGGAACGCGACGGCGGCGGGCCCGATGCGCTTGCCCACCTGCTCAGGCGCCAGATAGACCGTCACTTCCGCGGTGACGTCGTACGCCTGCTTGTTCTTATGCTGCGTGAATAAGGCGTAGCCGGCGATCTCACCTTCGACCTCGATGACATACGTCTTGTAGCGCGGACTCGGATTACGCACGTTCGCCCGCATCGCCTCGCGCGTGACCGCCTCGGTATGGAACGAAATCGTCGTATTCGCCACGTAATAGTTATAGATATCATGCACCTTCGTCAAATGACGCTCTTCCTCGAACTCCACCATCTGCATCTGAATATCCCCTTTCCTAACGGCTAATCATCTATTCCCCGAACAGCCCCACTTCTCCTCTCTGCCAATGCGCGAACCGTGCAGCGACACAAAAATCCCCTGCGCAGCTTCATCAGCCTGCACAAGGGATATGGGGGGATGCCCGCACGCATTCTAGTTAAATCGTCCACAAGCTCCAATCCGAACGCCGTTTGCCCAAGGCGTCGATCCAGCGAAGCGTAATATCGAAGGTCTGATCGCGCGCCGCCTTCGAAGAGAAGGTGTGATCCGCCTGCAAAATAACCTCTTTGTCGCAGCTGCCTTCCTTGCGCAGCCAGAACATTTTCTGATACAAGAAGCAATAATCGACCGGGATGACCGTATCCGCCGTGCCGTGCACGATCAGCACATCGCCCGAATAACCGCGCAGCTCCGTTAGAGGCTGATACTCGGCCAGCGAATCGGTAAACCGCTTCGTCAGCTCATAGTGCATATGATCGCTTTTGCCCGTGAGCTCGATTTCCTCAATCGCCTTCGTGCCGATAATGTTGCGGATATCCATGTACGGATGCGCGACAGGCGCCCACATGACGAGCGATTTGACCCGCGCGTCGCGGGCCGCTGTCAGGACGGCGACCGCCCCGCCCAAGCTATGCCCAAGCAGAATGATGCGGTCCAGATCGACCAAATCAAGGCCGGAGACGTAATCGAGCACCGTCCGGGTCTGGTCGATTAAGACGTCCAAGCCGCCGCTGCCGTAGTCTCCCGTGCTCTCGCCGCACCCGCCGTAGTCGAACCGAAGGACGAGATAGCCTTGCGCTGTCAGCCGCTCAGCCGCTTCGACGAACAGCCGGTCCGTGCCCATCCGATTGCCGATGAAGCCATGGCAGATGACGACGATCGGGTATTTGCGCGTGCCGCGCGTTTCTCTATGAAGATCGGGATATTGCAGAACGCCGGAGAGCTGCACATCGCCGCTTTGAATCGTAATGGAATGATTCATTTCATCCGCACCACCTTATTCCAATAATTCACACCAAATTACTTGGTATTAAAGATACCACGCGAGCGTGTTGGCGTCAATCCTGAATTATTCCCTTAACCTGCCCATTCCCGCGATCATGCAAAAACGCCGCCCCTGGTAGGGACGGCGTCTTAATGGACTAGACTTCTCGATTCAACTTACGCGTAATGGCAAGCCGCAAAGTGGTTCGGCTTCACTTCGCGCAGCGCCGGCACCTCGGAGGCGCAGCGCTCGGTTGCAGCCGGGCAGCGCGTACGGAACGGGCAGCCGCTCGGCGGATTGACCGGGCTCGGAATGTCGCCTTTGAGCACGATGCGCTCTTTCTTCGCTTCCACGTCGGGATCCGGAATCGGAATCGACGAGAGCAGCGCCTGCGTGTACGGATGGCGCGCGTCGGCGTACAGCTCTTCCGCGTCGGCCAGCTCGACCATCTTGCCCAAGTACATAACCGCCACACGGTCGGAGATATGCTTGACCATCGCCAGGTCATGCGCGATGAACATATACGTCAGGCCTTTGTCGCGCTGCAGATCCTTCAGCAGGTTGACGACCTGCGCCTGGATCGAGACGTCGAGCGCGGAGATCGGCTCGTCGCACACGATGAAGCTCGGATCGACCGCGAGGGCGCGCGCGATCCCGATCCGCTGACGCTGACCGCCGGAGAATTCATGCGGATAACGGTCCGCATGCTCTGGCTTCAGGCCGACGACGTCAAGCAGCTGCTCGATTTTGTAGCGGAGCTCCTTGCGGCTCCCCGCCAGATTATGAAGTTTCAGCGGTTCGGCAATAATACTTTCAACGGACCAGCGCGGGTTCAGCGATGCGTACGGGTCTTGGAACACCATCTGCATGTTGCGGCGCGCCGCCTTCAGCTTGGAGCCGCTCATCTTGTAGATGTTCTCGCCATTGAACATGACGGACCCGGCCGTCGGCTCATATAACCGGAGAATCGTGCGGCCCGCGGTCGATTTGCCGCAGCCGGACTCGCCTACGACGCCGAGCGTCTCGCCTTGGCGAATGCTCAGCGACAAGTCGTTGACCGCCTTCAGCGTACCGCCGCCGACGTTGAAATATTTCTTCAAGCCATCAATTTGGATAAGTGCATCAGACTTGGATTTGCTCATCTTGCGTTGCCCTCCTTTCTATTCCACGTGGTTCAGCCAGCAGCGCGAAGCGTGCGTGTCGCTATGACGCACAATCTCCGCATCCTGCTCGGCGCAAATTTTCATGGCATCCCCGCAGCGGTCGCAGAACGCGCAGCCGATAGGCGGGTGCATCATATTCGGCGGCGTGCCGTCGATCGGAATGAGCGGCTCGTCCTTCGGCTGGTCCAGACGCGGGAGCGAACGAAGCAAGCCGCGCGTGTACGGATGCTTCGGATTTTTGAAAATCTCTTCTTTCGTGCCTTCTTCGACGACTTTGCCCGCATACATGACGATGACGCGGTCGCACATGTCGGCTACGATGCCAAGGTCATGCGTAATCATAATAATCGACGTGCCCAGACGCTTCTGGAGATCTTTCATGAGCTCCAAAATTTGCGCTTGGATCGTCACGTCGAGCGCAGTTGTCGGCTCGTCCGCGATCAGCAGCGTTGGGTCGCAAGCCAAGGAGACCGCGATCATCGCGCGCTGGCGCATGCCGCCGGAGAATTCGTGCGGATACTGCGAGAAGCGCTGCTCCGGGTTCGGCAGACCGACCAGGCGCAGCATCTCGATCGCGCGTTCCTTCGCTTGCTGTCTATTCATCTTCTGGTGCTTGATAAGCACCTCGGTAATTTGCTTGCCGATCGTGATCGTCGGGTTCAGCGAGGTCATCGGGTCCTGGAAGATCATCCCGATCTCCTTGCCGCGAACCGCCTCCATCTCCCTCTCCGACATCTTCAAGATGTCTTGTCCGTTAAAGACGATCGAGCCGCTCTTGATCTTGCCGGGCGGGGTCGGAATCAGACGCATGATCGTCTGGGCCGAGACGCTCTTGCCGGAGCCGGATTCGCCGACGATCGCAAGCGCTTCGCCGCGCTTTAGATCGAACGTGACGTTGCGGACCGCTTGAACGATGCCCCCGCGGGTGTTGAACACGACCTCGAGGTCTTTCACGGATAATACCGTATCTTGTTTACTCATGTCCGTCACCTCCGTTACACCTTCATTTTCGGATCGAATGCATCGCGCAGGCCGTCGCCGAAAATGTTAAACGCAAGCATCGTAATCGTGAGCAAGCCTGCCGGGAAGAGCAGCTGCCACGGGAAGTACTTCCACGTCTTCATCGCATCGTTGATCATAACGCCCCACGATGCGGCCGGCGATTGCACGCCAAGGCCGAGGAAGCTAAGGAATGCTTCGGCGAAGATCGCCGACGGTACCGACAGCGTCAACGTCACGATGATCGGGCCCAGGGAATTCGGAATCAGATGGCGGAGCACGATATGAAATCCGCCAGCGCCCATCGAACGGGCCGCAAGCACGTACTCCTGATTTTTAAGCTGCATAATTTGTCCACGGACGATCCACGACATGTTGATCCATCCGGTTATTGTCATCGCCAAAATGATTGTCCACATGTTAGATCCCATGACGACGCTGACCAGAATAACGACCAGCAGGTAAGGAATCGCATAGAGGACTTCGGAGAAGCGGTTAAGGACTTCGTCGACCTTGCCGCCGAAATACCCCATCATGCCGCCCATCAAAACGCCAATCAGCAAATCCGCCAATGCGGCAACGAGACCGACGGTAAGCGAGATTCTCGCTCCCATCCAAGCGCGGGCCCAAATATCGCGCCCAAGACCATCCGTGCCAAACCAGTGTTCGCTGGATGGACCGAGGTTCTGAGAATCCAAGTTGTTGGAGTAATAGTTGTGCTCGGTCATACCCGGACCGAAAACCGCGAAAAATATAATAATGACCAAAATTCCTAATGAAACCATTGCCCAGCTGTTCGTGTAGAGGCGGTACAGAATCTCTTGACCAGCAGAGCGACTCTTGGAACCGGACTCGACGACGTCCTTGGGCTTTTTCTCGAGTTTGGCGAATTTGGCGGGATCGATGTTCCCTTTGTTCGCATCCATGTTTGTCGTTTGCATGGCCTCAGCCTCCTTTTTTGGAAATTTTAATGCGCGGATCAATTAGAGCGTAAGCGATATCCGTTATGAAACGAGATAACATAAGAATGGCGGCGTAGAACAGCGTAATGCCCATAATCAGCGTATAATCGCGGTTCGAGACGCTGTCTGTGAAAAATTTCCCAAGGCCGGCGATTCCAAAAATAGATTCGACGACGACGGAACCGGTAATAATATTGGCCGTCATTGGACCCACGTACGACACGACCGGAAGCAGACCGTTGCGCAGCGCATGGCGGATCAGAATCGTCAGCGAGCCAAGACCTTTGGCCTTCGCGGTGCGGATATAGTCCGCGGATAACACCTCGATCATCGTCGAACGGGTCAATCGCGCGATAAAGGCAATCGGAAGCACGGAAAGCGCCAGCGTCGGCAGGACGTAATCCATTGGGCCATGTAAACCGGCTACGTGGAACCAGCGAAGCTTGTTCGCAAAGTAATACTGCGCCATTGTCGCCAATACAAAGTTCGGCACGGCGATGCCGATCGTTGCAAACAGCATGATAATGCGGTCGATCAGCTTGCGGTTGTACAGCGCGGCGATCAGGCCGACTGCGATACCGACGATAACCGAAACGACGATTGCGACAAGACCGAGCTGCATGGAGTATTTGAACGAACGTGAAATAATGTCGACGACGCTCTGGTACTGTTGTCTCATGGACATCCCTAAGTCTAGATGAAGCAGGTTCTTCAAGTAAATGAGGTATTGATGCCAGAGCGGCTTATCAAACCCATAATATCTGATCAAGTTCTCGCGCACGGCCGCCGGAACGTTCTTCTCCTGCATGAACGGGTCTCCCGGAATCGCCTTCATGAGGAAGAATGTTGCCGTAGCCAGGACGAACAGCGAAAGTACGATATTGACCGACTTTCTTAGCACATAACGGAACATGATCCACCACCTCCCATTCAGATTATGAAACGTAGAAATACGTAGGCAATGTCATACGACGTCACCTACGTATTTCCACTAACTTGTTCGAAGAAGGATCGGTTCCTTCTATTTATTTCTCGATGTAAGCTCTCGTGTAGTCGATATCGCCTTTGTAGTCAATCGTTACGTTCTTCACGTAAGGCTTAACCAGCGTATTGACGGACGAGTAGAAGATTGGCATGATCGCCATGTTGTCGCCGATCAGGATTTTCTCGGCTTTCGCCATTGCGTCTACGCGAGTCTTCTGGTCGCTATTCGCGTAAGCTTCTTTAACGAGCTTGTCATACTCCGCATTGCTGAAGCCCGTGTCGTTGTTGCCGCCGCCCGTGATCCACATGTCGATGTACGTCATCGGATCGTTGTAGTCGGCGCCCCAACCAGCGCGTGCCACGTCGTAAGCAAGGGAAGTACGGTTTTGCAGGAAGACTTTCCACTCTACCGTTTGAGTCTTAACCGTAATGCCAAGGTTCTTGTTCCACATGTCAGCGATTGCTTCGGCTACCGGCTTGTGCACGCCGCCTTCATTGTAGGACAGTTCGAATTGCGGCATAGCCGTCATGCCTTCTTCAGCAAGACCTTCGGCCAGAAGCTTCTTCGCTTCAACCGGATCTTCTTTGAAGTATTCTGTCGTGACTTCGTCGCGGAAGTCGCCGTTTACGCCGTGGATGCCCGGCGGCACGAAGCCGAATGCCGGCACTTCGTTGCCTTTGGTGACTTTCTCGACGATCGCCTTACGGTCGATCGCCATAGCAAGTGCCTTACGAACCTTCACGTTGTTGAAAGGCTTCTTCGTGTTGTTGAAGTTGTAGTAGTACGTGCTCGCCTGAGGCTGGGATACCAGCTCAGGGTTCTTCTCTTGAATCAGCATAGCGAGCTGCTCAACCGGGATAGCGCCAGTCGGCTTACCGGACCAGTCGAGTTCTTCCGTATCGTACATGTTGGACTCCGTGCTAGCGTCGGAGATCATAACGAAGTGTACTTTCGAAAGCTTGATGTCGCCTTTGCCGTAGTAGTTCTCGAACGGCACCAGATCGATGGAGTCGCTGTGCGACCACGAAGCGAGTTTGAAAGGACCATTGGATACATAAGTAGCCGCTTCTGCCGCCCAAGCCGGATTAGCCGATACGACAGCTTTGTTCACCGGATAGTACGTGTAGAAGGAAAGCAGGCTTTTGAAGTAAGGCGTCGGGTTCTTCAGTTCGACTTCAAGCGTCGAGTCGTCGATCGCTTTGACGCCGACTTGATCGACCGTCGCACCTTTGTTCGTGTTATATTCTTCTGCGTTCTTGATGTAGTACAGTTGGTAAGCGTATGGAGCTGGTGGGTTCAGGTTCGGATCCAGCGTACGCTTCCAGGAGTACTCGAAGTCGTGCGCGGTTACCGCGTCGCCGTTGGACCATTTTGCGTCCGGACGGATCTTGAACGTGTACTTCAGACCATCTTCGCTTACTTGGATATCTTCCGCCATAGCGTTAACGGCTTCGCCGTTCTCCATGCGAGTCAAACCTTCGAACAGACCGGACATAACCGTCGACGATACTTGGTCCTGCATCAGAGCTGGATCAAGCGTTGGCGGCTCCGCGCCCAGGTTCATGCGGAATACTTGGTCAGCGCCCCCGCTGTTGCTTGCTTCGCCTGCGTTGCCGCCGGCAGTGTTGCCGCCAGCGTTGCCGCCGTTGTTGTTACCGCAACCGGACAAGATAGCAACCGTTGCTACAACGAGTACGAGCAGCAGTGTTAGCTTTGCTTTCATCAACCTTACACCTCTCTCACGAGTTATACGTGGAATTATATCAGCCTTACATAGATATGACAATAGAATCTCAGAAATTCTCATTTCTTTCGACCTAAAATCCCATTTAATGGATTAATATGTCATTGCTATGTCAGGTTTTTTCTGCCTTATGATAGACAGAACTGACATTTTATACCACTAAATTGTGCGAATTAACTGCAAACGCTTACTGATATATATTACACTTTCGTCCAACTGAGAGCAATATATTTTTTTTAGTAATTAGCCCCAAAGTAACAGAAAGTTAATAATTATCAGATTATTATTGGTATTAACTGTTAATTTTGTCTCTGATTTTTGTCACAGTTTGTAATTTCAAGGCGGATTTTCGTAAAGTTATACGATGCAGTGAATAATTATGTGTTTTATCGCATGAGCACCTCACCCCTTGTATCCAAGTTTGACAATCCGTCCCTTTATATATGCCCCAACGCCACAAGAAATAAAAAACAACAAACACGGCCCTCTACGAGAACCGTGTTTGTTCGAAATCATAACTCTAATACCTACGCAAACCTCAACCGATCGCCGCCTCCACCTTACGCCAGGCCAGCTGATCGCGCATATGGACGACCGGACCGACGACGATCGCGACCGGACTCTTCAGCGCCTTCGCTTCCGGGTCGTTCGTGACGGCAGCCAGCGTACTGACCACAACCTGCTGCGCTTTGCGCGTACCGCTATGGATTAACGCGATTGGCGTCTCTCCCGGCTTGCCGTGCGCCATGAGGCGCTCCACGATCTGCGGAAGCGCCGAGAGCCCCATAAGAATGACCAGCGTCTCCGCGCCGGCTGCCCAAGACCAGTCCACGCTCGCCCGTTCCTTCTCGGCGGACTCGTGACCGGTAATGACCGCGAACGACGCGGCGAGCGTCCGGTGGGTGACCGGAATGCCCGCATAAGCCGGCGCGGCGATACTGGAAGAGATGCCCGGCACCACTTCGAATTCAATGCCGAGCTCCACCAGATGAAGAGCCTCCTCGCCGCCGCGGCCGAACACGAACGGATCGCCGCCTTTCAACCGAGTCACGGTCAACCCCCGCATGGCGCGGTCGGCAATGAGCGCGTTGATCGCTTCCTGCTTAAGGGTATGGTGGCCTGATGCTTTGCCTACGTAAAGCAGCTCCGCGTCAGCCCGAGCTTCCTTCAGCAAGTCCTCCGCGATGAGCCGATCGTAAATGATCACGTCGGCCTCGCGGATCGTCTCCAGTCCCCGAATCGTGATGAGCTTAGGATCACCCGGTCCCGCTCCCGTCAGGTATACTTTTCCGAACATGACGCTTCCCCCTTGCCGCTTTAGCCAGCCGATTCCTCGGATGCCTGTCGACCGAAATGTTTGCTCATCGCGACAACCATGCTGCCCATTCGTTCTTCCTCCGGATAGAGCACCCTCAAGATACCTTCCTCCACGAATGCTTCCGCCGTTACTTTGCCGACAGCCACAGCCAGCACCGGGCCCTCGAAAGCCGCCTTCACCGCTTCAAGCCGCCCCAGCTCACCCGCCTTCTGCATCAAATAACGGACCTGCGGGGTGCTGGTGGCCGCAACCGCGTCGACGCCGCCCGATATAATCTCTTCAATAAAGGCTTGAACGCCATCACCTTCAGGCGGGATATGGCGATAGGGTAGAATCTCCTCGCAGTTTGCCCCGCGTTCGATCAGCTGACCGATAATCTTCGGAGCAGGATCACCATATAATTGCAGCGCAACCGATGCGCCCGTCAGATCATACGGCTCCATTCCGCGCAGCAGCCCCGCCGTCGTTCCGTCATCATCCTTGACCAGCGGCGCCAGCCCCAGCTTCCTCAGCACGTTCACCGTCTTGTACCCCCGTGCGGCTATTCGCGTTCTGCCGAGCATACCAACGAATGCATCCCGCTTGCCCAGCCCCTCGGCCGCCTGCAGCAGCGCTTCCGTTCCCACGCCCGTCGTCAAAATAAGCCAATCGGGCGGCTGGTCGATCAATCGTTCCAACTGCCCTTCGATCCGGGTATCATCCAGGAAGACCGTACCCTGCGTCGGCCTGATCACCGCGCGCCCGCCAAACTTCTCGATCATCCGGCTAATCTCATCTGCCTTGCGCGGTCCGGTGACGGCGATCGTCACCCCATCCAGCTTGGACATTGGAAGCCCCTCCTCATCCATCTCGATCATCGCCTGGCCGGCAGACGGCAAGCCGCCCGCGTACCAACGACCCCAAGATATATCTCTGTTATGCACTCATATCAAACGCTCGCTCCAGTGACCCCATTATTGCACCTGAATCTTAGGCAGGCAAGAAGCGCGGCTATCAATTTTTCTTATACGCAAATAGGTATTAAGCCAGCCCGTACCGCCCTGCATGGACGATTGCCCCTCAATTAATCTGAGTATAAGCCCGCCTTTATGACATGTCAACAATATTAACATGATACGCCCGTGTTTTCATTGTGAACTATTCACATAAACGGCTTTCCATCGTTATTTTTCATTAATTTCAAGCCTGTTACGTTATCTTTCATGACAACATCGCTGCTTTTCTTAAGCCTGTCTACCCTGATTATCCATACTCAATCCGTCTATTCCAGCAAAGTTATTGTGAAATTCTGCTGATGCTTACCGAAAACCTTCGCTTTTTTATGAATATTCAACAATCAATCTCCCCAGTCATCCTCCACGGGCGATAATCATTAGAATATTTCCACAAAAAATTATGTGAGAATAGTTGACATGTCGTTTTAGCACACCTATAATTCAACTATGAACACAACGATGTGATTCAGATGAAATGAATCGAGCTTCGCACAACGCTGTGCAAAGCCGTCCGGCAACGAAGCCGCATTGCAGCCCCCAAGGCTGTCATGCGGCTTTTTTTCATCCCATGCAGCTTAAGAACCCAAACAGAGAAATCAAGGGGCAGCAGGACCATGCACGCGGGATAGGAGTCCCACATGTCGAGAGGAGAGATTCGAATGGCAGATCGAAAAAGTTTCTTAAAGAGCGGGCATACCCCGTCACTGCTCAGCGCGTTTTTGTACTTTGACACCAGCTTCATGATTTGGGTGCTGCTCGGCCCGCTAGCCGTCATCATCATGAACGACTATCCGATGGATGCGGCGCAGAAAGCGAATCTCGTCGCGCTGCCGATCCTTGGCGGCTCGATTCTCCGCCTCGTGCTCGGCTATTTCACGGACGTCATCGGCCCGAAGCGCACCGGCCAAATCGGCATGATTCTCACCATGGTGCCGCTCGTCTGGGGCTGGCTGTTCGTCAATTCGCTCAGCCAACTGTATATCGTCGCGCTGCTGCTTGGCGTCGCCGGCGCCTCCTTCGCCGCCGCCCTGCCGCTCGCCAGCCGTTGGTATCCGCCGCAATATCAAGGTCTCGCCATGGGTATTGCCGGCGCCGGCAATAGCGGCACGGTGTTCACGACGCTGTTCGCCAACCGTCTGGCTCAGCATTTCGGCAGCTGGGAGATCGTCTTCGGCTTAGCGCTTATTCCGATCGCGATCGTCTTCATCGTCTTCTCGCTGCTGGCCAAGGATAGCCCGAATCAGCCCGCGCCGCGCAAGCTCTCGGATTACGGCGCCGTGCTGAAGCAGCGCGACACGTGGATGTTCTGCATTCTGTATAGCGTCACGTTCGGCGGGTTCGTCGGCCTCTCGAACTACCTGACGATCTTCTTCAATACGCAGTACGGCCTCGATCCGGTAAGAGCGGCCGATTTCACGACGATCTGCGTCATCGCGGGCAGCTTCTTCCGGCCCGTCGGAGGCTGGCTGGCCGACAAGCTCGGCGGCATCCGGATGCTTCTGCTGCTGTACGGATTCGCGGGCATCATGCTAGCTTGCATCTCCACGCTACCAAGCCTTGGCATCGTCACGGTATTGCTGTTCGCCGGCATGATGGCGCTCGGCATGGGCAACGGCTCCGTCTTCCAGCTCGTCCCGCAGCGATTCCAGAACGAGATCGGCATCGTGACGGGCATCGTCGGCGCAGCTGGCGGTCTCGGCGGTTACTTCCTGCCGAAGATTCTCGGTTCGCTTAAGGAATCGACCGGTTCCTACGGCCCTGGCTTCCTGATCGTCAGCGGCATCGCGCTCGCTTGCGTCGCGCTCATCTTCATCATCCAAGGCTCTTGGAAGCGATCGTTCCTGGACAATGACGGCAAGGCTCGCGCCACAACCCAAGCCTCAAGCATCGCATCTTAAGGAGGGACGCGCTTATGGAAGCTTTCGACGCGATTGAACCGTTCGAGTGGCTGGACGCCGTTGATTGGTGGGGCACCACGGCTGATACCAGCGCAGCTTCGTCGTCGTCCAGCGCGAGCGCCGCGCCGCCAATAGCTCAGCCACTCTCCGATTCCCCGCTCGCAGCCGCGATAACGCCATAATCACGCGGCCGCGGATAATCAAAGAAGCGCTTGATCTGTCCGGAGGATCGGACGGCTCAAGCGCTTCTTCTTATGATATGGCAGGCGGCGCCATCTGATCGCCGCTCCCCTTCAAATAATAGACGATATCCGCAGCGTTCATCGGCACGCCGATATGATACCCCTGCATCTCCCGGCATCCAAGATCGATCAGCAGCTCGAGCTGCTCCTCCGACTCGACGCCCTCGGCAATCACGTCCTTGCAGAGCTGTCGCGCCATCTCGACCAGCATGCGGACAATGATATAATCCTCCCGGCTCTGCGTAATGCCTTGGATCAGAGAGTGGTGCAGCTTAATATACTGGTACGGGAAGCGATTCAGCATGCTGAGCGAGGAATAGCCGGAACCCACATCGTCGATGCCGAGCGTTATCCCCCGTTCCATCAGCGCCTTGCACACCTGCTGCGTCAGTCTCATGTCGGTAATCATCGTGCTTTCGGTAATCTCCAGCCGAAGCGCCTGCGCCGGCACGTCGTAACGCTCAAGCAGCGATGCGATTCGTTCTACGAATCCGGATTCTCGCAGCTGCTGCGCCGAAATATTAACGGTCACGGTGATCCCCGAACCGGCGCACCCTTTATCCAGCCACGCGCGGATCTGCCTCACCACTTCCTCCAGCACCCAATTGCCAATCGGGATGATCGCGCCGCTCTCCTCGGCAAGCGGCAGGAACTTGGCAGGCGCAACCCGGCCAAGCTCCGGCGAGCACCAGCTTAAGAGCGCCTCCAAGCTGACCGTCTTCCCCGTCCGCGCATCCATCTGAGGCTGGTAGTGCAGCTCGAACTGCGCAAGCTCCAGCGCCGCCGCCAACCCATGAATGAGCTTCATCTGCTCCTGCGCATTCGCGTTGAGCTCAGGCGTGCACCGATGATATCGATTGCGGCCGCCTTGTTTGGCCGCATACATCGCCGTATCCGCTTGGCGAATGAGCATCTCGACCTCCCGTCCGTCGTCCGGGGCAATAACGATGCCCAAGCTTGCCGATGCGGTATAGAAGCTGCCGCGCAGCTGCATCGGCTCCGCGAGCATCGTCAGCAACCGCCCCGCATAACCGGTCGCATCCGCGTCATCGACTCCCGTAGGAAGCAGGATGGCGAATTCGTCGCCGCCCAGCCGGTAAGCGCTCGCCCCGGAAGGAAGCGACGCCCGCAGCCGGTCCGCAACCTGTTGGAGCAGCCTGTCTCCCGCGCTATGACCGAGCGTATCGTTAATCCACTTGAACTGGTCCAGGTCGATCAACAGGAGCGCAAGCCTGTCCCCTTCCGCAAACCCTCGCGTCAGCTCTTCCTCGATCATCTGATAGAACTTGCGGCTGTTGCCGAGCCCGGTGAGCTTATCCTCGTACGCCAGTCTGGCCAGCATTCGTTCGGCGCTCTTCCGTTCGGTCATATCGATCACGATGAAGAACGCGAGCTGCTCTTCTTCCATTTCCATGAATTCGCCAATTAACTCGACATCCAAGACCCGCCCGGCTTTGTTGATGATCGCAAGCTCCATCGCAAGGGGCGTCTGGGTGCGAAACGATTGCCGGTATGCCGCCAAAAACGCTTGGTTAACGCCGAAAAGCCGCGAGAGACACACCCCCTCGATCGGCTCGTTGTCCGTCACGCCCGCAAGCTTGCGAAACGCGCTGTTCGCTTCGACGACGGCCCCCTTCTCGTCAAGCACGACGGTACCGTTCGGCGAGAGCTCGAACACCAACTCGTACCGCTTGCCCGCGAAGGAGAGCAGATCGTATTTCATCATGGAATGCCGAATCGCGAATACCCAGACAAGCACGCCGTACGAGGAGACGAAATCGAAGATGCGTTCCCCGTCTCGCGCGAACATAGCGCCGATCAGCAGCCCACCGCCCAGCAGCAGCCCGACCAACAGACAGCCCGCGAGGATGATCCGAATGCGTTGCCTTTCCTTCTGCATCCAATTCTTCCCCGCCATTCGCCGCCCCGCCCGCACGAGCAGGAAGTACGAACCGAGCAAGCAATAACAGACGAGCACGACCTCGACGGCCATGAACGGCCCGCTGAACAACTCCGTCCGCTCCGCACCCCTCTGCCCTACCGCTACCGCCGACGGGTCAGTCACAAGCGGAATAAGCCCGATTGCGGGAAACATGCAAATTACGTGCATCCATAGCCTGCTGATGCCAAGCTTGCTAATCATGACAAAGAAATACAGCGCCGCGCTCATCGTTAGGAAGACGGCCGGGAACTTCATGAACCGCAGCGCTTCGTATGCCGTCTCGTACGGCAGCGCGGCGAATAGAAAGTCGCCTAGAAAGACAACACCCACAAAAAAGAATAAAGCGGAAGTGACCAAGTGAAGACGATTGCCTGGATTACGGGCGAAAATTTCGACCGCCATATAGAAGATAAATAGAAAGGGAAGCAATTGATTGAGGACGGGAAACAACAACGAGGTGGACACAATGATCAGCTCCCGGTTAAGAGGATTGGCGCGAAGTGCAGGAAACCCCTGGGCTTCAAGGTTTCGCGTTAATCCTCAAAGCGGCAGCTGGCAGGCATCGGTTCAACCATTAGCCCCTATAGCTTTGCGTCGTGCGTTTTCACGCAGTTTGCTTTTCTCAAGTTCGGTATGCGGTTAGGTTAGTTTAGGTAAATAGTCCTGATACTTTTATATCACGAGGACTGGGAGCTGTCTACCTGCCAACCCTCTACCAGATGTATGTAATAATTGGCAACCCTGTCATGCCCGTCTTCCATTCTCGAATTGGGCCACGTAAGCACCGAACGCTTCCGGCGTATTCAGATTCAGGAAAGCCGCTGTTTCTTCATCCGCGATGCCTACTTCGAGCGTCTCGAGATCCCCGAGCATCTTCATGACCCGAAAGTCGCCAGCGATCAGCACCTGCTCGATTCGCGCCGCGACGCGCGTATGGTAAAGGGCGTGGAACGGCTGCCCTGGCGCCAGCACGACGTCCGGCCCCGCTTCGCCGCTCCGCTCCCGCCGGGCAACCTCCGCCTCCATCCGGCGCAGCAGCGACTCGGATAGTACCGGCATATCGCAGGCCAGCACGAACGTATAGCCGGACGGCAAGCTCGATAGGCCGGCATGCAGACCTGCGAGCGGGCCGCTCCCCGGATAAGCATCCCGAACGTAATGCACATGGCGTGCGGCGGGACTGTCTTGCAGCAAGGCCCGATAGACCGCTTCGCGCTCTTCATCCGCGACGGACACCGCGATTGGACGCAAGCCTTCTTCCGCCATGCCCTCCGCCAGCCGGACGAGCAGCGGCTTCCCGCTGATCGCAAGCGCCGCTTTATCCGTTCCCATCCGCGTGCTTAACCCGCCCGCTAATATAAGCCCGCTTCCTCCCAAGCCAATCTTCTCCTCCATTTACGCATCAAACCCCTCTCCACCGATTCATGCGCACCTCCCGCCCTCGCATATGCATACAAGGAAAGGAGGAGTTGCCATTGTCCGATCATGCTTCTCATTCCGATTCGACCGGGAGCGCGCCAAGCCGCTCCAGCCTTACCATCGCGCAGGCGGAACGTTATAGCGCGCGCAACTATCACCCGCTGCCGATCGTGATCGCCGAAGCCGAGGGGGCCTGGGTAACCGACCCCGAAGGCAGCCGGTATCTGGATATGCTCAGCGCCTATTCGGCCTTGAACGCCGGCCACCGGCATCCTCGCATTATCGCTGCGCTGAAGGCGCAGGCCGATCTCGTCACGTTGACCTCGCGCGCCTTCCATAGCGAACCGTTCGCCGCCCTGTGCGAGCGGCTTGCCCGCTACACCGGCAAACCGCTCGCGCTCATCATGAACAGCGGCGCCGAGGCGGTAGAGACCGCCCTGAAGACTGCCCGCCGCTGGGCTTACCGAGTGAAAGGCGTGCCGGACGGCGAAGCGGAAATCATCGTCTGCGACGGTAACTTCCATGGACGGACGATTACCGTCACGTCCTTCTCCGCAAGCCCCGAATACCAAGCGCACTTCGGGCCGTTCACGCCGGGCTTCAAGCTCGTTCCCTACGGAGACGCCGAAGCGATCGAGCGCGCCATCGGTCCGAATACGGCCGCCGTGCTGATCGAGCCGATCCAGGGCGAGTCCGGCATCATCATTCCACCGGACGGCTACCTGCGCGCAGTGCGTGACATCTGTACGCGACAGCGCGTGCTCCTGATCGCCGACGAGATCCAAACCGGCTTCGGTCGCACGGGTTACCGGTTCGCGTGCGATCACGAAGGCGTCGAGCCCGACCTGATCGTGCTGGGCAAAGCGCTCGGAGGCGGCGTGCTCCCCGTCTCCGCCGTCGTTGGCGGTCCCGAGACGCTCGGCTTGTTCGAACCCGGCTCGCACGGCTCCACCTTCGGCGGCAATCCGCTCGCCTGCGCGGTCGCGCTCGCCGCATTGGCCGTCACCGAAGACGATCGACTGGCCGAGCGGTCACGAACGCTGGGCGCCTACATGCTGGAGCGACTCGCCGCCATCGTTCACCCGGACATCGCCCAGGTTCGCGGCCGCGGCCTGTTCATCGGCCTGGAGCTGCGCGTCGCGGCCCGCCCGTATTGCGAGCAGCTCATGGCGCTCGGCTTGCTGTGCAAAGAGACGCATGAGCATACGATCCGTTTCGCCCCGCCGCTGACGATCAGCCGCGAGGATTTGGACTTGGCGATCGCGACAGTCGAGCAGGTATTCGCCGTGAACGGCGGCAATCCGGCCTAGGTCCGGGTTTGAACCGCGCAAGCCTTCCGGCGTGGCGCGGCGGCGCGGTGCTCGATCGTACGTCGGCGGTCAAACTCGCGCGATGCGCCAACGACCGACGCCACCGCTAGCAGAAAAGGTACGGCCAACTGGCCGTACCTTTTCGTTGTCGTTATCCTTTCGCCGGATCGAACGAGCTCTTCAGCGACACGATGCGGTTGAAGACGATGCCGCCTTCGCCCGACAGCTTCGGATCGACGTTGAAGTAGCCGTGGCGGAAGAATTGGAATTTGTCCTGACCTTGCGCTTCCTTCATGTTCGGCTCGACGAACCCTTCCAGCACCTCAAGCGAATTCGGATTCAGACGCTCCAGGAACGGACGGTCGTCGTTCTCCCCGTCGACCAGCAGCGGCTCGAACAGCCGGAACTGCGCATTGATCGCCTGCGACGCCTCCACCCAGTGGATTGTCCCTTTGACCTTGCGGCCCGTGAAGCCCGATCCGCTCTTCGTCTGCGGATCATACGTGCAGCGCAGCTCGATCACATTGCCATCCGCGTCCTTGATCACTTCTTGGCACGTGATGAAGTACGCATGCTTCAGACGCACTTCGTTGCCTGGGAACAGGCGGAAATACTTGGCCGGCGGATTCTCCATGAAGTCGTCGCGCTCGATGTAGATCTCGCGGGAGAACGGAATTTGGCGCGTGCCCATCGCTTCGTTCTCGGCGTTGTTCTCCGCCTCGAGCATCTCGACTTGGCCTTCCGGATAGTTCGTGATGACCACCTTCAGCGGCTGCAGCACCGCCATCGTCCGCAGCGCCTTCAGCTTCAGGTCTTCGCGGATGAAATGCTCCAGCATCCGTTCATCCACGACGCTGTACGCCCGCGCCACGCCGATCTCGCGGCAGAACGCGCGGATGGCTTCCGCCGTGAAGCCTTTGCGGCGCAGACCGCTGACCGTCGGCATGCGCGGATCGTCCCAGCCGTCCACGACGCCCTCGTCGACGAGCGACTTCAGGTAGCGTTTGCTCATGATCGTATTCGTCACATTGAGCCGGGCGAATTCGTATTGATGCGGCGTCGCTTCCATCTCGCATTCTTGGATCGCCCAATCGTACAGCGGACGATGATCCTCGAACTCCAGCGTACAGATCGAATGCGTCACGCCTTCGATCGCGTCGCCGAGCGGATGCGCGTAGTCGTACATGGGATAGATGCACCACGCGTCGCCCGTGCGGTGATGATGCGCGTGCGCGATCCGGTACAGCACGGGGTCCCGAAGGGTGATATTCGGCGACGCCATGTCGATCTTCGCGCGAAGAACGCGCTCGCCGTCCTTGAACTCCCCGGCGCGCATGCGGGCGAACAAATCGAGGTTCTCCTCCACGCTGCGGTCGCGGTACGGGCTGTTTTTGCCAGGCTCGGTCAGCGTGCCGCGGGTTTCGCGGATTTGCTCCGCCGACAGGTCGCACACGTACGCTTTGCCTTTCTTGATCAGCAGAACGGCACGCTCGTACATTTCCTCGAAATAATCGGAAGCGAAACGCAGCTCATCCCACTCATAGCCGAGCCAGCGCACGTCCTCCTGGATCGCATTCACGTATTCGGTATCTTCCTTGACCGGGTTCGTATCGTCGAACCGCAGGTTCGTCCGGCCTTTATACTCATCGGCAAGCTCGAAGTTCAGGCAGATCGATTTGGCGTGCCCGATATGCAGGTAGCCGTTCGGCTCCGGCGGGAAACGGGTCACGATCTCGCTCACCTTGCCGGACTTCAAGTCGGCTTCGACGATGTTCTTGATAAAATTCGAAGATGATGTCTTGTTCTCCACAGCGACCAATCCTTCCGGCTTAAATTTCTATCCTACTATAATACACAATTTTCCGGGAGATTATAAATAGGGAGTTCCACGAATCCTGGGCGAGACGGCTGTCATCCTCCCTTTGCGACGCGGCGCGTCTCATTCCTAAGAAGCAATCATCTCCGGCATAAGGCGGATTCGAACGCGATGCGCGTCCGTCCCGGGACCGATTGACGCCAACAATTTTAGAAATATATAATTAGGTTACCTAACTAAATAACACATCGATATAAGGTGAACAATACGCAAACGACCGCGCGGTGTAAGAGAGTCGTTCACCCTATATCCCCCGCAAAGGAATGATGCCCATGAATGCCGAGAACGACGCGAACGCCCTAGCCCTCACCCGGGCATTCCGGCAGCTCCGCCATATCAATTGGCGAGGTCAGCACGCCATCGAGGGGTACACTCCCGGCGAGACGATGCTGCTGTTCTGCGTCCGGCGCTGTCAGCAGGACAACCCCAGGGGCCTGAAGCCATCCGAGATCAGCCAACATATGCGAATCACCACACCCTCGGTGACTCAGATGGTCAATTTGCTCGTGGCGCGAGGGGCGCTGGCGCGCACCGCCGACCCGACCGACCGCCGGGCCGTCCGCATTACGCTGACCGGCGAAGGCGAACGCGTGACCGAGCTTGCCCATCAAGCGATGCACCACAGACTCGAGGGGCTCATGCAGCATCTCGGCCATGATCGCACGCGGCAGCTTGTCGATCTGCTCGAAGACGTCTTTCAGTACTACAGCGCGCAAGCCGCGGCAGAGACGGATGCTCCCTTCTGCGCAGGCGGCGCCACAGATCCCAAACCATCCGAATGAAGGTGAATGCAGCGCCATGTTGAAGCTATTCCGTTTCATGAAGCCTTACCGCACGGCCGTTATTTTCACGCTCGTCCTCGTGTTTCTCCAAACGTTGTCCGACCTGTATCTCCCGACGCTTATGGCCGACATCGTCGACCGCGGGGTGGTGACCGGCGACACGGGCTATATCTGGCGAATCGGCGCGCTCATGCTCCTGATCGCCGCGCTCGGCGGCGTCTGCGCGGTCGGCGCCAGCTATCTGTCGGCTAAGTCCGCCGGCGCCTTCGGCCGCGATCTGCGCAGTCGCGTCTTCGCGCACGTCGAGCAATTCTCGTTGAACGAGTTCGACAAAATCGGCACCGCGTCGCTCATTACGCGAACGACGAACGATATTACGCAAGTGCAGATGGTGCTGACGATGTTGATGCGCGTCATGGTCATGGCACCGCTCATGTGTATCGGCGGCATCATCATGGCAATGTCCAAGGACGTGAAGCTATCCCTCGTCATCGTCAGCGTCGTGCCGGTACTGGCGATTATTATCCTCCTCGTCGTCATGCGCAGCATCCCGCTGTTCAAATCGATGCAGACGAAGATCGACAAGCTGAATCTGGTGCTCCGCGAGAACCTGACCGGCATCCGCGTCATCCGCTCCTTTAACCGCACCAAGCACGAACAGCAGCGGTTCAATGCGGCGAACGAAGATTTGACGCAGACGTCCATCGCGGTCAACCGGCTGATGGCCGGCCTGATGCCGATCATGATGCTCGTCATGAACCTCGCCAGCATCGCGATTATCTGGTACGGCGGCAAGCGCATCGAGGCGGAGGGCATCGCCGTCGGCGATCTGATCGCCTTCATTCAATATGCGTGGCAAATCATGTTCGCGCTGATCTTCGCCTCGATGATGTTCGTCATGGTGCCGCGCGCTTCGGCTTCCGCCGCGCGCATCCAGGAGGTGCTCGACATGCAGCCGGCGATTCAAGATACGAGTGCCCCCCGGCCGCTGCCTGCACAAGCCGGTACGGTCGCGTTCGACAACGTCACCTTCTACTACCCCGGCGCCGAAGTGCCCGCGCTCTCGGGCCTTACGTTCACGGCCGAGCCTGGCAAGGTCACGGCGATCATCGGCGGCACCGGCTCTGGTAAGTCGACGCTGATTCACCTGATCCCGCGCTTCTATGATGCGTCCGAAGGCACCGTGCGCATCGGCGGCGAGGACGTACGCCGCCTCTCGCAGGAGCAGCTTCGCGATACGATCGGCCTCGTCCCGCAGAAGGCGCTGCTCTTCACAGGCACGATCGCGGAGAACATTCGCTTCGGCAAGGAGGACGCCACGGACGAGGAGATCCGTCATGCGGCCGCCGTCGCCCAAGCGGCCGACTTCATCGGCTCCATGCCGGAAGGCTACGATTCGCACCTCGCCCAAGGCGGCACGAACGTCTCCGGCGGCCAGAAGCAGCGGCTCTCCATCGCCCGCGCGCTCGTCCGAAGGCCGTCCATCTACCTGTTCGACGACAGCTTCTCCGCGCTCGACTTCAAGACGGACGCGAAGCTGCGGGCGGCGCTGAAGACCGAGACGACGGACGCAACGCTGATCATCGTCGCGCAGCGGGTGAGCACCGTCATGGACGCCGACCAGATTATCGTGCTCGACGAGGGCAGGATCGCCGGTATCGGTACGCACCGCGAGCTGTTCGCGGATTGCGAAGTGTACCGCGAGATCGTCTTGTCGCAGCTGTCCGAGGAGGAGATCGCATGAGTGAACAACAACGCGGCGGCGCGCCCGGACCCGGCGGTCCGCGCGGCGCCGGCAAACCACCACAAGGCGGCATGGGCCCCGGCAGCTTCGGCTTCGGACCCGGCCGCGGCGGCCCGGCCGGCATGGGCATGCCGGTCCAGAAGGCGAAGAATTTCAAAGAAACGCTGCGCCGCCTGATCGGCTACCTGAAGCCCTATCGCGGCAGACTCTTGGTCGTCTTGCTGACGGCCGTGCTCAGCACCGTGTTCTCCATTCTCGGCCCGAAAATTATGGGCAAGGCGACGACCGAGCTGTTCGAAGGCTTGATGGGCAAAATCAAAGGCGTGCCCGGCGCGGCCGTCGATTACGGCTATATCGCGGATATTCTGCTCGTGCTGGCTGTCCTTTACGTCATCAGCGCCTTGTTCAGCTATATTCAGCAGTACGTCATGGCCGGCGTCGCCCAGCGGACGGTCGCCGGCCTGCGCAAGGACGTGAACGAGAAGCTGGAGCGCTTGCCGCTCAAGTTCTACGACTCCCGCACGCACGGCGAGATTCTGAGCCGGGCCGTGAACGACGTCGACAACATTAGCAGCACGCTGCAGCAGAGCTTGACCCAGTTCATCACCTCGATCGTCACGCTCGTCGGCGTCATCATCATGATGCTGACCATCAGCCCGCTGCTCACGCTGATTACCATCGTGACGCTGCCGCTCAGCTTCATCGCGATCAAGGCGATCGCGGGCAAGTCGCAGACGTATTTCAAAGGCCAGCAGGCCGCGCTTGGCGAGTTGAACGGGCATGTCGAGGAAATGTACACCGGCCATCCGGTCGTCAAGGCGTTCGGCTACGAGCGCAAGTCCGTCGCGAAATTCGACGGCGTGAACGAGCGGCTGTACCAATCCGGCTGGCGGGCGCAATTCGTCTCCGGCATGATCATGCCCATCATGGGCGTCATCGGCAATATCGGCTACGTGCTCGTCAGCGTCGCCGGCGGCCTGCTCGTGCTGCACCAGCGGATTACGATCGGCGACGTCCAAGCGTTCATCTCGTATTCGCGCCAGTTCACGCAGCCTATTACGCAGACGGCTCAGATCGCCAATATTATTCAATCCACGATCGCATCGGCCGAGCGGGTATTCGAGTTGCTCGACGAGACGGAAGAGATCCCGGAAGCCGCGGATGCTATTGCCATCGCGTCGCACAGAGCCTCCGCAGGCGCATCGGCGGTTCAGGGCGCGGCGGCAGGCGCGCTGGTGCCGCATGGCAACGTGCGCTTCGAGCACGTCAGGTTCGGCTATAAGGAGGACGCGCCGCTCATCGAGGACATGAACATCGACGTCCGATCCGGCCAGACGATCGCTATCGTAGGCCCGACCGGCGCCGGCAAGACGACGCTCATCAATCTGCTCATGCGGTTCTACGAGCTAAGCGGCGGCCGCATCACGATCGACGGCGTCGATATTACGCAGCTGAAGCGCGGCGACCTGCGCAGCCTGTTCGGCATGGTGCTGCAGGACACGTGGCTGTTCAACGGCACGATCCGCGATAATATCGCCTATGGCCGAGCCGGCGCGACCGAGGAGGATATCGTGCGGGCGGCGCGGGCGGCGTACGCCGATCATTTCATCCGCACGCTGCCCGATGGCTATGACACCGTGCTGAACGAGGAAGCCAGCAACATCTCGCAAGGCCAGAAGCAGCTGCTCACGATCGCTCGGGCCATCCTCGCCGATCCGGCCATTCTCATCCTCGACGAAGCGACGAGCAGCGTCGATACCCGGACGGAGACGCATATCCAGCGTGCGATGAACACGCTCATGGAAGGCCGCACCAGCTTCGTCATCGCGCACCGGCTCTCGACCATTCGGGAAGCCGACCTCATCCTCGTAATGAACAAAGGCGCGGTCATCGAGCAGGGCACGCACGAAGAGCTCCTTGCGCAGGGCGGCTTCTATGCCGATCTATACGAGAGCCAGTTCAGCGGCAGACGGCAAACGACGATCGACGCCGTGTAACACCACCTCGAGACAGCCCTATATACGCACTTGTCGTTAACTCCCCTATCCGCTCGCAAGCGCGGCAGGGGAGTTTTTGCGCGTTTGCATGACGTCGGCGCATTCAAAATGAGAAACGCTCGTCATCCGCGTCCGATTGCAGTTGGTGCATGAACACCCTCTCACTGGCCAGCTCGACATTTTTTTCGCATTTAGGTCTAACGGCACCCTGCAAATTTTGTCGAATCAGATATGATGAGTTTAAGATCCCCATAATATGGATATGCAGAAGGACAAGCGTACACCATCGATAGGGAAGCCGGCAAGTCAACGCTTGAATGGGATGGAGTGTGGATGTGATGACCCTCATGAGACAGATCAACTGGGGCATGGTTGCCGCGATCGGGTTCTCGGCAGCCGTGTGGGCGCTCGTCATCTTGCTGATTAGCAAGATGTAGATCGGCGCGGAAGACGAGGATTCGGGCGGCGCTCTTCGCTGCCTGCGGAGCGGCCCTGTAAGCGGCCCTTAGCAACTTTGCTACCCTGCTTACAGGCAAAAGACAACAGGCGGGCACCCTCGGGGCGCTCGCTTGTTGTCGTTCCGGGGTAATCCACCCAAGAAGAGGTGCACATACGACGGCACTTATCCATAGACCGGCAATTCAAAAAAAGCGACCCTCGGAAGAGCCGGCGGGAACGAATCCGTTCCGCCGCCCTCCAAGGGCCGCTTTTGCGTTCTACTCGGAAATAACGCCTGCCGAGATCAGCAGTACGCCCAAAACCAGGATCGGGGCGATATACCGCAGCGTGAACCGCCAGACTCTGTACCAGCCCGGCGTCAGGTCCGCCTCTTCGTAGGCGCCCTTCCATACCCAGCCGGCGAAGATGGTGACGATCAATCCGCCGATCGGAAGCAATACGTTCGAGGAGAGGAAATCCATCCAATCGAAGAACGACTTGCCGCCGAAATTCAAGAAGTCCACGGCACCGCCGACCGACATCGCCGAAGGCAGACCGACCAGGAAAGCGATAATGCCCGTCGTCCATACCGCTTTGGTACGGCTCGTCTTCCACTTCTCCATGACGAACGCGACCGCAACCTCCAGCAGCGATACGGCCGACGTGAGCGCCGCGACCGCCAGCAGGATGAAGAACAAGCCGCCGAACCAGGCGCCCAGCGGCATCGCCGAGAATGCTACCGGCAGCACGACGAAGACCAAGCCGGCCCCCTGCGTAGGTTCCAAATCGAAGGCGAAGGTCGTCGGGAAGATGATCAGTCCCGCCAAGAAGGCGTACAGCAGATCGCCCAGACCGACCGCGAGCGCCGCGCCGCTAAGCGACTGCTTCTTGCTCACATATGCGCCGTAGGTAATCATGACGCCCATGCCGAGCGACAGGGAGAAGAAGGCATGTCCCAGTGCGACGAGAATAGCCGTCGGCGTCAGCTTGCTGAAGTCCGGATCGAGGAAGAAGCTTACGCCTTCCCCGGCTCCCTCGAGCGTCAGCGAGCGGATGACGAGGATGACCAGCAGCACGACCAGACCCGGGATAAGGATTTTGTTAAATCGCTCGATGCCCGAGGAGATGCCCGCCGCGACGACCCATGCCGTCAACAGCACGACGATCAGCTGCCAGAACACCGGCAGCGACCCGCCGATGAAATCGCCGAACGTCGCGCCGAAGTCATTCGACGCGAACAGCTGGCCGGTGAAGGAGAGGTACGCATAATGAAGCGTCCAGCCCGCCACGACCGCGTAGTAGGAGAAGATCATGAAGGAGCCAAAGATCGAAATGAATCCGAATCCGCCCCATGCCTTCTTGCCGGAGAGACGCACCATCGAGGTGGATGCGTTGCCCCGACCGCCGCGGCCGACGGCCATCTCCGCCAGCAGGACGGGAAGTCCCACGACGATTAAACAGATAATGAAGACGAGAAAAAATGCAGCACCGCCATACTTGCCGGTAATGTACGGGAATTTCCACATGTTGCCGAGACCGACCGCGCTGCCGATCGCCGCCATGATGAATCCCCAGCGCGAGAACTGGCCAGCCTTGCCCTCCTGCCCTTCGCTACCGGTGCCATTCGTATTGCCAGAATTAACGCTCATTCGATGCCTCACCTCTTCTGCATAATCTATGTTGTAGTATTACCCAAGGCAAAGCATGTCAATGCCAAGGCGCAACTTGAACATGGTAAAACAGCTTTCAGAAGAAATCAAGCAAATTCGTTTGGCATCTCGGAATCATCTTCTCCAGCCGCGCGGCCGCATCGGCGCTCCCAAGGAGCCGCCCATCCCGCTGCAGCCGCTCCGGCCGCTGGTATCCCATGAACAGCGCCGTCAGGGTCCCAATGCCGCATGAAAGCTCCGGTTCGCCGCCTTGAGTCGCCGTGGCGGGCTTGAGCGACAGGTTCCCTTCCTCATCGGCGCCCAGCTGCCAATGACCGTCGTTCCAAGGTGCGTGCTCGTCGCGAATGCGGAGAGAGAGCGGCTCTCCCGACGTCGCTTCAGCCGGTGCGCGCAGCCCAAGCTGCGCGACGAAAGCCGGCGCGTCGACGATGCGCCCCATGAAATAAGGCACGATCTCCTGGCCGATACGCGGATTCGGCAGCAGATACGGCAGATTGTCGTCCATCGGCGCATCGAGCGTCACCCTCTCGACCATCGAGTCGTGATTCGCGATGAACGTCCACAGCGCCTGCCGCGCGGTCTCGTCCTGGTAGACCATCTCGTTGATTTTGAACGCGCGCTCTGCAATCTCGTACAAGATGTAGCCTGCGGCCTGTCCGCTCTCGTCCTTATACACCGCCGCCAGCTTCTTCTTGCGCCTATAGACGGAATCCTGCCACCATGCCTCCGTGCGTGCGAGCGTGCCGTTATAGCACGCCGCATAGCGCTCGTATACCGCGTTCAGCTCCGCAATGTCGCCTTCCGTGCGCTCCACGCGGCCGCTTGTGGCCACCCGCGGCGGAAGCAGCGCCGTGTCGATCGTATATTTCTTGTACTCCACGTACAGCTCCCATCCGTATTTCCGGTAGAACGGGAATGCGAACGGCGCCAAACAGGAGATCGTTTGGCCGGCCTTACGCATCGTCTCCAGCGCGTGAAGAAGCAGCTCGTTCACATGCCCCTTACGACGTTGTTCCGGCCACGTCGACACTGCCGCAATGCCACCCATCTGGAGCTTACGTCCGTACAAGTAAAGCTCGAACGGAATGATGCGGAGCTGCGCCTCCAGTTCGCCGTCGTTAAACACGCCCCACACCGTCTCCGGCTTGAACTTCTCCCGCTGCCCCTCGCGTTGTTCCGGGGTCAGGTGGAATTGAAACGCGTATTGAGCCAACTCCATGTACAATTCAAACTCTTCGCTTGTTAACTGCCGGATCGGCATGATCGACGCACCTCTTTCGCTGCTTGGCCGCAGGGATTTGTTTACATATTCCTCTAAAATCATACTACAGCTGCCCGCCCCGTAGAAGACAAGTCGCAATTAGTCCGGCTGCCAGGCCCGGCGCCAGGCCGATACCGTTTCCCTCCCCGCGACCGATGGCTGCCCGGAACCGCAGGCGCTATACTAAGGCTACCCCACCCGAAAGGAGCCGATCGGCATGTGCAACCGCGCGCTGCTTGTCATGGATATGCAGCGGGATTTCATCGGAGAGGACGCGCGCATGCCCGTCGATCCCGGTCAGACCCCCGGCTTGCTGGAGCACGTCAACGCGCTCGTCGATGATTTCGCGCAGGAGGGCTCGGACATCCTCTACGTCATGAACGAGTTCTCGCCCTATGATCTCATCGGCAATGTCTTCCGGCAACAGGCCTCCGTCGCCGGTTCGGCCGGCGCAGAGCTCGACGCGCGCGTGCGGCTCGCGGGCAGCCTCCGCTTCGCCAAGCGGCGGGGCAGCGCCTTCTCGAATTCGGCGCTGGCCGGCTACTTGGCAGCGGCCGGCATCTCCGAGCTGGTCATCACCGGCGTATTCGCCGAGGGCTGCGTCTACCGGACTGCGAAGGAGGCGCTGCGCCGGGGCTTCCTCGTGACGGTCCCGCACCAGGCTGTCGGCGGCAGGAACGAGCGCACCCGCGGCCGGGCGCTGGCGAAGCTGCGCCGGATCGGAGCGCATGTCGTCGACCAGCTGTCTTGACAAGGCCCAACACCCGGCCTCATCTTTACTGCCATTGGCTTGCGTCCAGCTACCGCCACCGCCATAACGCGCATCGAACAGCACCGCGCCCGTGCGCAACGCACGCATGACCACCAGCCCCACGCCTGAGACCATGACGCCGAACCAACCAAAAAAGCCTCTTCGATCGTCGACGGCTCTGCCGCGCAATCGAAGAGGCTTTCTATTCATTCCGTATGCATCATCGCCGGCTGAAGCACCTTCGCTTAGTCCCGCTCGTAAATTGACCCCGTCCGGCTCGCGTAGAGTTCGCCATACACCTTCTCCGCGTAAGCGTCCGTCATGCCCGCGATGTAATCCGCCACCATCCTCGGCCATGGCCAGACGTCCTTCTGCCGCTCGTAGCTCTCGATCCAGTCCGGCGGTATGATGAGGCGGCCGGTCGTCTCGTCCTTGAAGCTTTCCCACAGCCGCTGGAGCAGAATTTCGCTGCGTTTCTGCAGCCGCTGCACACGGAAGTCTTTGATCAGCGTCACCCAGGCGAGCTTCTTCAGAATCTCCATCGTCCGCAGCAGCTCAAGATCCTGCTCGCCATCGCGCACGAAGGTCACCTTCTTCCAGCCAGTCGCCGGATCGTCGATGATGCCGACCCGCGCGGCGAACTGGCTCACCCAGCGCGCCTTCATCTCGCGACGGGCGCGGGAGGTCTCCCGGCCGCACGCGTTATAGATCGTCTCCCACTGCTCCAGGTAGAGGGTGAACACCTGGCGCACCATGCCCGCGATGTCGACCTGATCCCAGCCGACCGCGGAATTGCCCTGGTCTTCGACGATTTCCTGCACGGTATGGGCCACGAGGCGGTCGTCCTCGAAGAAGCTGCGGTTCATTTGGATCTTGCCGGCGCGAATGCCATCCTCGATGTCATGGGTCGAATAGGCGATATCGTCGCACAGGTCCATCAGCTGCGCCTCGAGCGTCGCGCAGCCTTCCGGCATCCCCCATTGGTCGCGCAAATAGGCAATGCCGTCCACCCACTCCATTGGGTAGACGCCCTTCATCCGTCCCGGCTCGCCGAGGTTGAACGGGTATTTGTTAATGCCCAGCAGCACCGCGCTCGTCAGATCCAAGCCGCTGTCGCTGCCCGCCCGCTTCTCCAGAAACATCAGGATGCGGTAGTTCTGGGCATTGCCTTCATAGTTCAGCCCATAGTCGGCTGACAGCAGCCGGTGCAGCACTTCCTCGCCCTTGTGGCCGAACGGCGGGTGGCCAAGATCATGGGCGAGCGATGCGCATTCGACGACTTCCGGCTCGATGACCAACCCCGGATGCTCGCGCAGCGCGAGGAACGGCTCGGTCTTGTTGAGCCGGCGGCCCACCTCGCGCGCGATCTGCGACACCTCGAGCGAATGCGTCAGCCGCGTCCGGTAATAATCGCCCGTTCCCGCCCCGAACACCTGCGATTTGCCCTGCAGCCGCCGGAAGGCGGGGGACTGAATAAGTCTGGCGTAGTCCTTCTCGTATTCGTCGCGATTCTCGCTGGAGAATACATTTTCGGTATCGAATAAACGCAGTTTGCGTACGTTCATGGGCATCCCTCTCCTTCTCCGGTGCGCAGTCTTGGTTAGCAGGCGTTACAAGGCGATGCCAAGCTCCTCGCAAACCGATTGCAGCCGCGCCTTCAGCGCTTCCCGCTTGGACGGCTCGGCGAAAGCCGCGTCCAGGCTGTTCCGGATCGTGGCCGCAATTTCTTCGACCGTCAAGCCGCATTGCGCCATCAGCATGGCGTATTCCTTCGTCATCGTCGTATCCGACACGGTCCGGTTGTCCGTGTTGACCGTCACCTTCAGTCCTTGGCGCAAATAATCCCGCAGCGGGTACGACGCCCAGCCCGGGACGGCCTTCGTCTGCATGTTGCTGAGCGGGCACATTTCCAGCGGAATCCCCCGCTCCCGCACAAGCGCAAGCACCCGCCCGTCTTCCTTCAGCCGAACCCCGTGACCGAGCCGCCAAGCGCCAAGGCCGGTCACCGCTTCCTCGATGTTCGCAGCGCCAGCCGCTTCGCCGGCATGGATCGTTACCGGCATCCCGCTCTCGCGCGCCGGGCGGAATAGCTCGTGGAACAACGCCGCCGGATATCCCGCCTCATCTCCAGCCAGATCGACCGCGACGACGCCTTGGCCCTGGAAGCGAAGCGCCGCCGCGATGACTTCCCGGTTCACGGTCTCAGGCTCGTGGCGCATGCAGATCACGATCAGCCCCGTCGCGACGCCGAACCGTTCTTCCCCGCGCTTCAGTCCGCGCAGCGCCGCCGCGATCGCATCGTCGTGGGTCAGTCCTTCGCTGGTATGCAGATGCGGGCCGAAGCGTACCTCCATATAGATGACATTCTCCGCCGCAGCCTGCTCGATCAGTTCGAAGGCGATTCGTTCGATCGACTCGGCGTCCTGCATGAAACGGAGCACGAATTGAAATTTGCTCAAGTATTCAACGAGACTCTCGCACTCGTCCGTCACCTGCATATACGGCAACAGCCCCTCCGCGGTATTGGCGGGGAGCTGAATGCCTTTCCGGGCCGCCAAATCGAGTACCGTCTCGGGCTTCACGCTGCCATCCAAGTGCACGTGGAGGTCGGCTTTCGGTAATGCAGCCAATTGATGTTTCACCGTGTCGTTCACAACCATGTCAACTTACCTCCCATTCAAGACCGCGCTTAATGTATCTTATTCTCGCAGAAGTAACATGGTCATGCAAGAGCGATGGGTGACGAACGGGAAATTTTATCGGACGTTCGAAGGTGCGTCTTTACAGCAGCTTCTCGATCGACGCTTTCATGCTCGCCGGCACGATGCTTGGCTCGAACCGTTCCACGACGTTGCCTTCGCGATCGACGAGGAATTTCGTGAAATTCCATTTGACCGAGTTGTCCGCCGGTTCGTCCGGGGAGCCGGAATACGGCGCTGCTTCGGTCAAGTATTGGAACAACGGGTGTGCCTCTTCTCCGCGTACGTCCGTCTTCGCGAACAGCGGGAACGTAACGCCATAGTTCACTTTGCAGAACGTCTCCACTTCTTCGTTCGTGCCCGGTTCTTGGCCGTTGAACTGATTCGACGGGAAGCCGATAATCTCAAGGCCTTGGTCCTTGTACGTCTCGTACAGCTCCTGAAGCCCCTCGTATTGCGGCGTCAGCCCGCATTTGCTCGCCGTGTTGACGACGACAACCACGTTTCCTTTGAAATCGGCTAACGAGCGGGACTCGCCTTTAATCGTTGTAGCTTGAAAATCGTATAAGTTCGACATGATCATCTACCTCCTGAAAATGTGGATGTTACTCGGGCAGCAGCGTGCGAACGCTTGTCATCCCAAGAATTATGGCCCGTGGATCGGGGCGGCAACGCGCGCCGCGAAGCGTAGCGCTTGACGCCAGACCTTTCGCGTAGGGTGGCGATGGTGCTAAGGCTTGGCGCTCCCGAATCGCCGTGTACGTCGTGACTAGCCTTTGCGCTTGGCGTTGGCCAAGTGTCGTTGACGCGCCCCAAAGCGTAACGTTTGGCGTTGATATTGCCCCCGTTCCATCGCGCCCGCCTCCTGCTATTGCTGCTTCGGGTGATAGGCATTGGCTAACGCCGTTGTCCCACGGGTAATTCCTGCCCGCCTTGCATGCGTCGGCCGTTCCGCGCGGAATAGGCCGGGCCGGATAGCGGATGTGAAGGCATCGGGCGAAGATCCTTACTCCCGCTCTATCTTGCAGCCTGCCAGGGCACTAATCGTCCGGGTCAAGTCATGGAGTTGATCGCGGAGCTTCCCGATCTCCTCCGGCGACAGCTGCGTCTGGCAGAACACGCGCGCCGGCAGGTCCTCCACCCTCGCTTTGAGCGCATGCCCTTGGTCCGTCAGGCGCACGATGACACTGCGCTCATCTTGCGGGTCCCGGGCACGCAGGACGAGTCCGGCCGCTTCCAGCTTCTTGAGCAGGGGTGTGAGCGTGCCGGAATCCAGGTGCAGCCGCTCACCGAGCGTCTTCACCGGAATTTCGTCCTTCTCCCAGAGCACGAGCATTGTCACGTACTGTGTGTAGGTAAGTCCGAGCTCGTCAAGGAACGGACGGTATAGCTTCGTCACCTCGCGCGAGCTCGCGTAGAGGGCGAAACAAAGTTGATTATCGAGAAATAAGAGCGGATTCGCGTCCATGTTCCCCTCCTGTCTGTACATGCTGCCATTGGCCCAATTAAATTTTATACAATTTAATTTTATAGTTACGTTCTCGTGTTGTCAATCTTTTCGAGCCAATAGGAGATGCGAGGTCATCCCGGGTACGACGGGTGCGACGCATAGTTGGTTGCACGGGCGTCTATCGCGAACCATAGAAAAACGTCTGCCGTTCGTTTTCCCCCGCACGCATCACCATTTTATCCCTTTTAGAGCGGAACCATTTGGCCACCATTTTCTGGATACTCGATAGTGCGCTCCCGGTAGCCACAGTATGGCACAGGCGCGTTGAGAATGAGGCAACCTCGCCATCTGGAAAAAGGTGTTTACCACCCGCATCCTCGTCTGCTAAAATGGCACCAGACCAATTGTTAACCACAAAAGTCGAAAGTGGTTAACAATAAACACACACCGCCCACTTCGACGCTCGCCTCAAACATACGACGAGGAGGAACCCGACCATGACGTTAACGTCAACCAGCTGCGATTGGCAGCAGCTTGCCTCCCTGGCGCTGAATGGGCAGCTGCTCACGCCGGAAGAGGGCCTTGCTATTCTGCAGGCTCCGGATGACGAGGTGCTGCCGCTGCTTCATGCGGCTTTTGCCGTGCGCAAGCATTATTACGGCAAGAAGGTCAAGCTGAACATGATCATCAACGCCAAAAGCGGCCTCTGCCCCGAAGACTGCGGTTACTGTTCGCAATCGATCGTCTCCACGGCGCCCGTGCCCAAGTACTCGCTGATGGATAAGGCGACGCTGCTCGCGGGCGCGCGGGAAGCGATGAACCGGCAAGCGGGTACCTATTGCATCGTTGCCTCCGGCAAAGGCCCGACCGAACGCGAGCTGAACCAGGTCATCGAGGCGGTCCAGGAAATCACCGCGACGATGCCGCTCAAGATTTGCGCCTGCCTTGGACTTCTGTCAGACGGCCAAGCCCAGCGGCTCGCCGACGCCGGGGTTCATCGCTACAACCATAATGTGAATACCAGCCGCGCCAACTACGCTGCCATTACGACGACCCACACGTACGATCAGCGGACCGAGACGGTGCGGCGGGCCAAGTCCAGCGGCATGTCGCCCTGCTCGGGCGTCATTATCGGGATGGGCGAGACGGACGACGAGATCGTCGAGATGGCGTATGCGCTGCGCGAGCTGGATTCCGACTCGATTCCGATTAATTTCCTGAACGCCATCCCTGGCACGCCGCTCGCCAATGCCGGACGCACCCCAGCCATGAAGGCGCTCAAGGTGCTCGCACTCTTCCGCTTCGTCTGCCCATCCAAGGAAATTCGGGTCGCCGGCGGCCGCGAGGTGAACTTGCGGTCGCTGCAGCCGCTTGCCCTGTACGCGGCCAACTCCGTCTTCGTCGGCGACTATCTCACCACAAGCGGCCAGGACGTCTCCGACGATCACCGGATGATCGAAGACCTGGGCTTTGAGATCGAACGCTGCGCCCTCTAAAAAACAGAAATGGTTACCTCTTTTTTAAGAATCTGCCTTTAACGCGGTACGCCGCAACGGCAGGCACTGGACGAAACTCCCCGCAACCGCCGATGTGTGACCAAGCATCGCACACTGAAGGCGCGCGGTACGCAAGCGCGCTTAGCACAGCCAATGAATGGCCAAAACACAAAAAGCGCCTCGCTCAGGAACCGTTCAGGTTCCCGGGGAGGCGCTATTCGCGCATGATAGCATGACGTGCATGGTCCGTTTCACGCCAGGTTGAGTCGAAGCCGCCGGCGCCATCTGCGCAACCGTTTCAGCATCCGTATCCCCTCCCGTTCAGGCTGATACGTCCACTTTACCGGTCATGGGTAAGCGCAATGTCACCGCTGCGTTAAGATCCGATTGACGGCAAGAAACCGATGCTCGCTCCCCCGCCGCATTAATCGTATACGTGGCGCTAGTCACCGGTTCGTGGTCAATCCGCCCTGACCGCGAACGCCCGGACCCTCGTCGCCGTAAGCCGTGCGGTGAGCCGCCAGAGCAAGCCTTCGATCCGCTCGGTCCTCGTCTCGCAGGTCAGCGTTCCTCCGGGTGCCAGCCCTGCGCAGCGCTTCTCATGGCGCCCGGTCTCACCAGGTCCGACAAGGGAACAGCCAAGGAGCACTATCCAGCCCGAGCAAGCCGTAACTCCGAGCCTCGCGGCCCGTCCCTAGGCTCGTCCCTGCTCCAGCTTGAGGAAGATGCGCAGCATCGCCAGACGCCAGACAAGGATCATGCCGAAAGCCAGAATAAAGAAGAGACCGGCCGTCTGCGGGATACTGACGTACTGCTCGAGCACGTCGTGCAGCAGCAGGCGGACGATAAATAATGCCAGCAGGATGACGATAAACGTCTTCGATCGCTTCAAGACGATCTCCCCGCCCCTGCGCTCGAGCTTCGACGTACGAATGAGCGGGTAAGCGAACAGAATCGCGCCCGCCGCGAACGCATAGAGCGCCCACAACCACGGGATCCGGGTGTCCGGAACGACAAACATAAGAAATCCGGTCGACATGGCCAGCGGCGGAATGATGATTTTGCGCAGCGAGACCGGGCGGTTGGACGCTCGCAGCCGCATCGCGATGATGCCGCCGCCCACGAGGAGCGACATGAGAATCGACGCCATATGCGAGAACTGGAGCTGAGCCAGGTTGAAATTAAAATTCATCGTACGACTACCTTCTTTCACCTTGCCGCCTCAAAGTGCGGCCTACGTCCTAATCGTACTGTAAACGGGATTGCCCGCGCAATACCGGAACGCTCGCGGCCGACTCCCTTATGCTTTCGCCTTGCGCCTTGCAGCCGACCACTGTACGAACAAGGCGTGGTCACGCTCCGTCTGATCGGCGTATGACAACGCCCAATTGCCGATGGTCGCGCAGAACGCAGCTTCGTCGTCGCCCATCGCCCGCACGATCTCAGCTTCGCTGTGGTACCCGAGCAGCCCCTCCTGCACGTCCGCATCGGCGCGGGCATGCAGCTTGGCCGTCAGCCGGCCCATCGCCTCCAGCACGCCGTGGAGCTCATCCGTCCCCTCCAAGACGTCCAGCTTCAGCCGCTTCTTATAGGGCGAACGCTCGCGCACGTAGAACTGCCGTTCCCCGATCGACAGCGCGCCCAAATACCGGTCGGCCTCATGGTGCATCGCCCGCTGGGTCAGCACGACCCGCTGGCCCTGATGACTCCCGAACAACGTCCAGAATTCTTCCTCGTACGGCATGAAATAAGCGGGTATCGGGGTGCGCACCTCTTTGACCTCGAGCACCGCGTCATCCGCGCCCGTCTCGCCTTCTTCGGGGGCAGCTGCCTCGATCAGCACGTAGAACCGGTCCAACCCGAGCGAAGCCGTGCCTGAGCCGTGTTTGACGGCGATATCCTTAATTTGAAAATGAATCGCGTGCGCCTCCCGCAGCTCTGCCGTCTCCGTATATTGCGGCCATGCGGCGAGCAGCGCCGCCTGTTCGTCGTCCGTCGGCGGCACAAGCTCGTCGGTCTCGGCGAACTGCCGCTCTTGCTGCATCATCGCGGTCACCTTCTCCAGCAGATGATTGTCCTGCCGTTTGCGCAGCTTCCGCAGCAGCTTGCGGACGGGCCCCTCCGCCGTCTCCTCATCGATTACGAAATCCCGGGGATCGTCCTTGCGTTTGGCGAAACGCCGCATTTGCGATCCGTACGCTTCCAAATATGCGCGGATGGCGGACGCCTGCGCCGGCTTATCGAGCCCTTTCATCCGTCCGACGAGCGCGATGCTGACCGACATCCGAAGCAGATCGTACAGATACGAGCCCAGGTAACCTTCGTCGAAGTCGTTCACGTCGTAGACCAGCTTGCCGGACCCGTTACGGAACGCGCCGAAGTTCTCCATATGCAGATCGCCCTGAATCCAAGTCGGCCGCTCCGGCGACGTATGGTAGGGGAACCAAGCCCGGGTCACATCGAAATAGAACAGATAGGCGCTGCCGCGAAAAAAGGAAAATGGCGTCTCCGCCATTTTGCGGTACTTCACCGCGCGCTTCTTGCGATCAAGGCCCATCAGCTTGCCATCGAATTCGTCGAATACAGCCGTCAGCGTCATTTTGCGCAGCTTGTCACGCGTGTGGCGAACCCGGTCTGTCAGCGTTTCCCCGCTTGTATGATTCATAAGGACTCCTCTCCCCTTGCCGTATTCCTGCTTCTTCCAGTGTACGACGCAAGCCCAGCAATTGACAATCGCCCATCCGTTCTCTTACCCTTGATGCAGGAACAAATCTACCTCCCCCACCCCTCCAAAGGAGGGGCCCCAAGGGCGCTGACCTCTGGACTCCAGTGTTAGTGCTAACGTGGTAGTTTGGCGGACGTCGGGCGCTTTCGCACGGGGCACGCTTTTGTCCTCGCGGACAAAGCTTACTTGATTATCTCTATTCACAATGGCGCTCTTTTCTCCCCCCTTGGAGTCCTCTTAGTCCCCCTTGAAGGGTAACCAGAAGGCGAGGCATAAGATTATGTACAACTTGGAAGCTGCTAATTAGCGGGAAACTTGAACAAAGCCGCCCCAGGCGGCTTCGAAGGAGCGGATACGATGATCGCGGATCCCCGCATACAGAAGCTGGTGACGTTGAAGACGATTGCCGAAATGCTCAACCAGTCGGGCGGCTTGACGACGGAGCTGCTGAACGGCGTGCTCGAGAAACTGCTGGCGCTCTCGGGTCTAACGAGCGGCTGGATCCTTTTTATAGAAGAGACGGAATTCGAGTGCGCCTCCGACTTCGCGCTGCCGCCGGCTCTGATGATCGGAGACAAGGCGCCTATGCGCTGCGGCTCCTGCTGGTGCGTAGACCGGTTCCGGGACGGCCGGCTGAACCGCGCCGTGAACATTCTCAATTGCAAGCGGATCGAGGACGCGGAGGAGAACGATTGGGGCGACACGCAGGGCATTACCCATCACGCCACCGTCCCGCTTCGGTCCGGCGACCGCAAATACGGCGTGCTGAACGTGGCGGCGCCCGGCAAGGTGCACTTCAACGACGAGGAGCTCGCGCTGCTTGAAGGCGTGGCTTACCAGATCGGCGGCGCGATTGAGCGGATGCGGCTGTACGCCGCCGAGCAGCAGCGAGCCGAGCTATTCGCGAAGCTCGGCGTGTTCAGCCGCGCGCTGAGCGCGGCCGTCGCCGTCGGCCGCGGCGTCACCGCGGAATGCCAGCTAGCGCAGGGGCTGCCAGCTGCGGTGCCGGCCCCCGAAGCGGCGGAGAACGAGGCGATTACCTCGCCGATAGGCGGCTTGTCCGCCAATGACGAACGCCCCTCGTACGCCATCGCTGCTCGCGAAGGCGCCGACGCGAACGGCGGCCCGGCAACCGCGAATTCCGCAGCTGCAGGCGGCTCGCCTGCAAGCAGCCTTGGCGGCGGCTCCGATGCAGGCACTGCAGAGGAAGGAACGGAAGATCTGCCATGCCGTCTCTACCGGCAGGCCGCCACGCTAATCGGGGAACACTTCGAGTGGCCATTCGCCGCGCTGCTGACGACGGAAGGCGACACGCTCGCCGTCCGCACCGTATACGATGAGGGCCGCGCCGCGACCGTCGACGCGCAAATTCCGCTCGGCGCCTCCAAGTGGCTGCGCGAAGCGGCGCAAGGGCGCGCTCATACCATTAAGCCGGCGGAGGATGCCGCCGAGCTGTCCGCCATACCAGAGCTTGCCGGCATCCTGCCCGGCCTAAGCTATTTGCTCGCCGCCCCCATTCCGTCCGGCAGCGCCCGCAACGCTGGCCTTCTGCTCGTCGGCGACAGGCGCAGCCGCAAGCCAGACTGCGCGCAGGGCGAGGTCGTCGAGGCGCTAGGCGAGCATCTCGCCGTCGTATTCGAAGGCGTGGAGCTCGAGTACAACCGCCGCGAGCTGGCGCGGCTCACCGAGCGCAACCGGCTGGCCCGCGATTTGCACGATTCGGTCTCCCAGATGCTCTTCTCCCTCTCCATGACGGCCAAGGGCGTCGAGAGCCTGCTCAGCCGCGAGGCGACGGCGGAGGCGATCGCCTCCGTGCGCGACATGCAGTCGCTGGCGCAGCATGCGCTCCGCGAGATGCGCGCGCTGATTATGCAGCTTCGTCCCGCCGGGCTCGAGGCTGGGCTTGCGACCGCGCTCGCCGGTTACGGCGCCAAGCTCGGGCTTACCATCGCCACGCAGGTGTCCGGCTTGAGCAAGCTGTCCCGCACCGTGGAGGAAGCGCTGTGGCGCATCGGCCAGGAAGCGCTGAACAACGTCCGCAAGCATGCCGGCTGCACGGAGGCTGATGTCCATCTCCAGCTGCTTGCGGACAAAGCCGTTCTGCGCGTCTCCGACCGCGGCGCCGGCATCGCGCCCGGCAGCGCCAAGGACGGATCGCTGGGCCTCTCCACGATGAGAGAGCGCGCCCAGGCGCTTGGCGGGCAGTTGACGATCACCCGGCCGGCTGGCGGCGGCACGGAAGTCGAAGCGACGGTGCCGCTGCATTTTTGACCATTCCCCCTCAAGCTGAAGGAGCGAAGATAGATGACCATTCGATTAATGCTGGCGGACGACCATGCGATGGTGCGCAAAGGGCTGCAGGTGTTCCTGCATACCCAGCCCGATCTGCTGCTCGTCGGCGAAGCCGCCAACGGCCAAGAAGCGCTGGAGCAAATTGCGCTCCATGCGCCCGACGTCGTGCTGATGGACCTGCATATGCCCGTTCTGAACGGCATCGAGACAACCAGACGGCTGACCGTCTCCCATCCGGAGGTGAAGGTCATCGTGCTGACGTCGTTCTCCGACCAGGACCACGTCTTGCCGGCCATCCGAGCCGGCGCAAAGGGGTACTTGCTGAAGGACATCGAGCCGGAGGAGCTCGTCCGGGCCATCCGCCGCGTCCATCAAGGGCAGGTGGAGCTGCATCCGGATGCAGCGAGCGCGCTGATGAGCGTGGTTGCGGCACCCTCGGCTGCTCCCCCCGCACCATCCGCGCCCGCGCCGCGCAATCCCTTCGAAGAATTGACCCCGCGCGAGCTTGAAGTGCTGGAGCAAATCGCGCGCGGCCTCAGCAACAAAGACATTAGCGATACGCTGCACATTACAGAGAAGACGGTCAAAACCCACGTGAGTCACCTGCTCGACAAATTGAGCGTAACGGACCGGACCCAGGCGGCGATTCTGGCCATCCGCCACGGGTTCGGCGAACCGAATTCGTAGCCTTCCACCGCATCGCGGCACCGCCGATCTCCATCCAAAGTCGTATTCGATTCATTCATTCGGCGGATGCGGATTGCCGCCGAAATTCCGTCCATCTGCCGACGCGGGCAGCCGCACCCCTCTGTACAATAAGGTTAAATCAGCTGATTGGCTTGCGTTCGTAATCCAAAGATTGGGAATGCAGCATTCAGCGAATGTGCTGATTGGTTTGCGTTCGTAATCCAAAGATTGGGAATGCAGCATTCAGCAAGAGAGCGAAAGGATGATCCATGATGAAAATCGCCATTATCGCAGGAAGCAACCGCAAGAACGCCACAAGCACCCATTTGAGCGCCTACTTAGCCCGCCTCATCGAGCGTAACGGCTTCCAGGCTACGCTGTTCGACCTGCACGAGAAGCCGCTGCCGTTCTTCTCCCCCGACGAATACGGCACGACGCATCCGCAAGTGGTCGCGCTGAAACAGACCGTCCTCGATGCCGACGCCGTCGTGCTCGCCACGCCGGAATACCACGGCAGCATTAGCGGCGTGCTGAAGAACGCGCTCGACTTCCTCAGTCAAGACCACTTCAGCGGCAAGCCCGTGCTATCGGTCAGCTCGGCCGGCGGCGCCGTGGGCGTCAGCTCGCTCCAGCAGCTGCAGGCGATCGTCCGTAACCTGCACGGTATCAACGCGCCGGAGTGGCTGTCGATCGGGGGCGCGCAGCGCCGCTGGTTCGAGACGGCGACGCCGGACGAGTACGAGGTCGGCCACGAGATCGGCGACCGCATCCACCGGGTGCTCGATCATTTCCTCGCGCTGACGGCGCAAATTCGCAAGCCGAAAGCCTGAGCAGCCGCATTGACGCTGCACAAGACAAAAAGCTTCGATGCACGTTTCATCGTGCATCGAAGCTTTTTTTGGCATGGCGGTATGCCGCCCCGGGATCGCGGCACGCAATGCTCGGTCACACGTCGGCGGTCAAACTCGTGTTACCGCGTTCACGCTGCACGGCGGCATCCTGCGGGCTTCCCCGCGTAAAACTGCTGGATCTCAAACGCGCAGATACCGCTCGTTGCGAAACGTCGCCGCTGCCCCACTATGTTCATAGAGGCTGCATCGTCCAGCTCCAATTCACCGGTACTGCTTCGTCTTCAGCTCATTCAAGCTCTTGAACGTATAACCCTTCGCCCGGGCGTCGTCGATGATCTGCGGCAGCGCGCCCGCGTTATCCGTCGAGACGGAGTGGAGCAGAATGACGGCACCTGGATGAAGCTGCGCCATGACGCTGTCGTAGGCGAATTTCGCCCCCCGCTGCGCCTTGGTATCCCAATCCTTGTATGCCACCGACCAGAACACATTCGTATAGCCGGCGCCCTTGCTTACCCCGAGCACCCGATCGCTGAAAATCCCCCGCGGCGGTCGCAAATACGCCATCTCCTGCTGCCCCGTCAGCTGCGCTACGGCGTCCTTCACCTGACTCAGCTCGGAGACGATTCGTCCCTCCGGCAGCGTCGTCATGTCCGGATGGCTCCAAGAGTGGTTACCGATCAGATGGCCGTCCGCGACCATCCGTTTCACAAGCTCCGGCTGGTCCTTCACGTAATGGCCGGTGATGAAAAAAATGGCCGGCACTCCTTTCGCCTTCAGCACGTCGAGAATTTGCGGGGTGACGCCGTTCTCGTATCCGCTGTCGAACGTTAGGTACAATTCTTTGCTCGCCGTATCGCCCAGAAAGATCGAACCGTGCTGCTGCAGCAGGTCCATGAAGCCTTCCTGCGCAATCGACGGCAGTTCGCCGTTCTTGCTTTTCTTGAACCCAAAATGAAACGGGCGGGAACCATCGGCACCCGAAGCCGGGGCGATCCCCGCGCCCGCCATTATCGTTGTGATCGCGATCAACGCGACAAAAAAGCGCCGCACCGTCCAACCTCCTCGAAGTCCGGGCTTAAAGCCGGTTATTCAAGGATAGGATGGCGCGGGCGGCGCTTTTCCACACGTTCCAATTAAAGGAATTCTATTAAAAGTCGATTATGGCGTTGTGGTCTGGCTTTCCGTGGTCGTGGACGCCTCAGTCGCAGCGTTCGTCGCCGCCGCGTCGGTCGATGCCGCCGGCTCCGTCGTTGCGGAGGATTCCGTCGTCCCGGTCGTTGTCGTATCCGTCGTTGACGCTTCCGTCGTTGTCGTATCCGCGGTCGCTGAATTCGCGTCCGTTCCCTCCGTCGCCGCCGCTCCGTCTTCCGTCGCCGCATCGTTCACGATGACGCTCGACGTCTCCGGCTCCCACACGACGTTCGACTTCAGCGCCTCGCTCAAGAAACGCAGCGGCACGAGCACGCGGTTGTTCACCGACTGGCCTGGCACGTCCAGCTTGATTTCGGTTCCATTCACATAAGCAACCTTGCTGCCCAGCGTCAGCTTCACTTCGACGCCGTCGCGGGTAACCGTGATCGTCTTCGACGCGGCATCCCATTTCACGTCGGCCTCGAGCGCTTCCGCGATGGCGCGGAACGGCACCAGCACGCGGCCGTCCTTCTTCACCGGCGCTACGTCGAACTTCGGTTCGCTGCCGTTCACGTACGCTTTAACGCCTTTCTTGCCGTTCTTCTCCTTGATCTTGCCAAGCTTCACGTACAGCTCTACATTCGTCGGATCTCCAGCGACCAGCTCCGCCTGCGTATCCTCCGCAGCGTCCGTATCGCCCTTCGCCTCCAGATCGGTGACGATCGCCTCGATCTGCTCTTTCGTCTCAGCCGTCACGTCGATGCCGTATTTCTCTTTCAGCAGCTGGGCGATGCGCTCGCCGGCAGGCTTGTCCTTCGTATTTTTATAGGCATTTTGCAGGCCGTGCTCTTTATCGTGCCCTTTGCCTTTCTTCTTGCCGTGATTATCATCTTCTTTGGCTTTCGCCTCGTTATCCTCAGCGTCCGCATCGTCGTCCTCAGCTTCCGCAGCGACTTCCTTAGCTTCTGCATCATCGTCTTCAACGGCAGCCGAGCCGCTTGTTCCCGCGCTCGCTTCGGCAGTTAATTTAGACTCGTCCGCCTCATCCCCGGCTGATTTCGTTTCCGTTTGACCTGCGCTTTGCTCCTGCTGGACGCGATCACGGTCCTGCTTGCCCTTGGCGGATACAGGTGCCGCCTGTGCTGCCGACATTACGCCAAGCAGCAGTGCCGCCGATAAAACCATTGCCTTGTTGTTCAACTAAGATTGCCCCTCTCGACATGGTGTTCATTATCCCATAGCTCAGTTATACCGGAATGGCAGCGTACGTAGCAATGGATAGTTTTTACCATAGAGCACTCTTTCGAGGGGGGCGCGGTGATCTTGGCATTTTTACGTGGCCGATGAACCGCCTTGGTCCACAATCGCTTTCACCCGGCCGACCTGGCCGTTCTGCAATCGAACCTTGATTCCGTGCGGATGGTTGGGCGATTTGGTCAGCAAATCCTTCACGACGCCGCGGGTCAGCTTGCCGGTCGGCTGGTCCTGTTTCAATACGATATCGACGGTCATGCCCGGCCGGATCGCCGCGCGCTGTTGTCCGTTATTGTTCATTTTAGAAAGCTCCTTTGCTTGCACGGTTTGACTACTAGCGTACCATTACGGGGACCGCCCGCTCAAATCCGCTGAAGATTTTTCCGGATGTTGCATCGTACATGCTCTTAATTCTACCGAATTTTGCACCGATATAAAGAAGATAACGACGATCTTAGGGGGAACTTCCTTGGCAGCAAGCATACGCCAGCTATATGATTCGATCACCCGGCCAGCCCCCGAACTGGATGAATTGACCGCGCTGTTCGCATCGCGGAACCGGATCGTGGCCGCTCTTTTCTTTCTTCTCTTCCTCGGCAATTTGGCCGGCTATCTCGCCAGCGGCCTCGCCTCGGAGGAAGCGCCGGTGCTCATGGCGGCCTTCCTTGCGCCGAGCGTCGCGATCACGCTGCTGAACAAACGCGCAGCCACCGTCAGGTTCGGCCCTGCGGTAGCGGTACTCATGTTCGGCTTCATGAACGTCTTCCTGCAACTGACGCTCGGGACCGACGCGGCGCCCGTCAATCCGGGCACGACGCTCGCGTTCGCCGCGCTCTTCCTGTTGTATCCTTCGTTCAAGCCGGTGCTGTCGTATTACATCGTCACGATCGCGAGCAACGTTATCCTGATCATGCGTTATCTTGGCAGCGATGCCGGCGCGGCCGCTAACAAAGGCGAGCTGATTCCTTCGCTCCTCCTACCGCTCGTTATTGGCGCCGTGGGCATGACGATCATCAGTCTGCTATCGGCGCGCATGCTGCGCAGCTTGTTCCTGCGCGGCGAGCAGTTCGCGCGGGAGAAAGCGAAGCGCGACGAGCTGATGGCCAATATGCAGGAGGCGATCGGCGTCCTCAACGACTTGAACGAACGGCTGCGCGATAACGTCGCGCACGCGTCGGAGAATACCGGCCTGATCGCGACGGGACTGCGCGAAGTGTCGCAAGGCTCGGAGCTTCAGGCCGCGAGCATCGCGGATATCTCCGGCTTGCTGCAGTCGACGAATCAAGCGATCGGCCACGTGACGAACCGCTCGCAGGCGGTCAAGTCCAGCTCGGTCGACACGGCTGCCGTGACGGAGGAAGGCCATCGCCGCATGTTGGAGCTGAAGGAGAAGATTCAAGAGGTCGATAGCGTAGCCGCGGAAATCAAAGTGACGCTCCGCGAGTTGAACACGCAGAACGGCCAAATCGCCGACATTCTCGCCACGATCACCGAAATTTCCGCCCAGACGCATCTGCTCGCGCTGAACGCCGCCATCGAAGCGGCCCGCGCGGGCGAGCACGGCCGCGGATTCGCCGTCGTCTCCGGCGAGGTGCGCAAGCTGGCCGAGCATTCGAACGCCTCCACGTCGCAAATTAGCGACATTTTGACCTCGCTCCAAGGCAAAAGCAGCGCGCTGGTTCGCCAATTCGCACAGGTCGAAGAGACGATCGCGCACAGCAAGCAATCGGCCGAAGCCTCCGAAGAGGTGTTCCGCCAAATTTCCGCCATCGCGGGGCAGGTATTGGAGGAAGCATCGGAGGTCGAACGCCAGAACCAGGCAATTCAGCGCTCCTCCGATCACATTATCGACGAGGTGAACACGATCGCCGGCGTGACGGAGCAATCCAGCGCCCTAGCCGTGCAAATCTCCTCCAACATGGATCGTCAGAAGAGCGTGGCGGACGAGATCGCCAGCAGCTTCCACAAGCTCGACGCCCTGATCGGCAGCCTGCGGCGCATGGCGCAAGAAGAACGCGAATAGTTCCCGCTTAAGAAAGAAGCCGCGACTGCACGGCTTCTTTCTTTTTGTGCGATTCTGGCGAGGGCTGCCTGCGTCGAGCCGGCCCTCTGACCTCGCGCTGCCCGACCGGTCTCTTCTCTATTGGATGCCCGCGCCTATACGACTCGGCATCGGGGTAAGATAAAGGTAGAGGTGATGATGATGAAGGAATGCACAATAACGAAATCAGACCAGCGAACGCATGGTTCCCGTCGCAACAACCGCCGCCTGCGCACCCGCCTGATCGCTTACATGGCGTCCGTCTTGTTAGCGGCGTCTATGCTGCCGGCGCACGGCGACCGTGAGGCTGCCGCTGCAGAGGGCTGCCGAACCGATAATCACGGCATCCGACTGACGGCGGACACCTCAGGGGAATCGCCCCATTTCACGTCCATTCAATTTCTGAACGCTTCCACGGGCAGAGCGGCAGGGAACGGCTTCATGCTCGGCACGTCGGATGGCGGATGCCACTGGCAGTCGATTTACAGCGGCAAGCTCGATTTCGCGCAGATGGATTTCGTGACGAACTCGCTCGGCTATGTCCTGGCCCGCGCGACGCCCGAAGGTCCGGCGACGCTGCTGCGCACGGCGAACGGCGGCGCCAGCTACAAACCGGTCCCCAATGGCGGCAATCGCTTCGCGCGCATTGATTTTCGGTCGGCGCTGGAAGGCTTCGGCTATGCGGTCAACGATAGTTCCGCCTATTACACGGCCAACGCGGGAGTGAAGTGGAGCAAGCTGCCGACGCCGCCCAACACGCGCGGGACGCAATTCTTCTCGCCGAAGGAAGGCTGGGCGGTCGCGCTCGTACCGGGCGGCTATCAGGTGAAGCGCACGACGGACGGCGGGCGGACGTGGACGACCCGGCTTCAAGCATCTTCCGCCGCCGGCGTGGGCGGCGCTGTCTACGGCGCGGACAGCCGCGATGTCTGGGCGCTGCTGTACGGCGGATCCGGCATGTCGCAGACGTCCTATTCGCTCTTCCATACGAAAGACGGCGGCGCCAGCTGGAAGCAGGTCGTCTCGAACGCCACGGCAGGCGGCGGACCCGCACCGGGTCCTGCTATGAAGGCCGGCAAGCTGCCCGGACCTCCCGGCAGGCCCTCCGATATGGCGACGCCCGACCTGCGATCGGCTTATCTTCTGACCGGAAGCGGCGCGATGGACACCCTCTCGCTCGGCCGGACGCTGAACGGCGGCAAGTCGTGGCGGAACGGCAGCGCGCCTACCGGCTTCGAAGGGGCGCTCTCGTTCCCCGCGGCCAAGTCCGGCTGGCTCGCCGTCACGAGCTTGACCGGCTCGGCGGTCTACGCCACGCGCGACGGCGGCGCGACGTGGTCGAAGACGTTCGCAATCCCGTCCGACTGACCCGCGTGCCGAAATCCGTCAAACTTGCCGTGCCGCCTATTCCCCCGGCTGCAGGCCGCGACTCGACGCCGCGCGACGCTTACCGGGGTCGCGTACCTTGCGACTAGTCTGGACGCTCCTTACCCGGACGCGCCGTTTTCCACGCCCGCTTGCGGGTTGAAGACGGCGTGGCCCGGGTATTTTTTTCTTATCGAGGCACAGTCCGTACTTGCTAGCCTTGCATAAGGAGACGATAACGATGCGAAAGCGACTTGCGCTCATTATACTCTTGGTGCTCGTTATAATACTGATCGGCTATTGGATAGACGCTGTGTAGTTAAGCCGCCAGCCATGGACGTTTCCCCGCCCGTACAACCCTGCCCGATTTCGCGTTGACAGCCTTCATGAGAATGAATATCATTGAGAATATACATACAGACCAACCGTGAAAGGCTGGGTACGGACGATGAAGAAGATCAGATATTGCTGCCGCAATTTCCGCACCGGATCGAAGTCGGTGTACAAGACGCTGAAGAGCGAATTCCCCGACTTGAAGCAGAAGAAGAAGGATTGCCTGGGCAACTGCCGGATGTGCGCCAAGCAGTGCATGGTCACGATCGGCAAGAAGGAAGTCGTCGTCGCGCCGACGGCTGAAGCGCTGTATGGCATCCTGAAAGCCCGCATTGGGTAATTTGTCCATCTCAGGTGGGCTAACGACGGACGAGTGTGGTACACTAGAGAAGCGAATGCGGCTCCTTGGCTAGCGTGCGTCATGCATCCTGCGGGGAGCCGCTGCTTTTTGATTTCCACACGACGACGAAGGAAAGGTGCGTGAAGCCCCATGAATGAAATGCTCAGCCGCGCGTTAAACGACCAAATGAACTTCGAATTCTATTCCGCCCATGTCTATCTGGCCATGGCTGCCTACTGTTCCGGCGAAAGTCTGGACGGGTTCGCCAACTTCTTCATCGTGCAGGCGGAAGAAGAACGGTTTCACGCCATGAAAATTTATAAATTCCTCAACGACCGCGGACACCGCGCCACGCTGGCCGGCATGGAGACGCCGCAGAACGAATACGACTCGATCCTGCAAGTGTTCGAGCACGCGTATGAGCACGAGAAAGTCGTCACCGCCCGCATTTATCACCTCTCCGACCTGGCCTTGAACGACCGTGAACATGCGACGATGCAGTTCCTGAAGTGGTTCATCGACGAGCAGGTCGAAGAAGAAGCGATGTTCGACAGCATCATCAACAAGCTGAAGCGGATCGAGAAGGACAGCAACGCGTTTTACATGCTCGACAACGAGTTCGCCGCGCGTTCGTTCACGCCGCCGTCTTCGGAGAAATAGGACAAGCCTTTCAAGGAAGCGATGCGCCGCTCTGGCCGTTCGCTTCCTTTTTTGATGGTCGAGACGGCCTGCCGCATGCCATACTATACCCGGTTATCACCGCCGGTCGTCACAAAACCGCCCCACACCGTGTGATTTGGATCACACATGCCCGTTAATCGAGTCGGTACAATAAGTACATATCCACTACCGAAGAGAAAGAGGGAAGCGCGCATGCTCAACGAAAAGACGATCGCCATCATCAAATCGACCGTCCCGGCTCTCGAGGTGCACGGCACTGCCATTACGACTCGTTTCTACCAACAGATGTTTGCCGCACACCCCGAACTGCTGAATATTTTCAACCACGCCAATCAAAAGCAGGGACGCCAGCAGACCGCGCTCGCCAATGCCGTCTACGCCGCCGCCGTTCATATCGACCGCTTGGAAGCGATTCTGCCGGCCGTCAAGCAGATCGCCCACAAGCACCGCAGTCTAGGCGTCAAGGCGGAACATTACCCGATCGTCGGCCATCATCTGCTCGGAGCGATCAAAGACGTGCTCGGCGACGCCGCGACGGACGAGATTCTTGGCGCGTGGGGAGAAGCCTACGGCGTCATCGCCGACGCCTTCATCGGCGTCGAAGCGGAGATGTATGCGCAAGCGGAGAAACAAGAAGGCGGTTGGGCCGACTTCAAGCCGTTCAAGGTTGTGCGTAAACAGGCCGAAAGCAGCGTCATGACCTCCTTCTATCTGGAACCGGCGGATGGCTCGCAGCCTGCGTCCTTCGCGCCAGGCCAATATGTCAGTGTCAAACTCACTGTACCGGGCGAGACGTACACGCACATCCGCCAGTACAGCCTCTCCGGAGAGCCAGGCCAAAGCGCGTACCGCATTACGGTCAAGCGCGAGAGCGGCGCCGGTCAGCCAGACGGCATCGTCTCCAATTATTTGCACGAGCGCTTGAACGAAGGCGACGCCGTAGAGCTGTCCGCGCCGGCGGGCGACTTCACCTTGGCCGCCTCGGAGGGTAACGCTCCGGTTGCGCTCATTAGCGCCGGCTCCGGCATTACGCCGATGATCGGCATGCTGCGCCAGCTGAAGCATCAAGGACGCCCGGCGATCTTCCTGCACTCCGCGCCGAACGGCGGAGAGCACGCATTCCGCGAGGAAGTGCGGAAGCTGGCGGAGAGCGGAAGCGGCATCGACGTCCGGTACGCTTACACGCGGCCGACCGAGGAAGACCGCGACGCAGGTGAAGGCGCGGCGCATTTCGGACGCATCGATGAGGCGTGGCTCCGCGCCGCGCTGCCGCAGGACGTGGCCGATTGCTATATTTGCGGTCCGGCCGACTTCATCAAACAGGTCTACCGCGGTTTGAAAGCGAATGGCGTACCGCCCGAGCGCATCCATTACGAGTTCTTCGGGCCTGCGGCCAGCGTGGACGCGGAGGACTAAGACTCGGCGGGGTGCGTGAAGGCCGTTCCGCGACACGCGATAGTCGGTGGGGCGCCACTATTGCTGGCTAACCGCCAGCTGCGACACGCGACAGTCGGCTGGGGGCTACTATTGCGAGCCGGTCGTTCGCTGCGACACGCAACAGTCGGCCTGACGCCGCTATTGCCCCACCGCCTCACTCACTATAGGTATCGAAAAAAGCCGCAAGCATCACGAATCCCGTGACGCTTGCGGCTTCTTCGCGCGCAGCAGCCGGTTCACCGTCTCCCGGCGAAGGCCGAGCAGCTGACCAATCTCTTCTTGGGTGAGCAGGTCGCCAAGCGGCGTATCCTGTACGTACGCGCCGAACCACTCCTGCAGGCGGCCCAGCTTCTCCGCCGGCTCGAGCGCGGTCAGCTGATCGATGCGCTGCTGCATCATCCGCAGCTTCGCCTGCAGCAGGAGCGCCGCCTCCCGGTAGCGGGCCGGATCGCGTTCCATCGCGCCGTACCACTCGTCCGGCGGGATCACCGTCACCTCGCAGGTCGTCAGCGCGATGGCGGTGCCGTGATATTCTTTGGGGCTGATTAGCGAATGGTGGGGGATCACTTCGCCGGGCGTGAGCAGGTTGAAGATGAACGCGCCGCCGTCCGGGTGGAGACGCACGACCTTGAGCAGACCGCTTTCGATCCGAAACAGCGGCCCTTCCTCCCCTTGCCGAAACAATGATTCACCTTTATGAAATCTCATGTCGTATGATTCGCGCCCTCTTAGTCGAATAATCCTTTAATAAAATTGAATACATCCGCGGTGAACGGCAGGATGCCGAAACCGTGCTCGCCAATGGCTACGCCGCCGTAGGCCGTCTCTCCGATCGCGACCGCGCCGAGCACGTGCTGGCCAATGGCAACCGCCCCCAGCGCCTGCTCCCCGATGGCGACCGCGCCAATCGCATATTGCCCAATGGCGACCGCGCCCGCAGCCAGCTCGCCGATGGCGACTGCTCCGCCCGCCAGGCTCGAGACCGCCACCGCGCCGAGCCCGAGCACCCAGCCGAGCGCCACTGCGCCGAAGGCGAGGATGCCGACGCTCACTCCGCCCAGCGCGATGAGCCCGACGGCCACGTCGCCGATCGCGATCAGTCCCACCGCCACCTTGCGCCGCCCGCCCCGCGTCCCGCCCAGCCGGATCCTCACGACGGGGAATCCGGTCGACGGCCATTGATAATCGATTTCCTGCCCGTCGTTCCATGGACTGCCATACCGTTTGAACCTGCCCAAACGCCCCCATTGAAACATCCGAACGCCACCCTCTCGTCTTCCGTTTGTCTCTATTGTAATCCTTATGCGCCGGACAGCCAATCATGCCGCGCGCCGATTCCCGCCTCGGTCTCAAGGTGGAGATCCTCACCGCCAACCGAATCCAAACTTAAACCAATCAAACAAAATTAAACACACAATCTTAATATAGGGTTTACGCTCATTTTACACTTCCCGCCTAAACTTAGGCTGTACAACCAAGACATGATCGATTAAACACAACACACTCCACAATCACAACTTGTTATGCCAGTACGAGAGCTGCCTGCATGGCTGGATTCGCTCAAGCCATTGCCGATTCTACTGTCCTTGCCGAGTTAAAGGCTGCTTCCGCTCAAGCCGTCGCTTCTTCCGTTGGTCGCGGCGCGATCAACGGCCGGCTCCGGTCAATCACTGCCATTTTGCCATCTCCGCTCGTAAATCGTCATCTCGGCGGGCCGGACGCACGGCAACAGTCCCCCTTGTCCCACCAATCTCGGAGCATGTCGTACAGGGACGCTACGCAATTCACTACAAAGGAGGTCGCAAGCGCGCATATGGAATCCCTCATGCTTGAAGGCATACACAAACGGTTTGGCGCGTTCGAAGCGCTCCGGGACGTCACGCTGACGATTCCCAAAGGCAAGTTCACCTGTCTGCTCGGCCCGAGCGGCTGCGGCAAAACGACGATGCTGCGCATCATCGCCGGGTTGGAACACCCCGATCGGGGCGCCGTCCGGCTCGGCGGCCGGGACCTGACCCCGCTCCCGCCGGCGAAGCGCAATTTCGGCATCGTGTTCCAATCGTACGCGTTGTTCCCGAATCTGACCGCCGGCGCCAACATCGCCTACGGGCTGAAAGGCAAGCTGCCGCGCGCCCAGATTAAAGCGAAGGTGCGCGAGATGCTGGAGCTCGTCGGCCTGCCGGATATTCAAGACCGGTACCCGGCACAACTCTCGGGCGGTCAGCAGCAGCGGGTTGCGCTGGCGCGGGCGGTCGCGCTCTCCCCGGAGGTATTGCTGCTCGACGAGCCGCTCTCCGCGCTCGACGCCAAAGTGCGCGTCCATCTGCGCGATCAGCTGTGCCTGCTTCAAGAGCGGCTCGGCATCACGACCGTCATGGTCACGCACGACCAAGAGGAGGCGCTGACGATGGCCGACCACGTCGTCGTCATGGATCAAGGGCGCGTCGCGCAGACGGGCACGCCCGAAGAAATCTACGAACGCCCCCGCACGCCGTTCGTCGCCGACTTCATCGGCGCGATCAACTTCATTCCGGATGGCGGCGCGGCAGGGGGCGTACAGGCGGTGCGTCCGGAGCAGATCAAGCCGCTCGGCGCGCATGAAGCGCCCGAGGCCGGCTGCACCGTGCTCGCAGGCACGGTGGCGCACGCCGAGTTCCGCGGCGCGTATTATCGCGTCAGCCTGCTGCCCGAGCAGCCTTACGTGGACGCGGCGCCGGTGCTCGTCGACGTACCCGCTCAGCTCGCGCGCATGCTGAACCTTGCGCGCAGCGCGCCGCTTCGGCTGCAGCTGCCGGCCGGGGAGCCGCTTCGTTACCCGGCCGAGGCGCTGAACGCCCAAGGGAGGCGTTCCTCCTGATGCCGGATATCGAAACCGCCGCCTACCGCCCGTCCAGCGCCGTGGTCATGCCGCGCCGGCGCCGCCGATGGGGACGCGCGGAATGGATGCAGGCCATCCTGCTCCTCCTGCTGCTGCTTGCCATGACGGTCCTGGTCGCGCTGCCGCTCGCCGCGCTCTTCCGCCAGGCGTTCCTGACGCGTGAAGGCGAATTCGCCGGCCTGTCCTACTTCCGGGCGTATCTCGAATCGCCAGCCTTGCTGCAATCGCTGGGCAATACGATCTTCATTTCGTTCATGACGACCATCATTGCCGTCCCGCTTGCCTTCCTGCTGGCTTATGTGCTGACGCGCACGGACATCCGGGGCAAATCGCTCTACAAAGCGATGGCGCTGCTCCCGCTGTTCGCGCCGACCATGATGCACGGCATCGGCCTCGTCTACTTGTTCGGACATCAGGGCGCGATCACTACCGGCTTATTCGGCTGGCTTCCGTTCGAGCTGCGCATTCCGCTGTACGGCAAGGTCGGCATTATCATGTCCGAGGTCGTCTATACGTTCCCGCAGGCGTTCCTCATCTTGTCGGCCGCGCTCGCGATCAGCGATTACCGGCTGTATGAAGCGTCGGAGACGCTCGGGGCGGGCAAGCTTCGACAGCTGCTCACTGTCACGCTGCCTTCGGTCAAATACGCCCTGATCAGCGCTACCATCGTCTGCGCGACGCTCAGCTTCACCGACTTCGGCGCGCCGAAGGTCGTCGGCGGCCAGTACAACGTGTTGGCGACCGACATGTTCAAGCAGGTCATCGGCCAGCAAAACATGGCGCTCGGCGCAGTCGTCAGCATCGTGCTGTCGCTGCCTGCCGTCGCGGCATTCCTCATCGACCGCATCGCGGCGCGCAGGCAGCAGGCCTATGTTACCTCGCGCTCCACGCCATACGCCGTTCGGCCGGGACGGCTGCGCAACGCGCTGGCTCACTCATACGCGTCGTTGATCGCGCTTGCGATGCTGCTGCTGCTCGGCGCGGTCGTCATGGCGTCGCTCGTGAAGGCGTGGCCTTACAATTTGACGCTCACGCTGGCCAAATATCAGTTTGCCGACGCGGCGGCAGGCGGGCTCGCCCCGTTCTGGAACAGCGTCCGGATGGCCGCCTGGACCGCGCTCGCCGGCACGTTCATCACCTTCGCCGCCGCGTACATGATCGAGAATATCCGGATTTTGCGCGCGCTCCGTCAAGCCAGCTACTTCCTGGCGATCGTGCCGCTGGCGCTGCCGGGCCTTGCCATCGGGCTTGCGTACATATTCTTCTTCAATGATCCGGCGAATCCGCTGCACATCCTGTATGGCACGATGGCGGTGCTCGTCCTGGCGAACGTTGCGCACTTCTACTCGGTGCCGTTCATGACGGCGACGACGTCGCTCAAGATGATGGACAAGGAGTTCGCGCATGTCTCCGCGTCGCTTGGCGTCTCGTGGCCGCGCTTCTTCGCCCGCATCGCGCTGCCGCTGTCGCTTCCCGCGATTTTGGAGATGCTCGTCTACTTCTTCGTGAACGCGATGGTCACCGTATCGGCCGTCATTTTCCTATACGGGGCCGACCTGAAGCTCGCGTCCGTGGCCATCGTCAGCATGGACGACGCCGGGGACACGGCCAAGGCCGCCGCCATGTCGGTTCTGATCGTCGCCGCCAATCTGCTGGCGCGTCTTGCGTACGAGGCCATCTCGGCACTGCTGCGCAAACGGACTTCGGGGTGGCGCAGCCGATAATCGGCGCGCACCACGCGCTACAAGCCCCGGCCTATTCCGTACACGCGTCCGATTCGCAATGATTTGTTTCACTTGTTACCCCATACTCGATCCCTAGGAGGAACTCCACATGATTCAAGCTGTAATGTTAGATTGGGCCGGCACGATGGTCGACTACGGAAGCTTCGCGCCGGTCGCCGCATTCCGCAAGTTGTTCGAGGAGCGCGGCATCGCCGTCTCCGACGCCGATATCCGCAAGCCGATGGGCCGGATGAAAATCGACCACCTGCGCGATATTTGCGCCCAGCCGGCCGTGCAGGACGCCTGGATCAGCCGATATGGCGCGCCGGCGAGCGAAGCTGACGTACAGGAGCTGTATGCGTCCTTCGAACCGGCACTGATGTCGATCGTTCGTGAATTCGCCGAGCCGGTGCCGGGCGCCCTCGCCCTCGTCGACCGACTGCGCGGCGCCGGCATCAAGATCGGCACGACGACCGGCTATACCCGGCCGATGATGGACCTGCTTATGCCCGAGGCGGCGCGCCGCGGCTATGCGCCGGATTCGTCCGTGACGCCGGACGAAACGCAAGGAGGCGGGCGTCCGCACCCGTGGATGCTGCTGCGCAATGCCGAAGCGCTGGGCGTCTATCCGATGCACGCGGTCGTCAAATGCGGCGACACGGAAGCCGACATGCAGGAGGGCCGCGCCGCGGGCGCCTGGACCGTCGGCGTCGTCTTCGGCGGCAACGAGCTCGGTCTATCGCAAGCGGAGACCGAAGCGCTGGATAACAGCGAACGCGAGCGGCTGCTCAATGAAGTAGCATCTCGGCTGACGGCAGCCGGCGCGCACTACATCATCCGCGAGATCGGCGAGCTGGACGGCTTGTTCCCAAACATCGAAGCGCGTCTAGCTAAGGGGGAGCGTCCATGAATCAGCAGCCTGCCTCCCCGGTCTTTCGTCAAGATGCGGCCGCACCATCCGTCTTGAACCCGTACCTGCTGCTCACGCCCGGCCCGCTCAGCACGACCGCGACCGTGAAGGGCGCCATGCTCCGGGACTGGTGCACGTGGGATAGAGAATACAATGCGCTCGTCCAGTCGATCCGCGGCCGTCTGACCGCGCTGGCCGCCCCCTCCGATCCGTCGCGCTATACGGCGGTGCTGATGCAAGGCAGCGGCACGTTCAGCGTCGAGGCGACGGTCGGCACGGCGCTGCCGCGCCTTGGCGGCAAGCTTGCCGTGCTGACGAACGGCGCCTACGGCGATCGCATCGTCCAGATCGCCGAGCGTCTGGGCATCGCCCATACAGTCGTCGCGTTCGGCGAGGTCGCGCAAGCCGACCCTCGCGCGCTCGAGGCGGCGCTGGCCGCCGATCCTTCCATCACGCACGTCGCGCTCGTCCATTGCGAGACGACGACCGGCATCCTCAATCCGCTCGAAGAGATCGCCGCCGTCGTCAAGCGCCACGGCCGCATCTTCATCGTCGACGCGATGAGCAGCTTCGGCGGCGTGCCGCTCGACATGGCGGCGCTCGATATCGATTGGCTGATCAGCAGCAGCAACAAATGCATCCAGGGCGTGCCCGGCTTCGGCTTCGTCCTCGTTAAGCGCGACGTCATCGAGACGTGCGGCGACAACGCCCGCTCGCTGTCGCTCGATCTGTACGACCAATGGCTTACGATGGAGCAGCAGGGGGGCAAATGGCGCTACACCTCCCCGACGCACGTCGTCCGCGCGTTCGATCAGGCGCTGATCGAGCTGGAAGAGGAAGGCGGCATCGAAGCTCGCCACCGCCGGTATGCCGAGAACCAGCGGGCGCTCGCCTTCGGCATGGCGCAGGCCGGGTTCGTGCCGCTGCTGCCCGCCTCGTGGCAGTCGCCAATCATTACGGCGTTCCGTTATCCAGAGCAAGGCGGGTTCGAGTTCGCCTCCTTCTACAACGACTTGAAAGCCGAAGGGTTCGTCATCTATCCGGGCAAAATTTCAGCCGCCGACACATTCCGGATCGGCAGCATCGGCGACGTGCAGCCGGCCGACATGGCGCGTCTGACGCAAGCGGTGCTGCGCCGGATGAGCGAAGCGAGCCAAGTGTAGGCGTTAGCCCGTGCAGCGCCGGATATGCGAAGCGGGCTATACGTTGGCGTTTGCCGCGCCGGCAGTCGCTTCCGCCACATGGCAGCCGGTTGCGGGCGTGCACTAAGCTCGCGCGCAAGCGCAATTGGAACGACGTCCGCATGCCGCTCCCACATCCGTTATTTCTGACGCACTCCATTTTCCGAGAGGGGTATATCGATCCATGAAAGTATTCTGTCTAGGCGGCGCGGGCCGCATCTGCCGTGAAGCGGTGCTCGATCTGGTCCAGCATTCCGAATTCGAACGCATTACGATCGGCGATTACAACGCGGAGGAGGCGCAGCGCGTCGCGGACGAGCTGAACGATTCCCGCATCGACGTCGTGCAGGTGAACGTGCGCGATCATGACGCGACAGTCGCCCAGCTGCGCGGCTACGATATCGTCATGGACGGCACCACCATCACGCTGAACGGCCTGTCCACCGCCTGCATCGCGGAGGCCGGCTGCCACGGCATCAATTTGAACGGCTTCGGCGACGAGGACCGCAGCCAGGACGGCTTCGTCCGCCACGGACGCACCTGCCTGCCGGGCTTCGGCATGACGCCGGGCGTGACGCAGATGATGGCGATGCATGCGGCGAACCAGCTGGACGAGGTGCACGAGGTACGCGTCAGCCACGGCTCCTATCGCCCGATCGCCTTCTCGAAGTCGATCGCCGAGACGACGACCTACGAGTACGATCCGCAGCTGCCGGGCCGCGTCGTGTACGAGAACGGCGCCTTCCTGCAAGTGCCGCCTTTCGCCCGTCCCCGCAAGATCCAGTTGCCCGAGCCTTACGGCGCGGCGGTGCAATACATCATCCCCCACGCCGAGACGCGGACGCTCGCCGCGGCGCTCCAGGCCAAAGGCGTGCGTCTGATCGAGGTGCGGGGCACATGGCCGCAGCAGAACATGCGCTTAGTGCGCGCCTTGTACGAATACGGGTTCATGCGCAATGACAAGATCGCGATCGGCGATACGAAGATGGGTATCATGGACGCTATCGGCGCCTACCTATGCGAAGCGCCGGAGGGCCGCGCGACCGAGCTTTACGGCTACGCGCTCCACGTCGAAGTGACCGGCATCGCCGATGGCCGTCTCATGCGCCACACGCTGACCCACACGCATCCAAGCTCGGACGGCTCGGTCCCAGGCTGGGAAGGGTTGCGCGCCTATACCCGCAACGTCGGCATTCCGCTGGCGATCGCGGCCGAGCTCATCGCCAAAGGCGAGACGCTGTGCGCGGATCGTCCGGGCATCGTGACGCCGGAGGAAGCGTTCGAGCCGCAGGTCATTTTCGAAGCGCTGCGCAAGCGGGGTATCCATATCCACGAGACGATCGAGTCGCTATAGCCGCCTATATGCCCATCAATCGAGATAGGAGCGAGAAGCCATGTCCCTTGCGGGAGAAGAACGCAAACAAGTCATCTTGAACCTGCTGCAGCTGCAGGGCAAGGTGCGCACGCCGGAACTCGTCGCCACGCTGGAGGTGTCCTCGGAGACGGTGCGCCGATATTTGGAGGAACTCGAGGGCGATTCGAAGCTGAAGCGCGTCTACGGCGGCGCGGTCAAAATCAACGTCGAACGCGAGGAGCCGGCCTACGTCCAGCGCGAGGTGCTGCAGGCGGAGGAGAAACGGCGCATCGGCCACGCCGCCGCGTCGCTTATCCAGGACCGCGAGACGATCGTGCTCGACGACGGAACGACAACGCTCAAGATGATCGACACGCTTGTCATGCGCAAAGGACTGACCGTGCTCGTCACGAGCGTCCATACGCTGAACCTGCTGATCGGCTACCGCAACCGCGGCGTGTTCGACGGGGAAATCGTGCTAATCGGCGGGCGCGTCAACACGAAGCATTACCGTACCTCCGGTTCGCTCGCCATCCATTTTATGAGCCATTTTCACGTGGACAAAGCGTTCCTCGTCGCCGACGGCTTGCAGATCGACGGCGGTATCACCGCCTACGAGGACGAGCGCGCCATGCTTTCCCGGACGTTCATGAAGCACGCCAAACAATCGATCGTGCTCGCCGACCATACCAAGATCGGAACGAACCATTATTGCCGCATTGCCGGCCTTGAAGAGGTCGACATCGTCGTCAGCGACGTTGCCCCGCCGAAAGAATGGCACGCCCGGCTGGAAGAGAAGGACATCCATTGGCTGGTCGCGTCCCCGCTCACAACACAATGAATCACAACTATATCGCAAAAGAAAACAATTTATTAACGTGCATTTTACCTTGTATTAAAGAACCAACTTTATAGTAGAGATTGTGAGGAATAACAATTAACGGGGAGCGAGACCAATGAAAAAACGCGGTTTAACCGCACTGCTGCTGCTGATCGTCCTGATCGCGCTGACTGCTTGCGGAAGCACGGCCAATAATGCCGGCAATAACGGGAACGCTGACAGCTCGGCAGCCGGAGGATCGAACGTCGCTGCGAAGGGGAGCAGCGGCGCTAATGCCGGCGTCGATGCGGACAGCAAAGAATTGACCATTTACACCGCGCTCGAGGACGACCAGATCGAGGCTTACCTGGCCACATGGAAAGCCCGGCATCCGGACGTGAAGCTGAACATTGTGCGCGATTCGACAGGCATCATCACGGCGAAGCTGCTCGCCGAGAAGGACAACCCGCAAGCCGACGTCGTCTGGGGCACGGCCGCCACGAGCCTGCTCGTGCTCGACCAGAATGGCATGATCGAGCCATACTCGCCGAAGGGGATCGAGCGCGTGAATGCATCGTTCAAGGACAGCGCCGACCCGGCGCATTGGGTCGGCATCGACGCTTGGGAGACGGCAATCGCGGTCAATACGGTCGAGCTGGAGAAGAAAGGACTCGCCATCCCGCAATCGTACGAGGATCTGCTGAAGCCGGAGTATAAAGGACTTATCACGATGCCGAATCCCGCTTCGTCCGGCACAGGCTTCCTGACCGTGTCCGGCCTCGTGCAGCTGAAAGGCGCCGACGCGGCATGGGCTTACCTGGACAAGCTGCACGAAAATATCGGCATGTACACCCATTCGGGCTCCAAGCCGGCCAAGATGTCGGGCACGGGCGAATACCCGATCGGCATCTCGTTCGGCTACCGCGCCATCAAGGAGAAGAGCGGCGGCTCGCCGGTCGAAGTCGTCTTCCCTAGGGAAGGCTCCGGCTGGGACGTGGAGGCGAACGCGCTCGTAAAGAAGGACGCGATCAAACAGGTCGCCAAAGACTTCCTCGACTGGGCGATCACCGACGACGCCATGAAAGAATACAACAAGAACTACGCGATCGTCGCGGTTGGCGGCGAAGGCGCTGCGATTCCCGAAGGCTATACGACCAATCCGTTGAACCAGCTGATCAAGTACGATTTGTTGCAAGCCGCGAAAGACCGCGACGCCATTCTGGCAGAGTGGACTAAACGGTACGACGGCAAAAGCGAGCCAAAATCGTAAGGTTCGGGACAAAGAGGCCAAAAAGCCGCCGGCGTGGATATCCGCGCCGGCGGCTTATCGGCGCGCGGGCCATGCACCCCTCCGCTGCCGCCCACATACCATGGGATAGCAAAAATTCCAATATAATGGCGGTGCTAACGTGTATTCTTATCGTTCCTCTTCCCTTTATTATCCGGCTGTTGCCTACCGACCTTACGGACCAGCTTCTCCCGCTGATTCGTTCTCTCCCGCAGACACGCGGGCATTCCCCCCGGTCGACACGAAAATTTTCGAAGCGTCCGTGGGCAGCTTCTCCAAATTGATGAGCGACGGCTCCCTGCTGCTGAAGAAGCTCAGCGATCCCGGATTCGCGCATCAATTGATGAGCGCCTCGCAAGAAGGCAAGCAGGACGCCGTGGACAGCATGCTGAAGAGCGTCGGGTCCAGCACGCCCATTCATACGTCTTACACCCCGACGGGAGTGACGTTCACGCTCGAGGTCGACGGCTGCTCGCTGCGCATGATGCTCCGTTGGGGCCTTTAAGGGCCGCGCGCAAACAAGACGCCTTTCGCCGGTGGCCGGAGGCGTCTGTTCGTTGGCCCTATTTTCCGCGTACATAAGCGAACAAGCCTCCGACCAGCCGCTTGAACGGCCGGATGGAAGCTCGCTTCTCGCCATGCTCTTGATTACGCCTTTTCCCAAGAGACGTTGACAGACCCCGCATAAGCGGATCCGTTGACGTCGTACATCGATTTTGGAAGCATGAGCGGCCATTTGCGATAGAGCGGGTTGCCCGACACGCGTTCGCCAGCCGCGACCACGACGATGTCGCCGTCCGGGTGGCCGATGACCGCGCCATCCTCGATCACCGCTCCTTCCCCAATAATCGCGCGGGTAATCCGAGCCTGCCGCCCGATGCGCGCGCCCGGCATGACGATGCCTTCGCGGACCTCCGTGCCACGGCCGATCGCCACGCCCCCGAACACTACGGAGCGCTCCAGATCGCCTTCGACGGAGCTGCCTTCATGCACATACGACGTTAGAATATCCGCGTGCGGGCTGACGTACGACCGGAACGCCTGCTTCCGCTCGCGCGTAGCTACCGGCCACGCGTCGCACGAGGCGTCCAGCTCGCCGTCGAGAATATCCATATGCGCTTCCCAAAGGCTCTCGACCGTGCCGACGTCGCGCCAGTAGCCGTCGAACGAATACGCCTCCAGCTGCTCCCCGGCTTGCAGCATGCGCGGAATGATGTCTTTACCGAAATCGTGGCTCGACCGATCGTCCTCGCAATCTGCCAGCAGCACGGCGCGCAGGTCGGCCCAACGGAATATATAGATGCCCATCGAAGCCAGATTGCTCTGCGCCTTGGCTGGCTTCTCGACGAACGAGGTAATCCGTCCTTTGCCGTCCGTGTTCATGATGCCGAAGCGGCTTGTCTCTTTCCAGGGCACGCGCTTCACCGCGATGGTCGCCGCCGCGCCGGACGCCTTGTGCGCCTCCAGCAGCTCGCGGTAATCCATATGATAGATATGGTCGCCGGAGAGCACGATGACGTGTTCGGGCGCCTTGGCGTCGACGAAGTCGATGTTTTGGCAGATTGCATCCGCCGTGCCTGCATAGCCTTCGCGGCCGACGCGCGCGGAAGGCAGCAGCGCGATGTCCGTCTCCCGGCCGTCGCCAGTATGACGCCAAGCGGAGCCGTCTCCAATATGGGCATGAAGCGATTCTGCTTTATATTGAGTCAGCACGCCGATCGTCGAAATCCCCGAGTTCACGCAATTGCTGAGTGTGTAGTCGATAATGCGGCACCGTCCGCCGAAAGGGACGGCAGGTTTGGCCAAGTGAGTCGTCAGCGGAGCCAGTCTTCGGCCCTCGCCTCCGGCAAGAAGCATTGCGATGCATTCGTTGGTGTTCATGTTACGGTTCCTCCCGACGTGTTTTGGTATAACGTTAATACACCTCCCCTCACGGCTTGAAACCCGCGCCGTTCTTACAAAAAAATAATGTCGCCGTCCATCGCCGACACTGATTCAGCCGCCTGAAATAGTGGTAAATGGAATGATTTGGGTGTTTTTGTCCTCTGGCTATTGGTCTAAATTCGCTGGCGCCTTGAGCAGCGCTTATCGGGCGAGGCTAGGCCTCTGGCTGGACACGCTATTCGCGCCATCTGCAATGCTCCGCACGCAATAGCTACCTCAGCGTTGCTATCGCGCCGCACCGCAGCCCAGCTCTCGCCCGAGCAACAAAAAAGGAGGGCTTGGCTGCCACCTAAACCTCCCCCTTTCCTCCCGCCCCAATGCTAAGCTGATGCCTTAGGACCGATTTCAAAACCCACTGAAGCTTTGTCCGCGAGGACAAAAGCGTGCCCCACTCAAGCCAACCCGCCGACCGCGAACAATTGTGGCTGCACGAAGAAGGGTGTCCAGAGGGCAAAGCCCTTTGGTTCCCCTCGGCGGAGGGGGAAGGGGGAGGGCACGCCAAAAGTGGGGTTAAAGGGGCGAAGCCCCTTATCTCGCCGCTTACAGCGTGCGCATCATGATCCGGTACCCGTACGGGTCGAGCTTGATCGTCTGCACGCCGTCTTCGACCGGGACGCGCTCGCCCGTCAGCGCATCCGTCCAATCATCGGTCTCCAGCGGATGCTCCATCTGCGTCTCCTCCGGCGTGTTGTTCATCCAGATGATGAAATGCTCGCCTTCGCCGAGCCGCTCGTAGATGACGCGCGAGTCGCCGCCATCGGCCTTCAGGAAGCGGAAACGCCCGCTGCGCAGCACCGGGTGGGACTTGCGCAGGTCGATCAGCAGCTTGTAGAAATCATGCAGGTCGCGGTCCTGCCGCTCCTCCTCCCACACCATGCACTGCCGGCAATCCGGATCGCCGCCGCCCTTCAGCCCGACCTCGTCGCCGTAGAAGATGCACGGCGTTCCGATGTACGTCAACAGGTACACGACGGCCAGCTTCAAGCGGCGCTTGTCCTCGCCGGCGCGCGTCAGCACGCGCGGGGTATCGTGGCTCGAGAGCAGGTTGAAGATGACCTCGTTCGTCTGCTGCGGATACCGCATGAGCAGATTGTTGATTTGCTCGGCGAACGCCCGCCCGTCGAAGGCGTCTTCCACGAAGAAGCCGAGCACCTTGTCCGCGAACGGGTAGTTCATGACCGAGTCGAATTGATCGCCAAGCAGCCACGGGCGGGACTCGCTCCACACTTCGCCGATGATGTAGGCGTCCGGCTTGAGCTCCTTCACGGTTTTGCGGAAATCCCGCCAGAAATGGTGGTCGATCTCGTTGGCGACGTCCAGCCGCCAGCCGTCGATGTCCGCTTCGCGAATCCAGTGCGTCGCCACCTCCAATAAATACTGTTTGACCTCGGGATTGGCGGTGTTGAGCTTCGGCATGTTGCCGTAGAAACCGAACGTATCGTAGGTCGGCACGCCGTCGCGGACCTCGGGCGGGAATTCCCGGATGTGGAACCAGTCCGCGTATTTCGATTTCTCGCCCTTCTGCAGCACGTCCTGGAAAGGCGGGAACTGCTCGCTTGTATGGTTGAACACCGCGTCAAGCACGACCCGGATGCCGCGCGCATGGCATTCGCGCACGAGCTTCTTGAGCGTCGCCGTATCGCCGAAATGCGGATCGACCTTCATGTAGTTCACCGTGTCGTACTTGTGGTTGGACGGCGCCTCGAAGATCGGCGTCAAGTACACCGCGGTCACGCCAAGGTCGGTCAGATGGTCCAGGCGTTCCAGAATGCCCTTCAGGTCCCCGCCGAAGAAATTCTCGCGCGTCGGCTCTCCGCCCCAATCGCATACGTCCTCCGGGCTGATACTCGGATCGCCGTTCTCGAACCGGTCCGGCATGATTTGGTAGAACACCGCTTCTTTCGCCCACTCCGGCGCCGCGAATATATCGATCTCGTGTATGTACGGAAACTCGTAATAGCCGCCCGGCGGCTCCGGCTGATCCGGCCCGATGCCCGATTCGGTCATGAATACCGTCTCTTCGCCGGTCCGCATCCGGAATCCATAGGAGAACCGCTTATACTTGGGCTTAACCGCCGCTTCCCAATAATCGAAAAAATGGTCGTAAGCGATTTTCTCCATCGGGACGTCCTCGTGACAGCCGTCCCAATCGTACTTGTCGCCCGTAACGGCCGTAACCTCTTCGACGTCATCGCGCTTCGTCTGCACGCGCAGATGAATCGTATCCTTGTCGTAAGCATACGCCCAGTTGCTCCTCGGCGAATGATGAAAGCACTCCCATTGCATGCGCATCTCTCCTCTTCTCGAAAAACGAACCGCCGCGATTCCGCGCCCACCCCTGCCGACTTGACATGAGGCTCGGGCATTCAGGCGCCTGACAAGCGGTTCATGTTTAGTACACACTTACACCCGCCGCAAGCGCCGTGAATCGGATGGCCGTAAGCAGGCAGAATCGGCCGCCTTTCCAGACGCGGGCTTGTTTCACGGCGGATGCCTACGGGTATATGAAAGTAGTCACACGAGCAGCGGAGACATCATCGCACCCCGATGGTGCTGCCGCGCCTAACAAACGCAAAAGCGGAGGGATGGACGATGCAGCAAACACCGAGCGTTCAAATTGTTACGACGGCGATGGATGCCCTGCACGCGGTCCGGGATCTGAACCGCAGGGGTTATCGCCAGGACAACATTTTCGTATTGGCGCATGACCGGGACGAGACCAAATCGTTGGCCGGCGCCACGGACGCGAGCGAGATCGGCATGACCGAGGAAGGCGCGTTCACGACCATGGCGAACGTATTCCGCTCCCGAGGCGACGAGATCCGCGCCAAGCTGCAAGCGATCGGCATTCCCGAATCGGAGGCTGAGCGCTACGAAGAGGAGCTCGACCAAGGTCGGCTGCTCGTCATCACGAACGTACAATAACGGATCTACCATAATGCGAATGGTCGCAAACCCGTCAGGGTTGGCGGCCTGTTCGCATGTGCGCATTTATACTTCATACAAAGGAACGCAGGTGAGCGAAAGACGTGAAGACGAAGACGAGGTTGATCATCAGTTTCATCGCCGTCATTCTGCTGCTCGGCTTCTTGGGCATAACCGGGCTGAACAACGTGACGCGCATGGGGGAGAAGCTGGACGAGGTGTATGACGACCGATACCAGAAGCTGATCCTCGCTTATGAGTTGAAGAGCTCGGTTCAGAATACGGCCAAAGGGTTGGTCAACATTCTGACGATGCCGACGAGCGCCAATCTGATCAAGAACGAGGCATTGCTCGTCGGCGAACCGGCGATGGCGCGCGAACGCATCGGCCAGTTGGACGATAGCGTAACGAATGACCTCCGCCAAACGCTGCTGGCCGACGTGAAGCGATCCGCCGAGCACTTCTTCGGCTACGAGACGCAGGTCGTCGAGCTCATTCGGCAGGGCAAGAGCCAGGAGGCGATCGCGCTTCGCGAGAAGGAAGGGCTGCAGTTCCAGAACGAGACGATCGATGCGATCGACGCCTTGACCAATTACCAGCGGAGCGCAATGGATGCGGCCGTCGCGGCCGCGCGCCAAGCGAACAGCGAATCGCGCATGGTGCTCATTACCGCCTCCGTCATCGGCCTAATCCTGGGCATCGCGACGATGCTGTGGAATCTGACCGGCGTAACCAAAGGGCTGAACAACCTGAGCATGCTCATCCACTCGTACGCGCACGGCACGCTGGACCGGAACGTCCGCAAGCGGACGGAGACCGGCGACGAGTTCGGCACGGTCGCCAAGGCCTTCAACGCGCTGGCCGACAATCTCGAAGAGAAGACGGCAGCCGAACAGGCCTACAATCGCAAAGTCGAAGACGAGGCTTGGGTCAAAACGAATCTCGCGAACGTCACGGTGCTGCTCCAGAACGAGCAAAACCTCGAACGGCTGGCGAAGCTGTTCATCGATCAGATCGTCCCGATCACGGGCGGGACGTACGGCGGCCTCTACATACGCGACGGGCTCGGCGATGAGAACCGGCTGAAGCTCCAGGGCGCTTATGCTCCGCACGATCCGGATCTGTTCGAGCAATCGTTCGCGTTCGGCCAAGGACTCGTCGGCCAATGCGCGATCTCGCAGGAGACGATCCAGCTGGACGATCTGCCGGCCTCCCATGTCCGGGTCAAGTCCGGGCTGGGCGAGACGCGTCCGCTTCATCTGCTGCTCGTGCCGGTCATGTATCAGGGCCGTCTGCTCGGCGTCGCCGAAGTCGCTTCCTTCGAAGCGTTCGATCCACGCCAGACCGAGCTGCTGCACGAGCTGGCCGCGGCACTCGGCATTATTCTGAATAACCTGTTCGGCCGCATCCGAATCGAAGAGCTGCTGCGCGAGTCGCAAGCGCTCAGCGAGGAGATGCAAGCGCAATCCGAAGAACTGATGAGCCAGCAAGAAGAGCTTCGCCGCTCCAACGACCGGTTGGAGGAACAGACCCGGGCGCTCAAGAAGTCCGAGGAGCAGCTTCAGTCCCAGCATGAAGAACTGGAGCAGACCAACGAGGAACTTCTGCAGAAGTCCCACCTGCTCGAGCTGCAGATGCGCCAGACGGAACAGAAGAACGAGCAGATCGAGAAGACGAAGAACGCGCTGGAGAAGCAGACCGTCCAGCTTGCGCTCGCGTCCAAATATAAATCCGAGTTTCTGGCGAATATGTCGCACGAGCTGCGTACGCCGCTAAACTCCATGCTTATCCTGTCGCAGATGCTCATGGACAACAAGGAGCGCAACTTGACCGGTAAGCAGATCGAATTCGCCACCACGATCCATTCCGCCGGCGGCGACCTGCTGAAGCTGATCGACGAGATTCTGGATCTGTCTAAGATCGGCGCGGGCAAAATGAACCTTGTCACCGAGCACGTCCCGATCTCGGATATCTTGTCGGCGATGCGCCGCAGCTTCACGCCGATCGGCCAGCAAAAAGATCTCAGCTTCGACGTGCAGCTGGCGACGGATGTGCCGAAAGAGATGTACACGGACAGCCACCGCGTGAAACAAGTGCTCAAGAACTTGCTCTCCAACGCCTTCAAATTCACGCACCGCGGCGGCGTCGTCCTGACGGCGCGGCTAGCGTCGGCGGAGGAAGCGGCCGGGCTCGGCAAGACGCACGAGGCCGGAAGAATGATCGCCTTCGACGTACGCGACACGGGCATCGGCATCTCGCCGGATAAACAGGATATTATTTTCGAGGCGTTCCAACAGGTCGATGGCACGACCAGCCGCATCTACGGCGGCACGGGCCTTGGCCTTGCGATCAGCCGCGACATGGCCGGCCTGCTCGGCGGCGGCATCACGCTCGCGAGCAGCGAGGGCAAGGGCAGCACGTTCACGCTGCTGCTGCCGGAGTTCCACGTCGCCGATCCGACGGCAACAACAGAGCGCGATAGCGCGGCGGCCGTCATGGCCAAAGCAGATGCGATCTTGCCGGGCGCGGCGGCGCTGCTCGCCGCGCCGGCTTCCGAGACGCCGCAGCCAGAGCCCTTGGCGCAACCGGAAGCTGAACGCATCGATGACGACCGGGAAGCAATCGGCCTGGAAGATCGCGTCGTGCTCATCGTCGAGGACGACGCCAACTTCGCCCGCGTCCTGCTCGATATCGCGCGCGGCCGCGGGTTCAAGGGAATCGTCGCCCTCCAGGGTGACCACGGCGTCGCCTGCGCCAAGACGTATACGCCGGATGCGATTCTGCTCGATATCATGCTGCCGGTCATGGACGGCTGGTCCGTGCTGCATCACCTGAAGCACGATCCGGATACGCGCCACATCCCGGTCCATGTCATCTCCATGATGGACGACGTGCAGCAAGGGCTGTCCATGGGCGCCATCGCGTATTTGAAGAAGCCGGCGGCCAAAGAGAAGCTCGATGCCCTGTTCGGCCAGATCGAAACGTTCTTGGAGCGGGACCTTAAGCATCTACTCGTCGTGGAGGACGATTACGCGCAGCGCACGAGCATCATGGAACTGATTGGCCACGACGACGTCGTCATCAAGGCCGTCTCGACTGGCAAGGCCGCGCTGGAAGAACTGTCGGCCCAGCACTACGATTGCATGGTGCTGGATCTGGGATTGCCGGATATCTCCGGTTTCGCCCTGCTGGATGCCATTCGGCGCAACGAGAGCCTGCGTGATCTGCCGATCATCATCTACACCGGCCGCGAGCTGGAGAAGAAAGAAGAGCTGCAGTTGAAGAAATACGCGGAAACGATCATTATTAAAGACGTGAAGTCTCCCGAGCGGCTGCTCGACGAAACGACGCTGTTCCTGCACCGGGTCGTGGCTGATCTGCCCGAAGACAAACGCAACGTGCTGCGCCAGCTTCACAGCGTGGAGGCGATATTCGAGGGCAAGGACATTCTGATCGTCGACGACGACATTCGCAACGTCTTTGCGTTATCCAGCGCGCTGGAAGGGTATAAGATGAATATAAGCTTTGCCGAGAACGGCCTCGAAGCGCTCGAAGCGCTCGAGAAGAACCCGGGCGCGCAGCTGATTCTAATGGATATGATGATGCCGGAGATGGACGGATACGAGACGATGCGGCGCATTCGTGCCAATCCGGCTTACGAGAAGCTGCCGATTATCGCCATTACGGCCAAGGCCATGAAAGAAGACCGCGACAAATGCATTGAGGCCGGCGCATCCGACTATATCGCCAAGCCGGTCAATATCGATCAACTGCTGTCATTAATGAGGGTGTGGTTATATAAATAACGATTGGATGGACAGCGGGACCAGTGAACGGGAGCGGATCGAGATCACGCTGCTCCTCGAGGGACTCTACCAGCTGTATGGCTATGATTTTCGCAACTATGCATTCTCGTCGGTCCGCCGGCGCATCTGGCACCGCGTGCACGCGGAACGGCTGCCGAACGTGACGGCGCTCACCGAGCGGATGCTGCACGACCGCGAGACGATGAACCGGCTGCTGGCCGACTTAACGATTCACGTCACCGAGATGTTCCGCGATCCGGAGGTGTTCCTCGCCTTCCGCCAGCATGTCGTGCCGCTGCTGCGGACGTATCCGTTCATCCGGATCTGGCATGCGGGGTGCTCGACGGGCGAAGAAGTCTACTCGATGGCGATTCTGCTCAAAGAGGAAGGCTTATACGACAAAACGCGCATTTACGCGACCGACATGAACGAACGCGTGCTCGATCTTGCGCGGGAAGGCGTATTCCCTATCGACCGGATGCAGACGTTCACCCGCAATTATATGGAGGCCGGCGGCAAAGACGCATTCAGCCGGTATTATACCGCGCGCTACGACTCCGTCCTGTTCCATTCGGAGCTGAAGGCGAATATCGTCTTTGCCCAGCATAATCTGGTCACGGACCGCTCATTCAACGAGTTCAATGTCATTTTCTGCCGCAACGTTATGATATATTTCAATAAAGAGCTGCAAAACCACGTGCACAGCCTGTTGTACGACAGTCTCAGCACCTTCGGGGTGCTCGCGCTCGGCACCAAAGAATCAATCAACTTCACGAGACACGCGGACGCCTATGAAGAATTGGACGCCCACAGCAGGCTGTACCGGAAGATGAAATAGAAGAGGCAGGTGAACGCGAAGGCGATGGTAACATACGACGGACCCATTAACATCCTGCTCGTGGATGACCACCCTGACAATCTGCTCGCGCTGGAGGCCGTTCTCGGCGATTTGAATTACAACTTGGTCAAGTGCCTCTCGGGCGAGGAAGCGCTGCGCAACTTACTGCGGGAAGAGTTCGCCGTTATATTGCTGGACGTGCAGATGCCGGAGATGGACGGCTTCGAGACAGCGCGCTTGATTAAGATGAGAGAGAAGACGCGCGAGACGCCGATTATTTTCATCTCCGCCACCAGCAAGGAATCGGAGCACTTCTTCACCGGCTACGAGGTCGGCGCGATCGACTATATGCTTAAGCCTTTCGTTCCCCAGATCCTGCGGACGAAGATCGAAGGTTTCGTACGGATGTACATCGGCACGAAGACGCTGCAGCTGCAGACCGAGCTGCTCCATCAGAAGACGCGGGAGCTGGAGAAGATGAACCGCGAGCTGATGCGCACCGCCTACCAGCTGAACAAGACGCAAGCGCTGGCGCGCGTCGTGCAAGAGACAAGCAGCGATACGATGGTGACCTTCGACGGCGAAGGGCGCATTCTGGCCGTGAATCCTGCCCTGACGGCCATGTTCGGCTATCAGGAGAGCGAGGTGATCGGCGCTCCGATCGAGCAGCTCATTCCCTGCTTCGAGGGGGGCAGCTTCAAGGAATCCGACGCGGATGCGGCGCTTAGCCTGCCGACAGGCAAACGGGTGGAGCTCGCGCCCCTTCGCAAAGACGGCAGCCGCTTCCCGGCGGAGATCCAAGTCGGCGTCGCGACAGTGGACGACGAGCGAATCTACGCCTGTACGGTCAGCGATATGACCGAGCGTAAGCAGTTCGAGCTCGACCTGATGAAGGCCAAGGATGCGGCCGAGATCGCAGCCCGCGCGAAGACCGACTTCTTGGCGATGGTCAGCCATGAGATTCGCACGCCGATGAACGGCGTGCTCGGCATGACCGAGCTGCTGCTGGAGACCGGATTGTCGTCGGAGCAGCAGGATTACGCCCAGATCATCCACAAGAGCGGCGACGCGCTGCTGTCAGTCATCAACGACATTCTCGACTACGCGAAGATCGAATCCGGCAAGCTCGAAGTCGAGGAGATGCCGTTCCAGCTGGACCTCATCGTCTCGGAGACGTTCGAGCTGTTCACGGCCAAGACGAAGCAGCTCGGCCTTCATCTGGCGTACGAGCTGGACCCGGGTCTGCCCAAGATCGTCATCGGCGACGGGCTGAAGCTTCGTCAGGTGCTCATCAACCTGGTCGGCAACGCGGTCAAATTCACGCCGCAGGGTTCCGTTCGCGTCGAGGCGCGGCTCGGCCGCATGGACGAGAACGCGATCGAAGTGCATTTCGCCGTCCATGATACGGGCGTCGGCATTCCGGAAGAGAAGCTGCCGCTGCTCTTCCAGCCGTTCTCGCAAGTCGATACGTCGCTTACCCGGCGATACGGGGGAACCGGCCTTGGCCTTGCGATCTGCAAAAACCTCGTGGAGCTGATGCGCGGGACGATTCACGTCGAGACGAACGAAGCCGCCGGCGCCACCTTCCGCTTCACGGTGACCGTCAAGCCATACAGTGAGGACGAACGCAGCCGTCAGGATAACGGTACCGATCTGACGCCCTGGATGACTCAGCCCGGCTGGTTCCATGACGCGTTGTCGGAATCCGAATCGGTCGTAAAGGCGTTGGAGAATCCTGCAGCGGCGTCCCTAATGGGTGCCGTCGATATCCCGATGCCCAATCCAGGCGCGGCCGATCAAGACGCCAGCTTCGCCGGCTCCGATTCAGCAGGCGCCGCAGCTGAGAACGCAGGCAGGCTGTCAGCCAGAGCCGAGCGTACGGGCTTGGACGGCCGATTGCCTTCGCGCATTCCGGAGATCAGCTTCGCCTCGTTGTTCGAGTCCGGCAACCGGGAGTTATCCTGCAGCCTCGAGGTCTTGCCGGATGAGCGCGAACCGGCGATCGGCGGCGGGGCGCCTCGGGTGCTAGTTGCCGACGACAATGAGATCAATCAGAGGCTGACGATCGGCATGCTGGAGAAGCTCGGCATCTGCGCCGATGTGGCCGCGGACGGCGGCGAGGCCGTGGCCAAATCAGCCGAGAACCGGTATGCGCTCATTCTGATGGATATGCGCATGCCGGTCATGGACGGCTTGGAGGCGACCCGCCAGGTTCTCGCCGCGAGCGGACCGCCGCATTCGCCCGTCGTCGTCGCCATGACGGCCAACGTCCTCCCCGCTGACCGCCAGCGCTGCTTGGAAGCCGGGATGGCCGACTTCCTGGCCAAACCGCTGCAGTTCGAAGCCGTCAAGCGGCTGCTGCAGCGTTACCGTCTGCTTTCCACCTCCTAGACAAGAAGGGCTGTTCCGCACGCGTCTCCAAGACGACGAACGGAACAGCCCTTCGTTTTCGTTCGGAACTCCATGTACACCGCAGCTAGCATGCAAGGCCTCGCTTATGCTGCTTACCCTCGCAGCAGCGATTCCGCGCCGTCGACGTACACTTCCGTTCCCGTGATGTGGTTGGATTCGTCCGAGGCCAGGAAGAGCACCAAATTCGCCACCTGCGCCGGCTTGCCAGGCCCGTCCTCAAGCGGCTGGTCGCCTTCCGGGAATTCCATCGGAATCGTCACCTCGGCAAGCTCCGGCTTGCGGTCCGTGTTCTGGTCGATATGCGTCGTGATCGCGCCCGGGCAAATCACGTTGACGCGTATGCCGAACTTGGCCAATTCAAGCGCAGCCATCTTCGTGAACGCGACTTGTCCGGCTTTCGACGTACTATATGCGCTGAAACCGATGTTCGAGAAGACGCGGTTGCCGTTGATCGAGCTGGTGACGATGATACTGCCTCCTTGTGCCTTCAACGCCGGAATGGCGTGCTTCACCGTAAAGAACGTCCCCTTGAGATTAATGTCGATCGTCGTGCCGAATTCCTCTGGCGTCATCGTCTCGATCGGCGCAAGCACGCCGTTGATGCCCGCGTTAGCGAAGACGATATCCAGCCGCCCCCACTTGTCCGCTACCTTCCGGTATGCGGCCTCCATGTCGTCGTTGCTCGAAATATCCGCGCCGATCGCGATCGCCTCGCCGCCTGCTTTCTCGATGCGCGCCAGCACGGCTGCGACGCGTTCCTCTTCCCGGTCGAGCAGCGCCACCTTGGCGCCTTGTTCAGCCAGCCGCAACGCCGCAGCGCGTCCGATCCCCGATCCCGCACCGGTTACGAGCGCGATTTTCCCTTGAACCCTGCCTTGCCCGTTTGCTTGTGCCATGCCACATGCCCCTTCCTCGCTAACTTGACTGTGCTTCCACTTAATACCCGTTTGGTATTTCCCAAAAACATGAAAGTCTATGCGAACGGACAAGCGCGCGTTATAGGTCTTGCCGCCTGATATCGTCGAAAACGCGACAATAACCGCGATAAACGGATCTTCGCTGCGATAACGGCTCATGTAAGCGCTGCCCCCAGCCAAATATCGCCATCCAAGCCCCAACGCACGATTCCGCGTCCGTTTACATGCAGCGCTTCCCGGGAGTATGATAGCTTCCGTACTAGCAACCAGCATCGCTGAATCTCCGAACAGGAGAACGGGGGAACCAATCGTGAACGCCGCCACACGGCGCTCACCGGGGTGAATCGGCCATTCTCGCGCAAGAAGCGCGGCGGCCGTAGGGCGACTCTAACCGCCCGAATCCGACAGCTAACCTCGTAAGCGTCATTAGAGGGGGTCTAACACTCATCGTTCGCACCGTGAACGCAGGGGTCTTACCTCTGCGTTATTTGGCGTTTCATAAAACGCGTCCAAGGTGAAGAACCTAACCTTTAAAAAGAGGTTTTGGGACGCGCGTGGGCACGGGTAAAGACAATACAATGATTCTTTCGGGTGGTGAAAGCGCGTGTTTACCGCAATTAAGCGATTATTAATCGGGCGGCCCTTGAAGTCGACAGAGCTCGGCGAACAGAAATTGAACAAGACGAAGGCGCTGGCGATTCTATCCTCCGACGCGCTCTCCTCGGTCGCTTACGGACCGGAGCAAATTTTGATCGTGCTGATGGCGGCCGGGGCCATCGCGTTCTGGTACTCGATCCCGATCGCGATCGGCGTGCTGGTGCTGCTAACGGCGCTCATTCTGTCGTACCGGCAAATTATCCATGCCTATCCGCACGGCGGCGGCGCCTACGTCGTCTCCAAGGAGAATCTCGGCATCTGGCCCGGACTCATAGCCGGCGGCTCGCTGCTGGTCGACTACATTCTGACGGTCGCGGTCAGCGTATCGGCCGGCACGGACGCGATTACGTCCGCGTTCCCGTCGCTGCACGATTATACCGTGCCGATCGCGATCGTGTTCGTCATCTTCATCACGATTCTGAACTTGCGCGGGGTGACCGAATCCGCTTCGGTACTGGCGTACCCGGTCTATCTGTTCGTACTCGCGCTGTTCATCATGATCGGCGTCGGCCTCTACGATATCGCCAGCGGCCATGTGCCGCCGGAGCTTCACGCATCCATCGGCACGCCTGTCGCGGGTATCAGTCTCTTCCTGCTGCTGAAGGCTTTCGCCTCGGGCAGTTCCGCGCTAACGGGCGTGGAGGCGATCTCCAACGCGATCCCGAACTTCAAAGCGCCCGCCCCCAACAACGCCGCGAAGACGCTCGCCGCGATGGGCTTGCTCCTGGCGCTGTTATTCTCGGGCATCGTCTTCCTGGCCTGGTATTACGGCATTACGCCGCACCCCCAGGTAACCGTCGTCTCGGAGATCGCGGAGCAGACGTTCGGCCGCAATGCCATGTACTTCTTCGTCCAAGGCACGACGGCGCTCATTCTGATTCTGGCCGCCAATACCGGCTATTCCGCGTTCCCGCTGCTCGCGGTCAGTCTCGCCAAGGATAAGTTCATTCCGCGGATGTTCACCGTGCGAGGCGACCGCCTCGGCTATTCGAACGGCATTCTCATGCTGGCCTTGTCGTCGATCCTGCTTATTATTGTGTTCAACGGCCAGACCGAGCACCTGATTCCGCTGTATGCGGTCGGCGTCTTCATTCCGTTCACGCTGTCGCAGACCGGCATGATGCTCAAGTGGATACGGCAGAAGCCGGAGGGCTGGAGACTCAAACTGACGATTAACGGGATCGGCGCGCTGATCTGCCTCGTCGTGACGCTGATGTTCTTCCTCACGAAATTCTGGCAAGTATGGCCCGTATTAGTGTTCTTGCCGCTCATTATTATGCTGTTCCGCAACATTCGCAAACATTACGATGCCGTTGGTGATCAACTACGGCTATCGACGTGCGAGCCACCCATTACGGTCGAGGGTAACGTGATTATTTTGCCGGTGGCGGGCATTACCCATGTCGTGGAGAATTCGCTGCGCTACGCCAAATCGCTGAAACCGGAGCAGATCATCGCGGTCTACGTGCCGTTCGAGCGGGAGGACGAGGCAGCCTTCGAGGAGAAATGGAAACAGTGGCAGCCGGACGTTAGGCTTGTTACGCTGCACTCCCCGTACCGCAGCATTATCCAGCCGCTGACGAAATTCGTCGATACGGTACAGCGCAAAGCGGGCGAGATGAATGTGCAGGTGACCGTCATCATCCCGCAGTTCATTCCGAAGAAAGGCTGGCACAATATTTTGCATAACCAGTCCAGTCTGCTCATCCGCGCCCATCTGCTGTACCGGCGCGACGTGATTGTGACAACGGTGCCGTACCATTTGAAGAAGTAGGGGGGACCTCCCCCCTTCACTTCCCCCTCCGCCGTAATGCTATCAGGTTAAGAAGGGAATCCGCCCCTTGGGCCCCACTTTTGTTGCTCCCTCCCCCTTCCCCCTCCGCCGAGGGGAACCATAGGACTTCGCCCTCTGGACTCCCCTTTTCGCGAAAGCGCGGTCGTTTGGTGGTCGGCGGTTTGCTTTTGAGCATGGCACGCTTTTGTCCTTGCGGACAAAGCTTCTGTGGGCCTGAAGTCAGTCCTAAGACATAAGCCTGTCAACTTTAGGCCTATGTGGCTTCACCGGACGTTTTTCCTTAACATGACAGCATTACTCTCCGCCGAGGGGAACCATAGGGCCCCGGCTCAGCGTATGCTTCCGAAGCACGCTTTCCGCCGGAAAACGCTTAGGACAACCCGATATACCGTCTTTCGTTACGCGGCCGTCTTCGAAGTGTCCTTTCGGGGTAAGCCCGCGATTGTCCTGTCGGACAAAGCTTTCGTCCGCTTTACGTTTCAAACCCAAAATGATCAGCTGCATAATTGCCTACACAACAAGAAAGCAGGGGCCGCAATGGCACCCTGCTTTCTTGTTGTATTTGTTGTATTGACGGGCTCAAACCAACGTCGGCCCCCTACTCTTGACGGTCCGGCAGCTGCTGAACGTAACTGTCCGAATACTGCAGCAGTTTGAGCGCGTTGTCGTAATCTTGCTGCGTGACGGTCTCGACCGGCTTCGCCCCATCTCCTGTCAGCGGATATTCTAGGCCATCCTTGAACGCGACGCCCGGGATATAGAGCGATTGCCCGCTCAGGAACGAGCCCGACGGCAAATAATAGCGCTGCGGAAGCAAGTTGTACGTCTTCTGATTGAGCAAATCCTGCCCGAAGTGAACATGATCTTCGATCGAAATGCCGAGCAAATTCATCACCGTCGGCATGACGTCCGACTGGCCTCCGATCTGCTGCTGCCGAGAAGGATAAGTTACGTTGTCGCCGGCGATAATGAATGGGATGTTGATCATGTCGGTATACGTATACGCCCGGCCGTAGATCTCTTCCATCAGCGCCTTATCGTCGCTGTCGAGCGAATACTTCGGCAGGCCCAGGTGGTCGCCGTAGACGAGCAGGATGCTGTTCTCCCACACGCCACTCGCCTTCAGCTCCTCGATGAACTTGCCCAGCGCGTAGTCGGCATAGCTCTGCGCGCGAATGTAATCGCCGACGAACGTGCCCTGATAACGCTCCGGCAGCTTGATTTTATCCTTCTCCTCCGGAATGGAGAAGGGATGATGCGCCGTCATCGAGATGACGTGGGCGTAGAACTTCGTGCCCGCGTCCTGCTTCTTCTTCAACTCCTCCGCCGTCTTGCGGTAGAGCACCTCGTCGGATGCGCCGAAGAACACCTTATCTTCTTCGGTGAAGAATGTTTTGTCATAGTAGTGCGTAAAGCCGAGCGCCTTGTACAAATTCTCCCGGTTCCAGAACGCTACGTCGTTCGTGTGGAAGTTGTACGATTCGTAGCCGCTGGCCTCCAACAGCTTCGGCATGCTCGGCAGCGCCTTGTCCGCATACTGCATCGTCGCCGCGCCGTGCGGCGGGATGTAGAACGACGTGTTCACGACAAATTCCGCATCGGACGTATTGCCCTGCCCAACCTGCTGGAAGAAATGCGGGAAGTAGAAGTTGTCCCGCGCCAGCTTGTTCAAATTCGGCGTCACTTCCTGACCTTCGATCTTCAAGTCGATCAAGAAGTTCTGGAACGCCTCCATCTGCACGATAATGACGTTGCGCCCTGCGGCCGCTCCCGTCAAATTCGGCGACGCCGGCTCCTGGATGCCTTTCATCGCGTCGATCGCATCCTGCGTAATCTGATCCGCCGCGACGATCGTCTCGTCCTGCTGATCAGCTACCGTGAACGCCTCGTAGTTGAGAATGCCCATCTCTTCGGCTTGCTTGATCTCGTTCATGCTGGCCCGGTTCGGCCAAATGTTGAGCAGGCATAGCGCCGCGGAGACGATGAACAAGACCCCTACGGTGCCGCGGTTCAATCTGCGGGCGCTCCGGTGCCGCCAGAGCCGATGGTTCGCGCTCCGGTAGATGAGCAGCGGAATCAAGATAATATCGGTGAAGATGAACAAGAAATACGGGTCCAGCAGCTCGAACACGCTATCCTTGACCGCCGTCACCTGATTCACCTGCTCCAGCGCATGGTACGTCACGATGACGCCGAAATATTTGTAATACATAATGACTGCGAAGAAAATACTCGTAAACAGCAGGTTCAGCGCCATGTAATAGATCAGCTTGCGCTTGGATGCGAACCACTCCAGCAAGCAAAACGCCAGCCAGCAGAACGGCAGCTCCGTGACGAGCGGCTGCCAAGTCGGCGTCGTGTCAAAGATGACGTGCCAAGCCAAATACCCTTTAATGAGCATAATAATCGTAAAAAATATGAACGGTCGCGTGCTTATCAGACGATGCGTCGTCGATAAGGACATGATCGCACCTCCCTATCCCCCAAACAATCTGCCTTCCGCCAGTAAACCGAATAACATTGTATATTATGCGCCCGCCGTGGGCTGATGTCAAAATGGAAATACCGCTTCCATCCGCTGGTAATAGCGTGCAAAGACAGCAAAAAAACCATGCCCCTGGCAGGAGCATGGTTAGTATCGCAGACAAGGGCAGCCTCCCCAGATGGGGGTATACGCAGCGGCGGCGCTGCATGATACCGATTGCGCGGCATGCGGCATTTCGCCAGAACCGCCGATATCGGCACCGTGAGCGGCACCGTTATCGGACCGCCGCTTTGCCGCTATTTGGCACGGGCTTATTCGCCGCGCAAGTAAGACTTCGGCAGAATGCCCCGGCGGGTCTCGCCATTGGCGCGCAGCGCATGATACGCCCAGTACGGGTCGCGCAGCATCCCGCGGCCGACCGCGACCAGATCCGCATCGCCGCTTGCGACGACGGATTCGGCCAGCTTCGCATCGTCGAGGTTGCCGACGGCGATGACCGGCAGCCCGAGCGCCTGCTTGATTTCGCGCGCGAACGCCACCTGATAGCCCGGATAATTGCCCGGCTTGCGCTTGCCAGCCGGTCCTTCCCCGCCCGTGCTGACGTGGAACGCGTCGGCGCCGGCCGCTTTGTACTGCGCAAGCACCGGCAGCAGATCGCTCAGGTCGTAGCCGCCGTCGATGTATTCGATCGCCGACACGCGGAGGATGAGCGGCATGCCTTCCGGCATCTCGGCCTTCACTGCGCGAATGACCTCTACGCCGAAGCGCGCCTTGTCTTGGCCGTATTCATCCGTCCGATCGTTGATGGACGGCGAGTGGAACTGGTGAATCAGATAGCCGTGGGCGCCGTGCAGCTCGATCGTGTCGACGCCGGCTTCGACCGCACGCCGTGCGGCGTCCGCGAACTTCGTCACCATAGCGCCGATCTCGTCCTTCGTCAACGCGCGCGGCACCTTGAAGTTCTCGTCGACGCGCAGCGCCGAGGGACCGACTGGCTGCGCCGCGTCTTCGGCCTTGCGCCCGGCATGGGCAATCTGGATGCCGACTTTGGCGCCGTACTTCTGCGATTCCTTAATGAGGCGGGCGAAGGCCGGGACTTGTTCGTCCGACCATAGACCAAGATCATGATCGGTAATGCGGCCGTCCGGCTCGACGTCGGTCATTTCGATAATAATAAGTCCCGTCCCGCCGATCGCGCGGGAGACGTAATGGACGTAGTGCCATTCATTGGGGATGCCGTCTTTCGCCTCGACGGCGTATTGGCACATCGGCGGCATGACGATCCGGTTTTTGAGCGTAAGATTACCCAGCGTGAACGGTTGATCTAAGTATGGCATGAGAAAGCGACACTCCTATCTCAATTAATATTTGTAAGTTACCTATTAATATTTAGAATTGTACACGATGTCGAGCATAAAGTACAACGCTCCCGGTCGGCAACTGCGCCGTACGGACAGTTACGGCAGGATCATACCAGGCAAAACGCAAAAAGACCGCCGCTTGAGCAGTCTTTCCGGGATCAGCCTACTTGATGCGTTTGTTTAGCTCGTCGGCCCTCCGCTTGCTGTCCGATTTAGCGTAGAAGTAGAAGGCCGCCGTGTGCAGCACGAAGGACAACACCAGCATGCCCGGCCACCATCCGATTACGCTGTCGTACATTTCCTTGGAGAACAGCCACACGCATATAAGTCCGCCTGCGATATTAATCGTCGACGAAATCAGAATGTTCCACACCGGCTTCAAGGTGAAGTAATTCCACAAAACGTTGTACAGCATCCCGTACAAGACGGCCAAGATCAAGGCAATGCCCGCGGCGCTCCACAATAGGGACGTAGTGACCGATTGATCCTTGTAGAACAGGGACAGCAGCAGCGTGACCCATAGCGACGTCAACGTAAACGTTTGAAAAAAAGATTCTCTCAATTCTTTGATCATTGGATTTTCCCCCTAAATGATTTCATATAGTGACGGCTGACGAAATAGCTGGACTGATCCTCGAGGACGACCTTCACCCGCGCGTGCTCGGTGGAGAAGAACTCCTGGATGTATCGGGTGTTGATGATGGTCTGATTATTGATTTTGAGGAACTCCGCCGGGTCGAGGTCGTCCTCCACGTATTTGAGCCGTTTATTCAATAGAAACATCTCCCCGGTGATCAGACGTACGCTGCACATCCGATCTTCCGATTGCATGACCGCGATGGTACTTCGCGCGACCTCGACGCTGCGGCCGTTCTTCGCGTTGAGGACGACGATCTTCTGTTCCATGCCGCGGAGCGCGTGTTCGATTTTGCTCCAATCCGCTTGTTCGGCGGGGTTGGTGATGATTTTGGCGAGCCGCTTCTCCAAGCTCGCGTCCGTTCCGAATATGACTTTCACTGGGTGGTGCCTCCTCTCAAACCCATCATATAAGCCGCGAATGGTCAAAACTACCTTTTTTCGCTTTCTTGCACAATGTTGTCGGTTAGTTGCAATCCGTGCCCGATCCACGCCGACCCACGCCAAAAAACCCAACTCCCCGAAGGGAATTGGGTTTCGCTTCATTCGTGCGGTGGCCGCGAAGCCGCGTCGAGGCGTGCGCCGTGTCCGCATTTCGCAGCGGACTAGCCTACGCAGGCAGCTCGTCGTCGTAAGCCAATTCGCTCTCGCTGCTGATCAGCGTGCCTGCCTCGCGCCCTTCCAACACAGCGCGCAGCGATCCCGCCGTATCGAAGCCGACGACGTGGATCGGCAGCCGATAGTCGCGCGCCAGAATGAACGCGGACTGATCCATCACCTTCAAGTCATGGCGCAGCACATCGTCGTAATGCAGCGTCCGGAATTTGCGCAGATGCAGCTCCTTCTTCGGATCCCCCGTCAGGACGCCGTCGACGCCCTGCTTGGCGACGATAAGCGCCTGGCTGTTCACCTCGATCGCCCGCTGCACGGACGGATAATCGGTCGTCACGAACGGCTGGCCGTTGCCGCCGGCGAAGATGACGATGTACCCTTTCTCGAGGTGATGAATCGCGCGCAGCCGGATGTAGGGCTCGGCCACCGACGAGATCGGAACCGCCGACATGACCCGGACCTCCCGGTTCGTCTTGGCTTTCAGCACCCCGCGCATCATAAGGCTGTTCACGACGGTCGCGAGCGTCCCGATATTGTCCGCCTCCGCCCGCTCGATGCCCCAATTGTCGGCCAGATTGCCGCGGAAGATGTTCCCCCCGCCAATGACCACCGACACTTCGACGCCCAGCTCCAGTACCGACATGATTTCGTCCGCAATGCGGTTCATCCGCGCCGGATCGAAGCCCGAGCCGCCGTCGCCGGCAACCGCGCCACCGCTTAATTTGATGAGTACACGTTTGTATTTGACCATAATTCGCCTGCACCTCCCGGACTTTGAACGAAGCTCCCCGATGTCTGCGCCCTGCTGCAAGCCGCGCAAGTCGAGCTGATATTCGCCCTCCTTGGCGGCGTAAAAAAACACCAAAGCCACGATAGGCCTTGGTGTCTCATTGGGGAAAGGGAATAGCGAAAGCGGCCTTGTGCTTCCCGAACGCCAACTTCCTCATCTTCCCATCCCTCCCAAATGTTCTTTGCAAGAGAATACCGCATCCGCCGGTAAAAGGCAACGGCCCGCCGCCGAATTGGGCGATTGGTCCTAGCGAGGCACGGCCAGGCCTACGCGCGGGAAATACATTTAGCTTACTTTCAGTTTCGACTCAGAATCTACTCAGGATTGCGCGCGATAATAAAGCCATTCCATCGATTCACATACGACGCGACACCCCTAGAGGAGGCCTATTCGCATGAAGAAAGATAAATGGTTCAAATGGAAAATCGCCATGGCCGGAACGGCGGGCATGGCTTTCTTATTTCACGTGATCAAATCAAGTCCAGATTACGAGGCAGCTGTCTCCCAAAACGCGGCAGTCCCCGATACGGCAACCGTCGAAAACGACCAAGATCGCGTCTTGGAGGAGTGGCTCTCGGACGGCCAGGGAGCGCGTCAAGAAGATGGCGGCGCATCTTCGAGCGAAAGCGATGCGGGCAGCACGGGCCGACGGGCGCACGGAGGCCACGGGTTCGGCAGCCGGGGCGGCGGGCAAGAATGGCAAGCGAACAGCAGCGGCGACAGCGGTGGGCAAGGATGGCAAGCGAGCGGCAGCGGTGAGGCTACCGGTACCGAGACGTGGGGAACAGGCGCTGCCGGGGATGCCGCCCGGACGGGGAGGTCATGACGATGCCGAGGACAGAAGATCGAGCCGCAGATCTCACCCAAACCGCGGAACGGCTGCATGATTTTCGCTTCCGCGCCATGAATACGACCGTCAGCCTGCGCATCCGCGGCGACGACGCCCAAGCTGCCATGGCCAAAGCTTCCGCGGTCGACTGGTTCCGGTTCGCTGAGCAGCGGTTCAGCCGCTTCCGCGAAGACAGCGAGCTAAGCCTGCTGAACCGCGCCGCCGGCCGGCCGACGATGATCTCGGATACGATGCTCGAAGTGCTGGCGTTGGCGGAACTGTACGGCCGCGTCACGGAAGGCACATTCTCTCCGTTCGTGCTGGAGGCGCTTACCCGGTCGGGGTATGACGTCAGCTTCGAGCAGGTATGCGGACAATCCGGGGAAGCCTCCTCCCGAGAAGAACGCGCGAGTGGCTCGGCGGCTCCGCGCGCTGATGAATCCGCGCCGATCAACTCGCCGGTCTCCGCGCTTCGGCTCGATCGCGGCATGAAGGCGGCGACGCTCCCATCAGGCGGCGCGATCGACCTCGGCGGCATTGTCAAGAGCTGGGCAGTCCAGCGGCTCGCCGACTATCTCGCTCGTCGGCTCGGAATTACTTGCGGCCTTATTAACGCAGGCGGCGATTTGACGACGTGGGGAGTACCTGGCGATCAGGAGGCTTGGGCCGTGGGGATTGAACATCCTTGGGATCCCATCCGAAATTGGGGAACGCTGCGGCTGAGCGGCGCTTACCGCGCAGCCGCCACCTCGAGCGTGCTTGGCCGCGCCTGGAACTCCCCGGATGGCGCTGCGCACCACCATCTTATCGATCCAGCCACGATGCGCGCCAGCCACAGCGACGTCGTGCAGTGCACGGTTGCGGGTGCGACGGCGACCGAATGCGAGGTATGGGCGAAAATCGTCTGCATTCTTGGTTTCGCGGAAGGCACGGCTCGGATGCGGCGAGCCGGCTCGGCTTGCGAGGTCCTCGCATTCACCACGGACGGGCGCGCGAGACTTACAGCCGGATCAACCCCACCGGGCCGGGAAGAGCGCTGGCAGGCCGCCGCCGGGTCGGATATCCCGTGGCTTTATTGACAGTCAACATCAGGAGGGATACAACATGATTGCTTCGTTCTTGGCATTGCCGTGGTGGGAGACGATACGGGCGCTCGGCTTGCTGTCGTTCGCCGCGATTACGGCCGGGATTTGCCTCGGCATTCTTTACAGCCTTCCGTTCTGGAGCGCACCGGTTAAGAAGCGTCTGTACAAAACACACTCCACGCTGACGATCGGCGGCGCAGCGCTCGGCATGGGACATGGCATACTGACCGTCATCGATACGTATGTGCCGTATAGCTGGAGCATGCTGCTCCTCCCGTTCACCGCCTCCCATCGCCCCGTCCTCTCCGGCCTTGGGACGCTCAGCTTCTACTTGCTGCTGCTCATCATTCTGTCTACAGATCTGCGCGGCAAGCTGAAGAGGCCGCTCTGGTTCCTGCTCCATTTGAGCGCATACCCAGCCTTCGTCATGTCGCTCGTGCACGGCTTCTTCATGGGAACGGACAGCAGCAGCTTGGCCGCTCAGTGGTTCTACGCCTTGTCCGCCTGCGCGGTGGTGCTCGCTACGCTCGTTCGCGCCACATACCGCTCGTTCACGAGCACGGGGAAAGGCAGCCGCGGCGAGACAGCCAGACTGGGCCGCAAAGGGTCGATATCTTGAGCGGGCGGCTGCGCCTGGAGCACGGACGGTTGCTCGGCTAATCGTGTGCTGAGCGTCGCTATTGCTCGCTGGGTGGCCGGTTCCTCGGCCAATAGTGAGCTCAGTGTCACTATTGCTCGCCGGGTGGCCGGTTCCTCGGCCAATAGTGAGCTCAGCGTCGCTATTGCTCGCCGTGTGGCCGATTCCTCGGCCAATAGTTTGCTGAGCGTCGCTATTGCTCGCCGCGCGGCCGTTTTCTCTGCCAATAGTGAGCTGAGCGCCGCTATTTGGCGCCCTGTGGCCAGTTCCTCGGCCAATAGTGCGCTGAGCGCCGCTATTGCTCGTCGGGCGCCCGTTTCCTCGGCCAATAGTGAGCTCAGTGTCACTATTGCTCGTCGTGCGGCCGGTTTCTCGGCCAATAGCCGAGCTGAGCGGCGCTATTCCTCGTCGTGTGGCCGGTTCCTCGGCCAATAATGAGCTCAGCGTCACTATTGCTCTCCGGGTGGCCGTTTTCTCGGCCAATAGTGAGCTCAGTGTCACTATTGCTCGCCGGGTGGCCGTTTTCTCGGCCAATAGTGAGCTGAGCGTCGCTATTGCTCGCCGGGTGGCCGTTTTCTCAGCCAATAGTGAGCTCAGTGTCACTATTGCTCGCCGGGTGGCCGGTTCCTCGGCCAATAGTGAGCTGAGCGGCGCTATTGCTCGCCGGGTGGACGTTTTCTCGGCCAATAGCCGAGCTGAGCGTCGCTATTGCTCACCGCGCGGCCGGTTCCTCGGCCAATAGCCGAGCTGAGCGGCGCTATTGCTCGCCGCGCGGCCGGTTCCTCGGCCAATAGCCGAGCTGAGCGTCGCTATTGCTCTCCGGGTGGCCGTTTTCTCGGCCAATAGTGCGCTGAGCGCCGCTATTGCTCGCCGCGCGGCCGGTTCCTCGGCCAATAGTGCGCTGAGCGCCGCTATTGCTCGCCGCGCGGCCGGTTCCTCGGCCAATAGTGAGCTCAGCGTCGCTATTGCTCGCCGCGCGGCCGGTTCCTCGGCCAATAGTGAGCTCAGTGTCACTTTTGCTCGCCGCGCGGCCGGTTCCTCGGCCAATAGTGAGCTCAGTGTCACTTTTGCTCGCCGCGCGGCCGTTTTCTCTGCCAATAGTGAGCTGAGCGGCGCTATTGCTCGCCGCGCGGCCGGTTCCTCGGCCAATAGTGAGCTGAGCGGCGCTATTGTTCGACCTCGGCTGGTTCTTGGGCCAATAGTACGCTGGGCCCTACTATTGCTCACTCGAGCCATGCCGCCGCCCGCATACAGCTCGAACAAAAAAACGCGTGGAGCGTCAAAGTGACGCTCCACGCGTTTTTTCAATTCGTTCGTCTTGCCAGCCTATCGCCCGCGGCGCTGCGGGCGACCGCTCTTGCCGGCCGCGCCGCCGCGTCTGCCGCCGGCCGGAGCCGAGCCGCGGCCGCTCTTCTGGCCGCCTGCGGAGCCCCCGCCTTGGCGGGAAGAACCGCCGCGAGCGCCGCCATCACGCCCGCCGCCCCAAATGCCAGTGCGCGCCTTGCCTGTCGCGCCGATCTCGCCGCCGCGCACAACGCCTGCATCCTGGCGCGCCCAGCCGCCTGCGCGGCCTGCTTGCTCCTCGCGTTCGCCGCGGCTCCCCGCCGCGCGTCCGCGAGCGGCGCCCGCCTCTTGGCGGAACGCCCAGCCGCCCGTGCGGCCTGCCGATTCTTCGCGTTCGCCGCGGCCGCTGCCGCCGCGTCCTCGCGTCGATGCCGCCTCCGGACGCCCTGCCCGACCGCCTCCGCGGACGGCCGCGCCTTCACGCTCGCCACGGCCACCGCCTGCGCGTCCGCGCACTGGCGCCTCGCCGCGCTCGGCGCGCGCCGCCGCGTCTTGGCGGCCTGCCCAGCCGCTGATCGTCTCCTCAAGCTGCGCGGCGCTGCGGCCGGCACCTGCCGAACCGCGTCCGCTCTTGACGCCTGCGCGCCCGCTGGCCGAACGATCGCGATCGCCGCGTCTTCCCGAGCGGCCCGGCGCATCCGCGCCGCGGCGAGGTTTGCGGTCGCCCTTGCCGTCGTCGCTGCGGCGCTTGCCGCCCGCCTTCGCCGAGTTGCTCTCGGTCCGGGCCGCAACCGCGACCTTCGTGCCGTCGGTGCGGCGATGCTCCAGCGTCTGTCCGATGCCGCGTTCGATCGCTTCGATCGCGTGCCCGTCGCGAGGCGTGGCGAACGTCACCGCCAGCCCTTCCGCGCCGGCGCGGCCCGTCCGGCCGATCCGGTGAATATAGCTCTCGACGTCATGCGGCACGTCGTAATTGTAGACGTGCGTGACGCCTTCCACATCCAGGCCGCGCGCCGCGATGTCGGTTGCGACCAGGAACTGCAGCTTCGCTTCGCGGAACCGCTTCATGACCTGCTCGCGTTTCGCCTGCGACAAGTCGCCATGCAGCTCGTCCGACATATAGCCCGCTTCCTGCAGCGCCTCGTTCAGCGCGACCGCGCGGCGCTTGGTCCGACAGAAGATCATGGCCAAGTACGGCGTGTTCTCGTGCATCATCCGGATGAGCGCGTCCTGCTTGCCGCGGTCGGTCGTCTCGACGACAAGCTGGCGGATGCCTTTGACCGTCACCTTCGGCGCCTTGACCGTGATGTCTTTCGGATCGCGCATGAAGCGCGCCGCGAGCGAGCGGACGCCCTGCGGCATCGTAGCCGAGAACAGCATCGTCTGCCGGCGCGTCGGAATGCCCGAGAGGATCTGCTCCACTTCGTTCAAGAAGCCCATGTGCAGCATTTGGTCCGCTTCGTCGAGCACGAGCATCGACACGCCGCCGAGCGTGATCGTCTCTCGGCGCAGATGGTCAAGCAGCCGTCCTGGCGTCGCCACTGCAATGTGCACGCCGTTCTCGAGCTTGCGCATCTGAGCTTCGACGTCTTGGCCGCCGTAGACGGCGAGCACGCGGAAGCCCGCATCCTTATCCAGCCAGCGCTTAAGCTCCGTCGTAATCTGCAGCGCAAGCTCCCGCGTCGGCGTCAGGATGAGCCCCTGCAGCTTCGGCTTCTTCGGATCGAGCTTCGCCAGCATCGGCAGCAGGAACGCGAGCGTCTTGCCCGTCCCGGTCTGCGCTTGGCAGACGACGTCCTCCCCGCGCAGAATGACCGGAATCGCGCCCTCCTGAATCGGCGTCGGCTCCACGATGCCTCCGCTGCGCAGCGCCGCTGCCTGCTCCTGTGATACCCCTAGTTGTACAAAATCCGCCAAAATGGCCACCTCATTTATCTATTCTTGCTCATACGCTCCGATAACAAGCCCACAGCTCCCTTTATCGTACCACAAAAGCATCCATAAGACCCTTTATTCCCGAATTGCCCACGGCATAGCCTTCGTGCGCACCGTTTCGCCCGTCTCGAGCGCCCGGTGCATCATCAGCGACAAATAATGATCCTGCGCGGCATCCGCGAAACTATAGAAGGAAGGGCCACCTCCCGCGTACTCGCCCATGCACGCCAGCACCGTCGCGATCGCGATCTCGTCGTCCGACAACCGCCCGGGTGCGAACGGATTGCGGTATACCCAATCCGCTCCGAGCGTAACGCCCGCATGGTAATAGCCCTCCAAATTACCGCCGTGCCCTGTATCTACCCGCGTCAGCGCCATTCGAAGCGGCGTGAGGAAATCCGCCAAATACCGGACCTCGTCGTCCTTGATCTCGCCTCGCTCCCCGCGTGCGAGCAACCGGCTGCTCCGAATCCAGGAGAAATACTGCTCTTTGGCAAAATCGAATACCGCCGAGCGTCCGCCGTCGAACCGGAAAATCGCCAAATCCTGCACCGACTCAGCCACCGTCTCCGACTCCGGCGGCCCCCCGCGTCCCGGGCCGCCCACCAGCGGAGCGCTGAACCGCTCGCCCCGGATGACTGCGTCTTCGAAGCCGATTCCGAGCAGCTGGCGGATCAAGCTTACACCGTGATACGCATGCGCCGCCGACACCTGCACGTGCGAGACCTCGCCGAGCTTGCCCGAGCGGACAACGGCGAGCCGCGCCGCATGCATCGGCTGGAACACATATTGCTCCGCCACCTGAATCCGCGCGTCCTGCCCAATTCGCGCATGCAGCGCGAGCAGCTCGTCCAACCCTTCGGCCGGCGGCGTCTCCGACAGCACCGGAACGCCGACCTCCGTCAGCGCCGCGATATAATCCGGACAGACGCTCCGCGATACCGACACTACGGCGAACGCATAATCGCGGTCTCTCACGAAAGCGTCCACATCCCGTACCGTAGGCACGCCCCACCGCGCCGTCAGCGCCGCGCCCTTCTCCTCGCTGCGGACCAGCATGCGCGCGACTTCGAACCGCTCTGGCAGCGCAGCCGCGATGCGCAGATAGAACTCGGCGCGCCAGCCGCCGCCCACGATGCCGAATCTGATTTTCTCCGCCATGTTCCTCATCCCCTGTTCCCGCTAGAACTGGCCTGACCGGAAAGCCCGCTCCCGGACGGCTGTGTAACTATCTAATGCCGCTTGGCGAAGACCCGCATAATCGCCGGCCTTGACCAGCTCCAGCAACCGCTCGTTCACCGCGTCCGACGAATAATGCTCCTGATGCGGCGTGCGCTTGTAGTTCACGATCGCGGCCATCATCAGCTTGTCCCGGCATTCCTCCACCATGCGCAGCATGAACGTGTTGTTCGCCGCCGCGAGGAAAACGGCCGTGAATGCGAGCGAATGCTCCATATGCGCCGCATAATCGCCTCGTGCCGTTGCCGCTCGCTGCTCTCCCAGCACCTGCTCCAGCGCCGGGATATTGAAGCCCCCGCCGCGCTGCGCCACCGCCTCGGCCGTGTACGCCTGCATGCCGGCGATCGCTTCGAACATATCGAGCACTTCCTTGCCGGAGAGCTCCTTGACCAGAATGCCCCGGTTCTTCAGCGACACGACGAACCCTTCCGTCTCCAGCCGCGACAGCGCCGTGCGCACCGGCGTCCGGCTCATGCCGAATTCGGCGGCAAGTTCGTTCTCGGACAACAGCATCCCCGGCATCAGTTCCGCCCGCACCAATTTGGCGCGAAGTCCCGCATAGATGTGATCCGCCAATGAAATCGTCATTCTCCGCATCCTCTTTTCCACCATCAACTGTTAACAAAATTGTACGTTCTGTCCAGCCTGCTTGCAAGTTAGGCCCGATTTTAACGAAACCTCCACATGCCCATGACGATCCCCGAACACTCCGTCCTCATAATGCAACTTGTATACCGGTTACATACCTACACACCTATATTAATGGAGGAATTGTTCACCATGATGAGAAAAGCCGTGCTGCTCAGCGCAGCGATCGCCATCTCCGTTACCCCCGCGGCAGCGTTCGCGGCCGGGAAAACCGCCGCCGCGCCGGGGACGCAGTCCGTCCAGGCAGCAGCCAAGCAAGGCGCCTTCACCGATGCCAGTGTCGTCCGCAAGACCGACGGCTCGCTCTTGATCCGCTGGAGCGCAGATGCCGACTTGGGCGCCGCAAAGGTATACTGGAGCACGATTCCGGAAGGCGGATGGAAAGAGCTCGCCAAGACGTACGTCCGCTTCAACGGCTTCGTGGCGGCGGATCCGAGCCCGGGCAGCCCGGTTTATTTTAAGATAAAAGGGGCTAACGGCACGTCCATCGTCACCGCGGAACGCAAGCTGCCGCTCAAAGGCGTCACGAACTTCCGCGACCTCGGCGGCTACCGGACGACGGACGGGCACACGGTCAAGTGGGGCAAGCTGTTCCGGGCAGACGAGATGGCCGGCCTGACGGTAGCGGACATCGCCTATTTGCAGAAGCTTGGTCTGAAGACCAACGTTGACTACCGGACGAGCAGCGAAGTGAAAGCGAAGCCGGATCCGGTCATTGCCGGCGTGACGTACGTGAGTAACCCCGCTTTCAAAGAAACCACGGGCAGCAGCGGCACGGACATCTTCTCCCTGATCAGCTCAGGCCATCTCGACCAGCTGGGCGAGCCGGGCGACATACTGATCCAGGCGAATCGTCAAATGGTGCAAAGTCCCGAAGCGTACAAGGCGCTGTTCGAGCTTCTCCTCGATCCGGCGAACCAAGCGCTCGTACAGCACTGCACGGCGGGTAAAGACCGCACCGGCTTCGGCTCGGCGCTCATCCTGCTCGCGCTCGGCGTACCGAAGGAGACGGTCGTGGAGGATTTCCTGCTCAGCAACACCTACCGCGAAGCGTATAACAAAGCCGCGGTCGATGGCATCGTGAAGCAGCTGAAGTTGACGGACGAGAAGACGATCGAGGTGTTCAAGGCGCTGATGGACGTGCGTCCGGAATATATCGAGGCGGCGTTCGACGAGATGGAGAAAACGTACGGCTCCGTGGACGGCTTCCTGGAGAAGGGCATAGGCCTGACAGCGGAGAACCGTGCGCAGTTGAAGAAGATGTATCTGGAGTAGAAAGGTCCCTCCCCCTTCCCCCTCCGCCGAGGGGAACCATAGGACTTCGCCCTCTGGACTCCCATTTCGTGCTGGCTCGTTTGTTCGCGGTCGGCGGGTTGCTTCGAGCTGGCACGCTTTTGTCCTCGCGGACAAAGCTTCAGTCGGTTTTGAAGTCAGTCCGAAGTCATAAGCCTGTCAACTATAGGCCACGGGTCGCTTCACCGGACGTTTTCCCTTAACCTGACAGCATTGCCCCCCTCCGCCGAGGGGGCTCCGAAGGCGCTGCCCTCTGGACACCCGTTTTCGTGCTGGCACGTTGGGGCAGTGGTTGGCGGGAGCATTCGAGCGGGGCACGCTTTTGTCCTTGGGGACAAAGCTTACTCTCGCCTGGTTCGTACAAGCACGTAATTGGGGTGGTTGGCGGGAGCTATTGTGCGTGGCTCGCTTTTGTCCTTGCGGACAAAGCTAACGTTTACGTGCAGAACGTAAACCATTTATGACAGAATACAAAAGGCAGTGCCTGCTCTCAGCCGGCACTGCCTTATTCGTTTCCCCCTGCTATAGCAAGTCCTCCTGCGCGAAATAATTCGGCGTCCGCTCGGTTGCATCATACCGGCTGTGGAACACGTGCGTCGTCGCCGGAGATAGCGGCGGGATGAGCCATGACCAGCGTCCGGTGACGTCTCGGCCCTTCTGCGCCTCCTGCTCCTCGAAGCGCGCGAACTGCTTGGCCGCCGTATGGTGATCGACGATCGAGACGCCCTGCTCCTTGTACGAATGCAGCACGGCCGCGTTCAGCTCCACGAGCGCCTTATCTCGCCATAACGTCGCCTCGCTCCGCGTATCGAGCCCCATCAATTCAGCCATTTGCGGCAGCAGATTGTACCGGAAGCCGTCGGCCAGGTTGCGCGCCCCAATCTCGGTTCCCATGTACCAGCCGTTGAACGGCGCCGCCGTATACGACAGGCCCCCGATCTCAAGACGCATATTCGAGACGAACGGGACGGCATACCACTTCAGCCCCAGCTCCCCGAACGCAGGGAAGTCCGGATGGCGCAGCGGCACCTCCAGCACGAGCTCGTCCGGAATTTCCTGCAGCTTGGGCGCGCCACCCTTCGCCTGCAGGATAAGCGGCAGCACGTCGAACGCGGTGCCCGCGCCGCGCCAGCCCATCGCCTCGCATCGCTTCGTCAGCGCCGCCGATATCGGATCGCCGAGCACCGCTCCGTCCTCTCGTTCGTAGCCCGCGTAGCGGACGAGCTGCGAATTCCATATCCGCGGCCCTGCGCCGTCCGCGTCCGTCGGGGCGAAGATCGTGATTGCCGGGCGGACACGGCCTTCGTTGGTCGCATACGCCATATGGCGGAATATCGCCTCGGCCATACCGTCCGCATCCTGAACGTCGCGCGCGTCGAAGACATGCAGCGTCTCCCAGAACAGCCGGCCGATGCAGCGGTTGCTGTTGCGCCACGCCATTTTGGCCCCATGCGCCAGTTCTTCGCAGGTATGCGTATAGGTGCCGGTCCTCGCGATGGTAGCCCGCACGTCGGCCACCCGTGCCGCCGTCTCCCGCTCCGCGCGGCCCAGCTCCCGGTAACAGTTCTCGATGAATCGTACCGCTTCCTCGGCCAGCGCTTCATGCCCGGCCGTCTCGCACTGCTCCACTACGGTCACCTTCTCTTGTTGGTTGTCGAAGGGCATCTGTCGTCCCTCCGGAATTATTCTCCATTATACAACAAACAGGCCCCTTCCTTCGGGGCCTGCAGGTGGCGACTTGGTGGCGAAAATGTTCATATTCGGTGACAGTTCAATCGCGCTGCCACGTGACGTCGCGGAACTCGGTGATCCAGATGTCGACGCCGTCATCGCCGCGTACAAGCGGCCTTACGGTCACGACGACGTCGATCCTTCGGCCATCCTTGGCGATGCGCATGGTCTCGACGCCGCCAACCATCTCGCCGTTCAGCGCCCGGGCGTGCCGATCGGCGATGCCGGGCAGCTCGGACGCCGGAACGACCGGGCATTCGTAGGCGAGCTTGTTCTCGACCTCTGACCGAGTATAGCCGAACATCGTTTCGAAGGTACGATTGACGCGCAGCACGACGCCTTCGCGGTCCAACAGGACGATGGCATCCGGATGGTAGTCCATGTAGGCGGCCAGCCTGCTGTCCGGCAGACCGTTCGTCCGCGATGCCCGGACTCTATTTCCTTGCGGGTGCCATTCCCGCTTCCACACGAGTGTCATTCCGACTTGCCCGATATTTTCGCGGCCTACGGCCATTCCTTCAACTCCCGTCTTGAACGACGCTAACCTTGCTCCTTCGTAACAGGCGCAGGCTTGCCGAACAGATAACCTTGGAACAGCTCGAATCCCGATTGGCGCAGCCAGTCGTAATCCTCCGGCGCTTCTACGCCTTCCGCCAGCGGCACGGATCCAACCTCGCGCGCGGCGGCGAGCAGCTTGAGCGCGACTTCCTGCTTCTGCGGATCGTCCGCCACGCCGCGCACGTAGCCCATGTCGAGCTTCATGTAATGCGGCTGAAGCTCGCGCAGCATTTCAACCGTGCTAAAACCTTCGCCCACGTCGTCCAGCGCATACTGGAAGCCCCGCTGACGATAATAATCCAAAATGCGCTTCAGATGGTCCAGGTCCTCCACGTATTCGGTCTCCACCACTTCGAAGACGAAACGAGACGGATCGATGCCAAGCTCCCCGGCCAGCGCGACCGTGGACCGCAAGCAATGCTCCGGCGCGTAGATCGACGTGGGGATGAAGTTAATGAATACTTTGCCCGGCAGCTCGGCGGCGCACTTCACGGCCGACATGCGGCACACCCGATCGAGCGCGTACAGCCGTCCCCGCGCCTTGGCGGCCCGGAACACTTCGCCCGGCGGCGCCAGCGTCCCGTCCTCTCGCGCGAATCGGGACAATATCTCGTGCGCGAACAGCTTGCCGTCCCGATCCACGATCGGCTGACAGTAAGGCACAACTCTCCCTTGGTAGACGATCGAATCGATCCACTGCGCACCCAGCAGCGGCGCCACCGCCTCGAACGGCCGTTGCTCGCCCGCTCCGTCCAGCTGGAACGTCATCCGCGACGCATCCATATGATCCCGGCAAAAGTCCATAAAATCCGCCATGCCCGATTCGCGGACCGTGACCGCGCCATCCTCTTCCTTTGCAAGGACGCCCGCGTTCCGCATAAACGGCAAGATCCCTTGCATCACCTTTTCATTCGCGTCCGTGCCAGCCGTCACCCTGTAATGCAGTTCTCCGGGCAGGCAGCTCCGACATTCCGACATGGATGTACACCGCCTCTAGTTAGTCTAGTGCCAGTGTATCATAGCAAACTAGGGAGACCATCGTTAATTTTTTCCCATAATCGAAGGATGGCTATTGGCTAGCAAGGGCACTGCGGGCCGCAAGGATATACTTCGCCTGGTCGCGCGGGTCGACGCCTCTTCTGCGCCGCTCGGCCCGCACGTCCGGCGGGCTCTCCTGATAGCCGGCGAACGAGGCGGCCAGCGTCCCTCTGCCTTTCGTCAACGAACCGAGCCTTGCCGGAAAATCGAGCGAAGTCGCCACCGGCAGCACGCCTTCGAACTCCATCCGCTCCCCTTGCACCGCGGTCGGCTCGAATACCGCGCGCATCAGCATCAACTCGTTCATCAGTTTCCCGCCGTGCTCCTCCGGCACGGACAGCCGGAAGCGAAGCAGCGGCTCCAGGAGCTTCGTGCCTGTATTCGCCAGTCCGTCCATGATCCCCATCGGCGTCGCGATGACGAAATCAAGCGGATGGGTATGCCACACATGATGTTCGCCCTCGACCAGCGTAATCTCGGCGTCGGTGACCTCCCAGCCGAGCAGTCCTTGTTGGAGCGCTTCGGGAATACGGCGCTCCACCTCGTTCTGGTAGCTCTCGAGGAGCCGTTCTCCCCGCACGAGCGAACGATAGCGGATGCCGCTGCCGCGCGGCCCCGGCTCGATGCGGAAGCGCAGGATCGCCCAGCACGGTTTCGGCGCCAAATACGCCACGAAGCCTTCGCCCGGCACGGCCGGCGTCTCCTTATAGATGACGGTCGGCTCGCCGAAGGATACGTCCAGCTTGAAGCGGCTGCGCATGACGTGCGCCAGCACCTCCATCTGAATGGTCCCCATGACCTTCACGTGCAGCTCCCGCTCCTCCTGCAGCCACTGCAGGTCCAGCTGCGGGTCCTCGTCGGCCAGCTCCTGGAACGCCGCGATGACGGCCGGGTACTCCGCTTCGTTCTTCCACCGTGCCTGCACGGTCAGCAGCGGTACGGCAAGCCGGCGCTCGCCCGGAACAGCGGCATCCGTCCCGAGAATATCGCCGATGCGCGCCCGGCTCCAGCCGTACACGGCGGCGATGTCGCCCGCCTCCAGCAGCCCCGTATCCTCCGTCTTCCGGCCGTTCAGCCGGCGAATCTGCGTTACCTTCTCTTCCAGCTCCCGCGAATGATTCGCAACGATATCCCGGTTGCGAATCGCGCCGTCGTACAACCGTACGTACGCGATGCGGCCCATAACGGGATCGCGTTCGATTTTGAACACCACGCCGGAGACGGGGCGTTCTGCCGAGCCTTGCGGCGGCGGCAGCAGCGCCACGACCGTCTCCAGCAGCTCCGTCACCCCGATGCCCCGGCTCGAAGCGCCGAAGAGAACCGGGAACAGCGCGCGCCGGCTGACGAGCTGCGGCAGCGCCGCCTCCAGCTGACCATCCGTCAAGCCGCCTTGCTCCAAGTAGATCTCCATCGCCGCTTCGTCGCCCTCGGCGACCGCTTCTTCCAGCAGCATCCGGTAGCCTGCACCCCGTGGCGAAGCGTCCTTCCCCTCGCCAAGCAGAGGCACCGTGCAGGCGAATCCGCCCTCCGTCCCGTCCGGCGCGAAGAGCGGCGCCGCCTGCGGCGACAGGAGCCGCCGGATTTGCGCGAGCACTTCGTCCGGATCTGCGCCGACCCGGTCCATTTTATTCATATAAATCAACGTCGGAATGCCGAGCTGGCGCAGCGCATCCCAGATCACCTCGGTCTGCGCCTGCACGCCTTCGACCGCCGAGACGATCAGCACCGCGCCGTCCATGACGCGCAGCGTCCGCTCGACCTCCGACAGGAAATCGACGTGCCCCGGCGTATCCACCAGGTTGATCGGCACCCCGGCCCACTCTAGACGCGTGACAGCCGCTCTGACGGAGATGCCGCGCTCCCGCTCCACATCCAGCCAGTCGGTCTGCGCCGTTCCGCTATCTACGCTGCCCGGGGCGCGCAGTTGGCCGCTCAAGTAGAGCATGTGCTCCGTCGTCGTCGTCTTGCCGGCGTCGACATGGGCGAACAAGCCGACATTGCGCAATGGGATGGTCATGGTGAGTCCTCCTTGTATGAACGCTGTGTTCGCTTCCTCTATCATGCGAAATAATGGAGTGGTGCGCAAGCGGGGCAGGACTGGCCGATTCGCCGCAAGCGCGTGCCCTCGACCCTGGCCATGACCAAGCTGCCGCCCTGACAAAACGGAGGCGCCCAAGGAATAATCCTCGGACGCCTTGCGTGATGTCGTATACGCATATCTCGATAGTGTGCTCCCGCCGCTCCAGCTCACCACTATTGATACATACTCCGTCCGTTCGATGCGTAATAGTGAGTTCCAGCTCACTATTGGTACACATTCCGTCCGTTCGAAGCGTAATAGTGAGTTCCAGCTCACTATTGGTGCACATTCCGTACGCTCGAGGCGCAATAGTGAGTTCCAGCTCGCTATTGGTGCATATCCCGTCCGCTTGAGGCACAATAAAGAGTTACAGCTCACTATTAGTGCACATTCCGTCCGTTCGATGCGCGATAGTGACTTCCAGCTCACTATTGATGCACATTCCGTCCGCTCGAAGCGTAATAGTGAGTTCCAGCTCACTATTGGTGCATATTCCGCCCGTTCGAGGCGCACTAGTGAGCTACCGCGCACTATTGGTGCACATTCCGTCCGTTCGATGCGCGATAGTGAGTTCCAGCTCACTATTGGTGCACATTCCGTCCGTTCGAAGCGCGATAGTGAGTTCCAGCTCACTATTGGTGCACATTCCGTCCGCTCGAGGTGCAATAGTGTGCTACCGCACACTATTGATACATACTCCGTCCGTTCGATGCGCAATAGTGAGTTCCAGCTCGCTATTGGTGCATATCCCGTCCGTTCGAAGCGCAATAGTGACTTCCAGCTCACTATTGGTGCACATTCCGTCCGTTCGAAGCGCAATAGTGAGTTCCAGCTCGCTATCGCGGCTCGTTCCGCCCACTCGGGCACGCTCCGCAACGTCTGCTACAGATCGAGCGGCGTCCGCAGATGCCAGCCGTTCGGCTCGAACCCGCCCATTTGGTCCAGCACGTACCGTGCCAGCTGCTCGTACTCCTGCACTTGCCGGTATGTATCGTGATCTTGAATCAGCTTGACCATCTTCCGGGCGAACTCCTCGTCCGGGAAGGCGGGGGCCAAGTATTTGGCCAAGTACCGGGGATCCTTCAAATAAGCCAGCACGTGATGATGCGGCGTCTTCCCGAGCTTGAGGTAACGGCTGTACGTCTGGAACAACCGCATGAGCGCCTGCTGGCAGACGAACGGATAGTCCGGTCTGCGCTGCTCGAAGCTGTCCAGCACATTGTCCATGTCGTCCCATACCGCGTACTTGGCCAGCTCGAGCTCCGCGCCGGACAGTTCGTCCCGTTCCTTCGAGAGCCACTGCTTCGCTTCCGCCTTGAGCGCCTGCGTGACGCCGGTCGGATCGTAGACGATGCGGCCCGTGGCGAACTGCACCATCGACATCGTGCTCTCCGCCTCGAAATCCTGCCGGAAATAGGCGCGAATTTGCTTCGGCGGGTTCAGGAAATATTCGATCATGAGGCCGCCCCTCACAAGATTGCCGCGTTCTCGGCCCTCGGCGTCCTCCGACAAAATCAGATGAATGTCCAAGTCCGAGCGGTGGGAAGGATTCCCCGTAATATAACTGCCGCACAGCATCGCGCCGATGACATCGTTGCGGCTTGTCCACGCCAGCAAAAAATCCGCCGCCGCCGTCTCCCATCGTTCCATTACCATCCGCCCCTTCCTAGAAATATGCCTATATGTCGAAGCGAGCCGAAATCTTACAATGCTCTTACCTGCTCCCCTCATCATAAGGGAATCCCGGACGATTGGGAACCATGTTTTGGAATGAGGGTGCAAAATTTCGTCCATGTCACACCTCAGCGTAAACAAGCCTCTTAGCGACCGCGGCCGCCCCGAAGGGGGCGCGGTTCTGCCAAGAGGCGCAGGGCCGGTTCGTGTTGCCTTAGTACGTCCACCAGTTCGACGACATCACCAGCAAGGAGAACAGTTTGATGCTGTCCTCATAGTAGCCCTCCGACGCGCTGCCCGCCGTTTTCGTCCAGATCGCGTTCAGCCAGCTTTGGTTCGCCGAACTCGTCATCGCGCTGACGCCGAACGGCGCATAGAAGGCGCCGCTATTATAATCGCCTACCGCGCTGCCGCTTAACGTGTAGCCATCCATGATGCTGCTAGGATTGTTCGACGTCTTCGTCTTGATCCAGCTGTTCAGCTTGTTGATCTGGTTCAGCGCCCGGGTGTCGCCGCTGATGAGGTAATCGGTCGTGATCCGCCATGGCGTGCGGCACGAATTATAGTAGTAACTGCCGTCGTTGCCGCTCTCCAGGAAGTTGGCCGGCGCCGGCACGTACGCATTGTTCTGATAGATGACGAAGTCCGGCATGAGTCCGGTTGCGGAGCTGTTGTTCGCGAAAATCGTGTTGATGATCGAATACGTCTGGTTCGTCACGTTGTCCCATTTGGTATCGCCGGTCGCAGCTTTGAACGCCTTCATATGGTTCAGCATAAAATCCGACGGCCGGGTTGCGCTGCCCCAATTGCCGCTCGTCGCCCAATCGCCGAGCCTTAGCGTCCAGCGCGTCTGGTTGACTTCGCTTTGCATAATCGCGTTAATGACCTTCTTCGCCTCGGCCAAATAATTGATCGTCCCCGCGCTCCCCCATTGGCGGTGCGCCAGCAGCAGCGAGTAGGCGATGTCCATGTCGCCGTCGGTGGCCGAGTCCTCGCCTTCGATGTTCTGGAAGCTGCTGTTCTGCTTCCACGCCATCAAATTCGCGTTGATCGCGCTCGGGTGTTCGCGGAAGTACCGGTATAAGCCATCGAAATACGTCTGGGCGTTCGTGTCCGCCCCGGCCATCATGACCGCTAGCAGCATGCCGTAACCATGCGCTTCGGAGACCGTCTCGCCCGCGCTGTTGTACTTGACGTAATATTTGCCGGTGCCCGCCGGCTTGAGGTAGTTGGTCTTCCACGTGGTCCACTTGCTCTTCACCGCGTTATCCATCGCCGTCTGCGTCACGTTGTTGGGCTTGATCGTACCCGCCGTGTACATGGTGTGCTGCGGGAACGGCTTGGCTTCACCAGCCGCCAGCGCCGCGCCGACCGGCAGGAGCGACATACAGAGTCCGCTTAACAGGAGTACCTTCAGTTTCATTTTCATTAACTTGCCTCCTTGTTTTCGAATGAATCGCTAGCCTGGCGTTTAGCTGTTCTTCGCTATCTTTATCCGACCTTTTTTTGGTGAGCATCACCTCCTTAAAAAGTCGCTCCCCCAAGTGCCTCCGCCGACCCCCTCCATCGGAGAGGAACCAAAGGACTTCGCCCTTCTGAACCCCGGTTATCGCCTCCCCCTTCCCCCTCCATCGGAGAGGAACCAAAGGGCTTCGCCCTCTGGACACCCTTTTTCGTGCTGGCACGTGTGTTCGCGATGGGCGGGTGGTTCGAGCTCGGCACGCTTTTGTCCTTACGGACAAAGCTAACGTCGTTGCCACTCCCCTCCTCCAATGCAAGCGCGGCGGAACGGTGGTGGGGATTGCCCGTCCGAGGGTGTCCGCGCAGGTGTCCGTGCCTGCAATAGTGACGCCTACGTCGTTATTGTTCATCCGCAGGCCGGCCAAGCCCGCGATAGTGACACCTACGTCGTTATCAAGGAGCGCACGATTCTTCACCCGAACGTCTCCCCTTAACCTGACAGCATTGCCCCCTACTCCACCCTCGGCTCGCTTGTCGACGCGCGGACGACGAGCTCCGGCTTGAGCTCGATCTTGGCCGGCGTCTTGCGCTCGCCCTGAAGCGTGGCGAGCATGATGTCCACCGCCTGCTGGCCGATCTGCTCGGCCGGCTGCTTGATCGTGGTGAGCGCCGGGCGGAACTGGGAGGCGATGACCTGGTCGTCGAAGCCGATGACCGACACGTCCTGCGGGACGCGGACGCCTGCCCCCTGGAACGCGGTGACGACGCCGATCGCCGTGTAATCGTCGGCGGCGAACACCGCCGTCGGCAGACGGCCCGCAGCGAGCCAGCGATCGGCCGCCTCCAGGCCGGAGGCGATCTGGAAATCGCCCGGCTCGACGGCGAAGGGCGCAAGCCCCGCCTCCTGCATCGCGTGCCGGAAGCCCCGCTCCCGCTCCCGGCTGCTGAGGAAGAGCGCCGATCCTGCGACATGCGCGATCTCCTTATGCCCAAGCTCGATCAGATGCCGGGCGGCCATGACGCCGCCGGCGTAGTTATCGACGACGATGCTGGAGACCGACGGCGCGGGATGCTGATGGTCGATCATGACGTACGGGATTCTGCGCTTGTCGAGCTCCCGCATATAGGCGATCTCGTTGACCGGCGAGAGCAGAATGACGCCATCGACGTGATCCTCCCGGAACAGCATGGGCGACATATCGGTGTCGACCGACAGCGTCAAATAATACCCTTTGGCCGCGAGTCGATCGCTGATGTCCTTGATTACCGCGTCGAAGAAGGAATCGTCCAACGTCGAGAGCATCATCCCGATCAGATTCGTCTTCCCCTTCGCCAAGCTGCGCGCCGCCGCCTTCGGATGGTAATCGAGCTCCTTCATCACTTCCAATACTTTCAGCCGGTTCTTCTCCCGGACGGTCGAATCGTTATTAAGGACGCGGGAGACGGTGACGACCGACAGTCCCGCCCGTTTGGCGACATCGTAGATGCTAGCTTTCATAAGCGCGTTGGCTCCTTGCGGTTAGAATGAACGGATCACGAGGGATGCCGCCTGCGGGGAGACGTGCTACGGATTAACCCGTCCGAGCAGCTTGGTCAGCTTCTCCTGCAGCACCGGCAATACCTCCTCGGCGCTCTTGTCCCCGTTCTCGATGTTCGCCAGCTCGTTGATGTACAGCTCGTTCATCTGCGAGTAGTTGTCGATGAGATGGTTATAGGACTCGAAGCCGTAGCGGTAGGCCCCCTCATACACCTGCTTGATCACGGCCGGATCGATCCCCTCGAAGTGGGAATAGTAGGTCTCGGCCGCTTCTTGGTTCACGGGCGGATTGCCGCCCGATAGTTCGATCGACTTCTTCTGCACGTCGGTAGAGACGAGATACTGAATCCACTCGAGCGCTTCCTTCGGATGCTTGGAGTCTTTCAACACGAACAGCGGGTCGATGTAGAGCACGCTGCGAAAATCCGGGTTCGGTCCCTGCGGCACCGCGGCCACGCCGACCTTGAAGTTGAAATCGCTCGAAGCCGCGAGGCTCCAGGAGCCGACGACCGACATCGCGATTTTGCCCGACAGGAACGGATCGCCGAACTGGCCCGCGACGGACTTGCTGAACGCCGGGGGCGGCGATACTTTCTCATCCCAGATGAGGCCGTAAATCTTCTTGTACGCCGCGATAACGTCCGGCTGGTCGAAGTTCACCTTCGATGGCTTGCCGCCGTTCGCCCACGTATCCTCCGCATACACCTTCGCCCCGAAATACAGCGGCCGCTGGTCCCGCTCGCCAAGCCCGAAATCCAGTCCGTACTGCGCTTCCGCCAAGTTCTTCGAATCGATCGTCAGCTTCCTGGCAGCTTGCACCATTTCATCAAACGTCCAGCTCTTGTCTTCATAATCCGACGGCGGATAGGGGACCCCCGCCTTGTCGAACAAGTCCTTATTGTACAGGAGCACGGACACGTAGCTGTTGAGCGGAATGCCGTATGTTTTGCCGTCCACCTTGTAGATGTCCATGACGCTCTTCGGAATGTGGGCAGCCTCCGCCTTGAAATCGCCGAGGTACGGCGTCAGATCGGCCAGCATCCCCTTGTTGTAATACTCCATGAAGCCGCCATAGCCCCACTGGCTCGTCACGTCCGGCGCATTCTTCGCGGCGATGGCCGACTGCAGCTTCGAGTCGAACTGCTCGTAGGGCGCCTTGGTCACCTTGATTTTGATGCCCGGGTGCTTCGCCTCGAAATCCGGAATGAGCTGCTCGACGAACGTGCGGTCCGGCGAATCGATCGTGTAGTGCGTGATCGTCACCGCATCTCCGCCGCTGTCGCCATTCCCGGAGCAGCCCGCCAGCGCGCCGGCCGCGATCACCCCCGCCGCCACCCCTTTCCACATCCCCTTGCGCATGACCTTGCTCTGCATCTCAACCAAGCCTCCCGTTCGTAAAGTGGACTTGCTTTTGCCCAAGCGCGCGGATATTTGTGACTGTCACTTGATGCCGGTTAAGACGATTCCCTCGACGAACCGCCGCTGAGCGACCGCGAACAGGGCGATAATCGGCAGCGTGGAGAGGATGGACGCAGCCATCAGCAAGTTCCACGGGGCGAGCCGGAATTTGGAAGACAGCATCGACGCCATGCCGATCGGCAGGGTGAAGTTCTCCTGAGAGTCCAAGTAGAGCACCGGGGCCAGCAGATCGTTCCAGCTCCAGATGAAGGTGAAGACCGCGACCGTCGCCAGCGCCGGACCCGCAAGCGGCAGCGTCAGGTTCCAGAACAGCCGGAATTCGCCGCTCCCGTCGATCCGGCCCGCCTCGTACAGCTCCGAGGGCATATTCGCGAAGAACTGCTTGAGCAGGAAGATCATGTACGCCGATCCGAAGAAATTCGGCAGGATGAGCGGCAGCAGCGAGTCGTGCAGCCCCAGCTTGGTGAACAGCAGGAATTGGGGAATCATGATGGCGGGATACGGCAGCATCATGGTGCTAAGCACGAGCAGGAACAGCGCGCTGCTTCCTCTCGTCCGGTAACGCGCGAAGCCGAACGCCACCAGCGAGGAGCTAAGGACCGTGCCGGCAACCGCGAAGACCGCGACGATCAGGCTGTTGGCATACTGCCGCCCGAATTTGATCTCGCTGCTTCGGAACAGCGCGCCGAAGTTGTTCCACTGCAGCGACTCCGGAATCCAAGCCGGCGGGTAGACGAGCAGCTCCTTGCTCGACTTGAGCGAGGTGGAGAGCATGAACGCAAGCGGCGCGAGCATGGCAAGCGTGATGACGATGAGCACGATGAAGATCGCGATTCGGCCCCATGGCCAGGCGGCGCGGCGGTGCGGCACATCTGTCCGATGCGCGGTAGGCGTGGTATCGTTCATCTTTCTAGCGGCTCCCTTCGTAATACACGAACCGGTTCGAAGCTTTCATGATGAAGTAGGTCACGAGCAGGACGGCCGCGAGCAGCAGCCACGCCATGGCGGAGGCATAGCCGTACCGGAAGTTTTTGAACGCGCTGATGTAGATGTTGTAGACGTAGAACCAGGTGCTGTAGTTAGGGCCGCCTTGGGTAATGGTGTAGGCTTGCGTGAAGACTTGGAAGGAGTCGATCATGCCGACGATGAGCTGGAATAGGAAGACCGGCGAGATCATCGGCAGCGTAACATGCCAGAACGACCGCAGCTTCGTGGCGCCGTCCAGCCGGGCCGCTTCCAGCAGCGACTGCGGCACCCCTTGCAGCCCCGCCAAGAAAATGAGCATCCCCGCGCCAAGCCCCCAGAACGACATGACGATGAGCGCCCAAATCGCGTACCGTTCGTCAAGCAGCCACGGGATCGGCTCCACGCCGAAGAGAGACAGGATGTAGTTGAACGGCCCGGCCTGCGGGTTGAATACCCAGGTGAAGAGCAGCGACATGGCGACGCCGGAGATCATGCTCGGGAAGTAGATCGCGGTGCGGAAGAAGCCTTGGAGGGGCATGCGACGGTTGAGCAGCAGGGCAAGCAGCAGCGAGAGGATGAGCGTGAGCGGCACGCTGACGAGCGTATACTTGAGCGTGGCTCGGATGGACGTCCAGAACAGCTCGTCTTGGAACAGCTCCCGGAAGTTCGCCAGCCCGATCCAGACGGGGGCGTGAATGACGTCGTAATCCGTGAAGCTGTAGTACAGGGATGACAGCACGGGAAACAGGGTGAGCACGGCAAAGCCGATCAGCCATGGGGAGATAAAGGCATAGAAGGCTCGGGTTTGCGCGGTTCCAAGCTTGCTTCTCATCGATACGGTCCCTCTCTTTCGAACAAAAGTTAAATCGGTTTAACTTTCGGGCCGAACAAGTGCGGGCTGCAAGTTGAAAACCAGGCATGGATTGCGTGAAAGCGGAGAATGGTGATGACCGTAAATTAAACCGGTTTAATTTTTTGGAGACTTGATGCCAGTATAGGCGACGCCTTTTCAAATTGTCAATATATCCCTTTTGGCCTATTTCGCCTCTAGTTCTCGGCGCCCGTGCATGTCGGATGGCGGCAGAGCTGCTTCACCAATGTTCGACTTCCGGTGAGTCGGGACGTCTTGCTAAAGCTCCTTTTGCCCATCAAAGGCGACACACATTGGTAACATTATCCGGTGTTGAGAGTTGCGTGCGATTTGGGTATAGTATTCAAGTGCGCATATTTATACAGACTTTATACAGAAGAGGACAATACGATGAACAAATGGTTAAAATGGGTCGTCACGCCTCTCGCCGCGCTCCTTCTCGTCACGGGAATCGCGGGCGGCACGGGCTTTGGCGGCTTTTTTGCGAGCTTGACCGGCGATGCCGGGCTGGCCTTGGCCGCGGGAGAGTCGACTTCCGGTAACGGTAAAACGATCATCATGGGCACCTCGCCCGACTATCCGCCCTACGAAAGCGTCGACGCCAAGAACGGCGGCGACATTATCGGCCTCGATGTCGAAATCGCCAAGGTGATCACAGAACGTCTAGGCTATAAGCTCGAAATCTCCGGCATGGATTTTAGCGGTCTGATCGCCGCGCTCCAGACGCAGCGCGTCGACTTCGTCATGTCGGCGATGTCCGTCACGGAGGAGCGGAAGCAGAGCATCGACTTCTCCGATTCGTACTATGCCGCGCGCAACACGATCGTCGCCCTGAAGGACAGCGGCCTGACGACCGAAGCGTCGCTTGCGGGCAAGCGCGTCGGCGTTCAGCTCGGCTCCACGCAGGAAGAAGCGGTCATGAAGATGCAAGGGCTCGGCGAGATCAAGAAGCTGGACAAGCTGCCGAACCTGATCCAAGAGATCAAATCCGGCCGTCTGGACGCCGTTATCGTCGAGGACGCCGTCGCGGCCGGTTACACGGACGCCAATCCCGACCTGATCTTCACGATGCTCGAGCCGAATCCGGACGACCTCGGGTACGCGATCGCCTTCCCGAAAGGCTCGGAGCTGACGCCGGCGTTCAACGCCGAGCTGCAGAAGATGAAAGAAAGCGGCGAGCTGCAGACGCTCGTCGATAAGTGGTTCAATACGAAGTCCGGCGTGAAGAGCACGAAGAAGGGCATCGATTTCAGCGTCCTGAACGGCTACGTCGGGTATATTTTCAAAGGCATCTTCGTTACCTTGCTGTTCACGCTCGTCTCCGCCTTGTTCGGCTTCATCTGGGGCGGCATTCTATCGCTGTTCAAAATCTCGTCGATCGCGCCGCTGCGCTGGTTCGCGACGGTGTACACGTCGATCTTCCGCGGCACGCCGCTGCTGCTGCAGCTGCTCCTGATCTACTACGCGACGCCGCAGCTGTTCAACTACGATATTCCGGCGCTCTTGGCGGCCGGTCTCGCGTTCGGCCTCAACTCGGCGGCCTACTTGTCCGAAACGATCCGCGGCGGCATCATGGCCGTGGACAAAGGGCAGCGCGAAGCCGCGATCGCCCTCGGCATTCCGTACAAGACGATGATGATCAGCATTATTTTCCCGCAGGCGGTGAAGAACATTCTTCCGGCGCTCGTCAACGAATGCGTGGCGCTCGTGAAGGAATCGTCGCTCGTCTCGATCATCGGCGTCGCCGATCTGATGCGCCGCGCGAACGTCGTGCAGGCCAATACGTTCAAGGCGTTCGAAGCATTGCTGCTCGTCGGCGCCATCTACTACGTGCTCGTGCTGACGCTAACGTCGCTCGCCGGGCTGCTTGAAAGGAGGATGCGCCGCAGTGATTAAAGTCGAGCATCTGAACAAATCGTACGGCAAAGCTGCCGTCCTTCACGATATTTCGACCACGGTCAAGCGCGGCGAGGTCGTCGCCATCATCGGGCCTTCCGGCTCGGGCAAATCGACCTTCCTGCGCTGCCTCAACCTGCTGGAGACGCCGACGAGCGGCTCCATCGCGATCGACGGAACGGTGCTGACCGATCCGAATACCGACATGGGCCAGGTTCGGCAGCGGATCGGCATGGTGTTCCAGCATTTCCACCTGTTCCCGCACATGACGGTCATCGACAATATTACCTTCGCGCCGACGCGCGTGAAGGGGCTTAGCAAGGAAGAAGCGCGCGCCAAAGGGCTGAAGCTGCTGGAGCGCGTCGGTCTCGCGGACAAAGCGGACGTCTATCCGTCCAAGCTATCCGGCGGACAGAAGCAGCGCGTGGCGATCGCCCGGTCGCTGGCGATGGATCCGGACATTATGCTGTTCGACGAGCCGACCTCTGCGCTGGACCCCGAGATGGTCAAGGAAGTGCTCGCGGTTATTCGCGACCTCGCTTCCTCCGGCATGACGATGCTGATCGTCACGCATGAGATGAAATTCGCCCGCGAAGCGTCGGACACGATCTACTTCCTCGACGGCGGCCGTCTCATCGAGCGCGCCGATCCGGAGACGTTCTTCGCTAGTCCGCAGAGCGAGCGCGCAGCGCGGTTCCTGGAGCAGGTGCTGTAAGGCATTCATATGGATATTGCACAAAGCCGCCGGCTGCTGCCGGCGGCTTTGTCGCGTATTCAGATGGGTGCGCCGCGCCCCGGCAGCGTGCCGACGGCCGAACAAGCCGGGGAATGCGAGACCGGCTCGGCTCAAGCAGTCTGCCCGGACCAATACCCGCAATTCAGCTCAGCCGATGCGACCTTCCCCGGACTTACGTGCCCTCCTTATCGGCTTGCAGGATTGCACGTGCTCCCTGTTGCCCTGATCCCGCCTGAATCTCGCCTTCTATTCGCCGCCGAAGTAATTCCCCGGCAGGGTTCGATTCGCTCGCCTGCAAGCGAGGCCAGACCGGCATTGGCTACCTGTAATACGCCCATTCCCCCGCATCCTCGCCCCCCAGCCGCCACTCCTCCGGCAGCAGCCGGCGGTATTGCGGCTGGCGGTACCGGTCGTCGATGAGCAGCAGCGTGCCGCGGTCGTCCTCCGATCGGATGAGCCGGCCGCCCGCCTGCAGCACTTTGTTCATGCCGGGGATGACGTAGGCATACTCGAAGCCGCTGCCGCGCGTGCGGTCGAAGTGCGCTTTGAGCAAGTCCCGCTCGAATCCGATCTGCGGCAGGCCGACGCCGACGATGCCGACGAGCGTCAACCGGTCGCCGACGAGATCGACCCCTTCGGAGAAAATGCCGCCCATGACGGCGAAGCCGAACAGCGGCACGCCGCGCTCCGCCTCGAAGCTGGCCAGGAATCGCTCCCGCTCCTCCTCCGTCATGGCCGTGCGCTGCACGATCACGTCCATCTTCCCGCCTTCGATCTGCGGGCCGAGCAGGGCGGCGAACCGCTCATAGATGTCCTCCATGTACGCATACGAGGGGAAGAAGAAGAGTCCGTTCCCGTCGTGGCCCCGCGCCTTCTCAGCCAACAGCTCCGCCAGCGGCTCGCGCGTCCGCTCCCGATCTTGATAGCGGGTCGAGAGCGGCACAAGCCGCGCATCCAGCTGCTCGGCTGAGAACGGCGACGGAATCGCGACCGAGTAGTCTTCCTCGCCGCCGCCCAGCATGTCCATGTAGTACGTGAGCGGCGAGAGCGTCGCGGAGAACATAATTTGCGAGCGGTATCCCTTCGTCATCTGTCGCAGCTGCTGCGACGGGTCCAGACAGAACATCCGGACCCGCACCTCGCTCTTGAAGCACTCCGTATACGTGACATGGTGCTCCTCGTCGTACAGCTTGGCCGTACGCAGGAAAGCCTGCGCCGCGAAGAAGGCATCGAGCAGCTGCGCGCCCGCTTCCGATCCATCCTCTCCCCCGCCCCGGGCCAAGTATCGCTCCGCCGCCGCCGAGAACGATTCGACGAGCGCCAGCAGCGGCTCCGGCTTGGCGGTCTCCACCTCCGTAAGCCGCTCCCCGATCGCCTTGCGCCGCGCGAGCAAGTGGTCGTTCACCGCCTTCGCCGCGGCGGCGACCTCGCGCTCCGTCGTCTTGAACGCTCGGCTAAGCTCAAGGAACATCCCCTTCGCCAGCTCCGCGGAATACATCTCCCGCGCGCGGTCGACCAGGTTGTGCGCCTCGTCGACGAGCAGCGCCGTCCTGCGCTTCTGCTCCTCGAACTGCCGCTTCAGACTGACGCGCGGATCGAAAACGTAATTGTAGTCGCAGATGACCGCATCCGCCGCGTAAGCCGCGTCCAGCGAGAATTCGAACGGGCATACCCGATGCTTGCGCGCATAGCCTTCGATGACCGTCCGCGTCATGATCGTCTCGTGCTCCAGCATGTCCAGCACGGCTCCGTTCACCCGGTCGTAATAGCCATCCGCATACGGGCAGTGCTCCGGCGAGCAACGGACCTCCTCCTGGAAGCAGACCTTCTCCTTCGCCGTGATCGTGACCGCATGCATCCGCAGCCCCCTGGTCTCCATGAGCGCCAACGCTTCCTCCGCCGCCGTGCGGGTGATCGTGCGCGCCGTCAGGTAGAACAGCCGCTGGAGCAAGCCCGCGCCGAACGCCTTGATCGCAGGGAAGAGCGTCGAGATCGTCTTGCCCGTACCCGTCGGGGCCTTGGCGAACAGCTTCGTCCCCGCCTCGATCGACTTGTAGACGGCTCCGGCGAATTTGCGCTGGCCGCTCCGGTAAGCCGGGAACGGGAACGGCAGCTCGCGGATGCTCGCATCCCTCGCCGTCTCGTGCGCCGCGCGCATGCGGGCGTATGGAGCGTACTTGTTCACGGTCTCGTGCACGAACGCCTCAAGCTCCGCCGCCGTAAGCTCCCGCTTGAACCGCTTCTCGGCTTCGCTGTCCACCTGCACATAGGTCAACTGCACGCAGATGGCCGCAAGTCCCCGTTCGCGCGCTACGATGAAGGCGTAGCAGTACGCCTGCGCCCAGTGCACCGGATAGCGGTCCTCGTCGATGTGCGCCAGATCGCCGGAGGTCGATTTGATCTCGTCGATCGTGATCGCCCCGTCCTCTGCCTCCAGCACGCCGTCGCAGCGGCCGTCGATCACGAAGAGCAATTCCTCGCACGCGACCTCGCCCTTCACGTATACTTCCTTCTGGTCCCGCTCGCCGTACCGGCTTTGCACCCGTTGGTGCGCCTTCGTCCCTTCGGTCAACGCCGTCGCCGTCCGGAATCCCGACTCGATGTCTCCGCTTAAGTAGGCATACTCCACCAAAGGCCGTACCGCAATCGCTACCGTTGTCGTCATGGCGCCTCCCTTACTTCCCCTGGCCCGCCCGCCAAAAGGAACGTTTGTTCCCTCCATACTAGCACGTTTGGGGCGCATTTTCAGCCCGTTTGCCGAAGCGGTACATTTTAGTGCGAGAAAGATCTCTTCGTTCGGGCGCCGAATGCCGATAACAAGCAGTAATCCCTATTTTGCGCAAGGAGGAAAAGCAATGAATATGAATACGCTGCAGCTGCTCGACATGCGCCGCAAAAACAGGCTGGCCGGATCGGCCCTGATGTTCGCGAGCGTGATGGGCATTTTAGCAATGTTTGCTTTAGGCAACCCTTGGTCGTTAAAAATAACGACGATCATCAGCACCATACTCGTCGCGGGCCTCATGGTGCTGAATCGGCGCCAAATCGCCGTGAAGCTGTTCCCTTATGCAGGGCTCGTGCTGATGGCCGGCGTCGTAGCAGTCTTCTTGTTCCGCAGCGCCAGCATGTCGAACCTGATGCTGCTGTACATGCTAGTCGCAACCGGATCCATCTATATGCGCCGCATGATCATGCTCGTCTACTTCGGCGTCGGCTTGGCGATCTATGTCGCCTTCTTCATGTACCACAAGGGCGACCCGCTTCTCGACGGCGAGCCGAAGACGATCGCCATTCACCTGATGATCTACGCGGTCGTGACCGTCATCTTGTTCCTGAAGGAGAAAATCACCACCCAGATGTTCGCCGATATCGACGAGAGCCGTTCCGCGACGGAAGAACTGCTTCGTCTCGAGAAAGAACGCGAAGCACAGCTGCGCGCTTCTTCCGCGACGTTGTCGGGGAACATCGAACGTATCTTCAATAAGAACGCGACGAACGCCGAATCGATGAACGAGATCAATCAAGGCTTCCAGGAGATCGCCTCCGGCGTCACCGTGCAAGCGCAGACGATCAGCGACATTACGGAAGAGCTGGAGCAGACGAACCGCATGGTCGCCCGGATGGTCGAGCAGTCGGACATGCTGGAGCAGAAGGCCGCCGAATCCGAGCAGGCAAGCCAAGACGGCTCCGCGCGCGTCGAGGCGCTGTCCCACGCGATGCAGCAGTTCAGCGGCTCGTTCGAGATCATGCATCAGGAGATGTCGAACCTGCAGGCCAGCATCGCGGAAGTGACCCACTCGGTGCGCTCGATCAACGATATCTCCGCTCAGACGAACATTCTCTCGCTCAACGCCAGCATCGAAGCGGCGCGCGCGGGCGAAGCTGGCCGCGGATTCGCAATCGTCGCGCAGGAGGTCCGCTCGCTCGCCTCCCAGAGCACCGCGCTGGCCGATGAGATGATGAGCAAGATCGGGAAAATCCAGTCCGACACGCGCTCGGTCCAAGAACTGATGTCCCGCAACGTGGAGCAGATGACCCAGTCGGTCGACATGACGGATCAGACGCGCGGCACGTTCCGCACGATCGAAGCGGCCGTCGGCATCTTGACGGAGAACATCAAGCACAACCACGAGCAGACCAAGTCGATCGGCACGAAGTCGGCCCATGTCAAGACGGCCACCGCCGACTTCGCGGCCTTCATCGAGGAGCTGTCGGCGACGCTCGAGCAGCTGTCCGCGACGGTCGGGGAACAGAGCGCGAACCAGCAGGAGATCACGTCGGATATTCGCGATAGCCGCGGAGAGGTTCAGCATTTGATGAGCCTGTACCAAACGGACAAAGGCAACAAGTCGTAAACGACTCTGGTGCCGGCATAAGGACAACGACAAGAGGCCGCCGCCCGGGCAGCCTCTTGTTTGCGTTTGGGGCAGACTGGAACGGGCCGCCGACCTAACTTCCGCGCCGGGATTGCCCGGTGCCCCGATAGCCCGTTCGCCCGCGCAACGCAAAAAACGGGATCCCTGGTTTAGCCTGGAATCCCGTAATCATGCGCTTAAGCCGTGCCGAGCTGTCCGCAGCCGCCTTTGCGCTTCAAGAAGTCGTCCATATCTTCCCGGCTCATCGGCCGTCCGTACAGATAGCCTTGTCCTTCATGGCAGCCGAGCCCGCGCAGCATCTCGTGCTGCGCCGCCGTCTCGACGCCTTCGGCGACGACCTGAAGCCCGAGATCGCGCGCAAGCGCGACAACCGAGCGGATAACAGCCAAATCCTTCTTGTTCGTGACGATATCCTCGACGAGCGAGCGGTCGATCTTGATAAAGTCGAACGGGAACCGTCCCAGCACCGCCAGCGACGAATATCCGGTGCCGAAATCGTCGATGGCCAACTTCACGCCCATCTCGCCCAGCGCCTTGCAAATTTGGTACGACGTCTCCACATCGGCGATCGCCGTGCTCTCCGTGATCTCCAGACACAGATTGCGCGGCGGCAACCCGTATTTGTCCAGCAATCCCGCTACATGCTCCGCCAACCCCGAATCCCGAAGCTGAATCGCGGAGAGGTTGACCGAGACGACGAAATCCTCGTACCCTTGGTCGACCCAATGCTTGGCCTGCCGAATCGCTTCCTCCATCACCCAGCAGCCGATCGGCACGACGAGCCCGTTCGCTTCCGCGATGGGGATAAACACGCCCGGCGGCACCGAGCCCAGCTCAGACGAGTGCCAGCGCAGCAGCGCTTCGGCGCCGTATACGCCGCCGGTAGGCAGATCGATCTGCGGCTGGAAGTGCAGTTGCAGCTCTCGCCGCTCGAGCGCGGAGGCCAAGCCGCTGACGAGCGTCATGTAATTGTCGGCGTTCGTCTTCAACTGCGGCTGGAACAGGTAGTATTGGTTGCGGCCGCCGTTCTTCGCCACGTACATCGCCGTGTCCGCGCTCCGGAGCAGCGTCTCATAGTCATTGCCGTCATCTGGCGCCAAGCTGATGCCGATGCTTGCGGTAATTGCATAAGGCTTGCCGCCCAGCATGACGGGCTCCTTCATGGCGGCGATCAGCGCCTCCGCGCCCCGGAGCACCTCTTCGCGCCCGCCATGGACGAGCACCCCGAATTCGTCGCCGCCCAGCCGGGCCACGAAGCCGCCGGAGACGGCGCTAAGCTTGCCAGCCACCTGCTGCAGCATCGCGTCGCCCGCCGAATGACCGAGCGTATCGTTCACCCATTTGAATTGATCCAAGTCGAGCAGCATGACGCCAAGCGCCACGCCATTGGCCAAGTCCTCCCGGATGCGATCCGAGAAATGCCGCCGGTTGCCAAGACCGGTCAGCTCGTCCTCGTAGGCGAGCTGGGCTAGCCGTTCCTCGCCTTGCTTCTGCTGGGTCATGTCGCGCGCGAGCAGGAACGAGTATAGACTGCCTTCGATCTCGATATAGTCGCTGTGCGCCTCCACGATGTGCGTCTCGCCGCTTGCCCCGATCAGCACCAGTTCCCGATGAAGCGGCGTAAGGGACGCGCTGGCCTGCCGGTAATCGTCCTCGAACGCATCCTCTTCGCCGGAACGCAGCAAGCCCGAGAAACGGCGTCCATGCATGCTAACATCCGGGGAGAGCCCGACCAGCTTCTGGAAAGAGGCGTTCGCTTCCACGATACGGCACTGGCTGTCCAGCAGCACGATGCCGTGATGCGACAGTTTGAAGAGCAGCTCATACCGTCTTCCGGTCGCAGCCAGAAAATCATGGTTGACCATGGCATAACGAAGCGCGAACGCCCAGATGACGACGCAAGAGGTCGGAAGAAAATTAAACGTGTACACGCCCTTGGCGACGAGCACGAAGTTGATGCCCACTGCCACGATAACGGCAAGCACGGTGAACAGGGCCCCCCACAATACCGCGCTGATTCGCTTGAATTCGATCGTCTTGCGAAATCGGGGGAACACGATTTTGCGGATGAGCATGATGATGACGCCAACGAACGTGTACAAGATGCTGACGCCCATCAACCCGCCATACACCGGACCAAACGTCTCCATCCGGTGCGCCCCGTGGACCTCGAGATAAACGTCATTCATAAAGTAGGGGAGAAGGGAAGCTGCCGCGCAAGCAAACGGAATCAAGGCTAGCGCCAGGCTAAGCCTCGTCGCCTTACCGCCCGCCGTGAGATGGCGAAAGAAAAGCAGCGCGAAGCCCATCGTCAGGAAGGACATCGTATACCGCAGCCTAGCCGCCAGCGTACCCGCGGGCAGCGAGAGGAGATACGGGATCGCGAACTGCAAGGCAAGCGTCAGCCCGAGCGTGAACATCAACGCCATCGTCAGCTGATGCAGCCGATGCCGCGGGTTGCGCCAATAGATCTCGGCCCCCATATAGAAAAGCAGATAGCTTGGAAGAAGAAGGAACAGAATGGAAATAATCCACAGTTGCATCGGAGTCAGCTCCACGTCGTTGATAGTCTAGGAAGTTATGCCAAGTAACCGGTTTCGTATATGGAATAGAGGACAGGTGCTTTCACACATTAAAGGACGAAATGCCGAGAGAAGAAAAAAAGAACCTCCGCGGGTTCTCTCTTTGCGCGGCAGCTGGCTGGCAACGGGAGACAAGCTCCGGTAAGCCCCTATAGTTTTGCGTCCCGTCCTTTCGGAGCGGTTTGCCCTGAACATGATGTTGTTTAGTCTTATTATAGGACGATTTTCCTAACCGCGTCTACCCTTGATCCCCGCACAGACAGGTATTCCCACCATTTGGCTAAGTTTGTGCGGAGACCCAAATCGCCCCATTCCATAACGCCTCTCTTCGCGCTCAGCACGCTTCTCTAGGTGCTAGAATGCCCTAGACGATATTGGTGCCGCTCCCATAAAAAAATGGAAAGCAGCTCACTTATTTTTATCCCGAAAATAATGCAAAGCTTATAGGTCTATGTTACGATAGCCCCATTGCATAAAAGGAACGAAAGCGCAGGTGGTTCAAATTGTCAACGGAAGCTCATGCTGACGGCGGCAAAGGCCTTAGCCTCTATAAATTAACGTGGCCGATCTTCTTGGAGGTCTTCCTGTTCATGCTGATGGGCACGGCGGATACCCTCATGCTCAGCCACGTGTCCGACGATGCGGTCTCCGCCGTCGGGGTCGTCAACCAGTACTTATTTATTTGCATTCTCATTATGGAAGTCATCAGCAACGGGGCGGCCATCGTCGTGGCCCAGTACATTGGGGCGAAGCGGATGCTCGAAGCGTCGAAGATCGCCGGACTCGCCGTCACGCTCAACCTCGTTCTCGGCCTTGTCGTTAGCGGCGCGCTGTTCATCTTCGGCAATATGATTCTCGGGGGGATGAATCTGCATGGCCAGGTGCTCGATTACGCCAAAACGTACATGGGCATCGTGGGCGGATTTCTTTTCATCCAAGCGCTGATTAATGTGTTCGCTAGCCTAATCCGCACCTACGGCTTTACGAAGGAATCGATGTACGTCGCCCTCGGCATGAACGTGCTCCACATCGGGCTGAACTATGCGCTGATCTTCGGCAACCTCGGCTTCCCGGAGATGGGCGTAGCCGGCGCGGCCGTCTCGACCGTCATTAGCCGCGGCGTCGCGTTCCTTGTCTTCCTCTGGATGCTGTATCGGGTCATGGAAGTGCGCATCGCGTTCCGTTATTATTTGACCTTTACCAAGGAATATATTGAGAAAATCCTGCGGATCGGCATTCCGTCCGCGCTCGAGCAGGTGACGTACCATGCCTGCCAAACGGTCTTTCTCTATTATGTCACCTTCCTTGGCACAGAAGCGCTCGCCGCGCGCAACTACGCGAACTCCATCTCGCAGTACGTCTATTTGTTCAGCGCGGCGATCGGCATGGGCACGGCGATCATCGTTGGCCGGCTCGTCGGCGCGAAGCAGAAGGAGCTCGCGTTCCGCCGGGTAGTGTCCAGCGTGATGTGGAGCGTCGGCATCACGGTCATCGTCGACGTGCTGGCCATGCTGTTCCGTTATCCGCTCGTCGGGCTGTTCACCGACAACCCGAACATCGTCTCGATCGCCGCGCAGGTCATTCTGATCAGCATCGTGCTGGAGACCGGCCGCGCGGGTAACCTCGTTCTCGTCAACGCGCTGCGCGCGGCCGGCGACGCGAAATTCACGGTCTACATGGGCTTCATCTCGATGGTGCTCATGAGCCTGCCGCTCGGCTATCTGCTCGTATTCCGGCTGGATCTCGGCTTGGTCGGCGTCTGGCTCGCCATCGCGGCGGACGAATGGCTCCGCGCCGGCATCATGTGGGCGCGGTGGCACAGCCGCCGTTGGGAGAGCCGCTCGCTCGTCGAGCCCGGCGGCGCCGATCCGACCGTCGCGGCCCATTAATTGTCAAACATGCAAGAAAGGCTGGTCTCCCGTCATCGTCATGACGCGTGCCAGCCTTTCTTCGTTTATAAGGACGGATCTTTGGTCCGATTCGCTCTGGGCGTCCTTGGTCCCGTCGTTCGCGGCGGCCGCGCAACTCCGCCAATCGCCGGCCCGGCCTTCGCGGGAACGCAAAAGCACGGCATCCCCGAAGGAATGCCGTGCTCTACCTCGCTGCCCGAAGCGCCCGAGCCAAGCCATTCTCGGCTCGCCGCGCTAAACTGCGATCGCGCTATTAACGTTTGACGATATCCGCCACGGCTTTGTCCAGCTTGCCGAGCAGCTCGTCGCCGCTGATTTGCTTGCCCAGGTACTCCTGCATTGCGGAGCCCCATTGCTGCGTGATGCCGTCCGGGAAGCGGTCCCAGTTCCAGCCTTTGACTTGGTCGGCATGCTCTTGCGAGAATGTCGCGAAGTCGCCGCCGATTTTGCCGATTGCCGCCGTGTCAGGCGTAATTGTCGATACGGCCGGGATAAATTTGAAATCCGTCGCGATGAATTTCTTGCCTGTCTCGGAGCTTACCATCCAGTTCAGGAATGCTTTCGCTTCTTCCGCATGAGCGGACTTGTTGTTCACAATCCAGTTGTTCGGCACGCCCGTGAATGTGTATGGCTTCGCGCCGAGCGGTACCGGCATCATGCCGAGGTTCAGCTCCGGATTCACTTCATCCACCATGCCTTGAATCCAGTTGCCGTGTTGAATCATCGCGTATTTGCCTGCCGCGAATTCCGCGACTTGCGTGTTGTAGTCTGTCGTCAGCGCGTTCTTCTGGCCGTTTGCGAACATGATGTCGACCAGGCGCAGCCAGTCCTTCATGACCGGATCGTCTTTGAACGTCGCTTTGCCTGCCTTCACGTCTTCGATGAACGTCGCCGGATCTTCATGGTTCGCCAGCGCAATGTTCAGCGTGTGAATGCCCATCGACCACCACTCGCTCGTCAGCGCGAACGGCGTGATGCCCGCATCTTGCAGCTTCTTCGCGTCCGCTTCCAGCTCGTCGAGCGTTTGCGGCAGCGTCGTGATGCCCGCCTTCGCGAACAGGTCTTTGTTGTACGTGAAGCCGTACGCTTCCAAGTTCATCGGCATGCCGAGCAGCTTGCCGTCGCGCGAGATTTGCGCTTTGGACGCTTCGACCAGATCCTTCGCCCATGCTTCGCCGCTCAGGTCAGTCGCGCGGTCGACGTATGGATCGAAGCCCGCCCAGCCCGCGGAGTTGAAGATTTCAGGCTCTTCGCCGGCTGCCAGCTCCGCCTTGAGCAGCGCGCTGTAGTCTTCGCCGCCGCCGTGCGTCTCGACTTCGACCTTCACGCCAGTCTCTTTCTCGTACGCTTCCGCCATCTTTTGCAGCGCTTCCGCGATTTCGACCTTGAACTGGAATACCTTGATCGTCACGTTCTCTTTCTTCGGTTCTTCTTTCGGCTTCTCCGCGTTCGTCTGGGCGGTATTCGCCTCTGTATTTCCTGCTGTGCCCGCCTGGTTGTTGCCTGCGTTGCCGCCATTGTTGCCATTGCCGCAGCCTGCCAGTGCAACGAACATCGCCGCGGTCAGCAGCATCGTGATCCCCTTTTTCATCCGATAAACCCTCCTAATCATCAGTGCGAATCCGTGATTACATCGTCATTATAAGTTGGAAGCGCTTCAGACCGACACCGAGAAAATTGAACGGTTGAGGTGGAAAATGTTGAACACCTCGCGCATTACCCTTTGACCGAACCGGCCGTAATACCCGCGATAATGTGCTTCTGCAGCAGCAGGAAGAACGCGACGACCGGAATGGTGGACAGCGTCAGCGCCGCCATCGCCAGATCCCATTTCCGTAAATACTGCCCGAAAAACTTCTGCACGGCAAGCGGAATCGTCGTGTACGAGTCGTTAATGATGAGCACCGGCAGCAGGTAATCGTTCCAAATCCACAGCACGTTCAAAATGATGACGGTCATCGTGATCGGCTTCAAGAGCGGGAACACGATCCGTCCGAACACGCCGTACGGCGTGCAGCCGTCGACGACCGCCGCCTCCTCGATCTCCAGCGGCACCGACTTGATGAAGCCGTGATACAGGAACATCGAGAGCGGAAGGCCGAAGCCGAGGTAACAAATGACGATGCCATACAGCTCGCCCCGCAGCTCGAACATCGCCGCCACCTTCATGAGCGGCAGCATGATCGATTGGAACGGGATGATCATCGCCGCGACCAGCACGTTGAACAGCACCTTGTTGAACAGCGTCGGGCGGCGCACCAGCCGGTAGGCGGTCATCGAGCTGACAACGACGAGCGCCAGGACGCTGAGGCCCGTTACGACGATAGAGTGCATCAGCACCGTCGGGAAGTCGATCGCGACCCAGGCGCGGCGGAAGTTGTCCAGGCTGAACGCCTCCGGCAGCTTGGCCGCGTTGAGCAGAATTTCCGGCAGTTTCTTGAACGAGTTGTTGAGCAGGAAGTAGAACGGGGCCAGGAAGACGACGGCCAGCACGATGCCGAGCACTTCCAGTCCGAACGTGCGCTTCGCGTATTTCTCCTCCACTATGCCTCCACCTCCCGTTTCTTCGTTGTCCATACTTGGAGCAGCGTGATGAGCGCGACCGCGAAGAAGAAGATCATCGCCTTCGCCGTGCCGAGGCCGTATCGGCCGTTCGTCAAGCTTTCCTTGTAGATGTTGAGGGCGATCGATTCCGTCGCGTTGCCCGGACCGCCGCCAGTGAGCGCCAGATTGAGGTCGAACATCTTGAACGCGTTCGACGTCGTCAGGAACAAGCAGATCGTGATCGCCGGCATGATGAGCGGCAGCGTGACGCTGCGCAGAATGCGCCAGCCGCTGGCTCCGTCGATGCGTGCCGCTTCCATGAGCTCCTTCGGCACGTTGAGGATCGCCGCCACGTAGATGAGCATCATGTAGCCGGCCGTCTGCCAGACGAACACGATGACGATACCCCAGAACCCGGTCGCCGGCGTACCGAGCCATGGCAAATTAAAAAATCCGATCCCCGTGCTCTCGCCGATCGACGAGAAGCCCCGCACGAAGATGAAATACCAGATGTAGCCGAGCAGCAAGCCGCCGATGACGTTCGGCAGGAAGAATACCGTGCGCAGCACGCCCTTCAGCTTCAAGTTGCGGGTGAGCAGCAGCGCCAGCCCGAACGCGATCAGATTCGTCGTCACGACCGCCGCGACCGTGAATTTCGACGTGAACCAGAAGGCCCTCCAGAACCGGTCATCATCCGTGAAGATGCGTGTCAAATTGTTCAGGCCCACCCAGTCCGCTTTATCCACGCCGTCCCAATTCGTGAACATGTAGTAAAAGCCCATCACAAACGGCAGCAAAATAATCAGGGCGAAGAACAGGAGACCCGGTCCGACGAAGACAGTCTGCTGTATCCATTCGCTCCATTGTTTGCGTTTCACCATAACGCGCGATTCCCCTCCCCTTATACGCTTTATCTGACTCTAGTATAGAATCCGCCGCGCGCCCGTCACACTGAGGATGATGAACAGCTAGGTGGAATATATTGACCTCCACAGCGGGATCGGTTACTGTTGAACCAACCGAAGCAGTGGACGATCCCCATGGAAGCCGCCGCTCCCTTCGTAAAATGTAAGCGCATTCCACAGCTGCTGAAAGGTGTGGTCGAACCGTCTATGTCCGGACTTGTCCCATTTAAGAATACGATTCGCAATCGGCTCATGCTGCTGCTTCTGGCAGCCACCATCCTGCCGATCACGACCTCCATGATCATCTCCTACAACGCGACCAAGTCATCCGTCACCGAAGAATCCATCGCCATGAACACTCGGCTGCTGTCGCTCGGCAAGACGAACATCGTCAACTATATGAACAACATCAACCAGAAGTCGCTCGCCGTCTACAATGCCATGAATGTGCCGCGTTCGCTCTATTACCTGCTGGAGCACGACATGGAAGACGAGGTATTCCCGAACGATCTGACCGACGTTATCCGCAACCGGAATTTGCTCAAGGACCACCTGTACAACATCTATCAAAGCGTGAAGGAATTCCACCAGGTGCGGCTGTACGTGGCGAAGACGAACGCGACCTACCTGCTGCGCAACAGCGACATGAAGGTCGGGCAGACCGAGCAGCCGCCGCGCGACGCCGGGAATACGGGCAAAACGTCCATTGAGCCGACGCACCTGAGCCACCTCTATGGGCTAACCTTCAAGACGTCGCAGCCGGAGGAGCCCGTGTTCACCCTGCACCGGCCAATCTTCCGCGCGCCCAGCGATGAGCTGCTCGCCCGCCTGTCGATCGACGTGAAGCTGTCCGTGCTGCAGGACTTGAACCGGCAGCTGTACGACAGCGCCGAACGTCTCTATATCGTCGACAAGTCCGGCCGGGTGGTGCTCGCTTCGCAGGACGCCAAGCAGGAAGAGGTGCTGGAGTGGTTCACCAAGGTGCGCCGCGCCGGAACGGACAGCGGTTATGTCGACCAGAAGAGCAGCGACTTCAAGGGGATGATTTTCTACGACCGCATCCAGACCGATTACATGGATTGGTATCTGGTCAAGCTGTCGCCTTACACGCACCTGTACGAACGAGCCGGCAGCCTCGCGCGGATCAACGCCGGCGTCAGCATCGGCTTCCTGGCGATCGCGGTGCTCGCGACGCTGTACGTCTCGCTGCGCATTACGCGTCCGCTCCAGCGGCTGATCGGCTACGTGAACAAGATCGAGACCGGCCACCTGAACGTCAACATCGACATTCAGAGCAGTGATGAGATCGGCCTGCTTGCGCGGCGCTTCCGCTCCATGATGCAGACGATCAACAACCTGATTCTGAAGGAATACCGGCTTGAGATCGCCAGCAAGACGAACCAGCTCAAGGCGCTGCAGGCCCAGGTAAATCCGCACTTCCTGTACAACGCGATGCAATCGATTGGCACCGTGGCGCTGCAGCATAAGGACATGCAGGTCTATTCCCTGCTCACCTCGCTCGGCAAGATGATGCGCTACCAGATGAGCACGGAGAGCGCCGTTGTGGAGCTGGCCAAGGAGTTCGATTACGTACAAGCCTACCTTGATCTTCAGAAGCAGCGGTTCGATACGGGGCTAGAAGCGACGCTGCGCATCGATCAGCGGACCAAGGGCGTGTTCGTGCCCAAAATGATTCTCCAGCCGATCGTGGAGAACTTCTTCAAGCACGGCTTCGTCCCTTCCGAAGCGGAGCCGGCGCGGCTGCTGCTCGTCAGCGAGCTGCTCGAAGACGGCAGCTTGTCCATCCGGATTGAAGATAACGGCAAGGGCATGACCGAGGCGCAGCTGGAAGCGGCCGTGCAGGCGCTCGCCGCCGGCGACCTGCCGCTGACGCAGGGCGGCGCCGTCGCCCATATCGACGAAGGCGGCATTGGCTTGCGCAACGTGCTGTCGAGACTGCGGCTGCATTTTCATCCATCGTCCACCCTGGAGCTGTACGCGGCGCAACCGCGCGGCCTAGGCGTGCTGATTCATATTCCGCTTGAGGAAGGAGCCGTGCTGTAGCCGATGAAAGCATTGATTATCGATGACGAGAAACACGTCCGGGAGGCCGTCAAGCTGCTGGTAGACTGGGAGGCGCACGGGATCGGAACGGTGCTGGAGGCGTCCGACGGGGCGGCGGCGACCGCAACGATCGTGAAGGAGAAGCCGGAGATCATCTTCACCGACATGATGATGCCGAACATGGGCGGGGTGGAGCTGCTCGCCTGGACGGCGCGCCATGCGCCGGAGAGCAAGGTCATCGTCATCAGCGGGCACGACGACTTCGAGTTCGTGCGCCAGACGCTGAAGCACGGCGGCATCGACTATATCCTCAAGCCGATCGATCCCGCGCAGCTGGCGACGGCGTTAGGGGGCGCGATCGCCAGCTGGCAAGCAGACGAAGAAGCGCGGCGGCGCGACCAGCACCACGGCAGCCAGATTCATCAGCTCAAGCCGGTCTATCTGGAGCAATTCCTCTCCACGCTTGTGACCGATCCGGGCGCCTCCTCCGGCGCTGCCGAGACGCTCCGCCAGGAATTCGGTCTCCCTGCGGCGCCCGCACGCGGACGCATCGCGCTGCTTAGTCTCGAGCCCGCCTCGGACGCGATCCGGCACAAGTTCGCCGCCGGCTGGGATCTGCTGTACTTCGCGCTCTTGAACATCTGCAACGAGTTTCTGCGCGAGCGGCGCATCGGGTACGCCTTCCGTTGCCGCGGGTCCGAAGGGGAGATCGCGCTGCTCTTCTGGGGCGCGGCGGAGGAAGCCGCAGACGTGCTCGCCGAGATCGATGCGGCGATTCGCCGGACGCTGAAGACGCGATTCGCCTTCGGCATCGGGGGGGATGCCGCGCTGCCGGGCGAGCTCGGCGTCTCGTACCGTCAGGCGAGAGCCGCGCTCGCCCGCCGCAACCTGCTCGATGGCGCCGCCTGGTGCCATCGTTACGCCGGGGCGGCGGCCAGGTCGGACGCGCCGCTGTTCAACGATTACGAGGAGCGCGTGCGATACGCCGTGCAGAGCGGCCAGCCCGAACAGGTGGGAGCGGCGCTCGCCCCGTGGTTCGACGCGCTGGATGCGGCGGAGTGGATATCGCCCGAGCAGCTTCAGCTGTGGTGGCAGGAGATCGCCGTCGCCAGGTCCGTCTGGCTGCGCGAGCGCAAGCTCGAGCGGGACGGCGAGGCGGCCGCCTTGCTTCTGCCTGCTGACGAGAAGGGCGCCTTCGACCTGGCGGCATGGCAGCAGCTCGTCTTGGATGAGGTGCGCGAGGCGGCGCTAGCTTGTTCGGATGAGCGGCAGGCGCACAGCAGCATCCATGATATCGCCAAGTACATCGAGCAGTTCGCCCACGAAGACATCTCGCTGCAGACGATCGCGAGCCGGTTCTACCTCAGCCGCGAGTACATCTCGCGCAAGTTCAAGCAGGTGATGAACGAGAACGTCTCGGATTACGTCACCCGCATCCGCATCGAGCGGGCCAAGGCGCTGCTCGCTTCCCCGCAGCTGCGCATCTCGCAGGTGTCGGAGAAATGCGGCTTCCAAGACGAGAAATATTTCAGCAAAGTGTTCAAGAAGCAGACCGGCTGCTCGCCGGGCGAATACCGCAAGCAGATCCAATTACGCGGATAAGGGAGCCTGCGGCTGCAGAGCCATCCACCTGCCGCTGGCTACTTTCACCCTTCCGACGATTACAAGCTTCATAAATTTACATTATTTATCCGAGATTGACGAAAATAGAGCCGGGCTTTAATATTAAAAACAATAGTTTTATTTCATTAAACGCGCCGGAAATTAACGTTAATTGGCAAGCATGACAGTATTTGTTGCTCTGTTTGCCTTTTTATTTACCTTTTTGCTTTTACGAGCAAAAGCGTTAATGCCGCGCCGCCACATTGCGCCACATTTAGAGAGGGGTAGAATTCATTTTGAAGAAGACGACCTGGTTTGCGCTAGTCCTGTCCGCCGTCCTCCTTATTGCAGGCTGCGGCAGCAAGAACGAAGGCAACGGCAACAACGCGAACGCGAATAGCGGCGCGGGCGAGCAGACGGAGAACACCGCCGCCGGTACCAATGCCGCCGATGAGAAGACCTATTCGATCGCCATCTCCCAAATCGTCGAGCATCCGTCGCTGGATGCGACGCGCGAAGGCTTCCTTGCCGCACTGAAGGACGGCGGGCTGATTGAAGGCGAGAACCTGAAAGTCGATTACCAGAACGCGCAGAACGACCAAACGAACAACACGACGATCGCCCAGAAGATCGCCAGCGACAAGCCGGACCTCGCCCTTGGCATCGCGACGCCTTCGGCACAAGCACTCGTGAAGAATATTAAGGATTCCCCGGTGCTGTTCGCGGCCGTGACAGACCCTGTCGCTTCCAAAATCGTGGACAACCTGGACCAGCCGGGCGGCAACGTGACCGGCGCCTCCGACACGAATCCGGAAGCTACGACGAAGCTCGTCGGCTTCATCGCGGACAACTTCCCGAACGTCAAGAAGGTCGGCCTGATCATCAACGAAGGCGAGACCAACGCCGTCATCATGGCCAAGAAAGCCGAAGAAGAGTTCGGCAAGAAGGGCATCGAGCTCGTGAAAGCCGCCGTTACGAACACCTCGGAAGTGCAGCAGGCCGCTGAATCCCTGATCGGCCGCGTCGACGCGTTCTACATCACGCTCGACAACGTCGTCGTCACGGGCGCGGACGCCATCTTGAAAATCGCGAAAAAAGAGAAGCTTCCGTTCTTCTCCAGCGACCGCGATACCGTCGAGAAAGGCGCATTCGCCACCGTTGGCTTCAAGTACTACGACCATGGCTATCAAGTCGGCCAGATGGCCGTCGACGTACTGAAGAACGGCAAGAACCCGGGCGAGATGAAGGTCATGATGCAGGAGAAGCTGGACCTGATCATCAACGCCAAGGTCGCTGCCGACTACGGCATCGAGCTGACCGACGCCATGAAGAGCGCCGTGGCCGATCAAGCGGAGAACCTGATTCAATAAGCACGCGCACGAGGGTGAACGTCCTTGAAGTTCACCCTCTTCTTGTTTTTACGAAGCCATCTATCAAGTAGGATAAAAAATTTCAGGAGGTTATCCACCATGATCGACTCCATGACCGGGGCGGTACAGATGGGGCTGCTCTACGCGCTGATGGCGCTGGGCGTCTACATCACGTTCCGTATTCTAGACTTTCCGGATTTGACCGTTGACGGCAGCTTCACGACCGGCGGCGCCGTAGCCGCGGTGCTTATCTCGCACGGTACATCCGTCTGGCTGTCCGTGATCGTCGCGTTCTTCGCGGGCGCGATCGCGGGCTCCATCACAGGCCTGCTGCATACGAAAGGCCGCATCAACGGCCTGTTGTCCGGCATTCTCATGATGATCGCGCTCTACTCGATCAATCTGCGCATCATGGGCCGGCCGAACGTCTCGATTCTCGATACCGACCCGCTGTTCACGTCCATCGAGAACATTTGGCTCAAGCTGGTCGTCATCGCGCTGTGCGTCTTCGCGATCAAGTTCCTGCTCGACGCGTTCCTCCGCACGGACATGGGCCTCGCGCTGCGGGCGACGGGCGACAATGCCCGCATGATTCGCAGCTTCGGCGCCAACACCGATACGACCAAAATTCTCGGCATTAGCCTCTCGAACGGCCTCGTCGCGCTCTCCGGCGCGCTGATCGCCCAGCAGACCGGCTTCGCCGACAGCTCCATGGGCATCGGCATGATCGTCATCGGCCTGGCGTCCGTCATTATCGGCGAGGCGATCTTCGGTGCCCGCACCGTCCTGCGCGCCACGTTCGCAGCCGTGCTCGGCTCGATCGTGTACCGGATCGTCGTCGCGCTCGCGCTGCGCGTGGAATGGCTCGACACGTCGGACTTGAAGCTGATCACCGCCATTATCGTTATTATCGCGCTGCTGCTCCCGACCGTCCGCCGCTCCTTGAAGCAGAAGAGCATGGCGAAGAAGCGCGCCGCCGAGCTCGCGGCGGCAACGCCGGTTCCATCAACAGGTCAGTCCGCAGGAGGTGCCCTCTAGTATGCTGCAGCTATCGAATGTATCCAAGCTGTTCTTCCCGGGCACGCCCGATGAGAAGGTCGCGCTCGTCAACATTAACCTGAAGCTGAATCCCGGCGATTTCGTCACGGTCATCGGCAGCAACGGCGCCGGCAAGTCGACGCTCATGAACGTCATCTCCGGCGTCATGACGCCCGACATCGGCACGGTCAGCATTGCGAACGCCGAGATTACGAACGAACCCGAGCACAAGCGCAGCCAGTGGATCGGCCGCGTCTTCCAAGATCCGATGGCCGGCACCGCGCCGAACATGACGATCGAGGAGAACTTGGCCATGGCGCATACGCGCGGCAAGTCTCGCGGTCTCTCCATCGGCGTCACGGGCGGCAAACGCAAGTTCTACCACGAGCAGCTCGGCCGGCTCGGCCTCGGACTGGAGAAGCGGATGCGCGCTAAAGTCGGCCAGCTCTCCGGCGGCGAACGCCAGGCGCTCAGCCTCCTCATGTCGACCTTCACCAAGCCGCAGATTCTGCTGCTCGACGAGCATACGGCGGCGCTCGACCCGGCCCGCGCGGAAGTGATCACGCGGCTGACCGAGAGCATCGTGCGCGAGATGAAGCTGACGACGCTCATGGTCACGCACAACATGGAGCAGGCGATCCGCCTCGGCAACCGCCTGATCATGATGGACAAGGGCCGCATCATCCTCGACGTGACCGAAGAACGGAAGAAGGATTTGACCGTCGAGCAGCTGCTCGGCGAATTCGAGCGGATCAGCGGCCACAAGCTGTCCGACGACCGCGTCGTGTTCGGCTAACGGTTTCGAGCTCTTGTAAGCTGGCAATAAAGCCTCTGTACCCCTCGGTTTTGCGAGCGGTGGAGGCTTTTTTTGCATGAGAAAACCAGCCTCCCCCTTCCCCCTCCGCTGAGGGGAACCATAGGACTGAGTATATGCTTCCGAAGTCGTTTTCCATCCGGAAAACGTTCACCTCTGGACTCCCTTCTTCGTGCAGCCACTATGGCCCGCGGTCGGCGGGCTGACTTGAGCGGGGCACGCTTTTGTCCTGTCGGACAAAGCTTCAGTGGGTCATGAAGGCCATCCTAAGACATTAGTCTTCACCAATCGTTTTTCCTTAACCTGACAGCATTGTCCCTCCTCACGGGTTTGTCTCCGTCTCCCGTCGGGTACAGTATCGATAAGCAACGATATGGGACAAGGAGCGTGGATTCGATGAAAGTGATCATTACGGTCGCCGAGGCGATGGAGCGGAACATCTGGCCGGACATAATGAAGCTGTTCGGGCGCGATGCCGAAGAGGAGATGTGGCCGGGCGAGGAGTTTATTTTGACCGAGGACCAAGCAAGGCGATTGGGGCTGCTGCACTAGCGGCCCTTGTTGACGTACACGGGTGGCACAACATCCGCACCATATGCGAGCTGCTGCACCGGATTAGGACATAATAGCCTATAAGATCATGATAGCTGGCAGGAGGCTCGTCTCGATGAACGATTGGACTAAGCGGCTCGTCAGCGGATGGAACGCCCTCCGTTTCGCCTTGCGGAGCCGGCTGCGCATACGGCTGGGCCGCGTACGGCTGAAGCCTGCCCCGAAGGACCGCTTGTACCCGGACATAGCTACCAAGCGCCAAGAACGCGAGCTGCTGACCGCCTATGATTTTCAGCGCTGGCATGAGCTGCTCGGCTTGAACGATTATAGGCTCAACCTGTACCATCTGGATTTGCTGCGCTGGCTGCAGCCCGTGCTGGCGCAGCATCTACCGCGCGTGCTCCGGATCGTCGACGTCGGCAGCCGCACGTTCTATTATGCACCGGCCCTCTTCCACTTCTTCCGGCGGCATTACCAGGTTGAATCGCTGCTCGGCATCGAGCTGGACGCTTACCGCCGCTACCCCAACGGCTTCACAGCCTACGACTACGCGCAGGCGTATTTGAGAGAACTCGGCGAATCGGGCATCATCCGCTATGAAGCGCTCGACTTTATGCAGGTTACAGCCTCCTATAATGTCTGCACGTTGTTCCTCCCGTTCGTCACGCAAGATCCGCTGCTGCACTGGGGATTGCCGCTCGGCACGTTTCAGCCGGCCCGATTAATTGCGCATGCGTTTGACCAGCTGGAGCAGCCGGGCGTTCTGATTGTGACGAACAAAGGTCCCGAGGAACAGCAGACCTTGCATCGGCTGCTGCGAGAGGCGGGCATTCCATTCGCCGATCAAGGCCCGTTCACGTCTGCTTTCTATGCTTATGACATTCCGCGGTACGTAACGCTCGTGATGAAGTAATATAAGGGCTTTGCCCTTTCGAGAACCCTTTCCATCCCCTCCCCCTTCCCCCTCCGTCGAGGGGAACCATAGGACTTTGCCCTCTGGACTCCCTTCTTCGTGCAGCCACCATTGTTCGCAGTCGGCGGGGCGGCTTGAGCGGGCACGCTTTTGTCCTGTCGGACAAAGCTTCAGCGGGCTCCTAAGACATAAGTCCGTCAACTATAGGCCACGGGTCGCTTCACCAGACATTTTTCCTTAACCTGATAGCATTGCCCCTCTCGATGGGGTGTCCAGAGGGACCCGTCCCTCTGGACACCCGGAAGTACCGTGTCTCGTTACGCGGCCGTCTTCGATGTGTCCTTTCGAGGGGAGCACGCTAGTCCTTCGGACTGGCTTTTGTTCGAGCTTCGTTCGTTACGTTTTGCCTTGGAGTGGTATCTGGCAAGGTGCATGCGCTTGATGGGCTTATCCACAACAGAACAGCTGCATAATTCCTAAGACTGCAAAAAACCGAGACCCCGGAGGAGTCTCGGTTACGTAGACCGTTACGCGTGTGGAGCAGCCGTCATCGAGGACGAGCGGCTGCCGCTTCTGCGGTGATGCAAGACATAGTACAGGATCCCCGAGCACGCCACGACGACCCCGCCGATGATGTACATCGCATGATAGCTCGTGTGCGCCGACACCATGCCGAGCACCGAAGAACCCAAACCATAACCGGCATCGAAGAGCAGGAAGAACGTACCGGTCGCAAGACCGCTGCGGTGCGGCTCCGCCGATTGGATCGCAATCGTCTGGAAGCTTGGGAACAGCGCACCGTAGCCAAGGCCGAGCACGCCGCCCATCGCGAGGAACATCGCCAGCGAGTGCGCGCCGCCGAGGCCCACCATGCCGAATGTGAAGAGAACGATGCCCGGATAGACGAGCAAATGCGGCCCGGAGCGATCGTACATTTTGCCGGTGAACGGCCGGGACAGCACGATCATGAGCGCGAACACCATGAAGAAGACGCTCGCGTACGCACTCAAGTCCAGCGACTTGGCGTAGACGGAGAGGAAGGTCGTAATCGCGCCGTAGGAGAACGCGAGCACTGCCCCGGTCAAGCCAATCGGCATGGCGGCCGGCTCGATGAATTGACGCCAGCCCTTTGGCGCCGGTCCCGGCTTGCGAGGCAGACGGGCCGGGATGCGGACGCTCATACCGCAGGCCAGGCCGCACAGCGCAAGGCCGAAGCAGGTGCCGAACAACAGCGAATTCGAGCCTGTCTCCGCGATCATGAGGCCGATGGCTGGACCGCCGACCATAGCCAAGCTCATAAACAAGCTATAATAGCCAACGCCCTCGCCCTTGCGGGCGGCGGGCACAAGGTCCATCGCGATCGCGCCGATCGCCGTCGCGCCCATGCCGAAGCTGATGCCGTGGACGAGTCGAAGCCCCAGCAGCCATGCATAGCTGTCGATCAGCATGTAGAGGCCGCTGCACGCGAAGAACAACCCGAGCGCGATGAGCACGATGGTGCGCCGGTTCACTTCGTCCAGCCACTTCCCGGCGAGCGGCCGGAAGATCAAGCCCGCGACGACAAATACCGTCATGACCGGGCCGATTTGGCTTTGGCCGCCATGCAGCGTGTCGGTGACGAAGATCGGCAGCGTGACTGCCAGAATATAAAATGTCATAAACAAGAAGAAGCTGCTGAAGCATACCGCGACGAAATCGCGGGTCCAGAGCTTCGGCCTTGATTCGAATGCGTTCGGTTCGCTCATGTCGTTATTCCCCCAATTGTTCGATAGTCCTCTCGGCCGCAACCGTCACCTGCTTCAACAGGCGCCGAAGCTGCGCCACATCGTCGGTATTCATCCCGCCGAGCACCGATTGGATGACTTCCTGTTCGATCGGCAGCAGCGTCTCGTTAAGCTCGCGGCCTTTAGGCGTAATATAAGTCAGAAACGATCGCCGATCGGCTTCGTTCGCCTTGCGAACGGCCAAGCCTTTGCGCTCGAGCTGGTCCAAAATGCGCGTAATGTTGGTCTGATCCTTCTCGCTCCTTCTGGCGAGCTCCTTCTGGGTAATGCCATCCTGCTCGTACAGCCGGTTCAACACGCTCCACTGCTCAGTCGTAATCTCGTGCGGCTGGTAACGAAGCGCAAGCAGCAGCGTAAGCCGGCGTCCGGCGTGATTGATAAGGAAACCTAACGAATCATCGATATGCATCTCGCACGCTCCACTCAATTGATTGCTATAGCAATTATATGACCAGCAACTATATTCGTCAACCACCCGCGACGGCACAGCCCCCCCTCAATCGGCAGCGTTGCTTGCTTTAATTGATCACTGATTGAAGGACTGACGCGCTAACGCTTCTACCATCTCCGTCACGTCCGAGCACGGAGCCTCCCCCGTGATATAACCCCGGTGTCGTCACGTTAAGAGTAATCCTGCGGGTGAAAAATCCGCCATCTGCGGTGGATGTGGTCCTTCCTCGCTTAGACTCGCTTAAGCTGACAAGATGCAAATAAATAACCCTAGGGGCAGGATGTCCCTAGGGTTATTGCCGATCGTTTACGCATTAATCTTCGAGCCCGTCAAGCGCCATCCATCTCTCATACAACCGGTCCAACACCTGCTGCTGAGCTTCCCGTTGCTGCCATATCCGCGCAGTCTCCACCGCGTCGCTTGCGACCTGCTCGCTGCCCAGCGTCTCGTCGAGCCGCCGCAGCTGCTCCTCCGCCTGCGCGATGTCGCGCTCCAGCCGCTCGCGCAGCGCCGGATTCGGCTTGGCTCGCCGCTCCGGTCGCCCGGCTGCGCCGCCAGGAACCTCTCCGCTCGGCGGCTGACTGCCCCATGCTTCGGCGTCGGTCGATTGACCGTCCGCTCCGGCGGCAGGAAGGCCGATTTTCGCCCCCGCCTTCGCGTAACCGCCCCCCTCGCCGTTCACCGCGTCGCGGCGGGCGTTCACCGTCGACTTGCCGTCACCTCCCGCGCCGGTCGCCCCGTCCGCCTTCGGCTTGATGTGCGACCTCCCGGGTTCCGCTTCCGCAGCAATACCTTCCACCGCCCCTTGCGCCCCGCGTCTTCCGCGCTCCGCTTCGTAATCATCGTAGCCACCGAGATAAGCGGTAAGCCGCCCCTGCTCCAGCACCCACACCTTCTCCGCCAGCCGGTTGATGAAATACCGGTCGTGCGTAATCGCCAGCAGCGTGCCGGGGTAATCGTCCAGCGCTTCTTCGAGCGCCTCCTTGGAGGCAATATCCATGTGGTTGGTCGGCTCATCTAAGATAAGCACATTCGGCTTCCGCAGGACGAGCAGGGCCAGCCGCAACCGCGTCCACTCTCCGCCGGACAGCTGGCCTACCGACTTGAACACGTCCGCCCCGTAGAACAAGTACTTCGCCAGCCGCGATCGCGCCTCGCCTTCCTCGAGACCGGCTTCCTCCCGGAAATAAGCGAGCACGCTTTGTTTGCCGTCCTTCGGATACTCCTGCTGCGCCAAGTAGCCGACATCGACGCGCGAGCCCCAGCGTAGCGAGCCCGCATCCGCTTGCTCGAGGCCAAGCATAAGCTTGATAAGCGTCGATTTGCCCGCGCCGTTGCCGCCGAGAAGCATGACCCGTTCGCCATATTCCAGCAGCCCCTCCGCGCCGCGCAGCACTTGTTTGTCGCCGTACGCCTTCCGTACGCCCTCGAAATGCAGCACCCGAGAGCCGGACCGGTCCGCCTGCTGCAGGTCGAACGCCGCGCCGCGGCGCTCCAGCACCGGCCGCTTCAGCTTCTCCATCCGATCCAGCGCCTTCTGCATCGACGCCGCCCGCCGGAAGAACTTCTCATTGCCCCCGACACGGCCCCATTCTTCCAGCTGCCGGATCGTCTCCTTCATTTTCTTGATCTGCTTCTGCTGCTCTTGGAATTCCGCGAACTGACGAAGCAAGCGTTCCTCCTTCTCCCGCGCATACCAGGTATAGTTGCCGTGGTAGAGCGTCGTCTCGCCATCCTCGAGATCGATGACCTTGGCGACCACTCGATCGAGGAACGTCCGATCGTGCGAGACGATCAGGCAGGCGCCGTCATATTGCTTCAGGAACGATTCGAGCCACTCGATACCGGACATATCCAGATGATTGGTCGGCTCGTCGAGCAGCAGCAGCTCCGGTCGTTGGATGAGGAGCGCCGCCAGGCCGATCTTCGTTTGCTCCCCGCCGGACAAGGTGCCGAACTTACGTCCATATAGCGCACGGTTAATCCGCAATCCGCCGGCCACCGCGTCGATTCGCGCATCCAGCTCATAGCCGCCGCCTTGCTCGAACTTCTCTTGTGCCTTCGCGTATTGCCGAAGCAGCGCATCCAAGCCGTCCGAGCCCGCGGCATCCGGGTCCGACATGGCCGCTTCGAGCGCCCGCATCTGCTCCCTGCACGCCAGGAGATGCCCGCTACCGGAGGCGAGCGCTTCGTAGACCGTATACATCTCCCACTCCGCCGGGATTTGGGCCAAATAGCCGATGGCTGCGTCTTTGCGCACCGTCAACTGCCCTTCATCCGGCTTCTCTGCTTTGGCGATTAACCGCATGAGCGTCGATTTGCCGCTTCCGTTGCGGCCGACGAGGCCGATTCGCTCCCCGTCGCGGATTTCGAACGTGGCATTCTCCAGCACCAGCTGCGCCCCGTGGTATTTCTTGACTTGTTGGCAATTTATCATCAATGTCATTGTCAGTTCCTCCTAAGTGTAGGGAGAGATCCTGACCTTGAACCTTCATTCGTCTCTGTGGAAAAAAGAGCGCAAAAAGAGCCGCGGGAAAATCCCCCGCGGCTCTTATCCGGACGTACATATCCGCATAAAAGGATCAGGCAGGCATCTTCTCGAATGGTGAGACCGTAAATTTGGACAGACTTCTCCCGTTGTCGGCAAAAGCATGCACATTGCCGCTGATAATTTGTACCAGACGGCTCAAACGATCGTTCACCATTTCGAAATTCATCCTACCTTCACCTCGCTTCCTCTAAATGAGTGCAATAACCCTTTTAATTTATCACAACGATACTGCCCCTGACAACCTTTACCTGCTGCCGTAGAAATTAGGCAGGTAAAGCTTGTTCTTCTCCAGCATCTCGCCGAGCAGCGTCTTGGCGACCGAGACGGAAGGCACGAGCGGATGATGCGCCATCGCCTGCAGCGCAAGCCCGCGGTCGCCGGTAATCGCGGCGTCGATCGCCAGACGCTCGTAAGTCTTCACCGCCTGAATGAGCCCCTTGGTCTGCTCCGGCACGCGCGTGACCGGAAGCGCCAGCGGGCCTTCGCCCGTGACGACGCAATTCACCTCGATACAAGCGTCCGCCGGAAGGAAATCGAGCGTGCGGCCGTTGGCGACGTTCAGCGTCTGGATGTCCCGCTTGTCATTGTGCAGGGAGTCCATCAGATTCACCGCCGCCTCCGAATAATACGCGCCGCCGCGCTGCTCCAGCTGCTTCGGCTTCTCCTTGAGTTCCGGGTCCTGATAGAGCTTGAACAGCTCATCCTCGACCTTCTTCACGACCTCGGCGCGCGTGCCGCTCTTCGCCAGCGCGATCAGCTGCTCCTCGAGCATGGCGTCCTGCATGTAGAAATATTTCAGATAATACGACGGAAGCGCGCCGAGGGACATCAGGAAATCATGGTCCCACTCCGTCGCCGGCACGTTCTTGCCCGAATACTCCTCGCGCTTATCCAGCAGCTCCGGAAGCCGGTTCACGCCATCCACCTCGACCCGAGTAACCCAGTGCAGATGGTTCAGACCGACGAACTCGGTATAGATGCGCTCCGGCGCGGCGTCGTATTTCGTGCTCAGCCACTTCTGCAAGCCGATCGGCGCGTTGCACAACCCGATGCTGCGCACCTTCGAGTAGCGGTTGATCGCCTCCGTCACCATGCCGGCCGGATTCGTGAAGTTGAGCAGCCAGGCGTTCGGGCTCAGCTCCTCGATATCCCGGCATATGTCCAGCAGCACCGGGATCGTCCGCAGCGCCTTCATCATGCCCCCGGGACCGGTCGTCTCCTGGCCAATCACCCCGTGGCCGTTCGGCAAATGCTCATCCCACTTGCGCGCCTCCAGCAAGCCGACGCGCATCTGGGTCGAGACGAAATCGGCGCCTTCGATCGCCGCGCGACGGTCCATCGTCAGATGCACCTCGATCGGAAGGCCCGATTCCGCGACCATCCGCCTCGCCAGTCCGCCGACGATCTCCAGCTTCTGGCGGCCCGCCTCGATATCAACCAGCCACAGCTCCCGGACCGGCAGCTGCGCGTATCGCCGAATGAAGCCTTCGACAATCTCCGGCGTATACGAGGAACCTCCGCCAATTACCGCAATCTTCAATCCCTTTGTCATCGTGTTCACACCCTCTTCGCTTCGATGAGAATCGCGTTGTAATCGGATACCTGCTTCAGCTTCTCGTGCATCTCGGTTGACACCGGCCGCCCGCTGGCTTCGATGGCCAACCATACGGCGCCGACGACCGGCTCGGTCGCCAGCTTCACGACCTTCGCCTTCGGCGCCGCGCCGTTCACGTAAGAGCGGATCGGGTCAATGACGTAAGGCCCTTGGCCGCGCGTCACGATGCTGCCAGCGAGCACGACGTCGAATTCGTCCTCCTGCATGCCGAGTCGGTTAATGACCGCCGCCGCCGCTTTGCCTAGCTCGTCGCCCTGCATGTTCAGCAAGCGCTGCGCTACGGCGTCACCCGCGAGCGCGGCGTCGAAGACGAGCTTCGCGACGTCGAGCGGCACGTAGCATTTGTCATGATCGAGATAATCATCGAACATCGCCTGCACGCTCTCGTAGCCGAGCCGCGCGAGCAGCGGGCCCGTAAGCGACGTCGGCTCTTCGCGGCCGTCCCATGCGCGGATGACGGCCCGGAACGCTTCCTTCGCAAGCGTCCCGCCGCCGGCGAAGTCGCCGAACAGGTAAGAGAAGCCGCCGCATTGGTAGAACTGGCCGGCGGGATTCTGACCCGCGCTGTTCGTGCCGCTGCCGCAGATGAGCACGACGCCGTATGGACGGTCCGTCCCCGCCCGCAGCGCGATGACCGTGTCGCAATTGATGTCATGCTTCGGAAAGCCTAGTCCCGCGATCAGCGGACGCAAAATCTTGTAGTCCGTCTCGCGGTCCGCGCCGGCAAGCCCAAAATACGCGTACTCGATATCCTCGCGAGCAAGCCCCGCTTCCGCAAGAGCAGCTTCGACCGATGCCGTAATATTGGCTTTCGCCTCGTCATAGCTGATTTGGTGGTTGCCGTTGCCGGCTGCGCCTTTGCCGACGATCGCGCCCTGCTCGTCGACGATCAGCGTATACGTCTTGCTCCCGCCGGCGTCCACGCCCAAATAATACTTCACGTCCATCACTCCTTATCTTGGTATACCGCAGCGATCCCGCTTCCTACTCCTTGCGGGCCGTCGAATCCCGGACGATCAGCTGCGGCTCCAGCTGCAGCGTGACATTCTTCTTCGACTCGCCGTTGATGGCATCCAGCAGAAGCCGGGCGCCATGGCGCCCAATCAGCTGCGCCGGCTGCCGGACGGTCGTCAGCTTCGGACGGAATTGCGACGCCAGCTCCTGGTCGTCATAGCCGACGATGGAGACGTCCTGCGGAATACGCAAACCGTTGTTCTTCAGCGCGTCCATCACGCCAAGGGCGATGTGGTCGTCGGAGGCGAACACGGCCGAGGGCAGCTTCCCTTCCGCCAGCCACTTGGAGGCGATGTCGTACCCCGAGTTCACCTCGAACCTTCCCTGCTCAACGGCGAAAGGCGTCAGCCCCGCCTCCTCCATCGCGAACAAGAAGCCGCGCTCGCGCTCGCGGCTGCTGAGGAACAGCTCCGTGCCGCTAATATGCGCGATCTCCTTGTGCCCGAGATCAATGAGATGCTTGGTCGCCTCGTAGCCGCCCTTGAAATTGTCCACGACGACCGAGGTGACCGACGGGTTACGGTGCTGATTGTCGAGCATGACGAACGGAATCCCCTTCTTCTTCAGCTCCAGCACGAACTCGTTCTCCCGTACCGGCGAGAGCAGAATCACGCCGTCCACCCGGTCCTCCTGGAAAATCGCGCCGTGCGCCCCCTCTTCCTTCTCCTTCGTCACCGAGATCGCAAGGAAGTAACCGTGCTCGGCCAGACGGTCGTTGATCTCCTTCACGATAACGTCGAATACGGAGTCGTACAGCGTCGTGAGCGTCAGCCCGATGATGCCCGTCTTGCCCCTGGCCAAGCTGCGTGCCGCGGCATTCGGCTGATAATCCAGCTCCCGCATCGCCTGGAGCACCTTCTCGCGGTTCTTCGGCCGCACCGATTCCGCGTTATTGATGACCCGCGAGACCGTCACGACCGATAGGCCGGAACGTCTTGCGACGTCGAATATGCTTACTTTCACGTCGTTGCCTCCCGCAAACTGGTCCCCCGCAAGGGGCCGGCCATTATCTCTTGTACGTCAAACCGCATCCAAAAGTTTAAACGCTTTAACTTTAATGAGAAATAAAAACGGCCTTCGCTTGTTTCAGCCGCCGACCTTATCCAAAACCTCGCTCAAGTCTGTCTCGTTTTAACAAACGAGCGCTTACCCTGCTCGAAAGTTAATGCGCTTTAACTATTTTCAGTATAGTATGCTTCTTCCGACGCCGCAAGGGGAAAAATGGCACGCGTCAATTGGGGGACCTGATCCTCCAACTGACGCCGGAATCTATGGCACGGGTCCCTACGGACTAAAGACTCGTCCCCGCTGCGCAGGCTTGGTGCCGCTTCGGCGGGAACCCCGCGCCTGCCCATAACCGTTCACCCGCCTATCCACCGTACCGCGCGAGCCATTCCTGCTTCCACGCCTCGTACGATTTGCCTGACACTTCCTCCAGCGTCTTGCCTTCCAGCGAGTAGTTGATCCCCTCTTCGCCCGGCACCGTCACGAACCCGCCAACCGGCTTGTTTCCCGCCATGAAGACGGATACGCTCACCTTGCCCTCGCGAATCGCGCTGCCCGTCGCGGCGTAACGTTCAATGGCGATCGTCTGACCGAAGTAAGCGGACGGATCTACATTTTGCAGCCCCCATTGTTCCATCGTCGGAGACTGCGACAGCAGACGGCCGTTAATAACGTAACGCACGACGCGTCCCTCCTGCTGGACGTTCTGATATCCCTTGCTCTCCAAATACGCAGTCGCTTCGGGCGATCCTTCAGCACCGCCGCCCGAGCAGCCGCCAAGCATCATCGCCAAAGCGATGACGACCACTGCGCCCCATCCTATGCGTTTCATTTCGTTTCCCCATTCCTCTCGTCATGCGCAGCCATGCGGACTGAATATATGGTCCATGCGCTTTGTTACCCTGTACATTCACCAGCCGGTACCGCCATGCTATAGTGGCAGTATGTAGGCGGTCTCCCATGCCGTGCCGGGACTTGTCATTCCCCATTGTACCGAATGCGGGCCGCTAGGTGAAGAGTACGAAATCCGAGTCTGAAGAAGGGGGTACCTCCCATGAAATTGACTAACCCGATCGGCGTCATCGTCGACAGCTTCGGCGTCGGCGTTCGCGAAGGACTGCGCAAGGCCAAAGACGTCGGAGCGGACGGGGTGCAGATCTACGCCGTCTCCGGCGAGATGGATCCGGCCAATCTAGACGCGGCGCGGCGCTTGGAGCTTCGGCGCTTCGTCGAAGAGCAGGGACTTGCCATCAGCGCCTTATGCGGCGACCTGGCCGGCCACGGCTTCCAGGATGCGACGGTCAATCCCGCCAAAGTGGAGAAATCCAAGCGCATTCTCGATCTGGCGCTGGACCTTGGCACGAACATCGTGACGACGCATATCGGCATCGTGCCGGATGACGAGAGCGGTCCGATCTACGCCGCCATGCACGAGGCCTGCGAGGAGCTGGGCCGTTACGCAACGAGTCTCGGCGCGTATTTCGCCATCGAGACCGGTCCCGAGCCTGCCGCGCATTTGAAGCGTTTCCTCGATACGCTCAGCACGAAAGGCGTGTCGGTTAATTTCGACCCCGCCAACTTCGTAATGGTCACCGGCGACGACCCGGTGAAGGGCGTCCATACGCTGAAGGACTACATCGTCCATACGCATGTGAAAGACGGGCGCCGCCTGCGCGAGGTCGACCCCCGCAAAGTGTACGGCTACCTCGGCTACGATGCGATGAGCCACGAGAAAATCGCGGAGATGGCCGCCGGCGGCCGCGATTTCGTCGAGCTTCCGCTAGGAGAAGGCGACGTCGATTTCGCCGGCTACTTCGAGGCGCTTCAGGCCATCGGTTACACCGGCTATCTCACGATCGAACGCGAGGTTGGCGAAGATCCCGCCTTGGATATCCGTAGAGCCGTCACGTTCATCAACCGCTTCAAATAAAAATAACGCTTGCGACTCGCAGCCCGTCGGCATACCCGTGCCGTACGGGCTTTTTTTGCTGCGTGGAAAGCGGATCGCGCTTGCCGGTATTACGAACGACGGTATGAGGAGGCCTGCTCTTTCTTCGTCAGAAAGTCCGGATACGGGGCGCTTGCAAGGGAAAAATATCAGACGGGGGATGAATTCCAGGGAGATTTCAGGGGGATCTCGGAAGACTGCGCGCCGTCATCGGCGAATGTCACGCTAAATTTTCCGTTCCGTACGGCAACTTTCTCCGAATGGTTCTCTCCCTCGCTGGAAACAGTAAGCTTGGGCGGACATTCAGAATACAGGAGGGACCTGCTTTGAATATTTTGCGCGACGAACTGAAGAAATCGAGAAATGGTGGCTACGAGGTCATCATTTACTTAGCGGATGATCAAACCGAGTTCGCGGAAGAGCTCGGCAAAGGCGGCCCGGACAGCGAGACGAAGGCCAGCATCATCAACTACGTCAAGAACAAATATCCGAACCTGAAGGTTACCGTGGCCAAAGTCGTTCTCGGCGGTGTCGTTCTCGGTACGATTCCGCTGGCCGGCGGCGCGGCGCATGCGGCTGCAGCTGGTCCGAAAGACATCGACAAGGCGTCCGGCTTCGCGAAGGAAGCGATCGTGCGTCTGGTCGAGTCCGGCACGATCCAAGGCGACCAGACTGGCGCGTTCAACCCGAAAGGTACGATGACGCGCGACGCGTTCACGTCGATGATCGTCAAGGCGCTCGTGAAGGACGCGGATCTGGCGAACCCGGACACGCCGACGTTCAAAGACGTGCCAAAAACGCACTGGGCTTACAAATACATCGAAACCGCGGTAGCCAAAGGCTTGATCACAGGCACGGGTGACGGCACTTTCGGCCCGACCGGCGAAATTACGCGCGAGCAGCTGGCGACGATTCTTGTTCGTTCGCTGGGACTCTCGGCCGACGATATCAAAGGCCAAGGCGACACGTTGAAGTTCGCGGATAAAGATGCAATCTCGTCCTTCGCCCGGGATTCGGTTGCGTTCGCCGTGAACAACGGCCTGCTGACAGGCATCAACGAATCGACGTTCAACGGCAAAGGCGCCGCTACGCGCGAGCAAGTTGCGGTGGTCGTTGATCGTTACGTGACGAACGTGGATAAGCTGCAAACGGCAGCCGACACGATCAAGAATACTTCGTTCAAAGCGGAAGCGAGCGATACCAATACAATCAAGCTGTCGTTCACGACGGCCGTCGACACGTTCGCTGCTACGGACCTGACCGTCAAGGACAAAGACGGCAAGGACGTCAAAGTCACCAAAGTCACGCTGAGCGACGACAAGAAAACGGCAACCGTCTCGACAGACGCGCTGACAAGCGGCGCTTCTTACACGGTAACGGTAACGAAGGATGCCGTCAAAGGTAGCGCGACGGTCGTAGCGCCTAAGGCAGCTGAGTTCAAAGCAACGCCAACCGGCGCGAAGAAAATCGAAGTGAAATTCGGCGCGGCGATCGATCCGTCGGCCGTGACGTTCACGATCAAGAAGGGAACGCAAACGGTCTCCGTCGCGGATAAAACCGTTTCTGCCGACAAGACAACCGTCGTACTGGAAACGACGACCAAGTTGACCGAAGGCGACTATACAGTCACGGCGACTGGCGCAGCCACAGCAGATCTCACGAGCAAATTCACGGCAGCCAACGAGAAAGTCGATAAGATCGAATTCTTGTCCGATGTGGCCGCACTCGTCGATTTGCCATCCCCGGATGCTGATACGGATATCGATGATATCGCGATACCATATCAAGTGCTGAACCAATACGGCGAGAACATTACGAAGACGACGGACCTGACTTCCAATGGGTTCACGATTAATAAAACCGATGGTCTGGCCACTCTCGCAGGCGACTACAAAGTAGATCAAACAGTACCGTTGACGTTGATTTACAATAACGGCGCAACCGTCCTGACAGCGAACAAAACATTCACGGTCTCGGCCGAAGCCCGCGCTTCCGTTGTTACGACCGACGGCGTGTACAATGTCGATAAGAAGGTTCTTAACGAAGACACCGATCTTTCGACGACGCCGTTCTATATCCTGGTCGACGTGAAGGACCAGTACGGCAAAACGATTACCGATGTTGCTAAGCTTAACGCGCAAGTCCAAGTGCATGAGTCGAACAGCTTGATCGTCGACGTTCCGAATGGAGCGATCACCTCGTCGGCCACGCCGGACAACTTCACGACCGTTACGGTCGATGGCGTAACGAGAACTGCTTTGCAACTTAAGGGTCCGGTGGCCGTAGGCAGCAACATCGTCACGCTGGTAACGACGACTTCCGGCAAAAGCGCAACCACCACGGTTACGGTTGCAGAAGCCGCACGCGTCAACACCATCAATGTTTCGAGCACTACCGAGTTCGTCTCCGCGGGTGAAGCGGCATACTTTACGGTAGACGCCGTCGACAAAGATGGCAACGCGGTGACGAATACGGCGACATTGAACAGCGCAACAAAAGGCGTCAAAGTGACCTATGACGGGAAGGCAGTCGATAATCCATTCGTCTTCAAAGACGGTGCTGTTCAACTCCGCATTCCTGGCGACCTTGTTAAGGTCCAAAGCGAGACTTCCACTTCCGAAACGAAGTCGCTTGTGCTCATGACCGCGACGAACAGTGTCAAAACAGCGACGGTTCAAGTTCGCCAAGCGGCCAAACCGGCAAGCGTCAATGGCTTAAAAACCACTTACAGCAAAACGTTCAAAACGGACCAAACCGGTATCGAGCTTAGCTACACGGACCTGCTTGTTCAGGATCAGCACGGCAGGATCATGAGCGATGCCGCCGTCGCGGCTTGGCTTGAAGACGGCGGATCGATTACGATCACGGAAGCTACGACCGATGCGCTGTCCGCGGATAAAGCGAACAATGCCGTCAACTTCACAACGAGCACCATTGACAAGACCAATAAGAAAATCACTTTCGATACTTCCGGCAAGAATACGACGGAGAAAGTTACATTCGCGCTTTCCGGCGTGAATAATAGTTCGGCGGACGTTACGTTCCGTACAACGAACGGCTCGGAGTACACCTCTTTCACAGCCGATACGATCGGAACGGTTTATGACGAGAAGGGCGCAGGCCAAGCCGACAACGACGCCTACGATAAAGTCGTTAAAGTATATGGAGTTCTGGCGGACGGCAGCAAGGTCTTGCTGGATAACACCGAGTATACCGTAACTGCACCGACCAACAATACCGTTAATAACGACGTTTCCAAAGACGGTATATTCGATGTCTCTTCCGCGCTAGCCTACGGCGATGCAACGGATCTCAAAGTGCCGGTGGAAATCACGGTTAGCGCCAAACCGGATGCGCCAATCAAACAAACCGTCACGTTCTCCAAGGCAGCGCCGAAAGTCGTATCGTTCGACCTCTTGGTTAACGACGTGGCTCAAACTTCGATTAACTTCGATAAAGCCAGCGACTTTACGATTGACTCCTTGATTCAAGGTACGAATACGGACGAAATGAGCATCGTCGTCACGGACCAATACGGCGTCAAAACGCCGGCAACCGTTGGCGAGCATGGGGCGATCACGTTTGCTGATGGATCAACCTTCAGCGTTCCGAGCGTTCTCGTCTCCAAAGTCAGCGGCGACTTTACGGTGAAGAGCAACGGCTCTGCCGCTAACATGAAGATCGACAAGAGCCAGCTGAAAGTTGGCGATGCGTTCGATGTCACGATTAGTTATGTAGGCGGCGTGACCAAAACGTATCGTGTGACGGTTGCAACCGACTCGACTCCTGCACCGGTACCGGCTCCGGCTCCTGCTCCTGCTCCATAAGAAACAAATCTAGAAACCCGAGCAATCGGGTTTCTTTTTTTACCCACGAACCTCCCGTTTCTCTAACGAATACCATGGATACCAGCCCAGAAACATGCAGGAGGTACCCATGTACAACAAACATTTTCACCAGTACCCCGTCTATCCCTACTACGCCACCGAATCTCAAACGACCGAGCAGCCCCTCGCCTTCCCCCCGCAGCATCAAAACAAACAGCCGGGGTTAGAATATCTAATGAACCCTCGCCCGATCGTCGAGAATCCTTCGTACAAAGGCAGCGGCAAGCTGCTCGGCAAAACGGCGATCATCTCCGGCGGCGACAGCGGCATCGGCCGGGCGACAGCCATCGCGTTCGCCAAGGAAGGCGCGCGCGTCGTCATCGTCTATCTCGACGAGCATCGCGACGCGGAAGAGACGCGCACCCGCATCGAGCAGCTCGGCGGACGCTGCGTCCTGCTGGCGACCGATCTGCGGCTGAAGGCCAACAATTACGCCGCGGTATACACGGCTCTTCGCACGTTCGGCTGCCTCGATATCGTCGTGAACAACCTCGGCGTGCAATATCCCCAGGAAAGTATTCTGGATATCTCCGAGGAGCAGCTCAGCCATACCTTCCAGACGAACTTCTTCTCCTTGTTCTTCATGACGCAAGCCGCGCTGCCGCACCTAAAGGACGGCGCGTCCATCATTAATACGGCATCCATTACCGCCTACGCGGGCGAGAAGACGCTGATCGACTACTCCGCCACCAAAGGCGCGATCGTCTCGTTCACGCGCTCGATGGCCTTGAACCTCGCCGACAAAGGCATTCGCGTTAACGCGGTGGCGCCGGGACCGATCTGGACGCCGCTTATTCCGTCGAGCTTCTCCGCCGAACGCGTCGCGACCTTCGGCACCGATACCCCGATGAAACGGGCTGGTCAGCCTTTCGAGCTCGCACCCGCATATGTCTATTTGGCCAGCGAGGATTCGCGGTATGTGAGCGGAGAGACGATGCACGTCAACGGCGGAGGGTTCGTCTCGGGCTAGCGCTTCGCGCGAACGCCGAAACGGGATGCTCCCCCGAAGGAGCACCCCGCTCTTTGCCTGCAGCATACGATGCCGCGATGTCAACAAACCAATGTGTTAAGCCAAACCGCGAAGCGCCCTCGTCGACTCCTTGACGGCTTCCTTCGCGAGAATGTACATTGCGCAGCTCCAGCCCAGCGGGTTGTTCGGATTCGGCTCCGACGTGCCGCTGTAGTACAGCTCCGGCAGCTTGCCCGGTTCTAGCATGACCGCTTCCGTGCGCCGGACATATTCTGCCGCCTCGGCCGGATTGCCCAGCTCCCGATGGCAGAGCGCCAGCCACGGCAGTCCGAAGGTCCACTCCGCCTCCGTGCCATAGTAGAACGACATCGGCATGCCCCGTCCATGCTCCCGCTCGAGCGTGCTGTAATAGCTGTCTCCCTCGTACCGGATTACGCCCCGCTCCCGCAGCAAGCGCTTCTCGACGTTGCGCACGATCGTCTCGCCGAGCACGCCCGTGAACAGCCGGTACGGATAGACGAGGCTGAGCTGCGCCAAATCGGCCGGTTTGTCATGGCTCTCGCGCGGGAACAGCCCCATCAGCGAGCGAAGCCCCGCCTGGATGGCTTCCTCCGGCACGTGCACCATCCGTTCCACCGCCTTGAGACCGGCCACGCAGGCACCAACCGAGGAAGCGTGCACCTCGCGCCATTCCTCCCACATGCCGTTATCCGGATCATGCCAGTATTCTACATTGCACAAGTAATACACGAGCTTTTGCACGATCTCCCGATCCTTCTTGTCCCGAAGCATCTTCTTCCCGCGCTCCGCCCCTTGCCCAAGGCCGAACAGGAACGCGCCGATCATGTCGTGTTGGATATGGCCCCATTCCTCATGGATTTCCCGAACGTCTTCATAAGAATAGCGGGCATGCAAATACTCCCATTCCCACTGCGGCTTCTGCTTGCACAGAATATCCAGCTTCCATTCGTATTCCCGGAACAGATCAAGCAGCCGATAATACGTCTGCTCGTATTCCTTGGTCGGCTTATCGAGATAAGGCAGCGCCATATAAACGCAGTCGCGGATCCACACATATTTGTAGTCGTTCGACGGACTCGCCACATACAAGCCATGCGGCAATCGCAGCTGTTCCAGCACTCGGTAACTTTCGGACAACATAACCGATCCCTCCTCCAAGTAGTACGAAACGACCCAATTAGAGTTCATCTCTCTGTTATCCAGTGTGACCCGAATCTAGCAGAAACAAACGGTTGCTGATCCGTTTTTATAGACTATGCGCTATGTTCGGAAAGGGTGCGCTTACAGCGGGAGACGCATGGCGGGCATACGCTGCCCGGCCGGACATCCGCCTAGCAGCACACACTCCAAGGCTCGTCCGCGCGCGCATGCCCAAAAAGCCCTCAATTCCGCGCGGCACGCGGGAATGAGGGCTGTTCTATTGGCGTCCGAAAGGGAGCTGTTCGGATATTTCCACCGGCAGGAAATACATCTGCGCCCATTTTGCGCATTGCGACCTGCCGTGACCTGCCGTGAACCTAACCGAGTCTTCCCGCGGCCTTATCTGCGCAGCGTCAGGACGGAAGCGATACGCGCCGCAGGATCGTCGTCTACATCCGGCGATGGGGCGCACGGGCGAGCTTCCCGGCTACTGTCCGGTTCCCGTCGCGGCCGCGACGAAGTCATCGAACGGCCGCTCCTCTGGCGGCGGACCCGCGACCTTGTCATAGACATCCGTCGTCAGCTGGCCGATGCGCTCCCAGTTGTATCGGGTCGCCACTTTATGCGAGGCCTTCCTCGCCATCGCTCGGGCCATATCTTCGAACTCTAGCATTTTGACGATATGAGAGGCGAGCGACCGCACATCGCCCGGCAGAACGGTGAAGCCGTCCACGCCATGCTGGATGATCTCCTGGAAGCCGCCCGTCCCGGAGACGATGATCGGCGTGCCCGAAGCCATCGCCTCGAGCGCCACGATGCCGAACGGTTCATACAGGCTCGGGAAGACCGCCGCGGACGCGACGCGCAGCAGCTCGTTGCGCATGCGATCGTCGGCGTAGCCGACGAATTCCACCTTGCCCCGCGCGATGAGCGGACCCGCCAACTGACGCAGCTGCTCCTGCATCGGCCCTTGACCGGCAATGACGAACTTCGCGTCCGGGCATCCGGCGAGCACCTGCTCCGCGCTCTCGATCAGCACGTGAACGCCCTTCTCCCGGACGAGCCGGCCGATGAACAGCACGATGCGCTCATGCGGCAGCGCGTAACGCGAATGAATGTCCGCCGCGTTGTGCTCGACGCGGACGACCGCGGCGGTCTCGACGCCGTTCGGAATCATGTCGATTTTGTCCGGCGGCAGCTCGAACAACCGAGTCACTTCCTCGCGCATATAGTCGCTGCAAACGATGACGCGCCACGCTTCGTATGTCAGCTGCCATTCCAGCGCGTGAATGCGATGCTGCAGCTCATTGTGCAGACCATGGTTGCGCCCGTGCTCGGTGGCATGAATCGTGGCGACGAGCGGCAGCCCGTGGCGATGCTTCAGCGTCTTGGCCGCCTCGCCGACGATCCAATCATGCGCATGGACAAGATCGAACGGGCCATAGTGCGCGATCAAACCGCCCGCATACGAAGCCATGGCCAAATTCAGCTGGAACACCCATTCCATAAACGAGATATTTTGCCGCTGATAGGCCGCTATCCGATGAACATGTACGCCCTGGTTGACCTCGTAGGCCGGATATCCCTCCACGTGCGAAGTGATGACGTGCACCTCCACCTGCTGCTCCGCCAGCATGCGCGACAGATCGAACACGTGGCGCGACAAGCCGCCCACGATCATCGGCGGATACTCCCACGAGAGCATCAGCACGCGGCGCCTGCCGGCAAGCTGGCGCGGCAGCCCCGTTCCTTCCTTCGCCGCCGGCAGCTTGGAGCGGTAGATCCGATAATCGAGATCGGGACTTATGGCATCGCGCGCTTCGACCTCCCGGAGCCATGTTTCGTCCACCGTGCCCCGCAGCAGATCCCGGTATAGCCGACGGAACCGGACGATATGGTTCTTGGTCCGCTTCAGCGCGTAATCCACCATCGTCCCGGCATCCATGATGAACGCCCAGTCGCTGCTCTGCGCCAGCATCAGCTCGCGCGCCGCCTGGTTGAGCGCCTTCCGCTTGCTGCCCGTGGCATCCGGAAGACGGTCGGCCAGCTCGATCATCTGCTCCTCCATCCGGTGCAGATGACGGTAGATCCACGCATTGCTTTGGCCGAGCCATACCTCGCCGAAGCCCGCGCGGCCCCAGCTCGCGAACGACAGCTCCGCCTGCTGATTTTCCGGATACTCGGCCAAATATTCGACCGGCGTGATCATTTTGAACGTCGATTGGTCAAAGTGGATTTTCCGGCACAAATATTCGATGAACATCGGTCCCTCATGCCACCAGTGACCGAACAGCTCGGCATCGTACGACGCGGTCACGAGCGGCTTGCGCGGCATATGCGCGCTCAGATGCTCGATCTGCTTCTCGCGGTTGAACATGAAGTGACTGGCATGACGGGCGGCCTTCTCCGCCGCCCACTCGGGATTGTACGGCTCCTTCGGCTGACCATCGCCGGTGATTCGGTAATATTTGATCCCCGTATTCAGCCGCACGCCGGAGGGATGCATAAACGGCTTCAAATACGCTTCGTCCAGATCGTACCCGATATCCCGGTAATATTCGCGGTAGTCGTGATCGCCCGGATATCCATCGAGCGAGCTCCAGACTTGCCGACTCGTCTCCTGATCCCGCGCGAACGCGGCAACGCCGCTCGGCGTAACGACCGGTCCGTACGCGCCGAATTCCGGCTTCGGGCGGGCATGGAGCACATGGTGCGTATCGGTCATGAAGAAATCCAGCCCGTAATCCTTGAGAATCCGGTCCAACCCTTCGACGTATCCGCATTCCGGCAGCCAAATGCCCCGCGGCGCTCTCCCCAGGCTCGACGTATGGATGCGCACCGCGTTATCGATCTGCGCGCGGAGCGCCTGCTCCGTCCGGACGTAAGGCAGGAACGCGTGCGTCGCCGAGCAGGTGATGAGTTCCACGTACCCGGCCGCTTGGAACCGTTCGAAAGCCCGAATCAGATTGCAGCCGTACGTCTGCGTGAACAGCTGCTTGATATGTACGAATTGCGCGGCATACCCGCGGGCAAGCGGAAGGAGCGCCTCATCGTCCTTCAGCCTCTCGCATTCCGCGGCCGCCAGCGCGATCAAATTATCGAGATGTTGCACGTACCGCTCTTGGAGAAGCGGTTTGGCCAGCATGGTGAGCAAGGTTGGCGTCAGCGACATCGTCACGCGAAAATCGACCCCGTCCCGATCCAGACGATCGAACGCCTCGAGCAGGGGGATATACGTTTCCGTCATCGCTTCGAACAACCAGCGCTCTTCTATATAATTGTCGCTCTCCGGATGATAAACGAAAGGCAGATGTGCGTGCAGGACGAGAGACAAATAACCTTTGGCCAACAGAACCCCTCCTAATTAAACGTTCACGAGAAGCGAAACGAACTTCGTAAGCAAGCGGTTATGCGTGATCTTGCCCGGATGATGTGCCTATCCTAATCCAGATCCGCCTGCGCCGACAACGAATAGCCGTTGAAGAATGGCTGCCACGATGTTTGCGGCTCTATTGCCTGCGACACTTCCATCCGTACCCAGCGCGATTCGCCCTCCCGCTGCTCCTCGCGCGGCGGCGTCTGGACCGAATTGGAGCGCAGCAGCGTAATAAAGCGCCCGTCCAGCGCGACGGTGCCGTAATCGATCACGTACGAGCAGGCCGGCGCCACACCGTTGACGAACCAATTGTTGGCCTCCTGGGTCACGTCGAAATCCCAATACCGGTTGAAGTTGTCCCCTTTGAAGTGAACGAACGACACATCGTACACGCGCAGCCGCTTCGGCAGCACGCTCCAGCTGCAGCCGAAATGCGACTCGACCATGCCGATGAGCTCCGGCGTCAGCTCCCAGTAAACATATAGCGATTCCGCATCCCGCGGCATCGCGACCAGCCGGTCCAATTCGTAGCGCTCATCCAGCAGCGCGTAATCGTCCACCTCCGGCGGAGCGGGCGTTAACGCACGGCTTGCCTGCGACTTGCGGTAGTTGGTCAGCTGATACCGGAGCCTCCCGACCGGTATGCCTAACTGCTCCGCGATTTCCTTTTGCGTTTTGCCTGCTTCAAGCAGTGCCAGGATCGTTGTCATGTCCAAGCTAAGTCCCCCCGGGTAATGGATTTGCGGCGTGCGAATCGGTAAAGCCACAACAGCATGCTTCACAGTTTACATGACACCAAATGGAATGTCTGCCGAAAACGGTCTTAGAGTTTTTATGTTTTTTTGTAGATTTATTTAAGGGTTCTAAAAGCGGAAAAGAGCGGCTTTAGAGACCTATTATCATTTCTTAACCCATTTATTAACGATGAGAGTCAACATGTCCATTTTTTGAGGTTTTATTCGACAGCAGAGCCGAAAGGACAACCTGTTGAAAATCGACAATTTGCCCGCTTTCCGCGTCAAGGGGTCGACATCCGCGCACCTAATAGCGCACGCAGAGAGCCTTCGCGCAAGGACTGCAAGATTATGGCATGACCGGACGGATAAGACGACCTGACCATCAACTTGGCCGCCAGCCCGGCGCCGTTGGCGATAGCGACCTGGAGAAGGTCACTATCGCAATGCTCCATTCGTCTTCTGCCACCGTTAATGATGTGGAGGTCACTATCGCTCCACCCCATGCGCTCTCCGCCGCCGTTAATGACCTGGAAGTCACTATCGCTCCACCCCATGCGCTCTCCGCCGCCGTTAAGGACCTGGAAGTCACTATCGTTCCACCCCATGCACTCTTCGCCGTTGTTAAGGACCTGGAGGTCACTATCGCTCCACTACATGCGCTCTCCGCCGCCGTTAATGACCTGGAAGTCACTATCGTTCCACCCCATGCACTCTTCGCCGCCGTTAATGACCTGGAGGTCACTATCGCTCCACCCCATGCGCTCTCCGCCGCCGTTAAGGACCTGGAAGTCACTATCGCTCCACCCCATGCGCTCTCCGCCGCCGTTAAGGACCTGGAAGTCACTATCGTTCCACCCCATGCACTCTTCGCCGCCGTTAATGACCTGGAAGTCACCCCATGCACTCTTCGCCGCCGTTAATGACCTGGAAGTCATTATCGCTCCACCCCATGCACTCTTCGCCACCGTTAATGACCTGGAAGTCGCTATCGCTCCACTACGTGACCTTCTGCCGCCGTTAGCGACCTGGGAGTCGCTATCGCTCCACTCCGTGACCTTCTGCCGCCGTTAGCGACCTGGGAGTCGCTATCGCTCCACTCCGTGCACCTTCTGCCTCCGATAGCGACCAGAGGTAAACTATCGCATTGCTCCGAGCACTCTCCGCCACCGTCAGTGCCCTCAACACTTCCGCCGCATCAAAAGACCGCCGGAGATCCTCTCCGGCGGTCTTTCTCGTTGTCCATATCGTGTCCGCTACTCGCCCCGAGACGCGCAATCCAACCGCTCAGGACTGCCCTAGACGCCAACAAGGAAGCTGACAACGTCGTCGAAAGCGGGCCTGACATGCATCGGCCGGTTTCATTGCTCTAGCTGCCCGATCGCGCACGGACTGGATTCATTCGCCGGTCGAGGACGAAGAGCACCCGCCTTCTACCTGCGCACGATCCCGCTATTTCTCCGCCGTCTGCGTCCCGAGCGACTGCCGATACTCCGTTGGCGTGACCGCGTACTTCTTGCGGAACACTTGCGAGAAGTGGCGCATGTCATGGTAGCCGATGCGCTCGCACACCTCCGCCAGCTTCAGCTTCGGGTTCTGCAGCAGCTGCTTCGCCTGCTCCAGCCGCAGCTGGATCACGTATTCCTTGAAGCCGCTGCCCGTCTTCTGCTTGAACAGCTGGCTGAAGTAGACCGGATTCAAGTAGACGACGGACGCCACCTTCTCGAGCGACAGATCGGCATGATAGTTGGTCTTCATATATTGAAGCGCCACCTCGATCGCGCGATCGCCGCCGCCGGCCACCTGCTCGTAGACCTGGGTGGACGACGCCTGCCGCATGCGGCGCACCTCAGCCGGCACGTCCTGCACGTCCGCGATGATGCCCGAGTGCATAATCTGGAACGGCACCTTCAAATAGCGGCCGAGATGGCTGCGCAGCTCATCCACGAGCGCGTTCAGCTGCTCGCCTTCCCGCGGCGTGACGAGACCTAGCAGGCTTTTACCGTCGAAGGTCGTGACGAAGCCGGTGCCGAATTTGCCGATCAGCTCGCCCAGCACGTTCTCGATAATGAAATGCTCGAGGTGAACGATTTTGTCGCTCTCCATCTTGACCATCACCAGCTGAAAATGCGGGTGGTTCTCCATGAACGAGCCCATGTCAATGCCGCCGATGTCGAGTCCGGACGCCAAGCGCTGGAAGACGGCCTCCCGCAGAAACTTCCGGCTCCGCCGCAGCTGCTCCGCCTCCTCGGTCTGCTCCGTCTCGGCCGCCACCTCGGCGGTCAGCTTCTCGATCATGGCGACAAGCACTTCTTTGCCGATTGGCTTCAGCAAATAATCTTTGGCCCCCAGGCGTACCGCTTCCTGCGCGTAGGCGAATTCCGAATAAGCGGAGATGACGACCCACTTGATATGCGGGTACAGCTTGGCGGAGAGATTCATCAGCTCAAGCCCCGTCATCCCGGGCATGAGAATATCGGTCAGCACGATATGAATGCGGTGCCGGCGCAACAGCGCCGCCGCCTCTTCCGGATTCGCGGCCAAATGAAGCGTGTGTTCGGGAAAGCGGTTATGCAGCGTGCGCATAATACCTTCGCGGATCACCGTCTCGTCGTCCACAATAAGAATATCCATCAATCGAACCACCTTTCTTAAAATACAAGCGGTATATGTTTCACGCATATAAGTCATCTTGTATTTCTTATCGCGGAATGCTGCATGCCCAATCTTCCGATTGGCAACGCAAACCAATCCGCTTTCTTATCGCGGAATGCTGCATTCCCAATCTTCCGATTGGCAACGCAAACCAATCCGCTTCCTTATCGCGGAATGCTGCATTCCCAATCTTCCGATTGGCAACGCAAACCAATCCGCTTCCTTATCGCGGAATGCTGCATTCCCAATCTTCCGATTGGCAACGCAAACCAATCCGCTAAGGCAGCGGCATGACGACGATAACCGTCGTTCCCGCACCTCGTTTGCTATCGATTCGGAGGCCGTATTGGTCCCCGTACATAATCGCGATACGCCGGTGCACGTTCGGCAGCCCGATGCCCTTGCGCCGCTGTGCCGCATCCGCATGCACGGGGCCGCCAGCAGCGGCCAGCCCAGGTGTGCCCATCCCCGCGGCACCGGCCGCACCTTCTCGCCCGTCCCCCATCATGTCCGCCGTCGACGTAGGCGCATCCTCCTCGCCCTCGCCGACCGCGCGCCCGAATCTGCCACCGAGCAGCGACTGCTGCAAGTACTCGAGCGTCTGCTCATCCATGCCGACACCGTCATCCTCGATGACGATCCGCAGCTCGCCTGCGTCTACTTCCGTATAGACGCGCAGCTTGCCAGGGCGCCCCAGCGGCTCGAGCCCGCTCTTGACGGCATTCTCGATGATCGGCTGCAGCGTCATCTTCGGCATGACGGCATCCAGCCAGCGGTCCTCGATCTGAATCTCGGTCGTGACGCGCCCTTCAAGCCGGCTCTCGATGATCGTCATGTAATGACGCATCTGATCGAGTTCCTGGCGCAGCGTCGTGCGGGACGCCTCCTGCCAATCGCTGCTGTAGCGGAACATGTGGGAGAGCGCCAGAATGACGCGCCCGAGCCGGTCGTTCTCCCGTTCATCCAGCATCCAATAGATCATGTCGAGCGTGTTGTACAGAAAATGCGGATTGACCTGCGACTGCAGCGCCTGCAGCTCGGCATTCTTCTCGCTGATCGAAGCGAGCGTAATGCCTTCAATCAACTCGTCCATGCGATGCACCATCCGGTTGAAGGAGCCGACGAGGCTGTTGATCTCATCGAACGATTTGACGTTCACGCCCCCTTTAAAATTGCCAAGCTCCACCTGCTTCATCTCGCGAATAAGCAGTTTGAGCGGGGAGGCGATCGTTCGCGAGACCAGCGAGGCGATCGCGATCGAGAGCACGACCAGCACCGCGATGACGACAAGCAAATATTGGCGCGTATCCTTGAGCTCGGAGCCAATATCCGCCTTCGGCGTCAAACCGAACACCGTCCAGTCCGCCAGCGCCGCCTTAGCCGAGACGATGAGCTGATCCGTGCCGTTATCGACCACGACTTCCTTCCGCACGGGCCGCGGCAGCCCGCTGAACGATGGCATCACCGCATCCTCGCTGCCCGTCGAGGCGATGATGCGATCCTCCCGGTCGACGATATACACCTGGCTGTTCGGGCTGATCGTGACGTTGGACAGCGCGGCGAGGATCGGCTTCGGATTGGTCTCGATGAACATGATGCCGATTTTCTTATACGTCGTCAGGTCATACAGCGCGCGGCCGAAGACGAACACCCGCTCCTCCTGCAGACTGTTGATGACCGACCCATTGTACAAGCCCAGCCACACCATCTCGCCGGTCGAGGCCTGCAGCTTGCCATACCAGTCCGTCTTCTGGTAATTCAAGTCGAACACGCCGGCATATCGTTTCTCGTAATTGTATAGCTTGCCGGAGTTCGTGATGATATGAATGCCGACGATATCGTCTCGGGAATAGTACACGGCGCCCATAATATTCGTGATCGACCGCTCGTCGATGACGCTAAGCGCAGGGTCTTTCTCCTTCTCGCGTTCCTCCAGCAGCCGCAGCAGCTCGTAGTTGCTGTTGAGCGATTTCGTGACGCTGTCGTACCCTTCCAGCAGAAGATCAAAAAGACCAACGGTCTGGGAGATGTTTTTCTCGGCCATGTCGCTGATCTTGGTATGAATGATGTCGGTTGTTTTGCGGTAGTAAAGCACGCTGACAATGACAATGAGCGTCATCATGCAGGAGAGAAAGAGCAGAAACAGCCGGTTATAAATGGAATGTCTGCCGCGCGACCGTGCCAATTGCGTACAATCTCCCTTCCCTGGCGATTAAGCGCAAAGATCAGGCGCCGGCGGAAATGCGCATAGCTGCGCATTTCCGGACGAACGCCCGACCTTAGGCTCTCGCCATCTTCATCGATGACTCTATTGTAACATAGCGCGGCGCGCGCTAGTCTTACCCTTTGACCGCGCCGGCCACCATGCCCTTTGTAATTTTGTCCGCAAGCAGGAAGTAAATGATGATAACCGGCAGCGCGCCAAGCACCAGATAAGCGCCGATCGCCCCGTAGTTGACCGAATACTGGCTGACGAAGCTGTTCACGCCGAACGGCAGCGTCTTGAGCGCTTCCTTCGAGATGAACGTCGCCGCCAAAATGTACTCGTTCCAAATGTTGATGAACGTCAGGATGCACACGGTCATCATCGGCGGAATCGATACCGGAATGATGACGCTCCAGAAGATACGCAGCACATTCGCGCCGTCGACGACCGCCGACTCCTCGATCTCGTGCGGAATCGACTTCATAAACCCGCTCATGATGAACACCGCGATCGGCGTCTGGAACGCGACGTAAGGCAGGATAAGCGACCAGAGCGTGTTAAGGATGTGCATTTCTTTGAAAATGAGCATCAGCGGCAGCAGCGTCGCCTGCATCGGGATCATCATCCCGATCAGGAACAGCACCATGACGAGCTGGCCGTATTTCCAACGGAAGCGGCTGATCGCGAACGATACCAGCGAGGACAGCAGCAGGACGAGCACCATCGTGCTGGTTGTCGTGATCAAGCTGTTTAGCAAATATTTGAAGTAATTGCCGGATGCGATCGCGTCCGTGTAGTTGCTCCACATCAGCTTGCTTGGCAGCGAGAAGAAGCTGCCGGATAGAATCTCCTCGTTATTCTTCAGCGAGTATATAAGCAGCCAGAGGAGTGGATACAGCTGGGTGACGAGCAGAATGCCAAGTAGAATGAACACGATGATTTTCGCCAGCGGGAACATTTGCTTCCCTCTCTGTGCAACGGGCTTTACGCCGGCGACGGGTATGGTTTGACTCATGACCGGACTCCTCCTTCCTTACGTGTATTTGCGTTCCAGACGATTGAAGATGAAATTGATGACGACCGTAGCCAGCAAGCAAAGCGCGACCAGGAACGTGGCGATCGAGCTGCCGTAGCCGTACTTCATGGACAGGAAGGACATGTTGTACATATGGGTCGAGATGACGTCTGTCGCGTGAGCCGGGCCGCCTGCGGTCATGACCATGACCATGTCGAACGCTTGGAGCGAGCCGATAAACGCGAGGACGATCGATATTTTGAAAATCGGAATATTCATCGGGAAGGTAATATACCAGTCCGCCTTCAGCCCTTCGGCCCCGTCAATCTTCGCCGCTTCATAGATATCGGCGGAAATGTTCTGGATGCCCGTAAACTGAATGAGCGTGTGGTAGCCAAGGTATTGCCATAATGCGACGAAGTAGAGCGAGTACATCGCGATATTCGGCTCCGTGAGCCACGAATGCGTCCAGCTCGAGAGACCGATTTGCTCCAGTACCTGGTTGAGCATGCCGCCCATGGCAGCAGGATTGTAGATCGTTTTCCACAGTTGGCCGATAATAACGACCGAGAGAATGACCGGCATGAAGTACGCCGACACGAAGAAATTCGGTTTCTTCACGAAACGGTTGAGCAAAATCGCGACAAACAACGCAATTGGAATTTCCGCCATGGAGAATACGGCGAACATTAGCGTACGGCGCACCGATGGCCAGAATACCGGATCATCGAACAGCAGCGTCTTGAAGTTGTCCAAGCCGACAAACTTCGACGTGCCGATGCCGTTCCAATCCAGCAGACCGCTGTACACCGAGACGAGGACCGGTATGAAAACCAAGCCAACGTACACGATCAGACACGGCAGCACAAAAGCGGCAATCGTCCATTTGGACACCCGCAAGACGTTCATGGAATCATCTCCTAACCAAAATGAATCGAGGGCGCCGGGGTCCGTCCCTGCTACTAACGGCAGACCCCTTGCACCCTCAGACTTTGTCTCTATTTAGGTAGAACTTATTTGTTGGATTCGAACGCCGCTTGGTGCTCTTTCGCCACTTCCGCGGAGTCTTTCTTCTGTACGAACAGGTTTTGGATGCTCGTCAGGTGACCTTGGGACGTGCCTGGGTTCATCGTGTTATCGAAGGACAGGTCGCCGCCTTGAACTTCTTTGAACAGGCCGAGCACTTCCATCGCCATGTCGGAGTAGCCGGCTGCTTTGAAGTCGCCTTCGACTTTCTGAGCCAGACCAACTGCGCCTTTCACCGCGAACGCCTCTTTCGGGAAGTTCAGCATGAAGTAGTTCAGGAAGTCTTTCGTCTCTTGCAGGTGCTTGCTGTTCGCGGAGATCGCGAATGCGGAGCCCGGCGCGAGCATGAACTCGTTCGGGTTGCCTTTGCCGCCAACCGTCGGGAACTTGAATACGCCGACTTTGCCGTTAACCGACGACGTCTCGATGCCGCCTGTTGCCCAGCTGCCCATGTAGTACATCGCCGCTTTGCCTGTCTTGAACAGGTTCTCGCCTGCGTTGTAGTCGAAGCTCGTTGCGCCTTCTTGGAACGCGCCTGCTTGAACGAGGTTCTGGAACGCTTCGACCGCGTCGACGAATGCCGGATCTTCGAACGTCTTCGTACCAGCCGCAACGTCCTTCAGGAAGCCAGGACCGTTCGTGCGGAGCAGGATGTTCATGAACAGGAAGGAGCCCGTCCAGGAGTCTTTCTCGCCGATCGCCATTGGCTGGATGCCTTTTGCCTTGAGCGCCTTAACGACGTCGACCATCTCTTCGAACGTCGTTGGCACTTTCACGCCGCCTTGCTCGAACAGCTCTTTGTTGTAGTATACGAGGCCGATGTTATTGCCATCCGGCAGCGCGTACAGGTTGTTGTCGAACGTGTACCAGTCGAGGATGCCCTCTTGGAACGTGTCTTTCAGGCCGTTCTGTTCCACCATGTCGTTCAGCGGCGCGAACAGGTTCGCTTCCACGAACGGCTGCATTTGCGCGGCCGGGTTCACGATCGTGATGTCCGGCACTTCTTTGGAAGCCGCTTGCGTCTTCAGCTTCAGCTTCTGTTGGTCCGTGTTCAGCGAGTCGAGCTCGATTTTCACGTTCGGGTGTTCTTTCTCGTAGTCAGCTACGATTTTCTTCAGCATGCCGTTCTTCGGATCCGTCGGGTCCGGATAAATATTCTGGAACGTAATGGTCACGTTCTCCGCTTTCGTCTCTTCCGCCGGCGCGTTCGTGCCGCCGTTGTTCGTTTTGGCCGCGTTATTCGTGCCCGTCTCTGTCTCGCCGCCGCTTGCATTATTGCCGCCGTTGTTGCTTCCACAAGCCGTCAAGCTTGCTGCCAGCACGCCAGCCAAAACCAGTTTGATGAGGTTGGATTGTTTAATCACCTTTGTAATCCCCCTTGGTTGATTTATGTCTTTATTATGACGCGGAATTGATAACCCTTACAATGCGACAAGTTCAAGGGAAGATGTTTAATTTCTTAAGGTGGAGAAAATCAAGGTGACCTGAAGTTTTCCTACCTCAGAGGGAGCCGGGCACGGCGGAGTGGCGCAGTGACGAGGGATTGGAGCAATTACCGGGCAAGACTTTAGGCGGAGGACCTAGGATGGGGAATCGAAGACCGGAAGTCTCATGCTAGATGTCGGATATCAGATGTCTGATGTCTAATGGCCGATTTAGGCAGACGATTGCGACAGCGACTTATGGCTTACTGTGGTTGAGAAAGTGAATAGCGTCGTCAGCGAGTTGCCGGTTGCAAGGAGGGTGTAAGCTGTTACTTCTACCCACTTCCACTGCTTGGGGTTTCCAAGGAATCGTAGCTTTCTAGAACGACACGTCGAACGTCAGGTCCTGCCCACATGTGTCTCATCGTAGACGCGCGAGCGTTTGCGCCATGCCTCCGCTATCTTATCCACGGCCTCTTTGCACGCGATATGCACGTCATAGGACTGAGGCCGACCAGTTCCTTCAAGTTAGTCATCCTGCCCGTCGCTTCGCCTCCAGCACGATAGCCGCATCAGTGTGTTGTAGTGTTGTAGATTGAATCCATATCATTGCCCTTCCAAATTCCAACGCTTTGTCGATCAAGTAAGGCCACATTGTCGTTATTCCCCGCGTTGACCATGGCGAGCGCCCCTTTAGGCGGCAGCATCGCAACGTGCCGTCGTCAGCTTGATTTGCGCTATTTTTTTGTATCTTTGGGGCTACCCCTCAATTTCTTACTATTATTCCAAATATAATATTTAGGTTGTTTCATTTTTTTACAAATTTGGTTAAAGGGTAGTTGTGTGAAAAGTTCAATGCTCGTTAAAAGAGAGGTGAGTTTCTAATCAATTACCTGTATTTCTAACAACACCTTCAAGCCATCGTATCAAGTTATGGCAATGCAGCAAACTCTCGACTACACTCTCCTCATATTACGGTAGATAAACACGTAATAAACTGAATTTTAGAGTACTCATTGCATTGAATTCTCACATATAAAAATCCTTACACAGATCCTCTTTAACTTTCTTTAACTTTCTAATAAACATAATATATACGGAGTTGATATTTTCGTGAATAAGGGCTTAAAGGTGTTAACGGTTGTTTTTTTATTGCTTTGCATAGGTTTGCCTGGGGTAATGGCCGAAGATTTAAATGGTAACAGTCGTAATTCTACTACTACTGGCAGTAATCAAACATCTGAAATAGTAACAAAAGAGGTTGAAATAGGTTTCCGCAAAAAGTTTGGGCTTGTAAGTAATGAAACAATTGTAGATGAAAAAATGAAAAAATACGAAAAAAGTACAAAGTACGGCGTTCACCTATCCCCAGAGGAAGAAGCAGAGCTTACAACTCGCATTGATTTCCAAGAAAAGTATATGACTGAAATTAAAAAAATTGTTACTTCCAAAACTAATGGAGAATTCACGCTTTTTATAGACCAAGCTGCTGGCGGAATTGTGAATATTGGCTTAAAGAATAATAACATCCAACTTGAAGAAGTAATTTCATTATTCACCGATAAAAGCAAGCTTAAAATTATTAACATTAGTAAGTCCGAGAAAGACTTAGACAAAATTCACGAGAAAATATGGAGAGAAAAAGATAAGCTTATGGAAGTTGGAATCATTATTAATGACGTAGCAACAGACATTCCCAATGCACGAGTAGTCGTTGGAGTACTGGGAGCAACAAGTGATAAGACGAATTACTTAATGAAACTTTATGGAGAAAGTGTATTTGTGCAGGAAGCCGATATTGCTACAACAGATGCTGATAGAGCTTCAACATGGAATCCACTGCAAGGCGGCACTAAGATTACTTTTACCAATGATGAGGGCAAGACCGCCAGGTGCTCGGTTGGATTCATGGCCACTGCCGGTAACCTTAAATATGTTGTAACTGCTGGTCACTGCCATACTTCAGATCGAACTAAATTATATTATCAAGGGACTAGCAAGCTAGGAACAATGACTTTTTATAATCAGGGTGGGTATGCTGATGCCGGGATGATAGGTGGCGGACCAGCTTCTCTAACCTATACCGGAGGGAAAATTTATTTAAACGGGAGTTCCTCTACTGGAAGATATACATTCATACAGAATGCAAGTGAAGATAACCCGGGGGAAGTAGTTTACATGTCCGGATCGTCGACTGATACAAATCCAATTCAATGGGGTACCATACAGAATACCAATTTTTCAATTAATTTAGATGGCTATTCCTACGAAAAACTCCGAACAGCTAGTTTTACAAGTGCAGGAGGAGATAGTGGGGGAACTGTGTATAATGGCAGCAAGCTAAAGGGCATTGACACAGGACATACAGGAAGTGGACTCGCGATATATTCTCACGTGGAGCATGTACTGGCGGCCTTAAAAACAAAGTTTGGATCAACAGTGAGCGTAATATACTAAATTTAATGAGTGTCGGGAAAGTTAATAATTGCCCGACACTCTGTTTATATAATTCGGGAGGTACGTAAAATGAAGCACACATTATTAGGGGTAGTACTAACTTGCAGCATTCTTGCAGGCTGTGGAGGTGATAATCGAGTTTCGTCGTTCGAAGCCTTATTCGAACAAATAACCGGAAATGTTCTATCGGTAAACTGCTCGGAGGTTATTAACAGTAACAACTACAAAAACGAGAACGTAATTGATATTGGCAGGTCGTGTGATATAGACATTACGGACTCGACTCGTATCTTAGGAAAGGATGTTAGTCAAACAGTCGACCCGAATAACATTCCAAAAGACGCTAAAATAAAAATTATTTTGGAGACACCTGTTGATGTAGATGAACTAACAAAAGCCTCCCACCCTGCAAAAGAAATTCAACTGCTCAATTAGACGAAAAGCATGTTCCCGATGAATGCTCATACGAGAACATGCTTATTTTGATCTCTGCATATAAGGTGAGTCTGCCCGCCCAATCTGCATTCACGCCGAGTTCTCGACCTGCCCCGAAGCCGTCTCCGATTTGGCCGATTCCCCAGCCCGCATCCGCGTAAAAAGCAGCGTTACCACGTACTTTCGCGCGTCCGCCGTCAGCAGCTGCAGCTCGGCCCGCTCGGCGGACGGCGCGGTTTTGGCGAATACGACCGCCGAGCCGTCCATATCCTCGCTGATCCGCGTAATCCGGAATCCGTCCGCCAGCAGCGCGTCGATTGCCCGCTGCTCCTTCAATACCTCCGCATAATGGCTCATGGATGCACGCCCCCCGCCGTTTCGGCCGACGGCCGCTTCGGCTTCGCCGCATGCTGCCCGAACCGCTTCCGCCGCAAATATTCGCCGCTGCCGGGCGTGCCGACAAACTGCTTGTCGCGGATGACGAACTCGCCGCGCACGAGCACCGACACCGGCTCTCCGGTCACGTCCATCCCCTCGAACGCGTTATAGTCGACGCGCATGTGATGCGTCGCCGCCGATAGCGTCCGCTGCGCGTGCGGGTCGAAGAGCACGAGATCCGCGTCGCTGCCCACGGCGATCGTCCCTTTCTTCGGGAACAGGCCGAACAGCTTCGCGCTCGACGTCGAGACGACGTCCACGAATTTGTTCAGCGACAGCCGTCCCTTCGCGACCCCCTCCGAGTAGAGGAGGCTGAACCGGTCCTCGATCGTCGGCCCGCCGTTCGGGATTTTGGAGAAATCGCCGCGCCCGAGCTCCTTCTGGCCTTTGAAATCGAACGAGCATTGATCCGACCCGACCGTCTGCAGCGACCCGTTCCACAGCGCATCCCACAACACGCCCTGGTGAGATTTCTCCCGCAGCGGCGGCGACCAGACGTACTTGGCGCCCTCGAAGTCCGGCTTCTCCAAATACGACACGTCGAGCGTCAAATACTGCGGACACGTCTCGCCGTAGACGCGCAAGCCTTTGCGCCGGGCTTCCGCGATCTTCTCCACCGCCTCCGCGCACGTGACATGCACGACATAGAGCTGCGAGTCCGCCAACTCGGTCAAGTTAACCGCCCGCCCCGTCGCTTCTCCCTCCAACACGGACGGCCGCGTCAGCGCGTGGTAGATCGGATCGGTGTTGCCTTCCTCGAGGGCTTTATCGATCAAGTAGGCAATGACGTCGCCGTTCTCCGCGTGCACCATGACGAGCGCGCCTTCTTGGCGGGCCAGCTGGAGCGTGCGAAGGAGCGTGCCGTCGTCGGCTTGGAAGACGTTCTTGTACGCCATGAACACCTTCAGCGACGTAATGCCTTCCTCGGCGATAATTTGCGGCAGCTCCCGCAGCACGTCGTCGTTCACTTCGCCGACCATGAGGTGAAAACCGTAGTCGATGACCGCCTTGCCCTTCGCCTTGGCATGCCAGGTCGCGACGGCATCGCGCAGCGGCGCCCCTTTGCTCGTCAGGCAGAAATCGACGATGCTCGTCGTGCCGCCGAACGCCGCCGCGATCGTGCCGCTCTCGAAATCGTCCGCCGTTACCGTGCCGCCGAACGGCATATCCAGATGCGTATGCGGGTCGACGCCGCCGGGGAACACGTATAGGCCGGATGCATCCACGACTTCCGCGTCCGCCGCCGCGGCGAGATCCGCGCCGATTTGCGCGATGACGCCGTTGTCCACGAGAATATCGGCGACGTACGTGTCGGCCGCCGTTACGATCGTGCCGTTCTTGATCAGTTTCCTCATCGTCTACACCGCCTCCATTTCGGTCGCCCCGGCGTTCAGCTTCGCCAGCGTGCGCTGCCTGTCGTTCCAGCTCATCGGCGCGCCTGCCGGCGCCGCCTCCACCATCTCGATCGCCCCGTCGACCGGACAGACGATCGAACACAGGTTGCAGCCGACGCAGTCCTCCTCGCGGACTTGCAGGTACTTGCCGCCATCGCCGGTCAGCATGTCGATGCACTGATGCGACGTATCCTCGCAGGCGATATGGCATTTGTTGCAGTTGATGCACGTCTCGGTGTTGATGCGCGCTACGACGCGGTAATTGAGGTCGAGATCGCCCCAGTTGGAATAGCGCGGGACCGACTTGCCGACCAGCTCCATGACGGAGGCGATCCCTTTGTCATCCAAATAGTTGTTCAGCCCGTCGATCATCTCTTCCACGATCCGGAAGCCATGATGCATGGCCGCCGTGCAGATCTGCACGCCCGTCGCGCCCATCAACATGAATTCCACCGCATCCTGCCACGTCGAAATGCCGCCGATGCCGGAGATCGGCACGCCGACCTGCGGGTTGCGGGCGCATTCGGCCACCATGTTGAGCGCGATCGGCTTGACGGCCGGACCGCAGTAGCCGCCGTGCGCGCCTTTGCCCGCCACGTGAGGGATCGTCTGCCAAGAGTGGATGTCGACGCCGGCCAGCGAGTTGATCGTGTTGATCATGCTGATCGCGTCCGCCCCGCCCAAGACCGCATGCCGCGCCGTCACCGTAATGTCCGTGATGTTGGGCGTCAGCTTGACGATAACCGGCGTCTTGGCCGCCTCCTTCGCCCACATCGTCTGCATCTCGACGAGATCCGGCTGCTGTCCCGATGCCGCGCCCATGCCTCGCTCCGCCATTCCGTGCGGACAGCCGAAGTTCAGCTCCAGCCCGTCGACGCCGACGTCCTCGACCCGCTTGACGATCTCGTGCCACTTCTCCCGCTTCGGCTCGACCATGAGGGACGCGACGAGCGCGTGCTTCGGGAAGCGTTTCTTCGTCTCGTAGATCTCCTTCAGGTTCACCTCGAGCGGCCGGTCGGTGATCAGCTCGATATTGTTGAACCCCGCGACGCGCTGCCCGTTAAAATGGACCGCCGCGAAGCGCGAGGACGTATTGATGATCGGCTCGCCGAGCGTCTTCCAGACGGCCCCGCCCCACCCGGCCTCGAAGGCGCGCTGCACCTGGTAGCCGGTATTCGTCGGCGGGGCCGATGCGAGCCAGAACGGATTCGGCGCCTCGATGCCCGCCAGGTTTATGCGTAAGTCTGCCATGCGACCAATCCTTTCGCGCGAAAGTTGTGGAGAAGTATAAGAACCGTTTGATCCATTGCCGTCGAATAGCCCGACTTAGCGAGCCCATTACATCGCCACTTTGCCCTGCTCGTCTTCGCCTTGTTCCGTTGACTCGACTTCCGCCGTATCCGTCTCCGGTTCCCGCTCCGCAAAATGCCGGCTAATCGCGCGCGCCGTCCGCTTGCCCTGTTCGGCCGCCGAGACGACCATCGCTTCGCCTTGGCCCGCGCCGAACACGATATCTCCGGCCGCATATACTTTCGGATTGGACGTGATGTGCGTATCGGGGTCGATTCGGACGACCCCGCGATCGTGCGCGAGGCCGAACTGGTCAATGAGCGCGACCCTGCGCTTCTGCCCGATTGCCGTCACGACCGCGTCCACCGGCATCCGGAATGCGGAGCCCTCGATCGGAACCGGCATGCGCCGGCCGTCCGCGCCCGGCTCGGACAACCGCATCCGCACGCATTCCAGCGCAGACACCTTCCCCTCCTCGTCCCCGATGATCCGCACCGGCGCCGTCAACCAGCTGAACTCGACGCCGTCCTGCTTGGCGAATTCGAACTCGAAGTCGTACGCCGTCATCTCCGCCTGCGTCCGCCGGTAGACGATGCGCACATTCGCAGCTCCAAGCCGCACGGAACAGGTCGCTGCATCAATTGCCGTATTGCCTGCTCCAATCACCGCCACGCGCGCCCCTTCGAATGCCGGCTGCGGCTGATCGGCGGATTTGGTCGCCTCCACGAGACGGATCGCGTCGTGCACGCCGTCCAGGTCCTCGCCCTCGATGCCGAGCGGCGGCACATCGCCCATCCCGGCCGCGAGCACGACCGCGTCATAGCTGTCCAGCAGCAGCTCCGCCGGGACGTCTTCGCCGACCTTGACCCCGGTGCGGATCTCGACGCCGAGCTTCTCTACCTGCTCGACCTCCCACAGCGAGATCGGCTGCGGCAGCCGGAACGAGACGATGCCGTGCGTGTCGAGACCGCCCGCGAGCGGCTTCGCCTCGTAGATCGTCACCGCGAAGCCGTCCCGCGCCAGCTCCCGGGCGGCGGACAGGCCGGCCGGCCCGCCGCCGATAACGGCGACGCTGCGGCCGTTCGGCGCGCCGGCATTGAAGAGCGGGCGCCCGTCAGCGATCGCCCAGTCCGTCGCGTAGCGCTGGAGCTTGCCGATCATGATGGGCTCGGAAGCATCGTTCAGCACGCAAGCCCCTTCGCACAAAATCTCCGTCGGACAGACGCGCGCGCAGCTGGCGCCGACCGGATTCGCGTCCATGATCGTCGTCGCCGCGCCCCTCAGATTGTCGGTCGCGATCCGTTTGATGAAAGACGGAATATTGATGCCGGTCGGACAGGCTTGAATACAAGGCGCGTCGTAGCAATACAAACAACGGTTCGATTCTTCGACCGCGGCCTTGCGCGTAAGGCCCGGCTCGGCTTCCGCGAAATTGCGCGCGATTAACTCGGGTGCCAGCATGCGAAGCGGTGAACGCTGCTCCATCTCTCATCCCTCCCAAGGCTATGTTTTCATGTATGCAAGATTGGACTGGCTTTATGCCGCTATGCGGGAATTTACGCAGGCTTTCGAATCAGCGGCGCTGGGGTGGAGAACCAATAGGCTTCCGCTTCCCGTCGGCGAGAAGCGCCGCCCGGCACCCGCGTCATCGCGCGAAGATGCGGGGCCTCCGTTCTTCGCGCGATGCCCTATGCCGGCTCCGCCGGCGCATGAGCTGCCGCCCGGCACAGCCGCAGCGCCGCTTGGTACAACAGCTCGCAGCCTAGCGCGATATCCGCCTGCGCGGAGAATTCCTTCGGGTTGTGGCTGATCCCGTCCTTGCACCGGACGAAAATCATCCCGTAGTCGCAATACCGCGACATCGCCAGCGAATCGTGGAACGGGCCGCTCATCAGCTCGGGCAGCGTCACGTCAAGATCGGCCGCCGACGCGCGAATCGCATCTTTGATCCGTTCCGCGCAATACCGAGGCTCGCTGTTCGTGTCCTCGCGAATCGTATAGGTCAAGCCGTTCGCGGCCGCCGCTTCGTCGATTAGCACGCGCAGCTCCGCCTCCAGCCGGTCGCGCCGGCCCAGGTCGATATCCCGCAGGTCGACCGTGAACCGGACGTGCTCGGGGATGATGTTCCGCGAATCCGGGAACACCTGCAGCGAACCGACCGTCCCGACCGTTGGCGCATCGGGGTCGCGCGAGGCGAGCGTCTGCAGCCCGGCAATGATGCTTGCCGCGCTCGCCAGCGCATCCCGGCGCAGCGGCATCGGCACCGAGCCGGCATGGCCCGCGAAGCCATGGAGATCGACGGTCCACCACAGTGGCCCGGATATCCCGGTCACAAGACCAACCGGACTGTTCAGCGACTCCAGCACGGGGCCCTGCTCGATGTGCAGCTCCAGGAAGGAGCCGACCCGACCCGGCGGATAGACGGACTCCGCGAACTTTGAGGGATCGCCGCCGAACGCCACGAGCGCCTCCAGCCGGGTAACCCCGTCTTTGTCCGCACGCGCGAGCTCGCCTTCTTCCAGCTGGCCGAGCAGCCCCCGGACGCCGAACAAGCCTTTGTTGAACCGGCAGCCCTCTTCGTCGCAGAACGCCGCCACTTCGATCGGCACGGCCGGCGCGATGCCCTGCTCTCGCATCGTCTGCACCGCCTCAATCGCGCCAATGACGCCGATAATACCGTCGAAGCGCCCCGCATAGGGCTGCGTGTCAATATGGGAGCCCATCATGACGGCGGGAGCATCCGGATTCGCCCCTTCCAGCCGTCCGATTAGGTTGCCGAACGCGTCGATCCGCGCGGTCAGCCCCGCCTCCTCCATCCATCCTTTCACGACGAGCACCGCTTCCAGATCCTCTGCCGAAAGCGCCAGCCGGCAGACGCCGGTTTCGCTAATCTTGCCGATCTGAGCCAGCCGATTGATACGGGCTTCAATGCGATCCGAATTAACGCTCCATCGGTTCATTCCACTTCCCCCGCTTCTACATGTTAGATAATATAACATTAAATTTTAAATTTTCAGATAAATCAAGCAGAAATCCAGATTTATTTTCTTGAACGTGTCATTTCGACACGATTCTCAGTTGTTTTATGTTACTTTAGTTAACACAACATACAATATCGCAGATCCGATTCAGATTCACCAGACAGTTTGTCAAAAGGGAAGTGCAACTTTTCTGCCATTCAAATTGCGGAAAGCGAGGGATTGCTTTATGGAGACGGAACGCAGCTTAACGGTTGGAGAGGCGCTACGACGCCCGCTGTTTGAAGGCGCCGAGCTGGCGGCGGGCGCCGCGGGTCTGCATCGCCGCATACGCTGGGTGCATATTCTCGAAATTACGAACTTCGATACGCTCATCCACGGAGAAGAAATGATATTGACGACAGGCATGGGATTCGCCGGGGGACCCGATTCCCCGCTAGCCTTCATGCGCGGCCTGATCGGGCGACAGGCCGCCTGTCTTTGCATCGAGCTTGGGCCCAAGTTCCCCGAGGTGCCCAGCGAGCTGAAGGAGCTCGCTGATCGGCATGCGTTCCCGCTCATCGTCTTCCTCCGCACTGTGCGCTATGTCGATATTACGCAGGACCTCCATTCCGCTATCATTAACCGCCATCACCGGATGCTCCAGGAGCTGGAGCGTCTCTCCCGGGCCTTTCACCGGATGACGCTGACATCGCAAGGCACCCTCAACGTGCTGAAACTGCTGCACAAAAGCACCGGCGCCCAGCTTGTTTACCGGCCCCTCGCCGGCAAGCCGACCTGCTTCCCTCCCTTGCGGCCGGATGAACAGAACGCGCTGCTGGAGCAGACTGCGGCCCATGCATTGAAGACGGAAGGCATCAAGCCGGACAGCGCGCCTCTCGTCGAAGAACGCGACGGCCACCACTGTGTGCTGAAGCCGGTCGGCGCGCTCGACCAGACATGGGCGACGCTGCTCATGGTCTGTCCGCAGCGGCCGGGCGAGTTCGAATATTTGCTGCTCGACTCGGCCGCGCTCTCCATCGCGCAGGAACTGCTGCGCACCCGGTATATGGAGGAACGCAAGCTGTTCTCGGAGAACCGGTGGATCGCGGAGCTGCTCGGCGGCGAACTGAGCGACGAGAAGCAGCTTCGGGTGCTGGTCGGACTCGCCTACAAGAAGCTGAGCGAGTCCCGGTTCCAAGTATGCCTGATCGAGATCGACAACCTGTACGACGAGGCGCTGGGCATGAACGAGCAGGAATGGGAGTCGATCCGGCTTCACCTGTCGCTTCTGCTTCGCTCCGCCTTCGAGCGCCACGCCTTCCGGCCGCTCATGACGATGAAGAACAATCGGCTCGTCATCCTCGCGTTCGATCTGAAGTCGAAGATCCCGGCCAAAATTCGGCTGCGGCACGCCCTTGCCTCGCTTGATGACCTGCAAGCCGACGAAAAGCTGAAGGATCTGAAGCTTGCGGCGGGGATTGGCGACGCCTGCGAGCAGCTGACGCAAGCAAGCCGCGGCTACCAGGAAGCGGCGCAGGCGCTGGCGCTGCATACCTGCTGCAAGCTGCCGGTTGTCTTCTATGACGAGCTCGGGGTGTTCCAGCTGCTGGTGCGGCTGAACGATGGTTCGACGCTGCAGCAGTTCGTGCGTGACAATCTCGGGCCACTGATCAACCACGACCACAATAAAGGGAGCGAGCTGCTGCACACGCTCAAGGTGTATCTCGACCACGACGGATCGAAGCAGCTGGCAGCGCAGCGGCTGTTCATCGTCCGGCAGTCGCTCTACTACCGACTGGATAAAATCGCCGAGCTGCTCGGCGAGCACTACATGGCGCCCGAGAACCGGATCGCCATTCAGGTCGCCCTGCGCGCCTACCAAATGCTCTACCCGGATAAATTCCGGCACGTCGCGCCCGCAGGCACCGAACGCAAAGTGGCGCGCGGGTAAGCGCGCGGCGGTGCGGGAGACGGGCTGTGACGTGGCGGCGCCCCGGCTGGGCGTTAGTGATTCTCATGTCGCTATTGGCCGGGTTGCCGCGCTCTGGCTGGGCGTTAGCGACTCTCGCGTCGCTATTGGCCGGGTTGCCGGGCTCTGGCTGGTCTTTAGCGACTCTCACTTCGCTATTTGGCCGGTTGCCACGCTCTGGCTGGGCGTTAGCAACTCTCGCGTCGCTATTGGCCGGGTTGCCGCGCTCTGGCTGGGCGTTAGCGACTCTCATGTCGCTATTTGGCCGGTTGCCACGCTCTGGCTGGGCGTTAGCGACTCTCATGTCGCTATTGGTAGGGTTACGGCACTCTGGCTGGGCGTTAGCGACTCTCACGTCGCTATGGCCGGGTTGCCGCGCTCTGGCTGGGCGTTAGCAACTCTCGCGTCGCTATGGCCGGGTTGCCGCGCTCTGGCTGGGCGTTAGCGACTCTCATGTCGCTATTGGCCGGGTTGCCGGGCTCTGGCTGGTCTTTAGCGACTCTCACGTCGCTATTGGCCAGGTTATGGTGCACCGGCGGACGGTAGATTGGGGGCGCGCAAGCATACGTCAGCCTACACGCTAATAGTCGCTCCCACGCCACTACTCGCTCGCCTCACGCCCACCAACACGCCAATTATCGGCTCCACGCCACTATGCATGCACAGCTCGCTCCTTTACTCCCTCGCCACACCGCCTCACCCCGCGACCTCCGCCATCACCTGCTTGAACGTCCGCACGATAAAATCCACGTCCTCGTCCGTGCACGATAGCGGCGGACTGAACGTGAGCACGTTGTTGAAGCCCGCGACGGTGTCGCCGTTCTTGCCGATGATCAGTCCCGCGCGCTTGCAGGCGCCGATGATCCGCTTGACGACGTCCGCGCTCGCCGGCTCCTTGGTCGCCTTATCCGCGACCAGCTCGACGCCGAGCAGAAAGCCGAAGCTGCGGATGTCGCCGACGAGCGAGTGCGCCAGCAGCTCGTCGAACTCGGCGCGCAGCCGCTCGCCCAGCACGCGGCTGCGCTCGACGAGCCCCTCCCGCTCCATCACCGCAAGATTCGCCAGCGCCAGCGCGCACGCGGCCGGATTGCCGCCGAACGTGTTCACGTGGCGAAGATGGCCGTACTGCTCCGGATCCTTGAACGCGTCGTAAATCTCCTTGCGCACCGCCGTCGCCGACAACGGCAGGTAGCCGCTCGTCAGCCCCTTCGCCATCGTCACGATGTCCGGCTTCACTCCGAAGTTGTGATGCCCGAACCGCTGCCCCGATCGGCCGAAGCCGCAAATGACCTCGTCGAGAATAAGCAGCACCCCGTGCTTGCGGCAAATCTCCTCCACGCGCGTCAAATACGACGGCTCCGGCACGATCACCCCGCCCCCGGTTATAACCGGCTCCATGATGACGCCGGCGACCGACTCCGCGCCTTCCCACACGATCGTCCGCTCGATCTCGTCCGCGCACTGCCGGTTGAACGCCTCCGCGCTCATCCCTTCCGGGCGGCGGTAGCTATCCGGGGGGGACACGTGCAGGAAGCCGCTCGTCAGCGGCTCGTACTTGTACTTGCGCTGCGCCTGGCCCGTCGCCGACAACGCGCCGAGCGAACTCCCATGGTACGCGCGGTAGCGCGAGATGAACTTGAACCGGCTGTGCGCGCCGATCTGCTGCTGGTATTGGCGGGCGATTTTGAACGCGACCTCATTCGCCTCCGAGCCGCTGTTGGAGAAGAAAATAACGTAATCGTCCCCCAGCCACTCGTTCAGCTTCTCCGCCAGCTCAATTGCCGGCAGATGGCTCTGCGTCAGCGGATAATACGGCAGCGTCGACAGCTGGTTGTAAGCCGCCTCCGCCAGCTCCTGCCGGCCGTAGCCGACGTTGACGCACCACAGACCCGACATCGCGTCCAAGTACCGGTTCCCTTCGCTGTCCGTAATCCACGCCCCCTGCGCGCTTGCGACGATCATCGGGCGGTCGTGCTCGCTGTACGGCGACATGCTGTGCCACAAATACCGCCGATCCTTCTCCTTCATCTCCTGCGTATCGATTTCGCTCCGATCGAGCATGCGGATCAGCTCCTCTCTATAGCTGTTAATAGCGGGCGGTCAACATCTTTTTGCGCGTGTAAAATTCGACGCCGTCGCGGCCGTTCGCGTGCAGATCCCCATAGAACGACTTCTTGTAGCCCGAGAACGGGAAGAACGCCATCGGCGCCGGCACCCCGAGATTGACGCCAAGCATGCCCGCGTCGATCTCCTCCCGGAATGCGCGGATCGCCTTCGCGCTGTCCGTGTAGAGACAAGCCCCGTTGGCGAATTCGGACCGGTTGGCCACCGCGATCGCCTCCGCCAAGTCCTTCACCCGCACGACCGACAGCACCGGCGCGAAAATCTCGTCGTTCCAGATCGTCATCCCCGGCTTCACCCGGTCGAAGATTGTCGGCCCGACGAAAAATCCATCGCCGGACGCGGCCGCGTCCAGCCGGCCGTCACGCGCAAGCACGGCCTGCTCCGTTACACCCTGCTCGATATACCGGATCGTCCGTGCCTTGTTCGCCTCCCGAATGACCGGCCCGAGGAACACCCCTTCGTCCAGGCCGTTGCCGATGCGGAGCGCGTCCGCCGCCTCGACCAGCCGCGCGACCAGTTCATCGGCGACATCCTCGACAACCGCGACGACCGCACACGCCATGCAGCGCTCGCCTGCCGAACCGAATGCAGCAGACGTAATATTGCGCACCGCGTTGTCGAGATCGGCGTCCGCGAGCACGATGGAATGGTTCTTGGCGCCCGCCAGCGCCTGCACCCGTTTCCCGTGCGACGTCCCCGTCTTGTACACGTACTCGGCGACCGGCTGCGATCCCACGAACGAAATCGCTTCCACGTCTTCGTGCCGCAGCATCGCGTTCACGACGTCATGCGCGCCGTGCACGACATTGAGCACCCCCGGCGGGAAACCCGCTTCCGCGAACAGCTCCGCCAATCGGCTGACGAGCAGCGGCGTCCGCTCCGACGGCTTCAGCACGAACGCGTTGCCGCAAGCGACCGCCAGCGGGAACATCCAGCACGGCACCATCATCGGAAAATTAAACGGCGTGATCCCCGCGACGACCCCGAGCGGATAGCGGTACATCCCCGATTCAATGCCAGACGCGATGTCCGGCAGCTGGCTGCCCATCATCAGCGTCGGCGCGCCGGCGGCGAATTCGACGCATTCGATGCCGCGCTGCACTTCCCCGAGCGCTTCCTCCAGACTCTTGCCATTCTCGGTCGTGATCAGCCGGGCGAGCTCATCCGCATGCTCCGTCAGCAGCTGCTGATACCGGAACAGATAGCGCGCCCGGCGGGGTGCCGCCACCTTCCGCCACGACGCGAACGCCTGCGACGCGGCGCGCACTGCCAGATCCAGCTCATCCGCCGTCGACAGCGGCACCTGCGCGATCGCCTCGCCCGAGGCTGGATTATAGACCACCTCGTACACCGCTGCCGCAGAATCGACCCAATCCCCGCCGATCCAATTGCGCAGCTTTACCGGTTGCGCGGTTAGTACCATTGCAGCCTCCCCTTTCATTACCGCGTGCCGGGCGGCCGAAGAACACGGGATACACGCCGCCTCGCGAGCCTCGCCCACGAGCCGCGAGTCCTCTGTTCCCATCCGCCGCCGCAGCTACAATTTCGCCAGCTCCTGATACGTCTCCGGCCGCCGGTCGCGGTAGAACTGCCAGCTCTCTCGCACTTCGCGAATCAGCCGCTTGTTCATCGCCCCGACGACGACCTCCTCTTGATCCCGGCTGCCCATAGCCACGAAGCCGCCCCGCGGGTCGACCAGGTAGGACTGACCGTAAAATTCCCCCATGTTCCAAGGCGCCTCGTACCCGACCCGGTTGATCGCCGCCACGTAGTAGCCGTTGGCCACTGCATGCGCGGGCTGCTCCAGCTTCCACAGATATTCCGAGGTGCCCGCGACTGTCGCCGACGGGTTGAACACGATCTCCGCCCCGTTCAGCCCGAGCATCCGCGCCCCTTCCGGGAAATGCCGGTCGTAGCAGATATACACGCCTACCTTAGCGTATGCGGTATCGAACACCGGATAGCCCAAGTTGCCCGGCTTAAAATAATACTTCTCCCAAAACCCGCAGCCGCCCCCGCCCGCTCCGACGTGCGGAATGTGGTGCTTCCGGTATTTGCCCAAATATGCGCCATCTGCGTCGATCACGGCGGCGGTATTGTAATACGTCGCGATCCCTTCGCGCTCGTAGATCGGCAGCACGATGACCACGCCCAGCTCCTCCGCCAGGTCTTGAAAAAGCCTCGTCGTCGGGCCGTTCGGGATTTCTTCAGCCGCGTCGTACCACTTGTTCGTCTGCTCGGCGCAGAAATACGGGCCGTAGAAAATCTCCTGCAAGCCCACGATCTGCGCGCCGCGCGCTTTCGCTTCGCGCACAAGCCCTATCGTCTTCTCGATCGCGGCCGCCTTGTGCGCCGCGACGGGTTCTTCGCCGCGTACCTCGTGCTTCGTCTGCACCAAGCCAATTTGCACCGTATCCATGCGCCAACGCTCCCTTCGGGATGGCGGCGGCCGCTCGCGGGTGTACCGCGAGCGAGCCTCCGCCTGTGTCGATAACGACCTTCTTGCGAGGGCGACACCCGGACGTTCCCCCGACGATCGGTCAGTTCGACATATGCCGCGAATCGAATCGACCGCCCTTCCGCCACCTTGCTTTCGTCGACATCGATCAGAACGAACTACACCGTTATTCCGCCGCCATCTCCACAATTTCGTTCGTATATGCGGCGCTTAGTTCGGCCGCCTCCTTGATGACGCCAAACTGCAGCGCGATGTCGGCCGTCTGCTTGAATTTCGCTTCGTCGATATAGCCCAGCTTCGCTAGATCGAAGCCGTCCGGCGCGACCAGCTTGGCGACCTCCTTCATCATCGTTACCTGGTGATCGCGCGTCGTCGACCCTTCTTCCGCCGCCTTCATGACGCTGTCGACCGCCGCTTCCGGATTGTCGATCGCATCCTTCCACCCTTTCAAGGAGGCGCGCACGAATTTCGCCGCCGTCTCCTTGTTGTCCGCCAGCCAATCCTTATTCGCGAACAAATTATCCTCGAGCATCGCCACGCCTTCCTTGTTCATATCGATGACGGAGAGATCGCTTGCCGGCACTCCTTGCTCCAGCACGACCGGATATTCGTTGTAGGTCATCGCCGAGGCCGCGTCGAGCTCGCCGGCGAGGAATTGATCCATTGTGAACCCCTGCTTGACGAAGGAGAGGTCCTTGTTCGGGTCCAGCTTATATTTGTCGAAGAGGGCGAGCAGCTCGAACTCGTTGCCGCCCATCCAGTTACCGATCTTCTTGCCCGCCAGGTCTGCCGGCGAGTCGATGCCGTTCGTCTTCTTGGAGACGAGCACAAGTCCGCTCTCCTGATAGATTTGCGCGATCTCGACGATCGGCAAGCCAGCCTCCTGGCTGGCGAGCAGGCTCGCGACCCAATCGACACCGATATCCGCCGCCCCGTTGGCCACCTGCTGCTCCGGCACGATGTCCGGTCCGCCCGGGACGATCTCCACCTTGAGTCCCTCGGCTTCGTAATACCCTTTGTCCTGCGCGACGTAATAGCCGGCGAACTGCGCCTGAGGCACCCACTTGAGCTGCAGCTTCACTTTGACCGGGTCCGCCGCCGCGCCGCCTTCATGCCCCGCGCCGCCGGAAGACGGATCGTTGTTGCCTCCGCATGCCGCAAGCAGCAGACCAACCATCAGCGGCACGACCGCCGCCTTGACGCCGCGCCGAATACTCCCCATTCCCTTCTCCATCGGTAGCCCTCTCCTTTGTATATATGGCTTCTCGTGCAGCCCGCACCCGCAGGCAACCGAATTTCAGGCCTCTATATCATCTCCGGCCGCTCACGGACGAGCGACGGCACGGACGATTCCGAACGAAACGCTCGCGGACGGCGGATGCAGCCGCACCGGATAACCGGGAGGCTGTATACGATTGCCGACTTCTGGCACATGCTAACCGTAACAACCCCGCAGCCCCCTGTTACCCTCGCTGGGAAGGATGCCACCGGATCAACGTGCGCTCCAGCCTTTCCGTAATCAGGTAGAAGAGAATGCCGGCGACCGCCGCAATGACGATGCACGACCAGCCGAGCGGCATTTTGGCTACCTTGATGGAATTGGAGAGCAGATACCCCAGCCCCTTCGACGAGAAGAAGAACTCGCCGACGATCGCGCCGATCATGCTGGCGGTCGTGCCGATCTTCATGGCCGTCGCCAAGTAAGGGAGGCTTGCGGGGATGCGAAGACGCAGGAACACGTCCCGCCTGCTCGCAGCGTAACCGTGCAGCAGATCGAGCGCCAGCGGATCGACCGATCGCATGCCCTTATGCGCCTGGATGGCCACGGCCGCCATCGAGCCGACGGCCACGATCGCCACGCGGGAGCCGATGCCGCCGCCGAACCACAGGTTCATGATCGGCGCGAGCGCCACGATCGGCACCGCGTTCACCGCGGCGGCCAGCACGATGCCCGGCGCTCCCCACCTCGGCCAAGCCGTCGCCGCAAGCGCCAGCCCGAAGCCGGCGACCGCCCCGGCGAGCAGGCCGAGCGCCGCCTCGCCGAGTGTATAAGCCGCATAGTCGAGCAGCAGCGCCGCATTGTCGCGGATAGCGGCGGCGATAGTCGAGGGGAGCGGCAGCTGATACGTGCGCAGCCCGAACAGTCGATGGAACAGCTCGAGCTGCCAGGCCAAGGCCGCCAGCAGCCCGGCGAGCAGCGGCAGCGCGATGCGCCACGCAGCATCCCGCGCCACACCGCTTGGCGCGCTGTTGCCCGGCGTACTGCCGCCCGGCCTGCTGCGCCTGAGCCGTCCCGATGCCAGGGGAATCCCGCCGGCGCTCGGTCCAAGGATGGCCGGCGGCTCCAATGCCGCATCGGCCCGCTCCTGTGGGCCTGCCGCATTGCTTCCCATTAGCGCTCGCCTCCTCTGACTCTGAATTCCGGCTGCCACGGGGTCAGCAGCCGTTCTGCCAAGCTGATCAGACCGTAAGCCGCCATGCCGAGCAGCGCGCCAAGCACGACCGTAGACCAGAACATATACACATGCGAGGGGCCGTAATAGAGATTGCGCAGCATGATCACGCCGACGCCATGCTGGGCGCCCATCAGCTCGACGAGAATCGCGCCGGTTACCGCGAGCGGCGCCGCGATCTTCAAGCCCGCGAATAAGCCGGGCATCGCCGCCGGCAGCCGCAGCTTCCAATAGATCGCGCGGCGTCCGGCGGCGTACCCGTGCATCAGTTCCAGCATCGAGGGGGGCACGCTCCGCAGCCCGCGCAGCATGCCGAGCGCCACGGGGAAGAAGGTGATATAGCCGGCGATCAGAATACGAGCCGTCCCCTCGTTGCGGACAATCCCGTACAGAATCGGCGCGAGGCCGAGGATCGGGATCATTTGAGAGGCGACCGCATAAGGGAACGTCAGCCGCTCGATCCATCTGGAGAGGCTCATCAGCAGCGCAAGCCCCGCACCGGCGGCCGCGCCCAGGGCGAAGCCGGCAGCCGCGTTCGCGAATGTCGCCCGTCCTTCCCGCCACAGCGTCTTGCCGTAATCGCCGAATGCCTCCGCGATACGATGCAGATACGGCAGCTTCGACTGCGCCAGCGGTACGCGGAACACCTCCAGCAGCATCCACGACGCCATCTCCCACAAGGCAAATCCGACCAGCAACCAGACGAGCAGCGGCAGCGCGATGCTTCCCTTCCAAGCCATAGCGGCCTTCATGCGCCTACACCCCTTCGAAGCTATCCCGGATGCGCGCGGCCAGCCGGAAGAATTCGTCGCTTACGCGCATCTCGCGGGTGCGCGGCCGCGGCAGCGGGATATCCACAACCGCGGTCAGACGCCCCGGATGCGGCGACAGCACGCACACCCGGTCCGAGAGGAATACCGCCTCCGGTATGCTGTGCGTGACGAACACGACCGTGCTGCCGACCTTGCTCCAGATGGCCAGCAGCTCCTCGTTCAGCCGCTCCCGCGAAAATTCGTCCAGCGCCGAGAATGGTTCGTCCATGAGCAAAATTTCCGGCTCGATCGCGAGCGCCCGCGCGATGGCCACCCGCTGCTGCATGCCGCCGGAGAGCTGCCACGGGTAGTGGTCAGCGAACTTCGACAACCCGACCAGCTCCAACAGCCTATCGGCCCGGTCCTTCCGCTCCGCCTTCGGCAGGCTCAGCACTTCCAAGGGAAGCATTACGTTCTGCCGGACTTTGCGCCAGTCGTAGAGCACGGGATGTTGAAACACGATGCCGTATTTCCGGTCCAGCCTCGCTTCCTTCGCCGTCTTCCCCGACACGTTGATCGTCCCCTCGGTCGGCTGAAGCAGATCGGCCATCAGCCGAAGCAGCGTCGTCTTGCCGCAGCCGGACGGTCCTAACAGTGCGACGAATTCGCCTTTGCGAATCTGCAGATTGACCTTCTGCACCGCCAATACCTCCGAAGCGGCCGAATAACGCATGCTAATATCCGTCAGCTCGATCTCCGGTATCTCCGTTCGGCCCGTTAACGCCGGTATAGCCATCCGCAACTCCTCCTGCCGTTATATTTGGTGACGCGAACGGATGCGTTCGACCGTCCGCGTTGGCCAGCATGTCGGGATATCTTCCATCTTACACACCATGCCGGGCCGCCTCATTAGACAAAAGGTGAAATGGAATCGGCGACAATTCCGTCGATTTGTCCAGCATGATCGTACGGCTGCGACGAACAGGCCTCAGACAGCGTAACATTCCCTTCCACGTCCCTCATTCGGAGCCAAACCGGGACTCTAGCATTATTCTCCTTCGAATACCTCTTAACAAAACGCGCATTTTGTCGATAAATAGGTTAGAATTGTAGATAATCTGTAATTCTTTTGTTATATCAGTCCGATATATAAAGTAGGGTTGATAAACGAGCAGCTTGAGGGTGTGGTCTACAATAACTTACTTGCACATCATTAGGACTAATGGAGGGAAAGCAACGATGAAGGAAGGCAAGAAGAAGAAGGGCAAGCTATCTTTTTTTACGAAGAACCTGTTATTATCGTCGATTAATATCGTCCTGATCGGATCCATCCTGATCGTCTCTAGCTACTACACCGAGAAGAAGATTCTTGTGGATCAGCTGCATACGCAAATCAAGACGGTCACCGGTCAGTGGGCGGAGGCAGTCGATACGAAAACGGTCAAAGCGGCGATTGCGGAAGGCAGCTATGACGGCGAAGTACAAGCGAAGCTGCGCGATATTATGGACACAATTAGCCGCTACAATCCGAGCATCGCGCAAGCCTACGTATTCGGCAGCGAGCTTAAGGACGGCAACCAAACTTCGCTCGTTGCCGTGCCGACCCACCTGGTCGAACCGCTGAAGGAAGCGGGCCTTGGCATCGGCGACTTGTATGAGCAGCCGCAAATTCACGCAGATGCAGTTGCGGAGATGCTGAAGACGAAGGAACCGGCTTTGACCAAATACTACAACGACGATTACGGCACATGGGTGACGATCCTCTACCCGATTATGGATGACAACGGCCAAATCTTCTCCTATTTCGGGGTCGATACGGACGCTAGCGCCATCCCGGATGGCTTGCATAAGCTGCTCGTCTTCGGTCTTTCGCTGCTGGGCGCTTTCCTGGTGCTCATTCTCGCCATTCAATATTTGATTGTCCGCCGCACGCTTTCCCCGATCCGCGAGCTGATCAAGGGCATCGAGGAAGTTAGCGCGGGCAACCTCGACGTGTCCATCAAGACAGGCACGGACGATCTTGGCATCATCAACGAGAAGTTCAACCACATGGTTCACAACATGAACACGACCATGCTGAAAGTCCAAGAGACGTCGAACCACCTGGCGGACTCCGCCAAAGATATGCTCCATGCGTCCGAGCAGAACAACGCGCATGCCGATACGATCAATACGAACATTCACCTGATCGCGGCGAGCATGGAGCACCAAGCGGTCTCCAGCGAAGATGCTTCGCGTTCCATCGACGAGATGGCCAATGCGATCGAGACGATCGCCCACAGCTCCGTCAGCGCGGCAAGCGACGCTCAAGACGTGGAGAGCAAGTCCGCCGAAGGCGATGTTCTCGTGCGCAACATGGCTCAGCAAATGCAGCTGATTACGGATTTCGTCACGTCGACGTCCGCGACGGTTCAACTGCTGGATCAGCGCTCCCAGCAAATCGGCAGCATTCTCGGCCTGATCACCGGTATTGCCAATCAGACGAATCTGCTCGCGCTCAACGCCGCAATCGAAGCATCGCGCGTCGGCGAGCACGGCAAAGGCTTCGCCGTCGTAGCCGGCGAAGTTCGCAAGCTGGCTGAACAATCCCGCGGTTCGGTTGATCAAATCTCGAGCCTCGTGCACGAGATTCAAGAAGAGATCCGCCTGACGGCGGACGCAATGGCCAAAGGCACGAGCGTCGTCGGACAAGGCGCAACGCTGGCGAACGAGACAGGCCGCCTGTTCACGGACATTCTGGAGCTGTCCCGCAAAGTATCGATGCAAATCCAGGACGTCTCCACGGCTGCGCAGCAAATGTCGGCCGGCACCGAAGAACTGTCGGCAACCGCCGAAGAATTGAACAACAATATCCGTTCCACGGCGACTAACTCCGACGAGATCGCGCAATCTGTCGGCCAACAGAAACAGCACATGGAAGCGATTCTGCAATCCTCGAATCAGCTTTCCGGTTCGGCCGAGGCGCTGAACACGCTCGTCAAACATTTCCGCGTCAAACGTTAATCCCGTTCGACCGGCCCGACATCGCCGTCCGCTAGGGCGGCGATTGCCGTGCTTCATTTACGAATCACGCGATTCACGACAGAAAGGGAGTAATACCCGATATGATGCTAACATCCGCTGCCGCGCCTTCCTCGCAGGAGGATTCGCCTGTATTGAACATTCCGCTCGATATGCCGCCGCATGCACGCCAATATCGCTATGCCGAAGCCGCTTATGTCCCGAGCGAGCAGACTCTCGCGCTCGCTGGAGCACGATTGGGAAGCGACGATAATCTGGCGTACATGGCCACGACCGTATACGCCGCGCTCATGTACCGCCTCTCCGGCGGGGAAGAAGAACTGCATCTAGGAGCAGCCTTGCATGACGGTCTTCCGGTCTGGCTATCGCTTGATCTCAGCGGCGAGGGGCATACGTTCAACTCGCTCTACCAGGCCATCCCGGGTCGACTGCTGTCGGGAGAAGCGCCTGCCGGCCGCCACGCATTCGCGACGACCTTCCGCATGAACGCGAACCAAGCAGCCGTCCTGCCGCATGCGAACGAAATGCTCTTCGCGGAGCTGCACCTGGAGCCTGCCTCTTGGAGAATCGTGTTCGGTTACGACGAATCGCTGCTGACGAAGCAGACCGTGGAGCGTTATATCGGCATGTACGAGCGCCTGTTCCTTGCGGCGCTCGACGACCCGCAGGCCGTTATCGGCTCGGTCGACCTCCTGTCCAAGGAAGAGCACGCGCTCTACGAACGCTTCAATGCGACGGTTGCCGAATATACGCGCGGCGCAACCATCCATCAAGTGTTCGAGCGGATGGCCGAAGCTTACGGTGCTCGCACCGCGATCTTTACGGATGAAGAGCGTTATACGTACGCGTCGCTGAACGAGCGCGCAAATCAAGTCGCCCGATTGCTGCTCGGCAGCGGGCTTCGCAAAGGCGAGTTCGTGACGATATTCATGGAGCGCAGTCTCTCCACCATCGTCAGCCTGCTCGGCGTGTTGAAGGCCGGCGGCGTCTACGTGCCGGTCGACCCTGAGCATCCGGAAGACCGCATTCGGTATATTATTGGCGATACGGCTTCCCCTTATGTATTGACGAATGCGCGTTACGAGGCGAAGGCCAAGACGCTGTGCGAGACGCTGCCGAGCGTAAAAGCGATTCTGCCGATCGATAACGGCGAGCTGACGCGGCTGTCGACGGACAACGTCGATGCCGGCGTGCAGCCCGATGATCTCGCCTACGTCATCTACACGTCCGGTTCGACCGGTAAGCCGAAAGGCGTGCTCATCGCGCACGAAGGGGTCGTCAATCTCGGCGCCATGATCGGGCGCGAGTACGCCATTACCGAGGCGGACATCCTTACGCAGTTCGCCACGTTCAGCTTCGATGCGTCCGTCTGGGAGACGTTCGGCGCGCTGCTCAATGGCGCGGCTCTCCATCTGCTCGGCGCGGAAGAACGAATCTCTGTCGAGGCGTTCGCACAGGCGGTGGAACGCATCCAGGCGACTGTCATTATCGTCCTGCCGACCGTATTCTTCAACGAAGTCGCTGCCCATCTGTCGGAGGAAGGCTTCGCGCGGATGGCGTCCATCCGCAGCATCATGACGGCCGGCGAAGCGCTGTACGGGGAACAGGTACGCATCCTCCAGCGCCGCCTCTCGCCGAACGTGGGCATCTATAACCTGTACGGTCCAACCGAGTGCACCGTCTGCGCGACGATGTACCGGATTAACGGACCGGTCGCCGAGGACGTCACGCACATTCCGATCGGCACGCCGATCAGCAACTATCAGGTGTATGTAGTCGGTCCCGATCGCTCGCTATGCCCGGTCGGCGTGCCCGGCGAGTTGTACATCTCGACGGTCGGCATCGCACGGGGGTATCTGAACCAGCCGGACAAGACCGCCGCGGCTTTCGTCGCCAATCCGTTCGCGGAGGGCGAGGTTGCGTATCGCTCCGGCGATATCGTGAAGCTGCGCGCGGACGGCCAGCTCGAATATGTAGGACGCCGCGACGCCCAAGTGAAAATCCGCGGGCACCGCATCGAGATCGGCGCTATCGAAGACACGTTGGCCAAACATCCGGACGTCCATACCGCCGCGGTTATCGCCCGCAAAGAGCCGAGCGGCCAGACGATGCTCGTCAGCTTCTATACATCCAAGGACGGACAGCCCCTTGCCGCCGCCAAGCTGGCCGCGCTGCTGCATGAATCGCTGCCGCCTTACTATGTGCCGAAGAAATTCGTCCAGCTGGAGACCATGCCGCTCTCGCCGAGCGGCAAGGTCGAGCGTAAGCTGCTCGCCGGTTATGCACTGCCCGAAGAGGAGCAAGAGCAAGGCGGCGAGGCAATTATCCTGACGCCGACGCAGAGCAAGATTGCCGACGCCTGGCGCAGCGTGCTTGGCTTGAAGCGCGTCGAGCCGGATACGAATTTCTTCGAGGCCGGAGGCAATTCGCTCGATATCATTCACGTGCTGGTGCAGCTCAAGCCGCATTTCCCGCACCTCGTGATCGGGGATCTGTTCCAATACCAGACGCTCTCTTCGCTTGCCGCTTACGCCGAAGAGACCGCCTCGAGCGCAGCGCCGCTGCCGCAGCAGACAACCGGCGTTCAGACGTACGAGCGGCTTCGCGAGCTGCCTGTGAATCATGCGGGCATGGCGCCGCGTTCGGTGTTAGCCGCACCCGTGCCGCAGAACATCCTGCTTACCGGGGCGACGGGTTATCTCGGCTCGCATCTGCTCTATGACCTGCTGACAACCACCGATACAACGATTATTGCTCTCGTGCGGGGCGCGACGCACCAAGCGGCCATGGAACGGCTGAACGACGTCATGACGATGTATTTCGGCCCGTCCGTCTTGTGGCTTATGAACGGCCGCGTGCATGTGATCGAATCGGATCTCGAGCAGCCGGAGCTCGGCCTGTCTCCCGTGGAGATGCGGCTGCTGCCGCGCCAGATCGACGCGATCATTCACGCCGCCGCCGACGTCCGCCACTTCGGCGATGCGCGCAAATTCGAACGGACGAACGTCGCTTCGACCGTCGAGCTGCTGAAGCTGCTGGACGCGTCGCACCGGATCCATTTCCATTACGTGTCGACGATCAGCGTGCCGGAATCGCTCGCGCAGTCCGGCCAGTGGGAGCAGGTCGTCGCTTCGAACGAGCTGGCGAAGGAGCTGCGCGTGGACAACGTCTACTCCAGCAGCAAGCTGGAAGCAGAGAAGCTCGTCATGGCAGCCGGGGAACGCGGCCTGCCGATCACGATTCACCGGCCCGGCAATCTCACCTGCCATTCCGGCACGGGGCGGTTCCAACGTAATATCGAGAGCAACGCGTTCTACCAGCTCATCAAAGCGATGCTGCTGCTGGGCAAGGCGCCCACGGCCGACTGGCACGTCGACTTCACGCCAATCGACTACGCAAGCGCGGCAATTACGCGGCTCGCGCTTATGCCGGAGACCGAGGGCCAAGTGTTCCATATCGTGAATCCGCAGCAAATTTTGTATACAGATCTGGTCCAAATGATCCGCGATTGCGGCTACACGGTTGAGCTGATGAGCATGCAAGCCTATACGGAATGGCTGCTCGACGCAAGCATCCCGAAAGACCCCGAGGGTCTGCGCATCGCCATGAGCCAGCTGGGCGGGGACGGCGCACAGGATTCGCCGCTCGTCTACGATTGCGCGAATGCGGCCGCCTTCTTGAAAGAGACGACGGTCGCCTGCCCGCCGGTGGATCAAGCGTTCGTGAAGCGTATGATCGATTATGCGGTATCGATCGGATATTTCCCGCCTGTTCCGAAACGGGTCGCCCAGCTTTCCCTATAGGGAGACGAAGCGCCGGAACGCCTGCTGCACGACGAAGAGCACCTTCTTCCCTGCCTATAAGGGGATGAAGGTGCTTTCTTGTCTTCTCAAAAAAAGGCATGGCCCCGCGTGTATGGGACCATGCTCTTTTTTGCTTGTTCACTTATCCGACCGCCGAGCGGATCGCCTCGATTCGCTCGCGCGAGATCGGTCGCGCGAAGCTCCCGTCCTCGCGGGCCGCCGAGCCGAAATGCACCTCGTGCACGCCGCTGCCCTGAACCACGACTGCGACCGTCTCCGCCGACAAGCCGTAGCCGGCCAAGATACGCAGATGGGTGTCCGCTGCCGCCTCGGCCAACGCCGCCAGCTGTTGCACCGCTTGGGGTGCCGGCCGCTGACCGCCTGCGGTGAGGATGCGCCGTATTTGCGGGTACGCGGCAAGCGTGCGCAGCGCGACGAGCTGATCCGCCGTCTCATCGAAGGCACGGTGGAACGTCACGTCGAGGTCGCCCGCCGCCGCAAGCAGCGTCTCCAGCGCGGGCACGTCGACAGCTCCCCGCTCGTCCAGCACGCCGATCACGATGCCCGCGGCGCCCGCCTGCCGAATCGCGGCGATATCCCGGCGCATGACGGCCAAGTCGGCGTTGTCATAGCAGAACGATTGGCTGTGCGGGCGCACCATGACCTGCACCGGAATGGCCGATACAGCTGCGGCAGCCTCGATCAAGCCAAGACTTGGCGTCAGCCCGCCTTCGGCGATGCCCGTCACCAGCTCGATCCGGTCGGCCCCGTAAGCTCCGGCGGCGCGTACGTCCGCGATATTCGTTGCGATCACTTCCACCAGCATGATTTCCCTCTCCTCTATGAACATAGTAAGCAACCGTCCCCGTACACGGCACCGCGTGCCGCTCGCCGCGCGACGGCCATCATCCGCGGAAGCATAGACGCCGGCAGCGCCAACACCTCCTTGCTTCAAGCCCAAGGAGAATGCCGCCGCCACTGCGCCGGTCTAGCCTTATGCCGTCCGGTTGCACCGGGCGGTTACCGCCGGCGACCGCTTCAAGCTTAGTTCGCGGGCACTTCGCGCGTCCCCTTCTTCATCGGCGACTTGCAGAGCGGGCAGGCTTTGGCCGCCGCTCCCTCGTCCTTCTGAGTCATAATGCGCGTCCACGCCTTGCAGGTAGGGCTCTCGCACAACCACGCCGGGACCGTGATCTTCCGCCCCGCTCCCCCGTCCTTCTGCAGCACGGCGCGTTCCGGCTCGCGGGCGCCTGCTCGCTGCCAGCTCATGGACGGCGCAACGCCGTCCTGCCTGCGGACGCCGGCTGCCGTCTCTTCGCGGCGCGCGTAACCGGCGCCTGTCCTGCGATCCTCGCCCCAGCTGCCGCCCGCCTTGCGATCCTCTCCCCAGCCGCCGCGGCCCGCGACGCCATAAGCGCTTCGCCGCTCGTCGCTCTCCCGCTTCGGCGGCGCCGTAACGCCGAACGCTGACAGCAGGAACCGCGATACCGCGGCTTTCTTGCCCCGATAATAAGCCGGCGAGCTGATGATCAGCTGCTCCCGCGCCCGCGTGACGGCCACGTAGGCAAGCCGACGCTCCTCCTCCAACGCTTCGTCCGCCTTCTGGTTGCCGCTCTTCAGCTTCGTGAATGTATCCTTCATTCGCTCCGCGTCGAGCGACGAGCTGTGCGGCAGGCTGCCCTCGGACGCGCCGATCAGCAGCACGACCGGGAACTCGAGCCCTTTCGATCGGTGAATCGTCATGAGCGCCACCCGGTCGCCCTGCTCCTCGCGTTTCTTGTTATCGTGCTCTTCGCTCTTCTCCATGACGTCGCTGATGAACGCCAGGAACGCCTCGAGCGTGTCGAAGCGGCCAGCCGACGCCTCCAGCTCATCGAGCATCTCGCGGAGCATCTCCTTATGCTGGGTCGCGTTCTGCCGCTCGACCGTCTCCATATGCCCGTCGTAAAACTTGCGCCTGATGTGCACGATGGCGTCCGCCGGCTTCATCGCGGCCAATGATTTGATCAGCAGCAGACGTTCCTTGATCTTATCCTTCTGGAAGTCCTTCAGCTCCGGCCAGCTCAGCAGATGAATAAGCGGCCCTTTCTTCGCGCGGATCGCATCCTGCTCCTGAATGTACTTCAGTCCCCGGTCGCGGGAGATATACAGCGTCGGCAGCACGCCCGCCATCGCCTCGAAATCCCGGCGGTACAGCGCCAGACGCAAATGATCGACGACCGGCTTGATGATCCAGTGCTCGTAGAGCAGCTGGCCATCGCCGTATTCGATGAACGGCACCGACTGCAGGAGCAGCTGCTCCATAATCGCGCGATTGTTGCTCGCCGAGCGGTACAGCACCGCGAAATCCCCGTACTGCCGCCGCCCTTCCGCCACCTCTTCCTGAATGAAGGCAAGCACCTTGGACGCTTCATCGTCGGTCGACTTGGGCGTCATGTAGCGCGGCACGTCCTCGCTCTGCTTCGTCGCCTGCAGCGTCTTCGCCCGCCGTGCCTTGTTATGCTGAATAATCGCGTTGCCCAGGCCGACGATCGCCGAGGTCGAGCGGTAATTGATATCGAGCGTGACGACCTTAACGCCCGGATAAGCCTCTTCGAACTTCAGAATGAACTCGCTCCGCGCGCCGTTGAAGGAATAGATCGTCTGATCATCATCGCCGACCACCATCAGGTTGCGGTGCGGAGCGACAAGCAGCTTCACCAGCTCATACTGCAGGAAGTTCGTATCCTGGAACTCGTCCACCATGATATAGCGGAACCGGCTCTGCAGCGAACGAAGCAGCTGCGGCCGCTCCTGAAGGAGCTTGTACGCGAGCAGCAAAATATCGTCGAAGTCGATTTTCCCATTCTCCTGCTTCCATGCCTCATAGCGCAGCAGCACCGCCTTCGTCTCGCGCTCGGCGTCGGTGCTCTCCGGCATGTCGGCGACGGGAATCAGGTTCATTTTATACGAGGACAGTACGGCGAGCAGCGTCTCCGGCTGGTACGTATCCTGCAAGCCAAGCTCTCGCATCATCTGCTTCAACAAAATATGCTGGCGCCGCGTCTCGCTGAACACGTCCTCGCGAATGCCCTGCCGGCGCAGCATGTAGAGGAAGAAGGAGTGGAACGTCCTCGCCTCTACCGAACCGGCCGCCTCCTCGCCCACGCCGGGCAGGCGGGCGATGCGCTCGCGCATCTCGGCCGCCGCCTTCGTCGAGAACGTCATCAGCAGCAGGCTGCGCGGGTCCGCCTTCCGCACCGTCAGCAGGTAAGCGGTCCGGCAGACGAGCACGCTCGTCTTGCCCGAGCCCGCGCCGGCGAGCGTCAGCATCGGTCCCGTATCATGGCGCACCGCGCGAACCTGGGCTTCGTTCAGCCGGATGCCGTGCAGCTCCAGCCGCTCGAAGAAAGCCGCGTCGTCGGCTGCATGACGAAGCGGCCCGGCATCCTGTGCCATCCGCGCCTTCGGAATTCGTTTCTCGGCCGCGCCGAGCGGTAGTTTATATAGCGTGGGAGCCGCCTGTTCGCTCGCTTCCACCGGTTCGTGTTCTTCTTGCAAATGTTCGTTCATACGTTGCTCTCCTTACATGCCGTTCCAATCTCTCTCCCTAGTATAGTCGATATCCATGCCCAAAAGTAGAACTTATGCTCGCATTTTTTTGCTAATAAGGTTGTTCAAAAAGCCGGCATTTGATCACGAAGCATGAACAAGGAGTATCTCGGCATCGAATCTGGCGTTCAGGCTTGAAGTCCGGTGCTCATTTAGGTTGGCCTAAACTCCGCTCCTCCTTCTTCGCCTTCTCGCCACCTTCTCGGTGCTGAAATGCCGACTTTTTGAACCGGAACTAATGATGTATGGACTGGTTACCAAATTTTAGGCAGATTTGCTGTTGACATCACACCCCTTCGCTTATATAGTTAGTTACATGAGTAATTAACCAGTTAGGTGGTGAGGCTGTGGGCGTACACATGGACGAAGACCGTCCGATCTTCGTGCAGATTGCCGAACGGATCGAAGACGACATCATTGCAGGCGCGCTCGAGGAGGAGACGCAGGCGCCCTCCACGACGCAGTTCGCGGCATTCTATCAGATCAATCCCGCTACAGCGGCGAAAGGCGTCAATTTGCTTGTTGATCAAGGCATACTCTACAAGAAGAGAGGGATCGGCATGTTTGTAGCGCAGGGGGCGAGAGCGGTACTGGTGGAGAAGCGCAAGGAGCAATTCTACGAGCAGTTTGTCGTGGCCATGGTGAGAGAAGCGGCGAAACTCGGGATCACGACCGAACAATTGACGGACATGATTCGCAAGGGAGGGGGAGCCCAATGAACACGATCGCCAAAGTAACGCGGCTAAGCAAAGTGTACGGAAGCGCGGCCGCCGTCGCCGGCGTCAGCTTCACGCTGGAGGCGGACAAAATTTACGGCCTGCTCGGCCGCAACGGCGCGGGTAAAACGACGATCATGCACATGCTCACCGCGCAGATGTTCCCGACGAGCGGCGAGATCGCCGTCTTCGGCGAAGCGCCCTACGAGAACGATAAGGTGCTCAGCCGGATCTGCTTCATTAAGGAAAGCCAGAAGTATCCCGATCATTACCGAGTGGACAACGTGCTCGAGGCGGCAGCGCTGTTCTTCCCGAATTGGGACGCGGACTTCGCCGAACGGTTGTTGGCGGATTTCCGGCTCCCGCTGAAGCGGAAGGTGAAGAAACTCTCCCGCGGCATGCTCTCGTCGGTCGGCATCATCGTCGGTCTGGCGAGCCGCGCGCCGCTGACGATTTTCGACGAGCCGTATCTCGGCCTCGATGCGGTTGCCCGCAGCTTGTTCTACGACCGGCTGCTGGAAGACTACGCCGAGCACCCTCGTACCATCGTGCTGTCCACGCACTTGATCGACGAAGTCAGCCAAATGCTCGAGCACGTCCTCGTCATCGACCAAGGCCGCTTGCTGCTGGACGAGGACACGGAGGAGCTGCGCGGCAAAGCGTTCACCGTCTCCGGCGCGTCCGTCAAGCTGGATGCGTTCCTCTCCGGCCGCCAGGTGCTCGACCGGCAGTCGCTCGGCAGCGTCGGCACCGCGGTCGTCTGGAGCGACCGCGGCGCGGAAGACCGTAGATCAGCGGAAGCGGCGGGGCTCGAACTTGCGCCGGTGTCGCTCCAACAGCTCGTTGTTTATATGACGAATGGCAAACTACAGCAGAAAGCGGGGGCTGCGCGATGAATCGTTCGATGCGCGTATTGACGCTGTACCTACGGGAGCGCAGCATGTGGTTCTATCTGCCTTGGGGCATCATGCTCATGAGCTTCGCGATCAACGTCATCATCGGTCTTTCGATCAAGCAGGAGCAGGGCATGTATACCGGCGGCGTCGCTTCGCTCTATATCTATCTATTGGTCGCGGGCATTGTCGCCGTGTCGCAGACGTTTCCTTTCCTGCTCGGCTTCGGCATTCGCCGCAACGACTACTTCCTCGGCACCTCCGCGATGGTCGTCATCGTGGGCGTCGTGACCGCCGTACTGATGAAGGCGATGGCGGCGCTCGAGACGGCAACCGGCCATTGGGGAGCCAGCCTACACTTCTTCGACCTGCCTTACTTGAATGACGGTCCTTGGTATCAGCAATTGATGATCCCGTTCGCGCTCGTGCTGAATATGTACTACATGGGCTTGCTCATCGGCTTCTTCAACCGCCGCTTCGGCCATTTCATCACCTTCACCGTGCTTGTCGTCCTTGCCGCGCTCGGCGGTCTGGCATCCGCGCTGATCACCAAGTACGACAAATGGGTACAGATCGGCAAGTGGTTTGCCAGCCAAACCGCGTTCCAATATTCGTTATGGGCGCTGGCCCTCGCCGTCGTCTATGCCGCGCTCAGCTACCTGCTGTTGCGCAGAGCTACGGCGTAATGTCCGGCTCTTGCCCTCGCGAGTCCGCCGCTTGAAGGGGTGGGCTCGCGAGGAGCGGGGCGGGAGGTCCGTTCGTCGCTGTTTTACGGTTGGTTCGGGGCTTCGGCAACCAACCGCGCTTCCATGCCGCCTCCGTTGGGGCACGCACGCGCCGTCCGCGCCAGTCCGCGTCATGGTCACCGTTCTCTCCGGCCGGGTTTTCAACTATAATAAGGGTACCGTTCAAGCAGGAGAGGAGTATCCCGATGTACGATATCACCATTGACTTATACCGCGATTGGATTCAGACCGTGCTCGAAGTATTTCGCGGTTCCGGGCATCCGCTGTCCGAGGAGCTGACCGACGACGACATCGCTAAGGCGTACTATATGCAGACGCTGCCGGAGGACGATGCCGTGCTGCAAAGCGCCGCCAACGAGCAGCGCCTGTTCACCATGCAGCAGACGATTCTGGACAACATGGATGCGGTCATCGTGCCGGATATCCGCAAGCGGACCGGCTATCAGGGCAGCGCGTTTCGCTTCAAATGGGTGTACCAAGGCGGCGAGCATATCGTCGAGGAGCTGTCCCAATACCGCATTCCGCTAGGCGAAGGGTAGGGCGCGCCTGATGGCTTGCAGTTGGAGCGCAGGCAGCTCGCTGCAAGACCATTCGACACGTTTTGACCAAGAAGAGAAAACCTCCGGAGCGATCCTCTTTATCGGGTGAGCCGGAGGTTTTGCTGTATCCGCCGAACTCTCCGCATAACCTCGCTTGCGTGCCGTTCCCGCCGGCCCAATCGCTCGTCTTCTTCTGACGCCCCTCAATTCTCGAGACCGTTTAGCGCCGCGACAATAAGAAGTCCTTCTCGGCGCGACGCCGCTTTCGGAACGCTCGTTTTGTGCCGCTCACAACTCCTTGACCAGCCTGTTGAGCGGTCGAAAACACTTCACGCCCGCTTTCGATCTATGTTACGATTTAGGTATGTTCTCAACATTTTCCGACATTCTGATCGAGATGGAGAGGTATAGACCCGATGAGTGACGCCGTCCACAATTATATCGTGATCATTTGCGTGTCCGGCGTACTTAGCGTGCTGCTCGGGATTTATGCCTGTACGCTCAAGTCGACCTTCTCCGGGCTCAGAACCTTCCTGTGGATCTCGGTCTTCTCCGCCATTTATACGTTCAGCTTCGCCCTCGAGCTCGCCAGCACGACGTACGAGGAAGCGCTGCGGTGGACGTATGCGGAGTTCTTCGGCATGCCGTTCCTTGCGCCTTGCTGTCTCCTCATGGTGATGCAATACATCGGGCTGGACCGGTTCGTGACGCGGCGCAATTTGATGCTCATGTTCGCCATACCAGCCATTACGCTGTTGATGGTGCTCACGAACGAATATCACCATCTATTCTATGCCGATGTTTATATCCGTCCGGGCGAATCATCGCTGTTCCTGGACATCGAGATTGGTCCGTGGTATATCGTCAACGGCAGCTATACGTTCGGCTGTCTGCTGTTCGGCGGCATTCTGCTCATCCGCCAGTGGCGGGGGGCGCGCTCGGCTTACCGGCTGCAGATGGCGATCCTGATCGCGAATTTGTATATCCCGATGGTGACCTCGTTCCTCTACTTAATGGGCCTCACGCCATATGGCATGGATCTGGTGCCGGTCACGTTGTGCGTGGTGAACGGCCTGTACATCTGGTCGATCGTCACGTCGGGCCTGCTGACGGTCGCGCCCGTCGCCCGGGCAGCGATCTTCGAAAGCATGCGGGATGCCGTGCTCGTTCTGGACCCGTCAGGCCGCGTAGCGGACTACAACGGCGCCGCGCTAAGGCTGATCCCGATGCTCGGCCAAGCGTCGATCGGCCGAACGCTGCGGGAGCTGCCGCTTACGCCGGCCGTTGCGGACTTGGTTCCGTCGCTCGAGGCGCTGGACGAAGAGGAACGCGACTTGCGGTGGATGCACGCGGACGGCACGCTCAGCTGGTACAAAGCGCACGCCTGGCCGGTAATGCGTTCCAGGAAGCAGCTGGGCGGCAAGGCGATCGTATTCGTCGATGTGACCGAGTCCGTCCGGCTGCATGACGAGCTGCGGCATTTGGCGACTACCGACGGGCTGACGCAAATCGCCAACCGCGCGTATTTCATGCAAGGCGCGCAGGAGCTGCTGACCAAGTCGCGGCTGGCCGGGCAGCCTTGCGCGATCGTGCTGCTGGATATCGACCACTTCAAATCCGTCAACGACGAACACGGCCACGCGGCGGGGGACCAGGCGCTCCGGCACGTCGTGGCCCACTGTCTGCCGCATCTGCGTTCAGTCGATCTGTTCGGCCGCTACGGCGGGGAAGAGTTCGTGCTCTGCCTGCCAACCACCGACACGAACCAGGCAATGCTGCTGGCTGAACGGCTGCGCGGCGCGATCGCGAGCCATCCGCTTCCGCTGGAGCAGCTGTCGCTCCCCTTGACGGCGAGCTTCGGCGTGGCCGTCAGCCATTCGCCCCACGATACGCTGGATACGCTGCTTCGCCAAGCCGACGATGCGCTGTACCGCGCCAAGCGGGGCGGACGCAACGCGGTGGAGCCCGGCGCTCGCAGTAGAGAGAACGTTCCCGGTTAACGGCCGGGGGCGTTTTTTTGTTCCATTGGGAGGATCGGTCGGAGGCGCGAGTAAACTTTCAGCCCGCGCTCAGCCTGTGTTCAGCGTGCGCTCAGGTTCGAAGCCGTTATCAAGGATAGGCAGCAAAAGTATGACGCCATTCCGCCATTAACGGGAGCTCCTACCATGTCCATTTCCATCCACAACTACCGCACGTCGCACAACCGGTACGCCAATCAAGAACAGAGAACCGCGTCCGCTTCGACCGATAGCAGCCGCATGAAGCGTACCGATGCCGACTCGATCGCGCTCAGCCTGGATGCGCTTCCGTATCTCGCGCAGCAGCAGACACCGGCGACCTTGGCGGCGGAGAACGCCGTGGACGACAAGAGCGAGATCGGCACCGATCGGAAGAAGACGATGCTGACCAACCTGCAGGCCCGACTGGCGGAGAACGGCGAACCGGCGGCGGGGAGCGGCGGCGAAGGCAGTCCGCTGGCGGCAGCGATCTCGGCGCTGACCGAGCAATTGAGCGGCTTCGATGCCGATGCGGCGACGGACGAGGAAGTCTCGGCGCTGTTCGATTCGGTCGCCGATACGATGGACGCCATGCGGACGGGCGGCCCGCCGCCGATGCGCATGGACGGCGGCGGATTCCCGCCTTCGATGCAGAGAAGCGAGGATGAGGGGAATGCGCAGACGCTGGCCGACATGAAGTCGATGCTCGCCGAGCTGCAAGCGAAGCTGGAAGGCTAGTCCGAATCGGATGCAAGCGAGCTGCCGCCGGGTCTCGCCGAAGCGATGGCTACCGCCCAAGAAGAGCTGGCCGGCTTCGATGCCGGGACCGCGACGAACGAGGGCGTATCCGCTCTCTTCGAGACGGTCGCGCAGACGCTCCGCCAATCACAGCCCGAGCCGCCGGCGAGACCGGAAGGGGAGAGCGGCCCACCTCCCATGCTCCAAGCAATGGGCGGCCTTATGCCAATGTTCACCTGGGGGCTGAACACGGAGGAGAACGGCGAGACGGAGAGCAGCATGGCAGAAAGCACATCTTCGTCCGCATCCGGCGAGGCCGCAAGCGCGATGACCGCGGGTGATATGAAGGCGATCATCGCTGAGCTGCAGGCGTAGTTCCTGAACCCGGATACCTCCGGCACCGTCCGGCTCTCCTCCGGCCTGGCCGAAGCGCTAATTGAGGCCGCCGCAGATTCTTGTTGTACCGCCGCTAAGACAACAAAACGGCGGCACCGGGAACATACCCGTGCCGCCAGTTTATTCGCAATCCCACCAACCTACTAGGCATACGTTAATCAAGAATCGTTACTTCAAACGCCTCTACAAGATTCTTGTTTTTCGGATGTACGGAGACCCATAGATCTGCGGTCGCATCGGTATGTTTAAGCAACTCTTCATACACGACAGATATTTTAGTTGTGTCACCTTGCATTCGAAAAACTCGCGTTCGGTCACTTATTATTACATTTCTGGATGGATTAGGGTCACTGGTAATAAAAGATTCAATATATGTCTTAAAATCTGGTTCCGAGGGGCTGAAGTCTAATAACATAAGATTACTTCGAACATGAAGATCGTCGGGGTATAGATCTTTATCCTGCTCAACATTAGTTACTAAAGAGTAAATTTTCGCCTGATAATGATGGTATACCCGATTGGTGTCTTCATTGGGAGCATTATTATTACTGCAGCCTGAGAGGAAGAGAATCAATAACGCTACCACTATTTTCTGCATTATGGTATCCTCTGTCGATATTATTTACTTGTGACATACCACATTTTTCCGGTTCCATCGTAATCATAATGGACATAATTCGCCCCGACAACCGAAGTTTTCCAAACAAAATTATGCGCAGTTCTGAAGGCTGTAGTTACTGAGTTACTCCATGTTCCAACTGGAATCGGAATCTCAACACCTGCTGCAAATGTATACTCGGTAGTGTAACTGTAAGGTCTTGACCCGGTTCCCGTAGAGTTGTTAAAGACTTCAAAAAGTGCCCCATATTTGTTATTAAATACGTCAGCTGATGGCTTTCCGTCCATTGATGAAACGTAATATTTCGCAGTTGAGGAGGGACCATTTAGTCTAATTGGAGTTATGGAATATTCCGACCACTGATAAGTATTATAGTACATTACATCGCTCTTTTTATACAAATAGTAGTACCAAACATAGATATCTCTAGCAACATTACAATAGGTAATATTGTCATATATGCATTTCCCATTAACAGTAAGGTCTGCGCCAGTATTAATATCTACTGAATATCCTAAAGACCCGTTAAGGGTCCAGCCAGTAGCTCCATTCTTTTTTACACCGGAAGAAAGGCTAACTTTAGCCCCGCTATTTAGGGTGAATTGAACCTGTTCATTACTACCAAGATGAACAGTCGCTACTTTGACATCAGCATTATATTGTATTTCTTCTTTTGTACAAATTCTATAACCAACACCACCACCAAACTCATAGCAATCACCTACTGCCATCGGAGATACCAATGAATTCTCTTTTGAAGCAGCCTCGGTTTTTTGGGGAATATCTTTACCTGTGAATTTTGTCTTAACCGTCTTTATTCTATCTTTCTCTAGCACTTTGAGTGCCTTCTTTGACTCCTTGTCACTCTTTAACTTTATTGAATTCTTTGCGTGAGGAACAATAAAAACTTCACGAGTCAGTTCATGTTCAGGTGAAACAAAATAAGCCTCATAAACTGCGTCAGCAACTTCACCTGGGGCAGAATCTATTTTTTTCTGTGATAGGCGGGACTCAAATATGATCTGCCCCTTTTTATCTGTTTTCCCCTCAAATACTGGTTTCTTATGGTCGTCTTCAGAAAGTGCGAAAATGGCTACAGCCGCATTCTCAACAGGCAATTCCTTGGAGTCAACAGCTTCAATTGTAACTGCAGGGGTTTCGGATAATTCCGGCAATACTTCCAATTCACTTGCCGAAAGTTCGGGGAGCGACTCTGTCTCAACTACCTGACTATTAACTGTCGCTTCATTTGTAATTTCTGATGAGGGCCCGGATGCACTTGCTACCCCCATAACTGAAGTCAGCAACGCAAGAGAAAGCATGATTGACAAAAATTCAATTAATCCAATTTCCATTGACACCTTTATATTAGAACTAGTTCCATGATATGTAAATAAGTTTATTGTTTCAAATTCTAAAGTTTGTATAAATAGATCCACTTGCAAGATTTTTCTGCAATAGAATTGTTAAGTGACTAAGTCTGCTCACATGTTTCAACCCCCATCATCCTTTTCCACATACCAAAAAGGCCGAACATCGCCTCACGGCGCTGTCCGGCCCTCCCATTTACATAAATACGCTCAAGAACGCCCCAACCGCGCGCTCCGGATCGACGTCGATCGCCACTTCGATCTCCGAGCCGACCGTCGGCTGCGGACGCAGATCGGCGACGACCATGCCGAGCGTCAGCGGACTTTGGCACTCGACTCGTACTTTCATCCGGCGGTACGTCACCATGTCCGGCTGCAGCGCGACCATCATGGCGAGCGGATCGTGCATCGGCGCGCTGCCCAGGTAGTAGTTCACCTCGCGGTAGAAGTTGAAGTAGTACCGCAGCGACTGCTCCATGAACGCGATGAGCGGCTTGTTCTCCTCGCGGCCGAAGCGGTTCAAGTAGTTCAGATGCTCTTCCGTGATGCGGGTCTTGAGCGTGACGTCGAGACCGACCATCGTCACCGGCAGGCCGGAGGTGAACACCTGATCCGCCGCTTCCGGGTCGCCCCAAATGTTCGCTTCTGCGACCGGCGTGATGTTGCCCGGCCCGAGCACATTGCCGCCCATTACGACGACTTTCTTCAGCTTGCGGGTCAGCTCGGGATCTTGATCCAGCGCGTGCGCCAAGTTCGTCAATCGGCCGAGCGTGACGAGCACGATCTCGCCCGGCAGTTCGTTCGCCTTGCGGACGATGAAATCCGCCGCGGACTCGTCGATCGGCTTCTGCGGCGACGGCGCAAGCTCCGCATTGCCGATGCCGTTCTCGCCGTGGACGTGAGGCGCGAACGTGCCCGGCTCCCGTACGAGCGCGCGCGTCGCGCCGAGCGCTACCGGAATGTCGTAGCCCGGATTCGCCAGCGCCAGCAGGCGCAGCGTATTGTCCGCCGCTTGTTCGACCGGCGTGTTGCCAAATACGGTCGTAATCCCTTCAATATGCACGTTCGGCGCGCGCAGCGCGTACAGAATCGCGAGCGCGTCGTCGATGCCGGTATCGCAGTCAATGATGATTTTCGTTTGGGTCATCGCGCAAGTCTCCTTTAAATTTACTCTCTCGTATTATGACATACATCGGCGGATTTGATCGAGCTTGCCCGCGATATTCTTTGCAGTCCCAGGCGTGGGGAAGAGGGGGAAACCCGTCCGCCAGCCGATGTTTCTCCACCGACGCTTACTCACCTTGGCATGCCCGCCGCCCGGCGCTTCCCCCGCAAGCAAAACCCCATCCCGCCGAAGCAATGCCGTCAGGTTAAGCCCGTCAAGACGGTGGAGGAGACTGCTTAAGCCATCCGCGCCTGCAATAACGACGCCACTGTCGTTATTGCTCGTCCGCAGGCCATCCGCGCCTGCAAATAGCGACGAATACATCCTTCATTGCAGGCGCGCGCATATTTCACCCGAACGTTTCCCCTTAACCTGACAGCATTGCCCGCCGAAGAGGGGATATCATGACCCATGAATAAGTCCGAGCCACCGCCAATACGGTACGCTGAGTACAGCCACCAGCACGACGGCCGCCCCGTAGAATAATGCCACGAGCTGGCCCTGCCGGTGGCTGAACGCCTTCTCCTCCGAGCTGTAATAGGCGGTCAGATACGTCGGCGACTGATAGGTGAAGAAGAACGGATCGGTCGACAGCAGGATCATGAAGACGGCGATCCACGGATCGATGCCGGCCTTCTCCGCCAGCGGAACCAACGCCGTGACGAGCAAAATGACCGCCGGGTCGTCGCGCACGATCAGCGTGACGAGGAACGACAACCCGATGACCGCGCAGAGGAAGAGCGTCGGCGAAGCGATGAACGCCTCCATATGAGCGCCCAGATAATTCGATAGGGCGGCCGAGATCCCTAACGCTTCGGCCGCATTGGCGAAGCTGAAGGCGACCCCCAGGAACAGCAGGAACGTCCAGTCGATCCCCGTCATCACGGCATTGCGGTCCAGCGTACCGGACAGCACCAACACCGCGAACCCGCCCATGAGAATCCACGTACCGTCGATGCCATGCATCGGCTGGAGCATCATCAGCACAATACAGCCGATGACGGTCAGCAGCGAGATGCGCTCTGCCTTCGCGAGCGGTCCAAGCAAGCGCAGCTGCTCATCCAGCACGCCCGCTTCGATCGGCTTCGCTGCCGTCGTACCGCGGAACATGAAGCTGAGCACCCCGAGCATTACGGCCGCGAACACGATGAACCCCGGCAGCGCGTACAGCGCCCAAGACAGCCATGACACGCCCGGCGCACTCGGCACCAGCCCGTATGCCATCGTGTTCGTGTACGAGCCGGTGAGCAGGAACGGCGCGGTGAACCCGTAGAAGATCATCGCCGCAAGGCCCAGCCCCGCCGCGCCCCCGCTGCGGTCGCGAAATCCCATCGATTCCGACAGCGTCCGGGCGATCGGAACGCCGAGCGACACTTTCGCCGACGAGGAGGGGATGAGAGGATTCAGCACGATGCCGCCGGCGACGATGCCCCAGAGCTGCCCCCGGTAATGGGGCGGGAATCGTTTGAGCGCATGCAGCGAGAAGCGGTACAGAATGCCGGATCGGGTGATGGCCGCGCTCAGCGCCATGATGAAAATCATGTACAGCCACGTCGGCGACGCGAAGCCGGACAATGCCTGCTCGGGTTCGATCAGTCCGCCGAGCACCCAGAGCAGCACCATGCCGAGCGCTACGATATAGTCGGGGACGATGTTCACGATCCATAGCAGCACGGCGGCGATGCCGATCCCGATGAAAATCATCCCATGCCGCGACAGCTCGCCGACCGGCGGCAAATAGATAAACAGCAGCATGCACAGCGCCGCCGCGATCGCGCTGGTCCAGCCTGCCCACGGTCCGCCCGCAAGCTTGCGTGCCCGCTCGGCTTTCTCGCGATTGCGCCTTACGGCCAATTCCTGCCGGGTGAGCTCGTAACCCCGCGTGGATGTCCGGTCGTGCGGATCGGCAGCGTCCTCGGCCATTCGGAGATACGTCATCGCCCGTTCGTTGTCTCCCAGCTGACGGCAAAGGTCGGCCCCGCGCTCATAGAGATGCGGAAGCTGCCCAGTCTCGCCCTGACCCAGCAAGCAAGCGGTTACATCCTCCAGCATCCGCAGTCCTGCTTCGGGATCCAGCGTCCTGGATGCCGCAAGCCACTTCTCCAGCACCGCTGGATACTCGCTCATCAGCATCGGCGGGCAGGCGCGGAACGCCTCGAACAGCAGCAGCGTGCCTTCGTTATTCGGCGCATGGGAAGCGGCTGCCTGATCGGCCGTTTCCAGCGCCTCCGGCCAATCGCCGGCGTCCGCGTACAGCTCGGCGAGCTCCGCCCAATGTTGCCGCGCGCGATAGAAGCGCGCCGCTTCTTCGCGCCATACTCGCTTGCCTTCCTCGCCGAACCGCTGCGTACCCCGGTCAGACAACTCCTTCTTGAACGCTGGTTGGATACGGTACCGTCCCGCGCCGCCAGCCGATTCGTCGGCATCGTGGAAGGCCAGCTTCGCGAAGGCCGGATGCTTGGCGTATTCCTCGTCCATTCGGCAATGGAACGCCGCATCAATGAGCGCCGAAGACGCCGCCGGCAGCTCCGCCAGCCACAGCACGATCCGGTCAAGCGGCTCTGGCAGCTCCGTCAGCTCCTGCAGCACCCATTCGCTCTTCGTCTGCAGCGTCTCGTGCAGCTGTCCGTTCGTCGCCGTCAGCCTGCGCGAGAGCATGCGGATGAAATACGCGGAGATCGAAGGGTGCTCGGCGATCAGCCGGTCGAACGTCTCCCGGTCAATCTCGTACAGCGCCATCTCGCCAAGCGCCACCACCGTCGCCGAACGCGTCTCGCCGGTAAGCAGCGCCATCTCGCCCAGACTGTCGCCCTGTCCGAGGACGGCCAGCGGCTGCCGCGTATCTCCGACCTGAGAGTAAAGCTGCGCCTCGCCGTGCTCGATGATGAACATACTCTCGCCGAAGTCGCCCTGCTCGAATAGCGCTTCCCCGGCGTGCAGGCGCCTTTTGGTCAGCCGGCCGAGCAGCTTGGACAATTCGACGTTCGATAGCCCTTGAAACAATGCAATTTCCGAAACCTTCATGCCACTTCGTCCTTCTCCACAATGACTTTTCACCCATTGTACCTAATTTCAGATAGGGTGGGAACCACATTGTCGGCCTAACGACCCATGCCATCGGTCGAAACCACGCGAAACTCGCCTTAGCTTCACAAGATCTCTATATTCGCTTAATATCGCGCATACATTTCATCCCTAAGCTTGGTGAATCCAGATATGCCAATTAGGGGGAAACTAGACCATGAACAAATTCGCGACCGCCATTCTCGCCGCCTCGCTGCTGCTGTCTACAGGCAGCGCGCTGGCCGCAGCACCCGCTACATCCGAGCTTGTGCCGCTGCGGGAGAAACTGACCAGCATCGGGGCAACCGTGCAATGGGAAGAAGAGGACAAGGCCATCCTGTTCAAATTGAAGAACGGTATCGCGGGCATCGTGACGCTGGGCGAGAAGGAATACCGCCTGGCTGGCAAAGACGTCAAACTCGCGCAGCCTGTCCAAGCCGCTCGCGGCATCATCCATGTGCCGGCATCGTTGTGGGCGAGCATTGAAGCGGCGAATGCCAAATACGACGGCCAGCCAATCCCGGCCTTCACCGTGAAGGCGCAGGGGGAGACGTCCGCGGTCGCGGACGTCGACGACGCGGCGGACGATCCGGCCATCTGGGTCGATCCGACCGACCCGGGCAAGAGCAAGCTGGTCGCCACGAACAAGGCAGGCGGCGTCCTCGTGTACGACCTCTCCGGCAAACAGCTGCAATCGTACAAGCTGGGTAAAATGAACAACATCGATCTGCGCTACAACTTCCCGCTGGGCGGCAAGAAGGTCGACATCGTCGCGGCCACGAACCGGACGAGCAATACGATCGACGTCTTCACTATCGACGGCAAGAGCGGCGCGCTGAAGTCGGTCACGGCCGCGCCGATTAAGTCGGCGATGGGCGAAGTATACGGCTTCAGCCTGTACCACAGCATCAAGACCGACAAATTCTACGCGATCGCGCTCGGCAAGGACGGCGAGTTCGAACAATACCTGCTCAGCGATAACGGCAAAGGCCAAGTCACCGGCAAGCTCGTCCGCAGCTTCCAACTGGCGACTCAATCCGAGGGCATCGTAGCCGACGACGAATACGGCACGCTCTATATCGCGGAGGAGGATTATGCGATCTGGAAATACGACGCCGAACCGTCCGGATCGAAGAAGCCGCTCGCGACAGTCGATATCGCCGACGGACGGCGCCTTCAGGACGACATCGAAGGCCTGACGCTCTACTATGGCAAGGACGGCACAGGTTACCTGATTGCCTCGAGCCAAGGCAGCAACAGCTACGCCGTCTACGATCGACAAGGCAGCAACCCATTCCTGGCGCGCTTCGCAATCGGCGACGGCGAGACGGCCGACGGCACGAGCGAGACGGACGGCATCGACGTCATCAGCTTCGGGCTGGGCAGCGACTATCCATACGGCATGTTCGTCTCCCAGGACGATCGTAATATGGAAGGAAGCAAGCAGCTCAATCAGAACTTCAAGCTCGTCGGCTGGGAGCAGATCGCGGCTGGTCTTCGCGTCAGCCCGACCGCCGAGGGCGGCGTAGATCCGCGCAAGCTCGTATGGCGTAAGAACTAACGCGTGGCGGCACGACCGCTCGAGTCCGCAGAATAAGCCTTAATGTATGGCTGGACCCGTTCTTGAACCCAGGGTCGCATGACGTACCAAAGAAACGAATAAAGCCGCTCCTTCGCCATCGCCGGATGGGGAGGGAGCGGCTTTGCGCCGTCTGTCGGCATGCGTCGTCTCCGCTGCAGTGCCTGCATAATGTTCAGTATCGGGAGGAGATTGAGCAGACACAGGTGGATGGGCAAAGAAATTGGAAGCAGCGGTCGCCGTCCACCACCACCCAAACAGCCCAGCACGAAGAGTCGAACGTAAGCCTTGTCCGCGAGGACAAAGCGTTCCTGGCACGAAACGCCCCGCCGTCCACCACCTAACTTGCAAGCACGAAAGCGGGTGTCCAGCGGTGAAAGTTTTCCGGAGGACAACTGCTTCGGAAGCATGCGCTCAGCCCTTGGAGCCCCCTCGGGTATAGTTGACAGGCTTATGTCTTAGAACTTCAAACCCCACTGAAGCTTTGTCCGCAGGACAAAAGCGTGCCCAGCTCAAGCCGACCCGCCGACCGCGAACAATTGTGTCCGCACGAAAAAGGGAGTCCAGAGGGCGAAGCCCTTTGGTTCCCCTCAGCGGAGGGGGAAGGGGGTGGGAGCAACAAAAGCGGGGTCAAGGGGGCGGAGCCCCTTCTTAACCTGACAGCATTGCGGAGGGGGACCGGGAGCGTCGAGCAGGCACGAAAACGGGTGTCCAGAGGGCGGTAGCCCTTGGAGCCCCCTCGGCGGAGGGGGTTTGGGGGAGGCCTAAACCGTCTCGAACTGCCGGCCGTGCAGCTCATGGTATAAGCCGCCTTGCGCCAGCAGCTCTTCGTGCGTGCCGCGTTCGGCGATACGCCCGTCCTGGATGACCAGGATACAATCCGCGCCGCGAATCGTGCTGAGCCGATGCGCGATAATGAAGCTGGTACGGCCCTTCAGCAGCGTCTTCATCGCGTCCTGAATGCGCAGCTCGGCGAGCGTGTCGACGCTGCTGGTCGCCTCGTCGAGGATGAGCAGCGCCGGATCGGCCAGAATCGCCCGCGCGATCGTAATCAGCTGCCGCTGGCCGTGGCTGACGTTGCCGCCCTCCGATGTCAGCATCGTCTCGTAGCCGCGCGGCAGCTGAGTAATGAATGCGTGCGCATGCGCTTGCTTGGCAGCTACCTCGATCTCCGCATCCGTCGCATCCAGGCGGCCGTAGCGGATGTTCTCCCGGATCGTGCCGGAGAACAAGTGCGCGTCCTGGAGAACGATGCCGATCTGCCGCCGGAGCGCGTCTCGGTCGAGTTCGTCGATCGGGATGCCGTCAATGAGAATGCGTCCGCCCGTAATATCGAAGAACCGGCCGATCAGGTTGACGATCGTCGTCTTGCCCGCGCCTGTTGGCCCGACGAGCGCGATCGTCTGACCCGGCTTCGCGGTGAATGTAATATCCCGCAAAATCGGCTTATCCGGCGAATAGGCAAAGGCGACATCGCGGAATTCGACGCGGCCGGTTAGCGCCCCCGGCTCGCGAGACGCTCCGTCTTCGTACTCGGAAGGCGTATCGATGATGTCGAACGCCCGCTCCGCGCCGGCCACGCCGGATTGAATCAGGTTGAACTGGTTCGCCAAATCCCGCAGCGGCCGGCCGAACTGCTCCGAGTAGCCGATGAAGCTGATCGTCACCCCGACGGTCGCCTCGCCATGCAGCGTGAGCCAGCCGCCGACCGCGGCGATAAGCAGGTAGCTGAAGTGGCCGACCATGTTCATGACCGGCCCCATCAAGCCGGAATAGATTTGCGCAATCGTACCCGCCTTCTTGAGGCGGCCGTTCATCTCGCCGAATCGCGCCAGCGCGCGCTGTTCCTGATGGAAGAGCGTGACGACCTTCTGGCCGGATACGTTCTCTTCGATAAAGCTGTTCAGTGCGCCCAGCTGCTCCTGCTGCGCCCGGAACTGCCGCTTGGTCACCGCGCTGATCCGTCTCGAGACGAAGAGGATCAGCGGCACGGTCACGAGCGCCGTGATCGTCAGCCAGCCGTTGAGCGCCGCCATCATGGCGAACGAGCCGACCAGCATGATGACGCTGGACAACAGCTGCACGAGCGTCTGGTTCAGCGTATTGGCCACGCTCTCGACGTCGTTCGTCGTGCGGCTCATGAGTTCCCCGTGCGTCCGCCGGGCGAAGAACGGCACCGGCAGCCGCTGCAGATGACGGAACAAATCCGCGCGCAGCTGCCAGACGGTGCGCTGGGCGACATCCGCCAGCCAATGCGCCTGCAGCCAGTTCACGAAGCTGCTCAAAGCATAGACGGCGAGCAGCAGCAAGCAGACCGAGAAGAAACCGTCGAACTGTCGTGCGATTATGTAACGATCGAGCGCTCGTCCTAGCAGATAAGGGGCCGCCAGCGTCAGGCTTGCAGAAGCAAGCGTCGCCGCCATGACGCCATACAGCCGCAGCGGCTGGCGCAGCAGATAGCCGCCAAGCCTTCGCAGCGTGGCGGAATTCGGTTTCGTTGTCTTCGCGGTAGTCATAGGATCACGCTCCTTGCTGGGACGCGGCGATGTCCCGGTACAGACGGCTTCGGCGCAGCAACTCCTCATGAGTGCCGCTTGCGGTAATGCGTCCGTCTTCGAGCACCAGAATCCGGTCCGCATGTTCGATCGATGCGATTCGCTGCCCGATGATTAGACAGGTCGTCTCCTGCATCAGCGTCTGCAGCGACTGCCGGATACGCCGGTCGGTGTTTAGGTCGACAGCGCTCGTGCAGTCGTCGAGAATGAGGATGCGCGGCTTCGTCAGCAACGAGCGCGCGATCGAGATCCGCTGCTTCTGCCCGCCGGAGAGATTCACCCCGCGCTGGCCAAGCTCGGTGTCGTAGCCGTGCGGGAGCGCCGCGATGAAGTCGTGCGCCTGCGCCGCCCGCGCGGCGGCAATGATCTCTTCGTCCGTGGCGTCCGGCTTGCCGTACCGGATATTGTCGCGGATCGTGCCGGTGAACAGTAGCGCCTGCTGCAGCACGACGCCGACCTGCCGGTGAAGCTCCTCCGGCGCGATATCCCGAATATCCGTGCCGTCGATCAGAATTTGCCCTTCGGTCGCCTCATATAAGCGAGGGATCAAGCTGATCAGCGTTGATTTGCCGGCGCCGTTCACGCCGACGATGCCGATCGTCTCGCCCGGCTCGGCCTGGAAATCGATATCCACCAGCACGCGCTGGCCGGACGCCCCGCCGTAAGCGAAGCCGACCCGGCGGAACTCGAGCGAGCCACGGCGCGCATTCCTGGTCCCGCTATCAAACGCGCGTCTGTCCGCGGCCGACTCCCAAGCTTCGCCGTTCGCTTCTCGAGTCAACGACGCCCCCAGTCCCACCGCCTGCTCTGCGCTCCGCTGATCCATCGCCTTGTCCGACCGGGCATCGAGCAACTCGACAAGCCGCGCAGCCGATGCTTTCGCCCGAGCGATCACCATCAGTTGTCCGCCCAGTCCGACGATCGCGAACAACAGCTCGGTGACATAGGCGAGGAAAGCGGCCAGACTCCCGACTTCGAGCAGTCCCTTCTCGGTCAAGCCGCCGCCGTACCAGAGCGCGACGACGATGCTGAAGTTGAGGATGACCGACATAAGCGGGCCGTTCAGCGCCGCGACGCGGGCAGCCTTGAGGCTCGCCGCCAAGAAACGGCCGTTCGCCTCGCCGAAGCGCCGCTCCTCATAATCGCCCCGCACGAACGCCTTCACGACGCGTATGCCGGAGAGATTCTCCTGCAGCACCGCATTCACGCCGTCGAGCTTCTCCTGCACGGCGCCGTACAACGGTACGGTCAGCTTCGTCATGATGACAAGGAAGACCACGAGCACGGGGATCATCGCCAGCAGGATGAGAGACAGCTTCGGGCTGATCAGCACGGCCATGACGATGCTTCCGACCGCCAGGAACAAACACCGCGCGACGATGCGCAGCGTAACCAGCACCATTTGCTGCATCTGCGCGATATCGCCGGTGAGCCGGGTGACGAGCGAGCCCGAACCGAAGCGGTCGAGCGAAGGGGCCGAGAGCGATTGGATCTTCGCGAATAACGACTGCCGCAGATCGGTGCCGAACCGCTGCGATGCCTGCGTGGAGAACACCGTGCAGCCGACGCCGCCGATCAGCCCCACCAGCGCCACGCCGAGCATGATGAGTCCGGTCCGCACAATATGATCCAGATCGCCGGCGGTCACGCCGTCGTTGACGATGCTGGCCATCAGCCGCGGCTGGAGCAGATCCATAATGACTTCAAGCAGCATAAAAAGCGGCGCGAGCAGCGCCGTCCACCAATAAGGCTTCAAATAACGCATCAGCTTAAGCAAGTATGGCACACCTCCGGTACTACGATAGCGAATCGTTGCGGCCAACCACAGCTCTTCATCAATCGCATCGGTTAAAGTAGAACAAGTATAGGCGCTTACCCATCGGGTGACAATGGAATCTTCCAATATGCGGCATGGATTTTACGCGCACAGTTCGGACACGCGGATGACAAAAAGAGACCCGAACGCGGCGGTTCGAGTCTAGCGGTGGCTGCCTGCATGTCTAGAAGCCGCGTTCTCTCAGCCCTTCGGCTGCCTCTTCGGCCAGGTATCGGCTAGTTCGCCGACTCCCTTGCCCGCGACGGGCGCAAGTACGCGCCGCGTGCTAATCGCCCACGTGAAAAATCTTATGTTCCGCATACATAATGAGCGTAATCACCAGCAGCGTCACAAGCAATCTCGCCACGTCCAGCTCGTAGACGACGGGATAACCATTCACTTCCCACCGGGGCTTAACCAGCATCCAGATCGGGGCGTACACAACGTTATGAATCTCTTCCTGCGGGCCCCAGACGCCCCGCTGCGGGACGAGCAAAATGCCGAATACGAGCATAAGCAGCATATAGATGAAATAGCTCATTCTACGCCGAATCCGATCCGCCATGTGTAAAAGCCTCCTCCGCACACCAGCATTTTCCTGATTCTACCATATTAATGCTGTGCTAGGGGAAACATTTTTAGGAAGACGCGCTTTCCGCCGCGGCTTTAGCGGACTTCCCGGACGTCCGTCCAGCAGCGGCACCGACGAAGCGGTATCCTCCGGCCGCGACGACCGTCACCGCGCCAATGGCGATGAGCACGCCGCCGATGCCCAGCCATCCGGCCAGCGCTGCGCCAATCACCGGCGCGACCAGCATCGAGCTTGTCTGGAGCGCGCCGGCGAGCGCGGACACCGGACCGACCGTCGCCTCATCCGTCTCCGACTGGAGCACATAGCCGAACGGGACGGCGCTCTGCGCGCCGGTGAAGCCCAAGCCCGCGAACGCGAGCAGCCAGACCGCGAGCGGAACGTCGATAATCTCCGCCGCCGCCAAGCCGACGGACACGATGAGCGTCCCCGACGCCAAGCTCGCTCCCGCCATATAAGCGAGCGGCCGCCGCTGCCAGCCGCTCCACTGTCCCGCTACCAGCGCCCCGACTACGCTGCCCGCACCCACTGCGCCGACCAGCAGGCCAAGCCGGCTCTCGTCCATCCCGGCTTCCTTGGTCAACAGCGGGAACAACCCGTCATAGAGGAACACCAAGAAGAACATCGAGGACGCGAACAGGATCGCGCCGCGCAGCGTCGGCCTCCCCAGCATATGACGCCACGCCGCGCGAAGGCTCGCCTTCTCCTTCTTCTCCTCGCTCGCCGCGCCGCTCCAGGCGGGGATGGCTGCCAGCATGATCGCGGATAGCGCGTACATCGCGGCCGAGGCGAAGAACGGCGCGGTCGTGCCCAAGCCGCTCAGCAGCGCGCCGCCTGCAGCCGGACCGACGATCTTCGTCAGATTGGCCGCCATTTGGCTGAGCGACGACGCTTGCGCCAGCGTAGCCGGGGCGACCAGCCGCTTCACCGCGCCTTGCCGGAGCGGGTCGAAGGTCGCGCTGACGCTGTACTTGACGAGCACGAGCGCCAGCAGCACCGGCAGAGACGGCGCGAACGCCAGCCCAACCGCCGTCCCTGCACGAAGCAGATCGCAGACGATCATGATCGTCTTGCCCGGCATCCGCTGCGTGCGCACGCTCATGAACGGGCCGACGACGACATAGGGCAGTCCGATGCAGATCGAGAGCGCGGCGAGCGCCATCGAGCCATGCCCCCAGGCATAGACGATCAAGGCACTCAGCGCGATGAAATCCAGCCAGTTGCCGAAGTCGGACAACAGCTGTCCGGCGAACAGCCGGCGGTATCCTTTCTCTTCAAGGGGGCGCCATAGCGGCGCATGCTTCTGCATTGTATTCGTCATTTCCGAGCTCCTCCGGTCGCAATAGGGTATACATCTACCCTACCGCCGCAATGTCAGAGGATTATCAGACGAAGCCAAGTTCTTGCCGAAGCTGCGTCCGGATTTGCGCTTCGATCTCCGTCAGCCCGATATCGTCCGCAAGCTGCTTCCACTCCTTCGCGTACCGCTCCCGGAGGCCAGCCAGCTCCGGCTCACTGCCAACGGATACCACCGTATGATAGGCGTTCATCAGATTGGCCAGGAACCGCGACTGTCGAATCAGCTCAAGCCCCCGGTCGATCTGCGCCAGCCCATGATCCGCATCCATACGGTAAGCCGCGATGCCCATTAGCACCTGATACTGTCCCTTCTCCCGCTGGTAAGGGTACTGATGCAGCTTCCGCACGGCGTCGGCCGCCGCCTCGGCCAGTTCTGTCCATCGTCCAGCCCGAATCATGTACTCGAGTCCTAGATTGGCTGCATACGGGATAAGTCCTTCCCAGCCGTTCCGTTCGGCCTCTGCCGCAAGCTCCTCCTGCTTCGCACGCGCCTGATCCCACGCGCCCCAGTCCATGCTCATCGAAATGATCGCCATCGTCGCAAGCTCCGTATGCCAGAGCGGCGGCAGCATGCGGCGTTCCAGCGCCCGTTCGACGTAAGCCCTGTTCTCCAGCGGCTGCAGGAGTTGATACAGGTACAGCAGCAGGAAAGCCCGTTCGGCGAAAGGCGCTTCCTCCCGCACGATGAATCGCACGTCCCGTCCTTCCATCATGCGGAGCAGCATCGTGAATGCCGGCTCGGCCTCGAAGCCGAGTACCTCCTTGTTCCGCGACAGCGTTAACAGCGCATCCCCGCGGCCATAGCGCAAATACGTCCCGGCGATGGCCCGCATATCCTCCGAGAATGCCGCCAGGCGAGGCAGCGGATTGCCGTCATTATTCGATTCCTCCGCAATCAGCCTATACCCGCGTCCGCGGATCGTCTCGATCCGAATGCCCGGCCATTCCGCAAGCTTGCGCCGCAGCCGGTACACATGGTCGTCCACCGTCCGGTCGGTCGGCGTCTCCATCGGCCATACGCCATCCAGCAGCTGTTCCCGCGACAGCGTCTGCCCGGCATGCCGGTGCAAATACCGGAGCAGCCCGTACTCTTTCGGAAGCAGGCTCATCGCCTGTCCCCGCCATGTCACGGTATAAGAACCGTCCTCCCACCGCATGCGGATTCCTCCTTCTCATCTCCTTCTATCCTAGCAGAAAACACGGCCGAAAGGCGGAAATACGCCCACTTTCGCAAAGCAGTTGACGTCGGTAATCATTGCGGACGCATGCATCCTGTCCCGCCCGCCAAGCAGCCCCAGACGCGAAAAAAGGCCGCCCGCTAAGGCGACCTTTCTCTGTATAAACCGATCTAGTACCGTTCTGCTCTTAGTGAGCCAGCGCGAACAGACCGTGGATGTGCGACAGGTAGCGAATGTTGGACGCTTCCTTCATAAGCGTAGCCGGCAGACCTTTCAGGTGCGTTTGGTTGCCGCCGATCATGCCGATCGCGTCTTTGCGTCCGAGGCTGCCCAGCGTACCGGAGAACACCGGCGTGAACACGTCTTCGACGCCGCCTTTGAACTTCACCGCCAGGTTGTAGCCGACGACTTCGCCCATCTGCCAAGCCAGCTGAGCCGTTGGCGGGTATGGACGCGCGCCTTCGCTCGGGATGACGACCGCGCTGTCGCCAGCGAGGAAGACGTCCGGGTGCGAAGTGGAATGCAGCGTGTCGGTAACGGTCGCGCGGCCGCGGTTTACTTCGATGCCGCAGTTCGCGACAACGGCGTTGCCGCCTACGCCGCCCGTCCAGACGAGCGTGTTCGTTTCGATCGTTTGGCCGTCCTTGAGGGAGACCGTCGTCTTGGTCATCTCCGTGATCGCCAGACCCACGAGGAATTTCACGCCACGCTTCTCGAGCGATTTGTATGCACGGTCAACGAGGTTCTGCGGGAAGCCGGCCAGGATCGACGGACCTGCTTCGACACAGTACAGCTCGATGTCGTTGTAATCGATGCCTTTCTCACGGCAGACAACCGGCAGCTTGTCGGCGAATTCGCCTACGAGCTCGATGCCCGTCAGACCGCCGCCGCCAACCACGATACGCGCGTCAGCTTTGTTGCCCGATGCTTTGTAAGCGTCGAGGCGAGCTTCCACGTGCGCGCGGATGCGGTTCGCATCATTAACGGATTTCAGCACGAAGCTGTTCTCTTCGAGGCCCGGGATACCGAAGAACGCGGTCTCGGAACCAAGCGCGATAACGAGCGCATCGTAGGAGTATACGACGCCGCTTGCCAGCTCAACGCTCTTCTGGTCTGGCTTAATAGCCGCGACGGTGTCGATTACCAGGTTCACGTTCTTGCCGCGAAGCAGCTTCTCAAGCGACAGGGAAACAGCTGGCTCGGCGATGCTGCCTGCAGCCAGACGGTGCAGCTCGGTGATGATTTGGTGCGTCGGGAAGCGGTTCACGAGCGTGATTGTCGCTTCTTCGGCCGACAAGTATTGACGCGCTGTCAATGCGGTCAACAAACCGCCGTAGCCGCCGCCAAGAATGAGAATTTCTCTGGACATGTTTATCCCCCGTTCCCTACAGTTTGTTCTGGTCGCGTTCTGCCATAGCGTTCAGGAACGCCTGTGCAAAACGGAGCGTTTTTTGGACTTGCGGATCTTTGAGCATTTTCAGCATGCCGAACAGACCGATCGACGTCGTCTCGACTTGTGCACGGTCGTTCGCCTCGATTGCTGCAGCCGCAATGCCCTTCGCCTTATCGACAACGGGAGTTACCATTTCGCCTAAGCCGCCCATCATGTCGTTAATGAGCACTTGGTCCGTGGCAATGCTTTGCGCGAAATCGTAAGCCTTGGTCATCATCGTGACCATCTCCGCCAGTTTCGGCAGGTTCTCCACCAGAACGGTTAGCGATTCTTGAACCTCCGGCTTGATCAGCTGATCCAGAATATCCAACTGCTTGCTGGCCGTCAGCTCAGCCGTTTGTACAGCCTCAGGTGTTGACATTAGAAACGTCCTCCTTTACGGAAAATCACGGTTTGGTTACCAGTTCGCGTGCCTGCTTCGGCCTGTTCCGGTTAAGGTCCAAGCGCCTTGTGACAGTTTTCACATAAAAAGCCAGAGGAGTCTGACCCTCTAATTAACGCGTTTTATTCACGATCGGAAAGCTCCGAGCGCGCTGCGCAGGCAAGAACGAATTTTAACCTTCACCTTATTCTACACCTTTGAACAAAAGGTGAACAATAATTTTTTTCTTTCCGGACTCAATTTGTTTGAAAAGCAACAAAAATCCGGCCGAATTTCCACAATAAGTGCGAGACCTTGAACCGGAATTATTTGACCCAGGCGATCACCCAAGCGCTGCTGGTCATTATCATGAGTTTGATTTAACGGCTATGTCGCGACGCGCTAGAATCGACAACAGGCCGCCCCCGGACCGGTGGCGGCTCGTTGTCATGCTTATAACCGCTTGCGCTTATAGAATACGACGACCAGACATGCCAGCAGAAGCACGACGACAGCGATGCCGGACGTTATCGCCTCCTTGACGCTCCCCTCCGGCTGCGCCGCCTGCTGGCCTCCCGGGCCGAAGCCCATGCCGCCTGGTCCTCCGCCCATACCGCCGAAGCCCTGAGCACCGTCCGGACGCATGCCGCCGCCAAACCCTTGACCGTTCTGGCCCGGCCAGTCGCCCGGCGGTTGCGGCCCGTTGACGCCTCCCTGCGCGTTGCCTGCCGCCTGCCCGTTCGGGCCCGTTCGCGCACCGCCCGTTGCCTGCTGCCCGTTGACGCCTCCCTGCGCCGCTTGCTGCCGACCATTCGCATTCGAGTCTGTCTGCCCTGCGCTTGGGGTCTGCGCGACATTCGGGCTCGTCTGCGCCCCGTTCGGCGTCCGCTGCCCGCTTGGGTTCGGCTCCGTCACGGTCTCGCCGCCGGCGCCGCCCGCCGGACCTGCAAGCGCACCTGCATCGAACGCGACGTCTCCGCCCGGGCCCGCTTCCGCGGATTGCCCGCCTGGCGGCTCGGGCGCTTGGCCGACGTTCGCGCCGCCAGCACCGGGCAGCATGCCGCCCATACCGCCCATGCCGCCGCGTCCCATTCCGCCGCCGCTACCCGAACCGTCGCCCGACGACGGCGACGTACCGTCCAGCTGGGCTTGGATGCTCGCCGTCTGCGTATCGTTGAAGCTGATCAGCTCCGGAATGGCCGCTTCATACTGCTCGTACGTGTAGAACGCCGTCGGGTCCTGCTTGACGTATGCAGAGATGAGCTGCGACAGCTCGGCTACCCTGGCCGCGAAAGCATCCTTCGCCAAATACCCTTCCATCGCTCTGGCCAATATATTGTGATATTTCGTCTTGTAGGCATCCACCTTCAGCAGCTTATCGACCAGCGGCCGGTCAGCCAGCGTCCCCTGCGTCGGCTCGTCGATGAGAATGCCCGAGCCGCCGAATCCGCCGAACGCCATGTTGTAATCCCAAGGCAGCACCGAGAATATGCCGTTGTTCTCGTACAAATAATAATTGTGCTTGTTCTGCCCGAGGTAGCTGTCCATGTTGCCGCTCAGCACGTTGAGGGCGATGAACTTCAGCGCGTTCTCGACGTCGAGCGCCGACTCGTAATTCGTCCCGTTGTTGAGCTCATCCAACATCTCGAGCAGCACGCCGTCATTGGCGGACTCGCTCTTCAGATCGAGCCCGACGTAGGCCTTCAGCGTCTTCAGCCAGTTCAGCTCGCTGCCTGCGCCGCCGTTCGCCTTGTAGAGCGCGCCGTAGGCGTTGTCGAAGTTGCGGTCCAGATATGCCTCGCCGATCTGCTCGACCGCCAGGTAGAATCCTTTCAATTCCCCGTTCACGTAGACGTTGACGTACGAGAATTTCGGCGTCGGCAATCCCATCGATTCCGCCAGCTCGTAAGCGAGGAACTCCCGCATGTACGTCGCGTCGCTGAAGTTATTGTTGAGATTGATTTTGCGTATGCCTTCGATCGTCTGGCTCGAAATATATTCGTCGAACGACAGCTTGAAGCTGTAGCGGTCGGAATCCGAATTGACGACGCTGCGCAGGCTCAGGTTGCCTTTCGTCCGCACCGCCACATTCTCGTATTTCACGCCGTTGTATTCGACGGTCGCCATCTTATATTCTTCCGCGCTCGCGTTATCGAGCATATCCTGGAAATCCGCTTCGTCCAGCGTGATCTTCACGTCGACGACCTTATCCTTCGGAAATACCTGCGTATCCAGCTTCTGCTCTTCCGCGCTCGAGGTCGCCGTATCCGCCGAAGCAGCATCCGCCGAGATCCTGCCGCCGAGGGCGCTGCTGCCCGGAACACTCGCGCCCAGAGCGGAGCAACCGGTCATGGCCAGCAGTAGCAGGACCAACAGCAGCAAGGGCGCTGCTTTCGCTCTCATCCTCATTCGCTCCTCCCCCGCTTAAGATACATAATCGCCGCTGTAGCTGATGAGCACCGCGCTCTTCACGCCGCCAATCGCCGTCAGTCCGTTCACGAACCGGCCTTCCTTCTCCTTCATCCGGATCTCCACCGTCGTCTCGATATTGCCGTCCGTCACCGTCTTTTGTTTGACGTTGTAACGTTTGACCGTCTTGGCGACAAGCTTGAGCGCTTCTTCCTCATCTTGATCTTCGGCGCAGTTCAGCACGAGCAGATAGGGCGTTTCGAATGAAGATTTCTTGATAAAGAAGAACAAGATGAGCCCGACGATAACGGAGCTGACGAGCGCCAGCGTGTAGAAGCCCGCACCCGCGACGATCCCGGCCGCCGCCGCCCAGAACAAGAAGATCAGGTCCGTCGGGTCCTTGATCGGCGTCCGGAAACGAACGATCGACAGCGCGCCGACCATGCCGAGCGAGAGCACGAGATTCGAATTGACCGCGATGATGACCGTCGCCGTCACCATCGTCATGCCGATCAGCGAAATATTGAAGCTCTTCGAATACAGCACCCCGCTGAACACCCGTTTGTAGAGCAGATAGATGAAGTAGCCGATCAGAAAGGCAATGCCGAGCGTCAGCAGCATTTTGCTCAGAGCGATGTCCGAAGTGAAATTGTCGACGACCGAGCTTTTGAGCAGATCGCCGAAACTCTGCGTTTGCGTTGCGTTCGTTTCCATAGAATCAATAGTCCTCCCACGTATTCGTCTTCAAATGTTTGCGGCAAATGACGTACTTCGAAGCCGATTGCCGGTTCAGTCCTTCCAGCTGAAGCGCCATGCGGATGTATTCCGGCAAGTACTCGTCGTATTTGACCTCCAGAATGATGAGATGATCGTCGAGCGCCCGCACCGGCTTCAGCTCCGGGTCGAAAATATCCGTCGCGTGCAGCCCCGTGCGCAGCTCCTTGTCGAACGTTATTCGCACGTTGCCGTTATGGCACACATAGGGCTCGCGTATGTAGTCGACGATGACCTTCGGCCGCAGCATGTTATGCGTCACCTGGTTATAGATTTCGAGCAGCAGCGGTTTGTCCGGACGGTTCAGTACGCCGTAGTCCCCGCGCATGATCGCCTCGTACATGTCCCGCGTCAGCGATTCTTTCACTTTCGCGATATAATCGCCTCTCTTGATTTTCTTCTCGAAATGGATCACTTTGTCCTGAACGTTATAAATGCGGATGCGGTATTTCTTCCGGTCGCGCACCCCGCCGAGCTTCTCGTGCAGCGCCGAATTGTGCAGATCGTCGAAGTACAGACTGCGAATGTGGTACTCGCCGCTCGCGCCGACATTTTCGTCCGGACGCATCATATTTTTTAACCGCTGCCGAATCGTGTAGAATTGATGGTGGTTAATCATATACTTCAGCTCATGCCGATACTTCGGCTTCTGGTTCATCCTTCACCCCTTCTTTCGGTTCCGATTGACTTCATACGATTGTAGCGGGCGAAGATGAAGACTCGCTTAGCGCAAACTGAACGCCAACTGAATGTTTTACAATTTCTTCATAAAAGGAGACTTGCCTGATGCGACATCAAAATATCGCGCTGGTCGCCGTGCTCGCGGCGATCGTGCTGGCCATAATTCTATTCATGCTATGGGATCAAAAGGACGGAGAATCGAACATGCCCGAATCGCTGGTGACAACCTTCCACGATGATGCCCGGACGAGCCGCGCATTCACGTGGTTCACGAATAACCCGAAGGCAGGCACGGTCATTCAGCTCGTCGAAGGCAAGGCGACGAACGCCGCCTTCGATGGCGGCAGCCGCTCGATCATTGCCCGGACGGGCACGACGCAGCCGTTGGCCGAAAGCGGCAAACAGCAGGGCGTCCACAAGGTGAACGTGATGGATTTGAAGCCAGATACGCTCTATACGTACCGGGTCGGGACAGGCGAGGATGGGGAGTGGAGCGAGCCCGCGCAATTCACGACGGCGCCCGTCGCGACGGATGCGTTCACGTTCTTGAACGTCACCGACTCGCAAGGGGTATCGGAGGCGGACTTCAAGCTGTGGGGCAATACGCTAAGCCGGGCATTCGACGTCTTCCCGGATTCGCGCTTTATCGTGCATAACGGGGATTTCACGGAGAATCCGAAGGACGAGAACGCATGGCGGGCGTTCTTCGCAAGCGCCGGCGGCATCCTCCCCTCGGTGCCGCTCATGCCGGTCGCGGGCAATCACGACGAGGTCGAAGGCAACGCCGAGCAGTTCGTGTCGCATTTTAACACGCCGAGCAACGGGGCGGCCGGGTCGATCCCTGGCACGACGTATTCCTTCGACTTCGGTTCGGCGCACATCGTCGTGCTGAACACGGAGTCGAACCTCAAGGGGCAAGTCGACTGGCTGCGCAAAGATTTGGCGTTCACGGACAAGCCGTGGAAGATCGTCGCTCTGCACCGCGGGCCATATGGGGGCAACAGCTACAAGAAGCTGGACAAATGGGTCGACGTGTTCGACCAATTCCAGGTCGATCTCGTGCTGCAGGGGCATAATCACGAATACAGCCGATCTTATCCGCTGCGTGGCGGCAAAACCGTGGGCAACGGCGACAGCCCCGTTCAGAATCGCGAAGGCACCGTATACGTCGTGGCCAACACGGCCGGCCCCAAATTCAACGAGAAGAAGGAAGACCAGTTCTACCACAAGGTCCACTTCCAGAACAGCAAGCAAATGTTCGCCGGCATCACGATCAAAGGCGACTCGCTCGTCTATGAGGCGTACGATGTGGACGGGGTCAAGCTCGACTCGTTCGAGATTCGCCATTAGCGGGTGAGGCCTATCAGGGCCGCCCGCTTGAGAACGCAACGCCAAGAAACCTCCATACGCACGGCAATCGCCGTGCATAAGGAGGCTTGCTTCGGTTTATTCATCCACTTGCGTGCGCGTCGTTAATCCGTCAGTTTGCCCTGCTGGAGCAGCTGGAGGATCGCGACGCTGGCCACGTCGCGGGTGACGACGGTCTGGCCGCGGAAGTACGCCACGTCGCCCGACGTATCGCCGCGCAGAATGCCGGCGTCCGTCACCGCCGCGATGCTGTCCTTGGCGTAGCCCGGGAATTGGCTCTCGTCGCCGTAAGCCACGCGCGACGGCGCGCCTTGGGCCGGCGCGATGCTGAGCAGCTTGATGGCGCGAGCCAGCATGACGCTAAGCTGATCGCGCGTAATCGACGCATCCGGCGCGAACCGGCCTTCCGGCGTTCCGGTGATCAGACCCGCTTCATACGCGGCCGCCACGTCCTGGGCATACCACGCGTCCTTCGGAACATCCGGGAACGCTTGCTTGGACGAGCCCGACAGACCGAGCGCGCGCGCGAGCAAGGAAGCGAATTCAGCCCGTGTCACGGCCCGCTTCGGCGAGAACGTCGTCTTGTCCGTGCCGTTCACGAGCAGCTTGGCGGCAAGGGCTTGAATCTTCGGCTCTGCCCAGCTGCCCGCGATGTCGCCGAATTGAACGGCCGACGAGACCGCTGCGTACGTCGAGAAGCCCGGACGGCTGACGGTGACGACCGTCGTGCCATTGTCCTGCGGCGCCAGGGTCGAAGCGGCCGGACGCAGCTTGCCGCCTTCCTCATACAGCACGCCGGCCGAATTCGGCTTCACGCTGCCAGGAATCGTGAAGGAGCGCTTCACTAGGGTGCTGAACGGAACAGCCAGCGGCTTCGAGCCGGAAGCGTCCGTGACGTTCACTTCGAAGGCGACCGGGTCGCCAATGACGGTCAGCCCGGCTTCCGCACTGCCGAATTGGGCAGCCTTATCCTTCTGAGGCGCAAGGATGAGCTGCAATCCGCTTTCGGCGGAGAGCCCCTTGACGAGCGAGAGCGGCAGCGCCAAGGACGATCCGCCGCTGCTCAGCAGCAGCGTGCTGCCGGATGGGGCGCTTGCGAGAATCGCCGTCTGCTTGGCGGTCAACGTCAACTGAGCGCGTTGTCCCTTCTCGGCCTGCAGCTGCACGATGATCGCCGCTGGCGAGCTGCCCGCCTGCTTAATCGCTGCCTCCAGATCCTCGTCCTTCACGGTCGCAAGCGAAGCTCCGTCCTTCTTCTCTTCCGCCGCGGTCAGCCGTACCTGCTGCTGGCCTTGCGCGACGACCGCGTTCGCGGATGCGTCAAGCGCGGCCGGCGCCGGCGGCGTTACGGTCGTCACTGGCGGTACATAGCCTCCGCCACCGCCGCCTCCGCTAGGTGGCGGCGTCACTGGTTTTTCGGCTATTTTGAGCGTCGCGCTCGCCGTATAGGTTGATCCGATTGTGTTATCCGGCAGAATGCCGGTTGCTTCAATAACGAGCTTATAAGTGCCCACCTTCAATTTATGGCGAATCGGCTTGCCGTCTTTGTCGACATCGAGCTTACCGTCGCCGTCCGCATCGCCTTCATAGGTTCCGTCGATATCCTCGAACCGGATGCTGCCTGGTTTGATATTCAGGAGCTTGCCTTCCTCGTCGCGCTCTTGCTTCGCGGCCAATACGCCGATGAGTTTGTCTTTGTCATCACGCGCTTGAAGCTCGATGTAATTCACATCCGTTGCTTTCAGGTCAAAACTGACATCGGTCGTATCATCCTTGCCGTCGCCATCCGGCGTAATCGTATCCGGCGTTACGGCGACATTCCGAAGGTTCAACTCCGACGTATCGGCAACGCGGAATTCCGAGAAGCCCAAGTATTCGGCCCCCAGCTTGTTATCCGGCGTGATGCTGAGCGCGTCTACCACGAGACGGTACGTCCCCTTCTTCAAATGGTGAAGGATCGGTTGGCCCTTGTCGTCGAGGTCCAACGCGCCGTCCCCGTCGGCATCGCCGATGTACGTATCGCCGATATCCTCGAAGACGCGCGCGCCTGGCTTGAGCGCTACCAGCTCTCCGTTCTCGTCACGCTGCTGCACCGCGGCGAACACGCCGATGAGTTCGTCGTTCAAGTCATACGCCTGTAGCTCAATATAGTTGACATCTTCCGCCGTCAGCGTATAGCTGACATCGGTCGTGTCGTCCTTGCCATCGCCGTCCGGCGTAATGATGCGCGGTGTCGGGAGAACATCCTGCACGCCGAAGCCGTTGCCCGGCTTCTCGTCGCCAACATGGACGACGTATGGAAGGTGCAGGTCAGGCTGGCCTTCGCTGCGCAGCACGACTTCGCCTTCATAGACGCCATCCGCGGCATCCGCCTGCGGCGACAGCGTCAGCGTGAATTCCTTCTGCCCCGGCGCATTGGCCCCGCCGGATTTCGCTACGGTTAACGCGCCTTCGTCCGTTCCTTCCAGCTGCACGTCGATATTCGCGCCGTCCGGCGTCGCGACCGCCCCGTTCGGATCGCCCGTGACGCTGGCATGCTTTACGATCGATGCCGTGTACGTCAGATCCGCGTTCGAGAAGTTCTTCAGCACGAGCTTCACCGACTTGGCGTCAGCGCCTGCTTTCACGAGCCCGAAGCTGGCGGAAGATCCGTAGTTGACGACGTCCTTCTCTTCCAGATTGGTGTCGAGCAGCGTAAGATGCTCGACCGTCTGAAGCAGGGCAGGCGTCTTGATTGCCTTGGCCACGTTCACGCGTCCCGCGCCTTGCGAGTAGACGTCGTAGAGGGTGCTCTCTTCGTCCTTGATCAGGTCGGCCGTATTCGCCAGCGCCGCGCGGATATCGAACGGCGTCCAGTCCGGATGCGCCTCCTGCAGCAGCAGCGCCAGGCCCGCGACATGCGGCGTCGCCATGCTCGTCCCGTTCTTGCGCCCGTAGGACTCTTCATCGTACACCGCTTCCGGATTGCCTTTGCCATATGCGGGAACAGTAGAGAGGATGCCCACGCCAGGGGCGACGATGTCCGGCTTGATCCCGAGGTCCGGATCCCCGTTCGGCCCGCGCGAGCTGAAGCTGGCCATCGTATCCCCCGCAACCGTCGTGGAGGTGAACGTGCTGCCGAACGTAAAGGTCGGGTACGTGCCCGGCTGTTCAGTCAACAGCTTAGCCAGCGCGCGGCCAGCCGTCCCCGCCATATCGAACGTCGGGATGTATTCCGGGCTGTCGCCGAGGAAGCCCAGCGCGCCGATCGGCTCGTCGCGACCCGGGATGCTCTCGCTGAGGTCCGGCACGCTGCCTTTGGCATTGCCGTTGAAGATAACCGCTGCTTTGGCGCCGTGCGCCTTCGCCTTGGCGATCTTGTCCACGAAGGTCAACGTGCCGCGCGAGATGAACACGACCTTACCCAGCACGTCCTTGCCTTCATAATCCGCGTCCGCGCCCAGCCCGACATAGACGCCTTCAAGCGGCTCCGACCCCAGGATGGAGGCGAAATCCTCTTGACTGGTCTTCCATGCCATCAGTCCAATCGGGGAGCCCTCCCCAATCGGCGCCCCGCCGATAGGCGGAACCGGCTCCTCGGCTGCCGACGATGCTGGCTGTTCTGTTGGAGACGACGCTGTCGCATCTTCCGCATCCGGCACGGCAAGCGCGATTTCCGGCTTCTCCGCCGCCGGCTGCTGCACATCGGAATGCGCCGCGTCCGGACGGGCGGTTGCAGGCTGCTCGGCCGCGCCTCCGTCTGCCGGCTCCACGGTCGCGTCTTCTCCGGACGGCGCCCCCTCCGGCTTCACTCCCGCCTTCGCGATCCCGACCGTCACGGAAGCTTCGAACCGCTTCGAGACCGTAGTGGCCGCGCCGACGGCAATCGCGAGCTGCGATGTGGCTGGAGAGCCCATCGAGTAATAATATGGCCCGGAATCTGCCGCGTTGCCGCTCGCCACGACCGTCACGACGCCCGCCAGCACCGCATTGTTCACCGCGATCGCATCCGGCGAATTCGGATCCTTGTCCACGTCGGAACCAAGCGACAGGTTGATGACGTCCATGCCATCCTCCACCGCGCGCTCGATGCCGTCGATGACCTGCGCCGACGAACCGCTTGCGCGATCCGGCTCATCCGTGGAAGCCAGCACTTTGTAGGCATACAGCTTAGCGCCGTACGCAATGCCCTTCTGCTGGATATCGGACGTCGCGTTCTTCGCTTGTCCGACGATCGTGCCGGCGACGTGCGTGCCGTGATCGGTGCCGTATTGCTTATCCTCCGGCTTGCCCGGTATGTTCTCGTACGGATCGTTCGTGTGCGTATGGGCGTTATATCCGCCCACGTACGCGTCCTTCAGATCCGGATGCGTATAATCCACCCCCGTATCGATTACGCCGACTTTGAGTCCTTTGCCGCTAAGACCCGCTTCCCACGCGTCCAATACGCCGATTTGCTTCAACGGTTCGTAATCGATGAACGGCTCATCCGCCGTTCCGCCTGCTTGATCCGGAAGATTGTAGTAGTTGAGGTTCTCGAATACGCCCGTTACACCCGGCAGCTCGGCCAGCTCGTCGATCTGATCGCCTGGTACCGTCACTTCCATACCGTTCAGGACGGTATCGTATTGATAATTGACCTGTACGTCGAGTCCTTCCGCTTCCGCCTTGCCGATCAGCGCCGTCTGCTCCTGCCGCACCGCACGCTCGGCCGACTGCTGCGTCATCGACTTGACGCCCATTTTGGCCGCGTATTTGCCCACTGCTCCAGGCTGCTGCGAGAGCGTCAAGATGACGCGTACCGGCTCATCCTGGCGGCTCTTCAGATTCGGCGAGACATAAGCCGGTCTCAGATGGGAGGAAGGCAGCGGCGCAAGCAAGCTGCGGTCAATGAGACCGTCGCTCGACAAGACGGTCGGAGCCGTCTGCCCCGGAGCGGTCTGCGCCGACGCCGCGAGCGGCATAGCTCCGCCAAAGGCGAGCAGGGCGGCCAGCGGTAACGATACGACTTTGTTTAAGACAGGGATGGTTCTCAACTCATGCACCCTTTCACGTTGGAGTGAGGCCGGTACCTGATGCGAGTGATGCCCGTTGATGTAATGGCCGAATAAGTAAATAAATGATGATGACGTCACGTTATTTCACAATAACATATGAGAAATAATGGAATAAACATAAATTTTCAGACAAAAATACGGACTACATCGCCATTTATGTCACATATACTCACGCGAATAATAACATTTTCGTAAAAATTTCTGACTTTCGTCTGATTGTACGCAATCATTCTACAAGCGCAGGCTGTCGAAAACGTCCCGTTTGTCCCGTAACCTGCAACCAATTGACTGTTTTGCCGCACCACCCGATTGTTCCGCGCCGTTCTCCCCCTAGATCGTTTGCGCCAACCCGGGACGCATGAGCCCCTCTCCCCATGTCGATCCGCCCGCATCGGCCCGAGTACGCAGGACCGATAGAGCCTCGCCTTTAGCCCGGTGCTTGCCGCCGATTTCTTCCCGATTGCGAACCTTGCATCCTAAAGTCTTGTTCGTCTAGACCGGCTGGAGCCTGTCCGTATACACTGGAAGCATCACCCTGTCTAACGAACGCACGCAGGAACAGGCCGCGACCGGCGGCACGCGATATGATGAGAGCACTGGAGGAGAGGCGGCAATGGAATGGCTGCAGCGCATGAAGGACGCGATGGACTACATGGAGGCGAGGATGGAAGAGAAGCTGGATATCGAGGCGGTGGCGCGGGTCGCCTGCTCGTCCCCGTTCCACTTCCAGCGCATGTTCAGCATGGTAACGGGCGTGACGGTCGGCGAGTATCTTCGCAAGCGCAGGCTATCGCTGGCTGCTCAAGAGCTGGCCTCCTCGCAAGCCAAAGTCATCGACGTGGCGCTCAAGTTCGGCTACGACTCCCCCGAGTCGTTCGCCAAGGCGTTCCGCAAAGCGCACGGCATCACGCCGTCGGAAGCGCGCCAGCCCGGCGCGAAGCTGAAAGCATTCCCCCGCATCTCGTTCCACCTATCGTTGAGAGGAGAGAAGGAAATGGAATATCGCATTATCGAACGCGGCGCCTTCGAGGTCGCCGGCATCAGCTTCGTCACCACGTGCAAGGACGGCGAGAATCACCGGGCAATCCCGAAATTCTGGCAGGAGAATAACGCCAACGGCACGACCGCCCGGCTGGCCGCGCAAGCGCCAAATCACGAGACGCTCGGCATCTGCATGGAGTTCAATCATGCCGATGACACGCTTCGCTACATGATCGCATCTGAGGTTGCACCAGTCGCAGCTGCGGACGGATCGCTCGGCAACAGCTTCGAGACCCGTACGATTCCAGCCGCGACATGGGCGGTGTTCACCTCCGTCGGCCCGATGCCTCACGCGATCCAGGATGTCTGGCAGCGCATCTTCCAAGACTGGTTCCCGTCTTCGAACTACGAGCACGCGGGCGGACCGGAGTTCGAGCTGTATCCGGACGAAGATCCGTCGGGCGAGGACTATCGCTGCGAGGTATGGATTCCGATCAAACCGAAGGCTTAACAACGTTTCGCACAGCCGGTCTGCGCCCAGCGCGGGCCGGCTTTTTGCCATGCTTTGCCTCGGTACAGCGCCGCATTTCCATTGGCGTGGACGTTGTTTTACAATGGTCCCAAAGGAGATGATGACGCATGAAAAACGAATTGATCCAGCGACTAATTACATATGTGCAAATCGACACGCAATCCGACGACGACAGCCCTACGTGCCCGTCTACGCCGGGGCAGCTGACGCTTGGCCGCCTGCTGGCGGAGGAGCTGACCGCGATCGGCATGCAGGAGGTCACCATGGACGAGAACGGCTACGTCATGGCGACCTTGCCGGCCAATACGGACAAGAATGTGCCGACAATCGGCTTCCTCGCCCACGTCGACACGGCGACGGACTTCACGGGCGCAGGCGTCAAGCCGCAGATCGTAGAAGCTTATGAAGGCGGCGATATCGTGCTGAACGCGGCATTGAACGTCGTCCTCTCGCCGAAGGAATTCCCCGAGCTGAGCCGCTACCTGGGCCATACGCTCGTCACGACGGACGGCACGACGCTGCTCGGCGCGGATAACAAGGCCGGCATCTCGGAGATCATGACGGCGATGAACTACCTCATCCAGCATCCGGAGATTAAGCACGGCAAGCTGCGCGTGGCGTTCACCCCGGATGAGGAGATCGGGCGCGGCCCGCACAAGTTCGACGTAGCAGCCTTCGGCGCGCAGTTCGCGTACACGATGGACGGCGGCCCGCTCGGCGAACTGCAATACGAGAGCTTCAACGCGGCTCAGGCCAAAATCACCGTGAAAGGGACGAACGTTCATCCTGGCACGGCCAAGGGCAAGATGGTCAACGCGGCCAAAATCGCGATGGCGCTCCACGCCGAGCTGCCGGATGCCGAGTCGCCAGAGTATACCGAAGGCTACGAGGGCTTCTATCATTTGATCTCGATGACGGGCGCGGCCGAAGAAGCGAAGCTGACCTACATCATTCGCGACCACGACAAGGCGAAGTTCGCCGCGCGCAAAGCGAACATGGAGCGCATCGTGCAAGCGTTCCAGGAGCGCCATGGCAAGGAGAATATCCTGCTGGAGCTGAAGGATCAATACTATAACATGCGCGAGAAGGTCGAGCCGGTCAAGCAGATCGTCGATATCGCCCACCAAGCGATGACCAATCTGGGCATTACCCCAATCGTCGAGCCGATCCGCGGCGGCACCGATGGCTCCCAGCTGTCGTATATGGGCCTGCCGACGCCGAATATTTTCACCGGCGGGGAGAACTACCACGGCAAATTCGAATACATCTCGGCCGACAATATGGTGAAGGCGACGAACGTCATCATCGAGATCGTTCAGCTGTTCGAGCAAGCGGCGGAGTAAGCTGCTGCCGCATGCGGATCGCTTCGGCCAGTCGACCGCTGCTCGCGGCCGGATCGCCGGCAACCGACTCTAGTCTCGAGGCATATATATGGATGGCAAAGAAGCCAGGAGCGCAATTTGCGTCCCTGGCTTCTTTGCCATGCTCCAGCCTCACACGTGCATATGCGCATCCGCCTCATCCCACGGCACGGGATACCCTTGTCCCTTCGCGCAAAATATCGACGTCGACGAGTAGGCTGGATCGGCCTGCTTGTTGTAGCCGCGCCGCGCGATGACCTCCTCGGCGTTATGGCACCGGTCATAACCGGCGAACGCAAGCGCGAGCGTCCCTTTGCCCTGCGTGAAGGATGCCAGCTCCTCGCCGTAATGCATGAAGGTGGCGACCGGCACGCGTGCCGTGATAATGGCGTGCTCGCCCGTCGTCTCCGGCGGATCGAAGCTACCGTACGCCTGCTGCAGATCCGACAATACGCGGCCGACCTGCGCGAGCGGCACTTTGATTTTGGCCTCATACACCGGCTCGAGCAGCACATTCTGCGCCTTCTCCAGCCCTTGCCGCAGCGCCCGGAACGTCGCTTCCCGGAAGTCGCCGCCGCTCGTATGCTTGTTGTGCGCTTTGCCCTTGATCAACGTCGCCTTGATATCCGTAACCGGCGAGCCGGTAAGCAGTCCATGATGATCCCGTTCGAGCAGATGCTGCAGGACAAGGTGCTGGAATTGCACAGGCAGCATGTCCGGATGACACTCGCTGGCGACCTGCAGCCCGCTCCCCCGCTCGCCCGGTTCCAGCCGGAGGTGCACCTCGGCGTAATGACCGAGCGGTTCGAAATGTCCCGACCCCGTCACGCTTGCGGCGATCGACTCTTGGTACAAAATTTGCGGCTGCCCGAATGCGGCCGCCAAGCCGAAACGCTCTCGAACGACCCGGCTCAGCACGTCCAGCTGGATCGATCCCATCACGTGCAGCTGGATTTCCTGCAGCGTCTCTTCCCATTGCACCGCAAGCGACGGGTCCTCGGCCTCCAGCAGACGGAATGCGCGCAGCGCTTCCTTCGTCGGCACATGCGGCGGGAGGTTCACCTTGGAGCGCATCGTCGGCTTGACCGCGTAATCCGTCCGCTCCCCGCTTGCGCCGATCCCTTCGCCCGCAGCGGCGGCCGATAATCCGACGGCCGCGAACAGCTGTCCGGCGCGCACCTCCTCTACCGGCGTGAACTTCGTTCCGTTGTAGAGCCGCAGCGCCGTGATTTTCTCCGTCGTCCGACTCCCATCCGGTTCGTGCCCGCCGGCGAGTTCGTCCCGCACCCGCAGCCGCCCTCGCAGCGCCTTGGCGAAGGTCACCCGCGTCCCGTTCGGATCGTGGCGAATCTTGTAGACCCGCCCGGCGAATTCGCCCTCTTCGCCCCATCTCGCCTCGGTCAATGCATCGAGCGCGGCCAGGAGCTCCCGCACGCCGGCATCCTGCAGCGCCGATCCGCTCATGCACGGGAAGAGACGGCCATCCGCGACCAACTTTCGAGCCCCTTCCAGCCAAGCCGCTACGTCGAAATCTCCAGCCATATAGCGCTCCAGCAGCACCTCGTCCCTCTCCGCCATGAAGGCGGCCGACTCCTCCGGCCATTCGCCCGCGACCGGAACCTGATCCAACATCATCGCATCAGGCGACAAATCACGCCGGATTTCCGCCAACACGCGGGCGACATCCGCACCGACACGGTCCGTCTTATTAATGAACAGGAAGATCGGCACGCCGCTTGCGCGCAGCAGCCGCCACACCGTCTCCGTATGTCCCTGCACGCCCTCCACCGCGCTGAGCACGACGATCGCCGCGTCCATCACGCTTATCGCACGCTCCATCTCCGGCGAGAAATCGGCGTGGCCCGGCGTATCGACCACCGTATACGTCGTGCCGTTGTAGGTCATGATCGCCTGATCGGCGAATACGGTAATGCCTCGTTCCCGCTCGATCTCGTGACTGTCCAAAAACGCATCCTTGTGATCGACGCGGCCGCGCTCGCGGATGCTTCCTGTATGATAGAGGAATTGTTCGGCCAGCGTCGTCTTGCCGGCATCCACGTGCGCGAACATCCCGATTGTCTTAAACATCGCTTCCGCTTCCTTCCGTTATCCTATCCCGGCAGCACGACCGACTGCTTGTCACGCTGTTATCCCCGATTCGCAGCCGAAGCGCCTTCGCCCTTCTTCCCGCCCGTTCTCGGCCGCGTCGTGACGTACACGCCTGCGAAGACGAGCAGACCGCCAAGCACCTGCGCCACCGTGATCGATTGACCCATCAGCACGCTGAAGACCGCCGTGAATACGGTAATGAGGTTCAAATAAATGCCTGCTCGGCTCGCGCCGATCTCGCGAATCGCCGCATTCCAGAAAATAAACGAGCCGACCGAAGGGAAAATGCCCATATACAAAATGCCCGTCGCCGTCTCGCGGTTCACTTCGAAATCGAATGCGCCGAAAGCAAACGCGAACGGCATGAGGAGCGCGAGTCCGAACAGCGCCGACATGGCCGTGGCCGCGATCGGCGGGATGGAGGCGGCCCGGCGCCCGACGATGGAGTAGATCGACCAGACGAGTATCGCCAGCAGCATGAGCAAATCGCCTTCATTATAGTCCAAGTGCAGCAGTTGGCCGAGTTGTCCCTTGGTTAACACGAGCAGCACGCCGAATAGCGACAGTAATAACCCTAAGCTATGCTTTGCCGTTACGCGTTCACGCAGCACGAGGGCAGACAGCAGCATAATGAGCGCGGGATTCATCGCGTTGACGAGCGCCGCGTTCATCGAAGTCGTGAAGCGCAGCGCCTCGTAGAGCAAGAAGTTGTAGCCGATGATGCCGAACACGGACATGACGAGCAGCAGCTTCCATTTCCGCAGCACCGCGCGCCAATCCGGCTTCTCCACCAGTTGTGTGATCGGGAACAAAAAGCATACCGCCACGCACCATCTCGACACCGTCATCTGCAGCGGCGTCATCGTCTCGACGATCGATTTGCCGAAGACGTAATTCCCGGCCCAGAATAAGTTCGCAAGCACAAGGAAGAGAAGAATCCGATACGATTTCAGCCCGTTCGCCCCATTTCGATATAAAGTGTGGTAATATGCAATTTTCTATTGCGAAATTGTCGAAACAACGTAGTTAATCTGATGCAATTTCGCGATTGAAGTCGAGCCTTCCAAACTGGGAAGACAGCGGAGAAATTCCGCTTACGGGCAGGTCAAGTATAAGGGAAACCTTGGGGAAGAGCAACGGCGGACAAGCCGAAAACCCGAAATCGAAACGAAAGGAAAATCGGTATCGGTTCGAGCTGTATAACGTCGTAGTCCGATAGAAGAATCGCGAAGTTGATGCGCGAATGAAATCGGATGCAAGCACGCCGAACGTAAAACCGAAAATTCACAAGAATACGTTCGGCGTTCCATTGTCTGACGGCAAGGAGCAGCATTCGCCAATCGATCGGATACGAACGCCGTCGGACGAAACGGATTGCTGCCAAATAAAACGGTAAAATGAAAGAAAATGACGTTATTTTCACGAAAAAGAGGGAGAGGATCCGAAAAACAAACCGTTTTGAACCCCATTCGGCGGTTTCTAGGATGGCGGCTGCTTCCTCACGATGAATGCCCATATATACCCATTTAAACTTATATATTGTTTGAAAAGCGTACAGATTGCAAAAATAGATAATCCAAGCTAATCGGATCACGGAAATAGTGATGGAATTGCACGGATTGGAGGCCAGATCCGCCAAGTTCGAAGTACCCGTCGGCGTGAGTGTTCGAGCCAGATCGTATCGGGGAACGTATTGGGTTATTGGCTAAATTCGGTTTCGAATCAAGATGATTGGCCGAGTTTCTTGGCAGGTCGGGTTGAAGCATACTTGATGCGCGAGCTGAATTTCACAACTGTAATCCGGGTTCTGATTGAAGCGAATACGAAGATGCAACGAAAACAAAGATGAAGCGAGCACGAAGAAACCCATGGATCGGCAAAGCCTCAAGTTGGAATGTGCACATTCTTAAGCGAATTTCAGCAGCTAATAAAAAACTCACGCGAATGCCGCTTAATTAGAACGAATGCCGTCATATCGAATGGCTTCCGAACGAAGAAAATCACAAAATGAAAGAAAATGACGTTTCTTTCACGAAAAAGAGGGAGAAGAGGCGCCAAATCACGCCTTGAATAGCTCAAACGGACATCGGCATGGCTGAGCGACTCTCCCTCATTGCAGTTAGTGGAATAATAAGCCAATTTGGTGCCGGACTCTACATAGCTGTAACCACGCAGCCGCGGTTAGTTAGAGCGATCGGTTAGCGCTCAATTGACGGTAAGCTAGCCGGCAATTAGAAATCAGCGGTCAATTCGCGGCCAGTTAGCCGGCATTAGCTCAGGACAGTGTCGCTAGTTGAGGAAACTAGTAGTTTGTCGACGGCTGCGGCCAACTGTTGCTTCAAGACAGGAACCCGGCCGAAGAAGCGGATTACGCTAGCACGGCGAACTCGGTCCACCCCGACCAGATGGCCATCGGTACAATTACACGGATGCCAAAAAAAGCAGCCCATCTATTTAACCTAGTACTCATGCGCGAATCACTTTATTCTCAGTGTCCCGTTCATGGGTACTAGGTTAATCAATGGATGTGCCGCTTTCGCCTTACTATCTTCGCACGTCTCGTCTGGGCATCACTTCGCCCAGTGCCGCCATCGGCGTTGCCGCATGGCGTATCCGTCGGTTGGCCATTCGCTTCCTCTTTCGAATCTGAATGAATGGACGAATATCGCACCCGACACAATTTCCTCGCGATTGCTGTATATAGATAACGAATCCCGTCGCTTCGAACAGCCTCATCGCGAAGAAAATCACAAAATGAAAGAAAATGACGGTTTTTTCATGAAAAAGAGGGAGAAGAGGCACCAAATCATACCTTGAATAGCTTAAACGGACACTGGTAGGGCTGATCGACTCTCCCTCATTGCAATTGGTGGAATAATCACCCAAATTCACAATTACACAAGCTCGGGGGACCTATGGCGCTTTCCTTGGTTTATCGGCGCGCGTTGCTCGCCATAGATAACCCGCACCTAAAACGCACGGAGCTGCCATCCTTCCATGCCTGACAACCCTGAAGCGAACAACAACGCAAAAAAAACGGCTCAACGATGGATCCATGATCCATCGTTGAGCCGCTTCCGCGTCCAGCTCGTTATTTCACAGCGCACGAGCCGTCGTCGCACGCGTCTCCGCCATCGGCATCGCCTGAAGGCGTACCGGTCGCATTCGCTTCCGTCCGTCCCTCTTCCCAAGCTTGTTGCAGCGCGCCCAAGAACACATGGGCCGGCTGCGCGCCGGATACGCCGAACTTGCGGTCGATCACGTAGAACGGTACGCCGCGGATACCCAGCCGCGAGCCTTCCTCTTCCTCCGCACGGACCTCTTCCGCGTACTGGCCGCCAGCTAGCATCGCCAGCGTCGCTTCGCGGTCCAGCCCTGCTTCGGCCGCGATATCCGCCAGTACGCCATGATCGCCCAGATGGCGGGAATCCGTGAAGTACGCCTTGAACAGCAGCTCGGACACCGAACCCCGCTTGCCCTGCGCTCCCGCATAATGGCTCAGCCGGTGCGCGTCGAACGTATTGGTCAGCACCATGTCGTCGAAGTTGAACGCCAAGCCTTCTTCCGCCGCCTGCTGGCCGACGTTCTTATTGTTGGCGATCGCCTGCTCCCGGCTCATGCCGTACTTGCGGGCAAGCATCTCGTGCACGTCGTGGTCGACGGATTTCGGCGAATTCGGATCGAGCTCGAAGCTGCGGTACACAACCTCCACTTCGCCTTGATGGGCGAATTCCGCTAGCCCCTTCTCGAAACGGCGTTTGCCGATATAACAAAACGGACACATAAAGTCCGACCAAACCTCTACCAGCATGCTTCGTCACTCCATTCTGTAGAAGCGCCCCGCTTTGTGTCGCAGGGTCCATGCTCCTTAGTCTCGTCTATTATATGCCGCTTTATTTTGTAAAGCAATATACTTAATATAACTGCAGTGCGGTAGACCACTCTACGAATCGCGGCGGCATGGGCTCCGGTGCCCACAATCGTTGCTCGCGAACCCGCTGCTCGAAGCCGCTCCTCCCGATCGTGCCGTCGGTTGCCAATCTCGCCGCTCGCGAGTCCAGCACAGCCGCGCGCCCTTGTGTGCGCGGTCTTACGGACACCGAACCGTGACTCCCTTCGCGAAAGCCACGATTATGCCGAGCCCTCAATCGCCTCCCGCCCTCGGATCATCCGCGCAGATCTCCCTCGGCCAATCCCGCCAATATACGCATAACCTAACACCGCAATCACGCACAACACCGCATCCATCGCGATAAGCAGCTGATAGTCCCCGAACGCATCGTACGACAAGCCGCCGAGCAGCGCCCCGAGAATGCCGCCTGCCTGATGGAACAGCATTAGATTGCCGACGACGCTCCCTTTCCGCCGCGCCGTCTCGCCCGCAATTAACATCCCGCCCGGTACCGCGCCTAGATACGTCAACCCGAATAGAAGCGCGAAGAGCACCGGCGACCAGCCTGCGTGCACATACAAGAACGCGAAGCCGACGACCCGAATCCCGTACAACAGCGCCATCGCCAGCCGTTTGTTCATCATATCCGTCAGGACGCCGAAAGCAAACGATCCTGCGATCTCCATCACGCCGAGCACGGTCATCGAGAAGGCGATGACCGACGGCGCTACCCCGGCCCCTTGATGAATCGCGACGAGGTTCATTTCGACCGTTCCCATGTTAATGCCGCAGGTGAACAGCGCGAATGCGACGATCGCGATCGGCAGATAAGCCGCAAGCCCGTCTCGTTCAACCTTCCCGCGCGACGGCCCATTGGCCGGATGATCCTCGCCTGCATTCGCCGACCCATTGGCCTCCGCGCTGGCGCGGTCTGTCCGCCGTCCTTTGGCCCCGCTGCCCGCCGCCTCTGCATGCGCCTCCCGTCTTGGCGATCGAATGATGAACAGGATCAGCGGAATCGTCAGTACCATGCTCATGACGGCGGAGACGAGAAATGTCAGCTTCCACGTCAGCCAGTCGTTCGAGACGAACAGCGGCGTACAGACCGCAAGACCGACCGAAGAGGCGCTGCCCAGGATCGCCGCCGCCTTTGCTTTATGACGATCGAACCAACCGAACAGCAGCACGTACGCGGCGGAAGCTCCCAAGCCCCCTAGACCCGACAGTACCCCATACCCGATGAAAAAAAGCGCGGCGCCTTCACCCGCATAGACGGTCGCGGTGCCCGCAAGTCCGAACAACGCGCTCGCCAGCATGACCGACCGCACCCCGAAGCGATCGATCAGCCAGCCGCCCACCGGCGCGCACAACGCCGCGATGAACAGATTGGTCGACCACGCCATTGAAATAAAACCGCGTCCGATGTGTAGATCCGCCGCGATCTGACTTTGATAATACGCCATGATGAACCGCGACAGCGCGCCGGTGAACCCGATGACCCACAACGCGGCAAGCCCGATCCACGGGTAATGCTTATACGCCTGCAGCCGATCCGAATACTTCCCAATCCCCATCCTCGTCCCCGCCTTTGCTTTCGTTCGAATTTCAAGCTATGATTAAAAAGATACCATTTGGTCTCTTTTTAATCAATACGATTTTATCCATGGCCCCAAAGCTTGCTATAATGGAGCCAAGCGGCGCCTTAGCGCGCCGAAGGACGGAGGTCGACGGCATGAAGAAAGGCGAAAAGACGCGGGAACTCATCATTCAGAAGGCGGCGGAGCTGTTCAATCAGCGGGGTTACGCCGGCTCTTCCTTAAACGATATTATTGCGCACACGGGCATCCAGAAGGGCGGCATTTACCGTCATTTCGAAAATAAGGACGACATTGCGCTCGAGGCATACGACTACGCCGCGCGCATCGTAGGGCAGCGATTCGTCGAAGAAATCGCCAAAGAGACGAGCGCTTATGGGAAGCTGCTCGCCTATTTCCGCGTCTATGCGGACGCGGCGCATAATCCGCCGTTCATCGGCGGCTGTCCGCTGCAGAATACGGCGGTTGAGAGCGACGACGGCCATCCGCTGCTGCGGCAGAGAGCCCAAGTGGGTCTTGCGCGCTCATTGAACGGGATGATCGCCATTATTCGGACGGGCATCGAGAGCGGCGAATTCCGGCCCGACCTGAACGCCGAAGCGCTGGCCAGCTTCACGCTATCCCTCCTTGAGGGCGGCATCATGCTGAGTAGGCTGGAGGGCAGCAATCGTCATATGGAGACGAACACCGCCGCGTTCGCCGCCTATATGGAGCAGTGCTGCCTGCGCCGCGTTTAGAGAATCCGGCGCGCTGCAGGGACGAACGGATGGTCTGGGCGAGCGCATTGCCCAGTCTGCGTCATCATATCCGTCCCGGCGATGACCATTTTTATAGTCAGTCTACTGCTAATTTTTCGAAGTCTGACGAGACAATCGCGACGAAGTCGCCCGATAGACACGAAAGACCGGTACGCCTCACATCGCGTACCGGTCTTTCTCTTTGCCGCCGCAGACTCACACCTGCCGCCACCATGGCGCCGTCGGATAGGCATCGCTGCCGATCACGACGGCTTCCCCGATCCGCGGCGTGGCGATGGCGACGCCCAACTTGCGCGCTTCCGCAGACGCCCGCTCCGCCGGATCGCGCCAATCGTGCACGGACAGCGTGAACGCCCCCCAGTGGATCGGAATCAGCACCTCGCCCCTTGCATCCTGATGGGCGCGCACGGTCTCCTCCGGCATCATGTGAATGTTCGCCCAGCGCTCGTCGTACTGCCCGCACTCCATCATGGTCAAGGCGAACGGTCCGTATTTCTCCCCGATCTCCCGGAAGTGCGGCCCATACCCGCTATCGCCGCTGAAGAATACGCGCGTGCCGCCCCCCTCGATTACCCAGGAGCACCACAGCGTCGAATTTCGCCCGGCCAGTCCTCGTCCGGAGAAGTGGCGAGCCGGGGCGCTAACCAGCTTCAGACCGTCGAACTCGCCTTCTTCCCACCAGCTGAACTCCTGGATCGCGGACGGATCGACACCCCAGCGAACGAGATGCTTCCCGACGCCGAGCGGCACAAAGAAGCGGCGCACTTTGCTCTTCAGCTGCATAATGGAGCCGTAATCGAGATGATCATAATGATCGTGCGACAGCACCACCGCGTCGATCTGCGGCAGCGCCTCGATCCGGACCGGAAGCCGCTTGCTGTACCGTTTGCCCCCGATCGCGGGGAATGGCGACGGCGCGCGGCCGAGCATTGGATCGAGCAGCAGCGTCTTGCCGCCAAGCTCGAGGAGCAGCGCGGAATGGCCGAACCATGTCACGCGATTGATCCCGTCTGCCTCGGACGCCGCCTTCTCCCAGCTCACCACCTCAAGCGGCTTCTCCGGCTTGCGCCCCGGCTGCCGCCAGCTGAAATCGCGGAAGACGGACAGCATGGTCCGCAGATCCATCCGCATGTCGGTCGGAATGGCGTTTACGAATTTGCCTTTCTTATAGAACGGGGTAATGCTCGCATGCCGGATGCGCTCTTCGCTCGTCGACCGTCCGCCGAACGTCGGATAGAACGTCAGCATCGACCAAATGCCCACCGACACCAGCAGCAGGATGGTGATAATGATCCATACCGTCATAGGCTAACTCCCTTGCGCAATGTAATGTTCAATGAATGAAGCCACTTCCGTCCGGTAACGTTCCGGATCGGCGAATTCCGCGTATCCATGCCCGGCGCTCGGCACGACGTAGATCCGTTTGTCCGCGGGGCAATTCTCGTACAGGCGGTACACCATATCGGTCGGCACGAACCGGTCGGCATCGCCGTGGATGAACAGAATGGGGGTGCGAGATTTGCGCACCTGCGCAAGCGCAGAAGCCTCCCCGAAGAAATAGCCAGCCCGCAGCTTCGTCAGCAGGCTCGTCAGATGCAGCAGCGGGAAGACCGGCAGCTTGTACATCCGCCGCAGCTGGTACGACAGCTCGTCCTTCACCGAGGTATAGCCGCAATCCGCGACGATCGCGCGGACGTTGACCGGCAGCCGCTCGCCGCTCGCCATCATGACCGTGGCCGCGCCCATGGATACGCCGTGAAGCACGATCTGCGCCTCTTCCCCGTTCGCCTCCAGCACGCGCGCGATCCACTGGGCGTAATCTTTGCGCTCGGGCCAGCCGAAGCCGATATACGTCCCGCCGCTTGCGCCGTGTCCCCGAGCATCCGGTACCAAGATATTATAGCCAAGCTTCTCCCAATAAAGCCGCGCTTTGCCGCCCATAAGCGAAGCTTGTCCAGAATAACCGTGCGCGATGATAGCCGTCTTGTTCGTCCGCGTCTTCGCCTCCAGGTAGAATGCGCGCAGCGTAATGCCATCATGCGACGTCATCTCCCATTGCTCGAAGGGCTGCTCCTTCCACCACGCGGCATTCGCGGCGCTCGCCTCCCGCGCGCCCGGCTCCATGGCCAGTCCCGGATCGCCGTCCAGAAAATCCTTCTTCGCGCGCTTGATCGCCTTCCCGTAGAAATAAAAACTGCTCCCCGCCAGGCCGGCTAACACGACCAGCGCCACCCATACGACCGTCCACATGAACGCCTGCTTCCTCTCTTCCCGTGTCCGTCATCGCGCTCGGAGCCGAAGCGGCGTTGAACGCGAGCGTTGTCTGTTGTCCTCGACTATACACCAACATTGGCACGATTGTTAAGAGGTTCCTCCCCGATGCCGCGATAAAGGCGCATCTCCCGTCTGAACAGCCTAATCGCCGCCCGTCCCGCGTCCCGAGAAATTCGACAAGGCCCGCCCTCCTCCAGCCAGGAAGAAAGCGGGCCTTGCGCGCCTTATTATTGCTGGGTCAGAATGAGCGGGCCTTCCGGCAAAATGGCGATTGTATGCTCATATTGCGCAGACAAGCCGCCATCCTTCGTACGAGCGGTCCATCCATCGGCATCCAGCTTGCTCTGCCAAGTGCCGGTGTTGAGCATCGGTTCGATCGTGAAGACCATGCCCTCTTTCAGGCGCGGGCCTTTGCCGGCTGGGCCGTAATGCGGCACCTGCGGCTCCTCGTGCATCTCCTGGCCGATGCCATGGCCGACGAACTCCTTGACGACGCCGTAGCCGAAGCCTTCCGCATACGTTTGGATCGCATGGGCCACATCGCCGATCCGGTTGCCGATTACTGCCTGCTCGATACCTTTGTACATCGACTCTTTCGTGACGTCCATCAGCTGCTGCGCTTCCGGCTTCACGTTGCCGACGGCGTACGACCAAGCGGAATCGGCCAGCCAGCCGTTCAGATTGACGACCATGTCGATCGTGACGATGTCGCCGTCTTCGAGCGGACGATCGCTCGGAAATCCGTGGCAGATCACGTCATTGACCGAAGCGCAGGTCGCGAACTGATAGCCGTTGTACCCCTTCTGCTCCGGCGTCGCGCCGTGCTTGAGCATATATTGTTCGGCGAAGCGATCGATCGCGCTTGTCGTAATGCCCGGGCGGATCATCCCGGCGATCTCGCGGTGAATGGCGGCCAGCAGTTTGCCGGCTTTATGCATTTGTTCGATTTGCTCGCGTGTTTTAAGAATAATCATGTCGGTTCACCTAAATTCCTCTCTTGTATCGAATCTTGAGCCCGATCAGGCCCGCATGCCGTTCATGAGGACCGACACCACGTCGGCCGCCCATGCTTCGCTCCCCGCCTCCGGGGTTATGTCGCTTCGGATATAGGCATTGGCCGCGCCGACGAGCGCGCCGATGAACGTCTGGAACAGCGTCTGCGCGCTTGCATGGGTCAACTCGCCGAGCCGGATGCCTTCCTCTATCATATGCAGCACAGGCTGCAGCAGGTTTTCCCGGAAATCCCGCAGCAGCCGCTGCGGGTCTTGGGTCGGCAGCGGCTCCGCATAGTGGAATGCGTACAGGTACAGGATAAAATGGATCGGTTCCCGCGCCCAATCGGTGAGACTGGCCTGCGCGTACGACGCCAGCCGTTCGGCCGGCCGAAGCCCGGGTCTCATCGTGGCCGCGACGATGTCCGCGCCGGCTTGCAGCGCCTCGGCGAACAGCTCCTCCAGCAGCTCCACCTTGCTGTTGTAGTAGTGGTACACGGTGCCGCGCCCAAGCCCGGCTTTCTCCGCGATGTCGCCCATCTCCATGCGCATGCCCTTCTCCAGCAGCAGCTCGGCCGCCGTATGCCGGATTTGGATCAGACGCTGCTGCCGGATCGCTTCATTTTGCTCCTTCGTCCGGGGACACATCGAATCACCTCTTATTTTGACCTGCTGGCATGTCGGTCATAAAACTTACGTTCAGTATACCCGCATCCGCTGCAATTTACAACAGACAAGAACCCCGAATCCGCACCCGCGAAAGCGGGGATCAAAATCGAACAAAGATTGGGCAAGATCGGGACAGCGCTTTCAGCGCCAATCCGTTACAATGGGAGGTAATATTATAAAAGGAGTTCAACATGAAAAAGCTGATCGTTCTTGGCTGTCTCTCTTATTTTCTTATCGGACTGGCGCACGTCGTCCTCGGCTCTGTCCTCCCTGTCGCGCTCGATCATTACGATCAGGCGTACAGCGCGGGCGGCATGCTTATCTTTACGCAATTCGCCGGGTTCCTGGTCGGCGTGCTGCTCTCCCCGGCGCTGAGCCGCCGAATCGGCAAGAAGGGCAGTCTGCTCCTCGCGATCGGCCTCCTCTTCGCCGCCGAGACCCTGTACTTGTTCCTGCCGCCATGGGGGTGGATGTATGCGATTGCAGTTTGCGCCGGGTTCGGCTTCGGCATGATCGAAGCGGTCATCGGCACGATTATTATCTCCGCCGTTACGCATCAGACCGCTGTTGCCATGAGCCGTCTGGAAGTATTCTTCGGCGTGGGCGCGCTCCTCATGCCGCTGGCGGCCAGCGGCTTGATCGCGGCAGGACAGTGGCGCTACTCGTTCCTGCTCATCGCGCTGTTCGCGCTCGTCACGTTCGCGCTCTGGGCGCGCGGCTCATTCGGCGCCCTCGATGAGGCGCTCGGCCGGCCGGAAGCGGCTTCGAACGCCGGGGGCGGCAAGCGCACCAGCTCGCTCTACGCCGGCCGAAGCCTGGGTATCTTGGTCTTGTTCATTCTATTCTTCTTCCTCTACGTCGGGATGGAGATGAGTCTCGCCAACTTCATGCCCGTTATTCTGATCGAGAAGCTCGGCATGAACGAATCGTCAGCCGCGCTCAGCGTCGCCTGCTTCTGGATCGCGATGTCCATCGGCCGTCTGTTCGCCGGCCACGTCGCCGAGCGGTTCCACTACCGCAACTACGTGCTGTTCAGCTCGATCGCGGCGCTGCTGTTCCTGATTCTGTTCCCGGGTGCGAACGCGGTCTGGTCATCCTTCGCCCTCATCCTGCTGCTCGGCTTTGCCCTGTCCGGCCTCTTCTCGATCGCGCTCGTCTTCTCGAGCAAGCTGCTGCCCGGGACGGAGGAGTCGACGCCCAGCCTCATGATCGCCTCGGGCGGCGTCGGCGGCGCGCTGCTTCCGCTGCTAACCGGCTGGCTGCTCGATGAGGTGGGCCCGTCGGCGTCGGCGTGGCTGTTCGCCGCGCTCGCGGCACTGCTGGTCGTCATCAGTCTGATCGCCTATGGCCTTCAGCGTCAAGCAGCGGCCGTCGAGACGCCGTCTTACCGATAAGCGGGAAGGCGCTGACTCGCGCGACTCTCTCCGTCTCTGGCTCTTGCCTGGGTCATCCAAGCATCTTTCGAAGGTACGGACGAAACCCTGATGGCGCTCGAGCTGCATGAGCTGGATTGGGCTGGCATGCGTCTTATTCGAAACAACAAAGGGAAACCCCGCCGTCGGGGTTTCCCTTTGTTATTTCGCGTTTTTCTTGCAACGAATCCTGTTCATGAGCCACTCGCAGGTCCCGCCGGATCAGACGCTTGTCTGCAGCTCCCTGTGGCGGGCAATCGCTAGATCCATGATTAGTCTGTACACTTGCGCCGCCCGCTCCGGGTCGAGTCCGTATTGGCTCGCCAGCGCCGTTATTTTGAGGAATTGCTGCGCTTCCCGATCCGGGTCCTGCGCGTTCAAGCCATGCCTCGCTTTATATTCGCCGACCGTCTCCGTCAATTTATACCGCTCGGCCAGCAGGGCGATAATTTCCCGGTCGAGTTTATCGATGCCCGCTCTTAGTTCGTTCAGTTCAAGCCGTTCCATCAGCCGCCTTCGCCCCTTCTATGCATCCATCGTCACGTTGCTTCTTTGCTTTTAAGCTTTTATGCAATGAAGTATTTACGGATACTATATCATAGGTCGGCTTTTGCTGTAAATACGCGCGGTTCGAGCCTTCTCGCCGTACGTCAAGCCTCCGGCTCATGCCGATATTTGGCCAAATCGATACGCCCGTCCGCATCCACCTCGACGCCTTCTCCCTCCAAGTACAGCGTCTGCTTCATTCGGCCCTCGTCTTCTTGAATGGCGATTTCGCCCTTGCCGTTCACGACCCGGTGCCACGGCAGCCGGTGCGCCTTCGTCTGCGTATGCAGAATCCGCACGACCTGCCGGGCGCCTCTCGGACTGCCCGCTGCCGCTGCGATCTGACCGTATGTCATGACGCGTCCTTCCGGTATGCGTTTAATAATCTCGACGACCTCTCGCGTGAATGGCTGCATATTCGTCCCTCCGCTTCTATTTCGGCGTTCCTTACCCGCCCGGCTTGTCATCTCCTTGGGCCTCAGGCCGACCACCGCTGCCATAATCGATAGGCGCCCAGCGTGCTGACCAGGAATGCGCCGTAGACGAGGACGACAAGCGCCATCCCGGACGGCTCGGTCGCAGCCCGGTCGCCAAGCAGCGCGAACAGCAGCATCGCAGGCACCTTGCCTAGCGCGGAAGCCGCCGCATAGACGGAGAGCCGAACGTGGCTCAAGGCCGCATAGACATTCGCGAGCACCGAGGGAATGAACGGAATCAGGCGGGCGAATAGAATCGCCAAGAACGCGTTGCGCTCGAACAGAGCGGTCATCTTACCGGCTTGTCCATGTCGTCTAAGCACCCGCTCGCCCCATTCCCTATAGACGCGACGCACAAGCACGAACATGATGATGGAAGCGAGCCAGGAACCGATCCACGTGATAAGCCCGCCCATCGCAGGGCCGTATGCCGCCCCCAGGATGCCCCCGACGATGGGGTACGGCACCACCGGGAACAACGCGAACAGCACGGCCAGCACGGAGGCCAGCGGCAGATCGCGCGAGCCGTGCAGCCACGCCAGAATCGCTTCGCCCTCCCGGTACAGCAGCACCGCCGCTGCGAGGTAGAGAAGTCCGGCCATTAATTTCACCGCCATCGCCGCTAGCCATCCTCTCTGTAGTTGATGCTCTCATCCTATCATATTCGAACGGAAGACGCTCTGCCGGTAAGCAGGCCCCACGAATAACAAGACAGACAAAAGCCCCCGGCTCCGCCAAGGCGGTACCGGGGGCCAAATGAGGAAGGCGCGCTCGACGAGCCGAACGATCACGATGGTCGCGTATGCGCGTATATTCGACGTATAGGGCTCCGAATGCGCGAAGTTCGTACGTGCAGGTGCCGTACGGCGATAGAAAGCGTCGACGATGCGTGAGCGCCGAGGATCAGCCGTCGCCAAATGACGCCACCCTCGCGCCGGGAGCCTTGGACACCATGCCCGCCGCCGGCTTTACGCCAGCACGCGGTCCCAATGGCGATGCTTCGCGATGGATTCGATGAACGCCGGCACGAACGCCGTCAGATGAGCGCCTGCCGTCAGCACGCCCGGTCCGCCTTCGATGCCCGCCGCCGCGAACAGCGCGGCTCCCGCTTCGGTCGCGCCGATCGCCTTGTAATGCATGAATGCCTCGCGCAGATACTCGGCGGCGTCCTTCTCCGCCTTCGGCAACGTCCAGCTGCCGCCCGCCGCATAGAGCGCGTCGAACAGCACCGGGTGCGCTGTCTGGAACGTATGCACGACCTCCAGCTCCACGCCGTCCGTGCCAGCCGCTCTGCCGAGCTTGTCGCTAATCAGTTCCGCCTGGATGCCCGCCGCGGCCAGCTCGTGCAGCACCGTCTGCACCTCCAAACCCGCGAAGCCGCCGCCGATGATCACCCCGACCTTGCGCGTGGCCGGCAGCATGGCCGTGTTCAGCTGACTAAGCGCCGGGGATACCTTCGTCCGCTCTTCGATCGGCGCGACCGGCTGCGGCTGCTCGGCGCCGATGTTGGCAGCGAACGCGGACGCCAGCTCCACGCTCACGTTCGCGAACATGTCGACCACCTGCTGGCGCACCGATTTGCTCTGCACTTTGCCCAGCTCGAAGCTGAACGCGTCGATGATATGCTGCTTCTCCGGGACGCTCATGCTGTTCCAGAACAGCGCCGCCTGCGAGAAATGATCCTTGAAGCTCTCGCTGCGGGCGCGGATCTTGTGCCCTTCCACCCGTTCTTGGTAATGCACGTAACCGCCTTCGGCTTCGGTCGCCGGAGCCGGCGTGTTGCCGGCCAGCGAGTTCTTGTGATACGCCACCTGCCCGCGATTGATCGTCTGGCGGCCGTAGCCATCGCGCTGGTTGTTGAAGAACGGGCACACCGGACGGTTGATCGGCAGCTCGTGGAAGTTCGGCCCGCCGAGGCGGATGAGCTGCGTGTCCGTGTACGAGAACAGCCGTCCCTGCAGCAGCGGATCGTTGGAGAAGTCGATCCCCGGCACGACGTGGCCCGGATGGAAGGCGACCTGCTCGGTCTCCGCGAATACATTGTCCACGTTGCGGTTCAGCGTCATTTTGCCGATGCGCTTCACCGGCACGTCTTCCTCCGGCCATATCTTCGTCGGGTCGAGAAGGTCGAAGTCGAATTTGAATTCGTCCTCCTCCGGCAGCAGCTGTACGCCCAGCTCGTATTCCGGATAGTTGCCAGCCTCGATCGACTCCCACAGATCGCGGCGGTGGAAATCCGGATCCTTGCCCGAGATCTTCTGCGCCTCGTCCCAGACGAGCGAATGAACGCCGAGCACCGGCTTCCAATGGAATTTGACGAAATGCGCTTTCCCCTGCTCATTGACCAGCCGGAACGTGTGGACGCCGAAGCCCTCCATCATCCGGAAGCTGCGAGGGATCGCCCGGTCCGACATCGCCCACATGACCATGTGGGCCGATTCCTGATTATTGGCGACGAAGTCCCAGAACGTATCGTGGGCGCTCGCGGCCTGCGGCATCTCGTGGTGCGGCTCCGGCTTCAGCGCGTGCACCAAATCCGGGAATTTGATCGCATCCTGGATGAAGAACACCGGGATGTTATTTCCGACCAGATCGTAGTTGCCCTCTTCCGTATAAAATTTCGTCGCGAACCCGCGCGCATCCCGCACCGTCTCCGCGGAGCCGCGCGAACCCGCCACGGTCGAGAAGCGGACGAACGTCGGCGTCACGCGCGTCGGGTCGGTCAGAAACTTCGCCTTCGTGTAGGCTTTCATGGAATCGTCGTATACCTGAAATTCGCCATGGGCAGCGAACCCGCGAGCGTGCACGATCCGCTCGGGTATGCGCTCATGGTCGAAGTGAGTCATTTTCTCCCGGAAATGAAAATCCTCGAGCAGCGTCGGGCCGCGCTCGCCGATCTTCAGCGAGAACTCGTCCTCGGCTACTTTCAACCCTTGGTTCGTCGTCAGGTGCTGCCCCGCGTCATCCACGCGGAACTGGTCCAGCTGCACATCTTTGCGGTTGCGGCTTGCGTTAGGCGTCTCGCTCATTCGTTTATTCCCTCCCGGTTAGGTTCAACATTTCCCTAACTTGTACCCGGACAAGCCGAACGCCAAACGCCTGCCTATCCGACTTCAATCTGCTGCCTGACGCCCGCGCCGCGGACCGGACACGCACGGATTGCCCGCTTCCCAGAACCGCCATGGATAATCTCTCGCTTCGCCGCTGTTCGGAATGCCGATGCGCGGACCCGCCGCGATCTCGGCCGGTTCGCGCCCTTCCGCGATATAGAGCGGCGGCGCGGTCAGCGGCAAGCCGTAGTCGGCCGACGTAATGCCAAGCGCCTTCGTCAGCTTGCCCGGTCCGCTCGCCAGCTCGCTCATCTTCTTCACCGGGCCTCGGCGGCTGATCATGAGCCCGATCCCTTCGAACGGATCGAGCGCCCGAATGAGCACGGCCTCCGGGTTCCCGGCGCCGCCGCTGACCACGTTCACCAGGCAATGCGTGTGCATGACGTAGGTATAAGCATGGCCTGATGGTCCGAACATGACCTCTGTACGAGCCGTTCGCCGATTATTATAGCTGTGCGCCGCGCGGTCCATCGGCCCGACATACGCCTCCGTCTCGACGATCCACCCTGCGGCGGTTCCCTCCGGCGTCTCCTTCACCAGCCGCTTGCCGAGCAGCGCCCGCGCCAGCTCCAAGGTCGGCTGCTCGAAGAATGCGGCCTTGAGCGGTTCGAATGTCATGCGCGATTCCCCCTTCCGATCCTAATATGGCTCTGATTCGCTTCTCGCGCCTCTCTCGCCAATCGCCTGTTTCCGTTCCCGTCCATCTCTATATACCCCGGAATAGATTCCCCTTCCGCTGTCCCGCCCATCCTTCTCGTGCCGGATCGCCGGCTGAGTGCCGTCCGCCCAATGGGGAGAACCGTTAACCATCCTGGCCCGGGGCGAAAGTACGCTTATGCCTCGCGAGGCTTGACCGACGACGTGCAGCCCGAGCACCGTGTGCCGCCATGGCATCGCGCACCAGGAGCGCGCACGGTACAGAAAAGAGGTGCCAAAAAGCGCCTCCCGCCGAAATCCGGCAAGAGACGCTTGCATGCAAAGGTTATGCGGCGTGATGGCGTTCGGCGTTCGCGGGCGCCTGCGCTTTGTTCGACAGCAGCAGGTTGAGGGCGATCGCCGTAATCGAACCGGAGACGATGCCGTTCTGCAGCAGCATCTTGGCGAAGTCCGGCAGCTGGTCGAACATCGCCGGTACCGTCGCCGACCCAAGACCGACCGCGACGCTCGCCGCGACGATGAGCAGGTTGTTGTCCTTGCGCAGGTCGACTTCGGACAGAATCGAGATACCCGATACCGCGACCGAACCGAACATGACGATCATCGCGCCGCCGAGCACCGCGCTCGGGATGACGGTCGTCAGCGCGGCCAGTTTCGGCAGCAGGCCGAGGATGACCATGAAGCCGCCGGCGGCGAAGATGACGTCGCGCGTCTTCACCTTCGTCAGCGTGATCAGGCCGACATTCTGCGAGAACGCCGTATACGGGAACGCGTTGAAGATCCCGCCGAGCATGATCGCCAGTCCCTCGGAACGCAGGCCGTTCACGATCTGCTTCTGCTCGACCTTCTGCTCCGTCGCCCGGCCGACCGCGAAATAGACGCCCGTCGATTCGACCATGCTGACGATGTTCACGATGATCATCGTAATGACCGCCGTGATCGCGAACTCCGGCGCGCCGAAGTAGAACGGCTTGGCCACGCTCACGACCGCGGCATCCGATACCGCGCCGAAATGAACCATATCCATGAAGTAGCCGACGACGGTGCCGACGACGAGACCGACGAGGACCGAGATTGCCTTCAGGAACCCCTTGGCGAACCGGCTTACGGCGAGGATGACGACGAGCGTGATCAGCGCGAGCAGCAGGTTGCGCGGCGCGCCGAAGTCGGCGCTGCCTTGGCCGCCGGCCGCGTTGTTCATCGCGACCGGGATAAGCGATAGGCCGATAATCGTGACGACCGAGCCGGTGACGATAGTCGGGAAGAACTTGAGCATCTTGCCGTACAGCGGCGCGGCCAGCACCACGAATAATCCGGATATGATGATGGCGCCGTATGCGGTGGCCAGATTCGACGCGGACGCGATCGTGATGATCGGCCCGACGGCCGTGAATGTACAGCCGAGAATGACCGGCAGCCCGCTGCCGAAGAACCGCGTGCCCATCACCTGCAGAATCGTCGCCAGGCCGCAGGTGAACAGGTCGGCTGCGACGAGATAGGCCATCTGCGTCTCGTTCAGATTGAGCGCCCCGCCGACGATCAGCGGCACGGCGATGGCGCCGGCGTACATCGCCAGCAGATGCTGGAGGCCCAGCGTGACTACTTTACGTTTGCTTAACGCGTTCATGGATGGAAACCCCTTAGGTGTTGGATTTAGAATGGAACGAGACTCGCGGGCAATGCGCCACGGTCGGACTTGCTAGATGCGTGCCGGCTCCTCGTCTTCGATGAAGTCGACATGTCCCGGGGACATCGACTTGATTCGCGCGAGCGAGTGCACCTGAACGCCTTTGGCTTCGAGCAAGCCGCGGCCCTCCTGGAAGCTCTTCTCGATGACGCAGCCGACGCCCGCAAGCGTCGCGCCCGATTCGCGCACGATGTCGACGAGCCCGACGAGCGCCGCGCCCGTAGCCAGGAAGTCGTCCACGATCAGCACGTTGTCGTTCGGTCCGAGGTACTTCTGCGAGATGCTCACCTGATACGTCTCCTGCCGCGTGAACGAATGGACCGGCGCCGAGTAGACGCTCTCCGCCAGCGTGACGGCTTTCTTCTTCTTCGCGTACACGAACGGCACGTCCAGCGCGATGCCTGCCGCCATCGCGAACTGAATGCCGCTTGCTTCGATCGTCAGCACCTTCGTAATCGTCTTCCCTGCGAATATCCGCTTAAACTCTTGTCCGATCGCCAGCGCCAGCTTCGTATCCACCTGGTGGTTGAGGAAGGAATCCACCTTGAGCACCGTATCCGATAAGATCAAACCCTCTTGGCGTATCCGTTCTTGAAGTTCTTTCATCTGTGCCGTCTCGCTCCCTTGGTTGAAAATAAAAAAGGACAGCTTCGCTTGAGAGAGTCGTATCTCAAGTGAAGGCTGTCCTCCAGGTTCTCCTGTGGCATGCACGCATACAGCGTACCGCGATCCGCGTGCGCCGCATCGCACGGCAAACTAAAGTTCGCCGCCTTAACGGTTCGCGCGCGCCGCGCTTTCACTCATAGTCGGATGATTGCAGTGGTATCCGGTAGAAACTTATGGGCCATATCCCCATGATTATACGAGCGGGTATAAAATTTTTATTTGTATATCTTACACGCTATGTGGGCTTCTTTCAATAGTCAGGATGTCGATTTTACGAGAATAAACACGAAGGTTTGGCATAGTTTTCTAGTATATCTCACCCGAATAACAGTTACTTCCACTTTTCTTGGTAGGGTCATGATCGACCGCCTATCGTTGCCCCTCTTCCCCGTTGGCCGCGCCAGGCAATCGCTTAACCATCGCGCCGGCCGTCGACGGATTCCAACGCGTAGTCCATCGCGTGCGCAACCACCACGCAAGCGCTGAATATGGCGGCCAGCCTTGGCTTCCCCGTCGCAACCAACGCCGCGGCCGCAAAGCCGAATACGAGCGTCTTCATCAGCAGGCGGACGCCGGCCGGAACCGGGTACTCGGCCTTCGGGGCCAGGAAGAGCCCCCAGACGACGGCGACCGCGATCGGCAATCCCAGCATGACCGCGCCCTTGACGAGCAACGGAGCCGGCAGTTTGAAGCCCCAGTACCCATAGGCGGCCAACGCCGCCAGCTCGCATAGAAAGATAACGCCTAAGAACAACCCTTTCGCCGCCATGACCAACTCGGACTCACTCCCATTTCCTTTGTTAAGCCGCGCTGCCCTGACGACTGCCGGATCATCCCACCCCGCATCATCTCCGCCAGTCAGGACGCCAAGCACGCCGCTTGCGCTAGCGGCCGCCGGTTAAGGCTCCATTCGAATTCCCATCGGCGTCGGCAAGCCGTCGAGGCTGACCTTGTTTTTCTCCGCCCAGTAGTCCTTCACACCCTGCTCGCCCTTCTGCTCCGTCCACCGCCGCAGCGTGTCCCGATCGCGCTCGTATGCCATGAACGGAACCGCGTACCCGCACGACGTCTGCACCATCTCCACGTCCACCGAGATGATCTGCCGCGCCCCTTCCAGCGACGGGAACAGCGGATAGAGCGAATCCCATTCCGCCGTTCCCGGAAGATGGACGCTCCCTCGACCGTACAGGCGCATAATGTTCGGCGGGCCTTCGAACGCGCAGAACATGACGGTGATCCGCCCGTTCTCCAGCAAGTGGGCGCTCGTCTCGTTGCCGCTGCCGGTCATGTCGAGATACGCGACCCGGTTCGGTCCCAGAATGCGGAACGCGTCGTGCCCCTTCGGCGATAAATTGATATGCCCGTCCGCCGCGAGCGGCGCCGAAGCGACGAAGAATAGATGCTGCTTCCGGATAAATGCTTCATGCTCCGGCAGCATGGATGCGAATTGCGTGCCCATATCGAAGGTCCTCCTTGGCAGGCGCCCGAGGCGCGCCGCGTCTTTTCTCCACAGTAAACCTTATCGCGTCAAATGCCAATAAATACCTGAGCGGCAGCGCGGAAATTTTTATGAAGGGTTAGGCACGGGGCCGTTTTTTTGTTAAAATGATTGAAAATTCACTCGCATAAGGGGACCACTATGAAGTACATCAGCACAAGGGGACAAGTCGCCCCCATCGGCTTCATCGACGCCATACTCATGGGCCTGGCAGACGACGGCGGCCTGCTCGTGCCGACCGAACTGCCGAAGCTGTCCGCGGAGACGCTCGCCGCTTGGCAGAAGCTGTCCTATCCGGAGCTTGCGTTCGAGCTGTTCACGCTGTTCGTGAACGACGAAATTCCGCGCGAGGAGCTCAAGCAGCTCGTCGACGCCAGCTACGCGACATTCCGCGACGCCCATGTCACGCCTGTGCGCCGCATTCATGACGGACTGCACGTGCTCGAGCTGTTCCACGGCCCGACCTTCGCGTTCAAGGACATCGCGCTGCAGTTCCTCGGCAACCTGTATGGCTATATCGCGAAGCAGCGCAATGCGACCATCCATATACTCGGCGCGACCTCCGGCGATACCGGCGCTTCGGCCATCGAAGGGGTACGCGGCAAAGAAGGCATCCGTATCTGCATCCTCCATCCGCACGGCAAAGTCAGCCGCGTGCAGGAGCTGCAAATGACGACGATCGCCGACGACAACGTGCTGAACCTCTCGGTGGAAGGCACCTTCGACGACTGCCAGCGCATCATCAAGGAGCTGTTCGCCGACGTCGAGTTCAAGCACCAATACCACCTGCGCGCGATCAACTCGATCAACATCGCACGTATTCTGGCGCAGACGGTGTACTACTTCTATGCCTACTTCCGCCTCGCGGACGAAGGACAGGCCGGCGCGGTCAATTTCAGCGTGCCAACCGGCAACTTCGGCGACATCTTCGCCGGCTACCTCGCCAAGCAGATGGGACTGCCGGTCGGCAAGCTCATCTTGGCGACGAACGAGAACAACATCCTCGAGCGCTTCGTGCGCGAGGGCGTCTACCAGCCGGGTGAATTCCGCGGCACGTACAGTCCGTCGATGGATATTCAAGTCGCGAGCAACTTCGAGCGTTACCTGTATTATCTGTGCGGCGGGGACGCAGCGGCCGTAGCATCCTACATGGCGTCGTTCAAGCAAGAAGGACGCATCATCATCGAAGGGCAGAAGCTCGCGCAAGTACAAGCGGACTTCGCCGCATACGGCGTGCGCAATGACGAGTGCCTCGACACGATCGGCGGCTACTACGATCAATACAACTACCTGCTCGATCCGCATACCGCTTGCGGCGTCGCGGCGTCGGACGCGGTCGCGGGCGATGGCGAAGTGACCGTCGCGCTGTCCACCGCCCATCCGGCCAAGTTCAACGAGGCGATCGAGCTGCGCGGCATTACGCAGACGTATCCCGAGCAAATCCAGGCGCTGTTCGACAAGCCGCAGGTGCAGACTGTCGTGGATGGCACGAACGATGCGGTGAAGAGCCAACTGTTGAAGTTTTTCTAGCATTATAGGCATGACCGCGCCGGCTGCAGCGATGGAGCCGGCGCGGCACGGGTAAGCCTCGGACCGCTCGCAAGAGCGGCTTCCGGGGCTTTTTGCATGGCTGCAGCGGGCGGCGGGTCGTCCGCAAGTCCTGCGCATTCCTCGACGGAAGTCGGTCCGCTCCGTCCGCCGCGCGCGCCGAGACCGTCGCGATGAGTCAAATTTGTCCGGCCTGCTTCCTAATCCAGAGATCGACTAGCAATAAACCACCAGGACCGAAGACGCAGCCGCTTTCGTCGTTTGACGACAGATGACGACAGCTTACACCGTTCGCGGCGGAAGAAGCGAGATTGACCGCATCCCCCCGCTTCGGCGCCTCGCAAGGAACTACAAAACAGCAGCCCGCGGACTATTGCTGGTAATTTACATAAAATGTATAGTATGGATTGGATTTAGAACATGATACAACCTATCCGACTCCCACTCCTATTCGCCGCTCTCAACCCGCCGTGCGTTCAAACGCTTTTTTCACAAAAATGTAATCGCTTTCGCAATATCATATTCATGCTACCTATCCATTCGCGACCGGTATAAGCTCCTTGCGAGTTTATATATACATCCCACCCGGAAAGGAGAGGATATGTCCTCACCCTAAACATGCATGATGCAAGCCAAACTTTCTATCGATTAAAGGAGGAATGATTCATGTCAACGCTTCGTTTACCCGCCGCTTCATCCAATCGCCTGCTGCTCACCGCAGGGATGATGCTTGCCATGGCAGCCGCCGTGCTGCTCTTATTCGGAGGCAAAGCCTCTGCCCACGGGTATGTCGACAACCCGTCCAGCCGTGCGGCGCTGTGCGCCAGCGGCGTCAACAAAAATTGCGGCCTTATCATCTACGAGCCATACAGCCTCGAAGCTTATAAGGGTTTCCCGGCGGCTGGCCCGGCAGACGGCAAGATCGCCAGCGCCAACGGCTTGTTCGCCCCGCTTGATCAACAGACCGCTACGCGCTGGTCGAAGGTGAACGTCAGCCCCGGCCCGACGACGTTCCACTGGAACATCAAGGTACCGCATGCCACGTCGAGCTGGAAATACTACATCACGAAGCAGGATTGGGACCCGAATGCCCCGCTCACGCGCGCGCAGCTCAACCTGACGCCGTTCTGCAGCGTCGCCTACAACGGCACCGAGCCGGGCAATTCCTATTCCGATACGTGCAACATCCCGGTCCGCACGGGCTACCAGGTGATCCTCGCCGTATGGGAAATCGCGGACACGCAGAACGCCTTCTACCAAGTCATCGACGTGAACTTCGGCGGCAACAACGACACCGTCGCGCCTAGCGCGCCAACGGGCGTAAGCGCATCGAACATTGGGGCAACTAACGCGACGATCGCTTGGACCGCGTCGACGGATAATGTCGGCGTAACCGGCTACCGCCTCTATAACGGTACGACGCAAATTGCCACGACGAGCGGCGCCACCAGTGCGACTCTGACAGGTCTAACGGCGAATACGAGCTACACGATCACGGTCAAAGCCGTCGATGCGGCAGGCAGCCTGTCCGCGGCCAGCAGCGCGGCGACGTTCACGACGCCGGTCGTCTCCGGACCGGACACAGCCGCGCCTACCGCGCCTGATGCTCTGCACGTCATGGGGACGACGACCGCGACGAGCGTGCCGCTCATGTGGGGCGCATCGTCGGACAACGTCGGTGTCACGGGCTATCAGATTTACCAAGGCACGACGCTCATCGCGACCGTCTCCGGCACGACGACCAGCTATACGGTGACGGGCTTGACCGGCAGCACGACGTACGCGTTCACCGTCAAGGCGGTCGATGCGGCTGGCAATGTCTCCGCGGCCAGCAACAGCCTAAGCGTCACGACGCCAGCTCCACCGACGACGTATCCGGCGTGGAATGCCTCCACCGCTTATGTCGGCGGTAGCAAAGTGACCTACAATGGCGTGAACTACGAAGCCAAATGGTGGACGCAAGGCGAAGTGCCGGGCAGCTCCGGCGCGACCGTGTGGAAGGTAATTCCGTAGTAAACGAAAAAGAGGACTGCCGCAGCCTGCGGCGTCCTCTTCTTTATTGGCGGCGATGCGCCTAAATCCGGATTTCCAGCACTTCGTATTGAATCGTGCCCATCGGCGCGGTGACGCTCACGATGTCGCCGACCGCTTTGCCGATCAGCTCTTTGCCGAGGGGGCTCTCATACGAGATCCGATTCTCCAACACATCGGCTTCGGCGGGGCCGACGATTTGGTATTCCACCCGCTCGTCGAATTCCTTGTCGTGCAAGACAGCCGTCGATCCGATCTGCACCGCGGAAGCGCTCAAGCTGTCCGCGTCGACGACGCGCGCCTTCGTGATCATTTTCTCCAGAATTTGAATGCGGGTCTCCATATGCGCCTGATCGTCCTTGGCCGAATGGTACTCGCTGTTCTCCTTCAAGTCGCCGTAGCTGATCGCCAGCTTGATGCGGGCAGCCAGCTCCCGGCGTCCGACCACCTTCAGCTCCTCGAGCTCCGCCTCCAGCTTCGCGAGGCCTTCGCGCGTTAATACCACTTCTTCGTTCGACATTGCGATTCCATTCCTTTCATTTTGTTTCCATCTTCCTATTGTACCCCATATCACCCCTGCGTAGCGGCATCCGCCAAAATAAATCGTATGGCGCTCGGTCATACAAAATTCCCCTATCCCGGGCAATAGGCGCGTGATACAATTAACAGCCTGTGTGCCTATCGACAGGTATACTGACAATCACCAGACCGGTTTCCTCCCCTGGGGACCGGCGGAACCACACATTATTGGAGGCTGTTTGATTTGCAGAAAGAAACCGCAACACCGATCAAAATTACGAACGCGGACCCGAGCGCGCTCGGTCTCTTCGGCCTGGCTATCGTCACGCTCGTCGCTTCGTCGCAGAAGCTCGGCATTACGAACGGTCTGAGCTACGCCGTTCCTTGGGCCGTGTTTCTCGGCGCGTGCGCGCAGCTGTTCGCTTGCGTGCAGGACTCCAAGCGCAATAATACGTTCGGCACGACCGCCTTCGGCGCCTACGCGTTCTTCTGGTTCGCCATGGCCTCGAACTGGCTCATCAAGCTCGGCGTCTTCGGGGAGACATTGGCTGCGGGCGTGGAGCCCAAGCAGCTGGGCTTCGCCTTCGCCGGCTATCTGGTCTTTACGCTGTTCATGACGATCGGCGCGACGGAGACGAACAAAGTGCTGTTCTCGATTTTCGTCCTCATCGATTTCCTCTTCCTCGGCCTGACGATGGACGCCTTCGGCGTGATGGCGGACGTCTTCCATACGATCGCGGCCTACGCCGAGCTGGGTATCGGCATTCTGTCGCTGTATGGCGCCGGCGCAGCCGTGTTGAATGCACACTTCGACCGCGCGTTCCTGCCGATTGGGGCCCCTATGGGCATATTCAAGAAGTAAGAGGGCGCCATTCGACTCCGCGGCGTCGATGCGCGTAGGATGCCGAAGAAAAAATCGGTCTCTAGCCCGATCTTGCAGCTCTACTTCGGCCGGAAGACGCCCGCCCCCGGGCCATGCTAAGCTAAGGCTATCAAAGCCTATCCATAAGGAGTGTTCGTCATGTCCGTGAATCGCAACGCCATTCTCGGCCCGATTCTCATCCTGCTCGGCATATTCATGTTCGTCCGGGGGCAGGTCGACTGGGGTACGGGAACGATCTTCGAGTATTTCTGGCCCACGCTGTTCGTCATCCCGACCGGCCTGTTCATGCACTGGCTGTACTTCGGTCTGCTGCAGCGCCGCGGCGTCGGCGTGCTCGTGCCGGGCGGGATCCTGCTGACCGTCGGGGCGGTCTGCCAAGCCGCCACGCTGTTCGATAGCTGGCACATTATGTGGCCCGGCTTCATCCTCGCACCTGCGGTCGGACTGTTCGAACTGTACTGGTTCGGCAACCGGAACAAGTGGCTGCTCATCCCGATCAACATTCTGACCGTGCTGTCGGTGCTGTTCTTCGCCGTCTTCTCGGTCGGCGCGCTGCTTGGCAAGATCATGGGCGGTCAGCCGCTAATCGCCGGCGCGCTCATTATCGTAGGCGGCCTCGTGTTCATTACGCGCAGGCGCGGCCACTAAGAAGCGGCGCGCGGCCTGCGGGGGCGGGGCGCGGCAGCTGTGCCATCCTACGGGATGGCACCCATAACGCGGCATGGCAGCAGCGGGTCAGGACCCCGCGGCTGGACGACCAACTAGCGCATACCAAGAAGAGCCTTTCCTCCGTACATCGGAAGAAAGGCTCTTTTGTGATATTGCTCGATTGCGAGGCGGGCTGCTTCGGAGATCGGCTATTAACCGCCTCCCGCCATTCATCCCGCGCTTTACAGCGCCACGCCTTCCGGCTGGCTGCCCCCGGGCTTCTTGATCTGCTTGCTGCGCAGCTGGCCGCAAGCCGCGTCGATATCGACGCCGTGCTCGAGCCGGACGCTGACGCTGACGCCCCGCTTCTTCAGCACGTCGTAGAATGCCCGCACCGACTCCTGTTCCGTCCGTTTGTACTGGCCATGCTCATCGACCGGATTGTACGGAATGAGGTTGACGTTGGAGAGCTGCTTCCGCTTGCCTTCCCCGATCAAATCCGCCAGCTCTTGGGCATGCTCGACAAGGTCGTTGACGTCCTTGAGCAGAATATACTCCAAGGTGATCCGGCGGTTCGTCCGCTCCAGGTAATAGTCGATGGCCGGCATCAGCTTCTCGAGCGGAATGGCGCGGTTGATGATCATGATCCGCGTGCGCAGCTCGTTGTTCGGCGCGTGGAGCGAGATGGCCAGGTTCGTGCCCAGATCGGAGTCTGCGAACTCGACGATTTTGTCCGCCAGGCCGCTCGTCGACACCGTAATATGGCGCGGTCCGATCGCCAGACCCTTGTGATCCTTCACGGTTCGGATAAAGTTCGCCATATGCTCGTAGTTATCGAACGGCTCGCCGATGCCCATCACGACGATATGGCTGACGCGTTCCCCTTGCCCGCGTTCGTCGAGGAACAGCTGGACCTTCATGATCTGTCCGACGATCTCGCCGCTCGTCAGATCGCGGCTCTTCTTCAGCAGCCCGCTCGCGCAGAAGCTGCAGCCGATATTGCAGCCGACTTGGGTCGTTACGCAGACGGACAGACCGAACTTGTGCCGCATGAGCACCGTCTCGATCAGGTTGCCGTCCGCAAGCCGCAGCAAGAACTTGACGGTGCCGTCCGCCGACTGCTGCTTCACGTGCTCCTCCAGCGTCTCCAGCGAGTAATGCTCCTCCAAGAGCACCCGGCATTCCGCCCGCAGCTCCGTCATATCCGCGAACGACGCGACGCGCTTACGGTACAGGTACTCCCACACCTGCTGCGCCCGCCCTTTCTTATGTCCGTGTTCACCCAGCCAACTGGTCAATTGCTCTAATGTTAATCCATAAATGGATGGTTTGTTCATGGGAATTCCTCTTTTCGCGTAGAAGCCGAACCAGGCGGCCGATCTCTGTATTGTCGCAAAATTCCGATGGCAAAACAAGAGGAAGCCCCCGCCAAGAGCGGGTAAAAAGGGGCTCCGCCCCTTGACCCCGCTTTTGTTGCTCTCTCCCCCTTGTTGTTCCCTCCCCCTTCCCCCTCCGCCGAGGGGAACCAAAGGACTTCGCCCTCTGGACACCCTTCTTCGTGCAGCCGCAATTGTTCGCGGTCGGCGGGTTGCTTCGAGCTGGGCACGCTTTTGTCCTAACGGACAAAGCTTCAGTGGGTTTTGAGGTTCTAAGACATAAACCAGTCTACTATAGGCCATCGGTGGCTTCACCCGACGTTTTTCCTTAACCTGACAGCATTGCGGAAGGGGAAGGTTGAGGAAAGAGATCAACGTCAGCTTTGTCCGTCAGGACAAGAGCGTGCCTCGTTCAAAACGAACCGCCTACCACGCGCCTCCGCATCTCCTCGAATCGGGTGTTCAGAGGGCAGCGCCCTCGGAGCCCCCTCGGCGGAGGGGGCAATGCTGTCAGGTTAAGGAGGCGAGTGGGGTAATAAAGGGAAAAACAGTAAAGTAGGGATGAGTATGAAAAAAAGACAAGTCTCATTTTGGCGCGTGTGGTTTCCATGATGAAAACCGTCTCTTTTCTTCAAAAAGTCCGGAGAAAGCAGACAGATTTCACGCGAAATCGAAAAGTCGGCTTCTTCACTTTGCTGTGTCTCATCCTGCGGATGATTCGGAAATCTACCCAACTCGAACTGGACGAATTCCGACGTCAATTCATGCCGGAAAATTACGATGCGACGACCTATACGAAAGCCTCTTTTTCGGAAGCCAGAGACAAGCTTTTGCCCGAAGCTTTTGCCCTGCTGAATGACGAAGTCGTGCAGCAATATTATGCAATCGGCGACTTCAAGACCTTCTTAGGATTTCGCTTGCTTGCGATCGACGGCAGCGTGCGGGAGGTCCCGAACACCAAGGAAAATCAGGAGGTGTTTGGTCACGTCATCACGCAAGTTAAGGACTTTCAGTTAGCGCGAGCACGAACGTCGCTTCTCTTCGATGTGGAAAACAAAATTGCGCTTCACGCCAGCCTGAGCAAATTTTCGGACAGCGAGAAGAGCCTGGCTAAACAAAATCTGGATCATCTGTTAACTTCCCCTTCGACGGGCGTACGCGATCTCATCCTGTTCGACCGTGGCTACCCTTCACTCGACTTAATTCAGTATCTGGACCAGCACGGTATTGCATACCTAATGCGCAGCTCACACCATTTTCTTAAAGAAGTCGTAGGCACCACCACGCCGGACGAAGTTGTTCGCGTAACGGTGACCAAGAAAAGAGCCGAGAAATTAGCAGCGAAAAACGTAGCGGTACGAGCAGGAGAAACGTTTGTTATTCGTGTGCTCAAAGTCAGGCTAGCTACAGGTGAAGAAGAAATTCTGATCACCAATTTAAGCTCCGACGAGTTGCCTTATGAAGCAAGTCGGGAGCTATACAACAAACGATGGGGCATCGAAACTTGCTTTAACGAGCTCAAAAACAAATTTGAGATCGAAAATTTCTCTGCCCAGAAGCCCCGGTTAATCGAGCAAGATTTTTTGGCTACGATTTTTTTAAGCAACATTACGTCCATTATGGAAGAAGACGCAGAGGCTGAGTTAAAGGAGAGCCAGCGAACGCAAACACTGCAATACGACGAATACCGAATCAATAGATCCATTCTCATCGGGAAGATGAGGGATCCGCTGATTGCAGTCCTACTCGAAGAAAAGCCGAGAAAACGAGCAAAAATGTACCGGCAGTTAATGGCTGAACTGCAGCGACATATTATCGCTGTGGTGCCCGATCGATCCTTTCCGAGAAAGAAACAGCCGGACGCAAATAAGTACTCCTCCGTCAAACGGCGCAGCCTGTAAATGCTTAACCTGACAGCATTGGCGGAGGGGGTCGGGGGAGGATAACTCAACGTTAGCTTTGTCCGTCAGGACAAGAGCGTGCCCCACTCGAAAATACCCGCCCTCCACGACCCCTTCGCATCAGCACGAAGGCGGGTGTCCAGAGGGCGGAGCCTGAGCGGTTTCCAACGGAAAGCGCGCTTCGGAAGCATAGGCTTTGGAGACCCCTCGGCGGAGGGCGGCGGAGGGGGTGGGGGGAGGGTGAATTCTCTAGAGGATGAAAAAAGGGAGACCTCCCAAACGGAAGTCTCCCTGTTGATATCAAAATGGACTAAGCACGTGGTAAAAGACGTTCGGCGACGCCATCCGGTAATACCAGCTGCACCAGCCGATCCCCTTGCCCGGCACGGAGTTGTTCACGGCGCTGTAGTATAAGCGCTCCTGCTCCAGCTCCTCGATGCGGTCCAATCGGCCTTCGGCGTATTCGGTCAACCGGTAGGCCGCCGTATCCAGACGCGTCACGACGCCGCCGTAACGGATGTCGATGACTTCCCAGCCGAACGGCTTGTAAATCTTCATCCATTGCGTGCGGTGCGCCAGCCGCAGCGCCTGGACATCCTTCGAGATCTCCGGCAGCACCTCGGCCGCGATGCTCGCCAGCTCCGCCTTATCTCCTGCATCGTATGCCCGTTTCAGCTCGATGCCGATCTCGCTCTTGCGCGCCAGTACGGCGCTAAGCCGCTCCGGCACCTCGAAGATGAAATCGAGCGCGGCGGACGGGTCGCGGCGAGCATGCAGCTTACTTTCCAGCTGCTTGTAATGGTCGTTCAGCGGTAGTCCTTCGATCTGCTTGTCGAACAGGCCGAGCAGCACGTCTTGATACAGCAGGAACTTGGACGGGTTGCTCTGCTTGACGTTGTTCGGCTCCGCGCCTGGCGTCTCGTCAAGGTACTTCACGTTCAGGAACGTCTCTTCGTCGATGCCCGTGCAGAACTTGACGCGCTCGGCCAGCTTCGCCGAATCGACCTCGCCTTCCGTATAAGCGTGCTCGGCGTAGAACTGCAGGCCGAGCAGCGCGATGTACGGGTTGCTCTCCATGCCGTCGTCGCCCCACATCGTCGCATACACCTCGCGAATGCCTTCGCGTTTGCATACCTGCAGCGCGCTGTCCGTCGCTCCTAGCGACAAGCCGTAGTTGACGCCGAACGTGTTGAACACCCATACCGCGCCGGCGAACGCAAGGTTGCAGCCGAGCGGACGGTGCTTGGCGATCAGCTTCTCGTAGTCGTCCTGTTCCTGATGGGCGTAATCCCAATAGACCATATCGACGTCCTTCGGAATTTTGCGCGCCATCTCCTCCGGAATTTGGGTGTGCTTGTCGTAGTGCTCTTCTCCGTTCGCCGAGGCGAACTTGAGGAACATGTCGCTCCACATCATCGGCTTCAAGCCGCGGCGGCGCGTAATCTCCAGCACCCGGTCGAGATGCTCGGTCATGATGTCGAACCGGCTGCGGTAGCCGTTCTTATCCAAATATTTGCCCCGCCCCAGCTCCTCCGCCTCGTCCATGCCGATGTTGATCCGGTTGCTGCGGAACGGCGCCGTCGCCGCGACGATCATGTTCTCGATCAGCTGCATCGCCTTGTCGTCCCCGACCAGCAGCGCGCCCTTCGTATCCTTGTACGTCTTCACGTAGTCCCACTTCAGGAACTCCTCGAGATGGGCGAGCGTCTGAATGCTCGGGAACGCTTCGATGCCGAATTGGTCAGCGTAGTCGTCGATCTCGCGCAATTCGGCTTGCGAATAGCGCCCGCGCATGTAGCCGAAGTAGGGCTCGCCTTCCAGTTCGTAGGTATCTTCCATATAGAGCATGACGGTATTTAAGCCCATGAGCGCCATTTTGCGCAGCAGGAACTGGAAGCTGTCGATATTCAGCACGCCGTTGCGGGACAGATCGAACATCGGCCCGATCGTGTCGAACTGCTGCTTCTCCGTGATCGCGAATTCCCCGCCGCCTGTGCCCTTCTGGATGAGCAAGCCAAGTCCCCGGAAGAACTGATGCTTCGCGCCATAACGGATATACGCCTTGCCCTCCGACAGACCGACCTCCAGATCGCCTTCGGAGGGCAGCACGGCCACCGGAATGCCGTCCTCGGCCTCCGCGAACGATATTTCTTTCGCCAATTCAAGGATTCCCGGTCTCAGCTCCCCGATCGAATCCCCCTCAAAACGCAACTTCACGCTTGCTTCCTCCCCGCTTGGTGCCACTCACCGTAGTACGTGCATGACTGCTCTCGAAGCGTATCATAACGTCTTGGGGAAAAATATAGCACTGAGGCTTGATTTTTGATAGAAATGAACGGAGTTTGGCAGAGGAGAAGCTGCGAGACGCAGCGGTATGGCAGCGGGCGGTTGATGGCGATCTCCTATGCGACCCGGGGCTGCGCAGCGGCCGAACTTAGTACTTTAGCGGCTCCGTATAATCCCACGCATCCATGCCCGCCCGGTCTGCTTGAATGGCAGCCTCGCCGCCCGAACCGAAATCGACGCCGACGGTACCGAGTTGCTTGGCCTTCACGACGAGCGCCTTGCCCGGCGCGCCCGCGCACACGAGCGCCAGCTTCCATGGCGAAGTCGCGTAGAGCGCCTCCATCTCGCGCTCTGCGCGGGGCAGCCCGTTCCAGTCGGGGCAGTCCACCGTACCCACGATGCCCGTGAAGCCATAACGCCGCTCGAGCACCTCGCGATAGAGGACGGCTTTGGCCCCGCACAGAACGATCGGGACCTTGCGGAACCGTTCGTAGAATAAAGGATACCGGGCGATATACACGTTCTCGAACGCATAGAACGTTTCTTTCGGCTTGACGCCGTAGTAGGTCAGACACATATCGAAGAGCGGCTTGAAGTACCAATGTTCCGTTTGCCTCAGATGACCGACGTAATCGGCCTCGCGCAGACAATCGACGAGCTTGCGCCTCGCCGCGTCATTCGGCAGCGCAACGCCGCAGTAGGCGGTATCGCCGATCCAGCGGTAATGCTTGCGCATGAAGTCCATGGTCAATATCGCCTCGTGCGCCATTACGGCCGCGGAGGCATCCCCGAACCGGATGGAAGCGTGCGCCTCGCCGCGCGCCGCCATATCGTGCCAGCGTTGGATCAGTTCGACTGAACTTAGCATTTCCGCATCTCTCCCGTAGCCATGGTTGCTCCATTTTATCCATCGGCCCCTTATTCCGGAACGGCCAACGGCAAGGGGAGTGGCGATCGCCGTCCTGCTAGGCAGAGGGCGTCTCATTCCGATGGCGTGCACGATTGATGTATCCGCGTGAAACCAAATAGGAAGCCTGCTCCGGACTACGGCCTAACGCCGCTTGACCGGACAGACTTCCATCGCGCACTCCGCTTGCTTATGGCTGCTTCACGCCGAACGTATCGCCGCCTTCAATCGTGCCGTTCTCGTACCCTTGGCGGAACCACCGCATCCGCTGCTCGGACGTGCCGTGCGTGAAGCTCTCCGGCACCGCGTAGCCCTGCGCCCGCTTCTGGATCGTATCGTCGCCGACCGCGCTCGCCGCCGTGATCGCCTCCTCGAGATCGCCCTGCTCCAGCACGTTCATCTCTTTGGCGTGATGCGCCCAGACGCCGGCCAAGTAATCGGCTTGCAGCTCGAACCGGACGGAGTAGGCGTTGGAGCTCGGATCGCCCTTGCCTTTGCCGGTCTGCAGCAACGTCTGCACATGGTGTCCGACCTCATGGGCGATGACATACGCCATCGCGAAGTCCCCCGGCGCCTTGAATTTCTGCCGCAGCTCGTCATAGAAACTCAGGTCGATATACAGCTTATGGTCGCCCGGGCAGTAGAACGGTCCGACCGACGAGCCAGCAGCGCCGCAGGCGGATTGTACGCTGCCCGTGTATAGCACAAGCGTCGGCTCCTCATAATTCAAGCCGCGTGCTTCGAACAGCTCTGTCCATACTTGCTCCGTATCGGCCAGCACGACCGAGACGAATTGCGCAAGCTCCTGCTCCTCTTCGGTCTCGACGTATGGCGTTTGCGTACCCGAACTAATGGACGAACCCGTCCCCATGCCGGTCAGCGAGCCCAAGACGTCCCCGATATTGCCGCCCCCCATCAGCGTGACCAGCAGAACAATGATGACCCCGCCGATACCCAGACCGCCGCCGATAACGCCGCGCCCGCCTCCCATGCCTCCCATTCCTCTGCGGTCTTCCACATTCGAGCTTCCTTTTCTCCCTTTCCACTGCATGGCTCGCTCCTCCTTTATCATGAAAAGATCGATCCTCTTCAGGGTTATGCGTACTTGTGCAGGATGGCTTGTCCTGTCTTTGTTTCTTAACCCGTGGCCGGGGATTTGAGTTATCGGAAGGGGCTGAGCTATGCATTTCGCTTATACGCACGTTTTTGTTCTTTATTAAGAACAATAACGGTGATATGATGCCTTTATAACGAAACTTCGGTTCTAACTCTATTCTTGAAGGAGCTGTCCTCACCATGGACAATGTCATGCTTGCCCCTGACACGATTGCTTATTTGCTTCGCAAGCGGGCGCTCGCCTACCCTAGGGACACCGCTTATAGCTTCCCTGAGATCAATCAGCACCTTTCGTGGGGAATGCTTTGGCATGAAGCCCGGCTCGCCGCCCGAGGACTGCTGCAGGCCGGCGTCCAGAAAGGCGATGCGGTCGCCGTCTGGATGACCGGACGACAGGAGCTGATCGTCTCGATGTTCGCGGCTGCCTGTATCGGCGCCGTCATTGTCCCGCTCAATACATATTCGAAGAAGGACGAGCTATGCGCCTTCCTGCAGAGCGCCTCGCCCCGCGTGCTGATCATGGGCAGCGAGGGGCATCATTTGGATTATATCGAGGCCATAAGCGGCTTGCTTCGCGAACAAGCCGGCGCTTCATGGCTGCCTCGCGCCATTTTCGTCACGGACGGGGGTTCGAGCCTGCCTGCCCCTCTTCGTCCTTATGAGGACCTGCTGACGCTCGCCTCCCCCGTAGACGAGCAGACGCTGCACGTCGTCATGCGGTTAGTAACGCCCGCCGATCCGCTCATTCTGCTGTTCACATCAGGGACGGTCGGCGCGCCCAAGGGCGTGCTTCGGACGACTGCTTCCTTCCTGAGCATGGCCCCAAAGTCCACGCCGGCTCCCCGAGGACTCCCTTGGCCGCTCGAGCGGCTGACCGACGCCATCGCGCGCCGTTTCGCCGTCATGAACCTGCTTCCGCTCTATCATCTCGGCGGCTTCGGCACGATCTTTACCAACCTGAAGATGTGCAATGTCCGCATTGTCATGCTTCGGTATTTTCACCCCAGCCATGCGATCGACGCCATCCACGGAGAACGGTGCCGGGTACTCATCGGCACGCCCTATATGGTGCAGCGGGTACTCGCCTGCGCCCAAGACGGTCTCCACCGATTGTCCAGCTTAATCGGCATCTCGTTCACCTCCGCGGCGGTAAGCCGCGAGCTGCTGCAGCGGGTGAACCGTGATCTTCGGCTGCTGTTCTTCATGGTCACTTACGGCTCCAGCGAAGCCGGCGCGGTGGCGAACGGAACCTGCTTCCTGGACGGACGGCAGTCGCTGCCGCTGCGCGCGCTCTTCAAGCTGCTGACCCGTACCCGGCTGCTGAGCGGCGCCATCGGCTACGACGACTTCGAGCGCAACCCTTACAGCCTGGCCGGCTTGATCGACCGCTGCGTAGACGTACGCGTCCAGCATCCCGTGACGGGCGAGCCGCTCGGTCCGCGCGAAGAGGGCGAGATCGCCGTGCGCAGTCATCGCGTCATGCGGTATTGGCGCGAGAATCGGGAGCGTCCTTCTCTTACAACCGACGGCTGGTATCGAACGGGGGATCTCGGCTACGTCGAGGAGGAACGCATGCTCACCATCACCGGCCGCCTCCACCGGCTTATCTCGCGGGGCGGGGAGAAAATATCGCCGCTTGAGATCGAAGGCCGACTGCTCGAGCACGCCGATATCGTCGATGCCTTCGCGCTCGGCATTCACGATGAGCTGTACGGCGAACAGATCTGCGCATGTGTCGTGCTCCGGCAGGATGCCGCACTCGGGGAACAGGACGTACGGCTGCATCTGAGCACCCGGCTGTCGGCGTTCAAAATGCCGCAGTATCTGATCATCCTCCCTGAGCTTCCACTGTCCCCAACGGGCAAAGTCGCCGTGCCGGACATTACGAAGCTGGCGCTTGCCCGCATCGGGGAGAGAAGACGACATGCGTAGATATTATCCGGGAATCACCCTGTTCAAATTAGCGGGCTGCCTGCTCGTACTGTTCTCCCACGTGCTGCTCATCCGCTACGCCGACGCCGCCGCGAACCAGCAGCTGCGCTTCGTCGCGCTTCCGTTCAGCGTGATCGTGCCTTGCTTCTATATGGTAGCGGGGTTCCTTGCATACAAAGGATGGCTGAAGGCGGCCAGCCCGATCCGCTACGTGAGCCGGTATGTCGTTCGAATCGGTCTCCTGTACGCCGCCTTCTGCGCGATGTTCGCGGCAGAGCACATTCTCCCCGCGCTGATGGGCGGAGGATTGTCGACAGCCAATCTCATTCTGCAGGCCAAAATTATGCTGGCTGCCGTCTTCCTGAACGGGCCGTCCGTGCAGCTGTGGTTCATTCCGCCGCTTCTCTTCAGCGTGCCGGCCGCCTGCTGGCTGATGGAACGACGGCGCATCCGCCTTGCTATTCTGCTAGCTTCGGCGGGCTTCGCGGCCGCGCTGCTGGCGGCGGGCAGTCTCCGTCCGCTCCTGCTGGCTATAGCCGGGGAGCAAGTCTGGCCGTATGGCTCCCTCGGCGCGTATGGCGAACTTCTGATCTACCGGTACTTCGGATTCGGCTTCTTCTTCGTATTGGCCGGCATGCTGGCGGCCAAATACGAGGAGACGTTCTACCGGATGCGGCTGCTCCCGCTCCTTGCCGCGGCGATTGTTCTAACGGCCGCCGAGTCTATGCTGCTCCTTGGTCTGGCCGACTATAGCCATGAATACCGGCTAACCCTCAGCGTCATTCCGAACACGCTGCTGCTGTTCTACGGCTTGCTCCATGCCAAGAGTCGCTCCGTCCAAGCCTGGCATCCGTGGATCAACCTGTTCAGCATCGTCACGTTTGTCGGCCATATCCTGTTCATGCGGCTTAACTTGCTGGTAACCGGATGGGATCTCGGGCACATGAATGGGCTGCAGGATGCTATCTTCGTCCTGCTCGCGCTGGCGGAATGCTTGACGGTCACGGTCCTGCTGCGCGGGCTCGGAAGAATACGGCAGCCTTCGCGATCAAGTACGGCCGAGCAATTATGATGACAACGCAAAAAGGGACATTCCGCTTCATGGAATGTCCCTCTTTGCACTGCGTCCCGGACGACCGGCTAGCGCTGACCCGCGCCTGCCGGCGTACCGCCGCGTTGGCCCTGCCGCTGGCCTTGTGCGCCTGCCTGCGCCTGCGGCTTGCGTTGTCCTTGCGGCTTGTTCCCGCCTGCTACGGCTTGCTGTCCGCCGCCTTGACGAGGTTGCTGCTTCTTTTGACCGTTGTGGTTCGCTCCGCCTGCTTGCGCCTGCGGCTTGCGCTGTCCTTGCGGCTTGTTCCCGCTCGCGCCGGTCTGCTGCCCGCCGCCTTGACGAGGCTGCTGCTTCCCTTGACCGCTGTGGTTCGCTCCGCCTGCTTGCGCCTGCGGCCTGCCACCCTTGCGCGCGTTCTGTGCCACGTTCGGCTGCGGCGCGGCGGCCGGGGTCTCGCCCGTCATCGGGAACGGATGATCCGCGACGACCGGCACCTTCTTCTTGGTGACCTTCTCGATGTCCTTCAGGTACGGAATCTCTTCCGTCTCGCAGAAGGAGATCGCCGTCCCGCTCAGGCCGGCCCGTCCGGTGCGGCCGATCCGGTGCACGTACGTCTCCGGGATGTTCGGCAGATTGAAGTTGATGACGTGGGACAGCTCGTCGATGTCGATGCCCCGAGCCGCGATATCCGTCGCGACGAGTACGCGCGTCGCGCCGCTCTTGAAGTTGTTCAGCGCCAGCTGGCGCGCGTTCTGCGACTTGTTGCCGTGAATCGCCGCAGCCGTGATGTTCTGCTTGGCCAAGCCGCGGACGACGCGGTCGGCCCCGTGCTTCGTGCGGGTGAACACGAGCGCCGAGACAATCGACTTATCCTGCAGCAGGTAGTTCAGCAAATTCGGCTTGTTTTCCTTGTCCACGAAATAGAGGGACTGCTCGATGCGGTCCACCGTGGACGACACCGGGGTAATCTCCACCTTCACCGGATCGGTCAGCAGCGTCTTCACCAGCTGCGCGATCTCCGGGGGCATCGTCGCCGAGAAGAAGAGCGTCTGGCGCTTGGCCGGCAGCTTCGCGATGACGCGCTTCACGTCGTGGATGAAGCCCATGTCCAGCATGCGGTCGGCTTCGTCGAGCACGAACGTCTCGACGTCCTTCAAGTCGACATGCTTCTGGTTGATCAGATCGATCAGCCGTCCCGGCGTGGCGATCAGAATGTCGCACCCGTACGCCAAGTCCCGTTCCTGCGGCCTCTGCGGCACGCCGCCGACAATGACGAGCGCGCGCAGATCGGTGAATTGGCTGTACGCTTTGATGTTGTCCATGATTTGGATCGCCAGCTCCCGGGTCGGCGTCAGGATGAGCGCTCGAATTGCCCGTTTGCCGCCCTTGCGGGCTTGTCCGCTCAAGCGGTGAATGATGGGCAGCGAGAACGCGGCCGTCTTGCCCGTGCCCGTCTGGGCGCAGCCGAGCAGGTCTCGGCCGGCGAGCGCGGCCGGAATCGATTGGGCCTGAATCGGCGTCGGCATCTCGTAGTTCTCTTTGCGCAGCGCCTTGAGTATGGCGGGATTCAATTGTAACGATTCGAATGTCATAAGGTCTCCTAATTAATTGATCTATTTGGATTCGTGTCTGAATGAATACGATAGTGAAATCCGGCGTAGTGGTTAAGAATAACATGAATAGGTGCCAAGCAGAAGAGGAAGCGAGCGGAAATCGGCTCGGCGGCGGAACTACGGACCAAGGGGACGGTCGCTCGTCAAGCGGCCGTCCCCTTCCTTTGCCGATCCGGCCCGGGCTTAATATTCGACCCGGTTCTGATTATACTTCGCTTGTTGGCGGTTCGCGATGTAGACCTCGTACAGCTCACGCTCGACCGGGTCGCTTACATGGCAGACGGAGATCTTCGCTACCTCGTCGCGATGCTTCTTCATCGGGGAGACCGAATCTTCGAAATGCTTCTTGATCCGCTGACGCAGCTTGCGGGCTTTGCCGACGAAGAGCAGCTCGTCCTTCGCGTTGTAGAACATGAAGATGCCGCCGTGCTCCCTCGTAATGAGATGGAAATCGGTAAAACCGTAAATATTGCTAAGCTCCGGGGCGTCCTGCTTCGTTATCGTCACGTTCGGCTCCGGGATGGTAATGGTAATCACGTTCGTGTCACGTCCTTTGTTCGACTAGGGGCTCCAGCGAGCCTTCTTCGTATAGTGTACCATCTTTCAGGAAGTTTAGCTTCAATACGTAGCGTCTGGCAGCCGTTCCCTCGTATGATAGCGTTAGAACAACCGCAGTGAAGGAGGTTATACGCCTTGTACAAAATCAGCGCGTTCTCGAAGCTATCCGGCGTGTCGGTCAAAACGCTGCGTTTCTACGACGAAATCGGCCTTCTTGCGCCCGCAGCCACCGACGAGCACAACGGTTATCGCTACTACGCGGAAGAACAGCTGCTTACCGTCAAACGCATCCAAGCCTTCAAATCGGAGGGATTCACGCTCGAGACGATCCGGTCTTTCCTGGAAGCGGACGGCCCTACCAGCGCGGTGCAAGACGCGCTTGCCGCGAAGCAGCGCGAACTTGCACGCGTCATCGACGAAGCGCGCCGGCAGGCGAGCGAGATCGGGCAGCGGCTGGACCGCGCCCGGATGGCCGCGGAGTCAAGTCCGGCATTCGGCTTTCGCGCGGTCGAACCGGTGTTGGCCGCCTCCATCCGGGACCGCGTGCCCCGGTCGCAGCTGTGCCTGCTGCTGAATGAATTGACCGCGTATGCCGAAGCGCATGGGCAGACCGCCGACCAGCTTATCGTGACGCAGCACGAGGAAACGGAGGATGGCTACTGCGAACTCGAAGTCGCGATCCCGCTGAGCGAGGCGATCCCTGGCAATAAACGGGTTCAAATCGGCCTTCTCCCGGGCTTCGCCTCTGCCGCCTCGCATGTGCACGTCTGCAATCCTTATCAAGAAGACTGTCTGGCCGCGGAACGGCTGTCGGATTGGCTCGCGTCGCAGGGGATGCCGCTTGCGACGCGCTTCCCGATGCGTGAAATCTATCTCACTTCGGACCGCGACATGTACGGCTCAATGCGTCTTGCGGAGCTCTTAATTCCGCTCGATCGGCGCATCTGAACCGGATTGACCATCGCCGTACTTACGCCATTCTCCCACGCGATTGGCATTCGCGTTCAATCGCGTTTTTCGCCTGCGCTGATTTTTTTTAGCGCGCCCGCTTGACTCTCCCCTTTACTGGAAGGCGTACAGTAGGCCTAAGTCGAACAAAGGGGAGCGAACAGGAATGAAACGATTGGGAGGCAAAACCGCGCTGGTGACGGGGGCAAGCCGAGGTATCGGCAGAGGAATAGCGATGCGTCTGGCTGCCGACGGCGCGACCGTGGGGGTACATTACGGCAGCAACCGCGATGCCGCGAACGAGGTCGTACGCGCAATCGAAGCGCAGGGTGGACGAGCGATCGCGATCGGGGCGCAGCTGGATACCGTGCATGGCGTCAATGCGCTGCTGGAAGCCGTGCAGTCTTCACTGCTTCCCCTGACGGGAAATGACAAGCTGGATATAGTAATCAATAACGCCGGGGTTGGCACGTCGAGCTCATTCGAGGAGACGACCGAACAAGAACTTGACCGCCTGCTCGCCGTTAACGTGAAGGCGCCGTTCTTTCTCGTGCAGCAGGCGCTGCCCATCTTGAACGAAGGGGGCCGGATCGTGAACATCTCCTCCGGCGTAACGCGCATCGCCTACCCGCATATTATGGCCTACAACTTGACCAAAGGCGCGATCAATACGTTCACCCTGCATCTTGCGCAGCTGCTCGGTCCTCGCGGCGTAACCGTCAATGCTGTGCTGCCTGGCATTGTAGACACGGATGTGAACGCGGCTTGGCTGCGCACGCCAGAGGGCCAGGCTCATGCCTCCGGCATGTCGGCGCTAGGACGGGTCGGCGAGCCATCGGACATCGCCGATGTCGTGGCCTTTCTCGTCTCTGCCGACGGCCGGTGGGTAACCGGCCAAATGGTTGACGCGACAGGCGGCTCGCATCTCTAACCGAAGGACGGCCCGTGGGCCGTCTTTTTTTTTGGCATGAAAACCGGGCGAAGATGTATGTTAACCATGACGGTTGAACAGGCGTCCGGCAGCGCGTCGATTGATTCGGCGATGCACAAAAGTAACCAATCTCGCTTCAGGGCGAGAACATGGCGGCGAGGCGTTGACGAAACTATGGAAATGGGCATAATTAACTACAAAGGAGAATGATAACTGTGACTCAAGCCCGACTCCGCGTCTACATCTTGTCGCTGTTTCTCATCGCAACCGGCATCGCCGTATCGACATTCTCCGCGTTCTCGCTCGCGCCGCTGACCTTCCAAGTCATGGGCGTCTATTGGCTGTTTTCCTTACTGTATTACCACTTGCGGATCAATAGCCGCCGGGGCAGCACGAGCGTAGAGTACGGCATTAATTATAATGTATCGCTGATCCTGTTCACCGGCCCCTTCGGCTTGTATCTATTCGAAGCCGTCTACCGGCTAATCGGCTATCTATATAAGAAGAAGACCAAGACCGACGAACCCGGCGAGGGCGTCCAGACATTCTACAATGTCGGCTCCTTCGTCATTCAAGGTACAGCTGCTTATTACGTCTACCAATGGCTGATTCCTTGGTTCGAGGGAAATCTCGTCGCCTTCTGGGTGCTTCTCTTCCTGCTCGTTACCGTTACGGCGGTGGTGTCAGACCTCTTCCTCCTCGGGGTGTTCAGCTTGCTCGGCGATATTCGCACGCGTGCGGACGTGGCCGCGTTCTTGAAGGAGCGCAGTATTTTGGACATGGCGAAGACGGCGTTCTCCAACGGCTTGCTGCTCCTATTCCTCGAACAACGGAACTGGACGGCGATCATCGGCCTGTTCGTGCTCAACTATCTCGTCAGCCAGTCGTATCTGGTCAAAGCGCAGAGCGCGCAGGACAAGCACGAGCGGAACAAATACGAGCATATGGCTTACACCGACTTCCTGACCGGCCTCCATAACCGCGCTTACATGGAGCTGAAGATGAAGGAGCTGGAGAAGACCAAAGAGGCGATCGGCATCGTCGTGGCGGACATCGACAAGTTCAAGTCGATCAACGATACGTACAACCACAGCGTAGGCGATCGGGTCATCCAGCATTTCGCGGCGGCGCTGAAGGCAAAGGCAGGTACCGACGATATTTTGGCGCGAAGCGGCGGCGAGGAGTTCACGATGTTCCTGCGCGGCAGAAGCTTCGAATCGTGCCTTGCGCTCGTGGAAGAGCTGCGGCAGCAGATCGAGAGCGACGCGGTCGAAGCGGAATTCCAAGATCAGACGTCGCGTATCCCCTATACCGCCTCGTTCGGCCTCTATTTCTTCACGGAACAGGAAGAAGTCCCGATCGAGAAAGGCTACATCTATGCCGATCAGCTGCTGCTCGAATCGAAACAGCTCGGGCGCAACCGGATTACGGTCAGCCCCGGCCAGCAGCACGAGTCTAGTCTATCAACGAGTTAGAGCGTGCAGCCAGCCGCGATACGCCTAAGCGAAGGCAGCACACAAGCGAATAATAGGATGACGAACCCCCGGCTTCGCAGGAAGCGCGGGGGTTTTATTGTCGGCGCCGGCCGCCCTGACGCGCCATCTCCTGCTCGCTCATTCAACGCACCCCGCTCTGTTTAAATGTGCGAATCTACGAAAGACATTACCCCGGTCCAAATGAGCGACTCGGAATAGAATATGCTATCAATATGGAAAGGAGGTTGATAGACTATGGCGGCGATTCTCCTTCCTCAACAGGTTTTCAACGTGCCGGCAGGCGTCAGCAAGTCGTATTTCGAGAATTTGACGGGACCGGTTAATGCTTCGGTGACGGTGCAAAACAACTCGACGTTCTCGGTCACGCTCATCCTGACGCACGCGAACGGACCGACCATCAATTACGTGATTCCGGCTGCCCAAAGCTTGACTGTCGTCGTTCCTGGCCTGCTGCTCGCGGGACTCTTCTCCAATGGCGGCGGCGCAACTTTCGGGTATATCCAAGTCGCGGTTGCAACCCTCTAATCCGTGCGCATCATCAAACAATTCCGCATCAGAAAAGAAAGCATGCGGCGTTTGAACATGGGTTCGAGCACCGCGTGCCGGCCAAAATGCAAGACTGCAGCTCCCGCCTCTGCGGGGGCTTTTTTGCGTTCGGGGGAGGAACTCGCATCTAGACGTTTGGCGGCAGCGTATTGGCAATTCCTTCCTCATTGTATATTTTTGTTGTACATACAAAATAGAAAACAATCCCGACACGAACCATAGGAGGTCCCCCATATGCCCGACGAACAAGATCCCCGGCTTACGCCGGCAGCCTCCGGGAACCCGGACGAAGCTTTCCTGCACGAATGCCTGTATTTCACCGCCAATCGGCTTAGCCGCGCCATTACCCGCATCGCCGACGACGCGTTCGCGACGACAGGGCTTACACCCGCGTACGGCTACCTTATTCGGCTCGTCATTGCCTCCCCGGGCATTACGCAGAAGGAGCTCTCCGAGAAGCTGTATATTACCCCGTCCACGCTGACCCGCTTCATCGACAAGTTGGAGGCCAAGCAGCTCGTTCGGCGGCAAGTAAGCGGCAAGACCGTCAACGTCTACCCGACCGATCGCGGACGGGAGCTGGAGCAGCCGATTCGCGACGCCTCGCGACGATTGAAGGCGACCTACGAAACGATCCTCGGGCCGGATGAGGCCAAGGCGCTGACTGCAAGCCAGGAATCGGCCAGTGAGCAGCTGGAGAAATAACGCGACTAACGTCCGTGGATTTTTCCGCCTTGTATTTTGGTTGTACAACAAAAATATGCGAGGTGTACCCATGGAAGCTGAACCCATCCTCACGGAACAACGCCGCAATCCCCGGCTTCATTATGGCTGGATCGTCGCCCTGCTGACGTTCGTCACGCTGCTCGTCTCTGCCGGCATCCGCTCGCTGCCGAGTATTCTGATCGTCCCTTTCCAGGAGGAATTCGGCTGGAGCCGGGGCGGCATCTCGAGCGTCATCTCCGTCGGCATCTTCCTCTATGGCCTGGTCGGTCCGTTCTCCGCAGCCTTGCTCATGCGCTTCGGGATCCGTAAAGTCATCCTGTCCGCGCTTGCCGTGCTGGCGGCCAGCCTTGCGGTCACGCCGCTGATGACGTCGCTGTGGCAGTTCGAACTGCTCTGGGGCGTCGTCTCCGGCCTTGCTACCGGCATGATGGCCAACGTGCTCGGAGTGACGGTCAGCAACCTGTGGTTCGTGCAGCGTAGAGGGCTTGTCGTCGGATTACTGACTGCCAGCGCCGCCACTGGCCAGCTGCTGTTCCTGCCTTTGTTCGCGAAGATCACCGCCGACTGGGGATGGCGTTACGCCTTATACGCCGCCGTGGCCGCCATTGTGCTCGTGCTCGCGGCCGTAGCCGCCTGGATGCGCAATCACCCTTCCGACGTAGGGGCCGCGCCCTATGGTTCCAATGCGATCGTGCAGCCCGTTCCGTTCGCAGGCAATCTGTTCCTGACGCCGATCCGCAACCTGCGCCGCGCGATGAAGAGCACCACCTTCTGGCTGCTTGCCGGCACTTTCTTCTTCTGCGGCTTCTCCACGAACGGGCTCATCGGCACGCACCTGATCGCGGCTTGCGGCGACCACGGCATGCTGGAGGTGGCGGCAGCGGGCCTGCTCGCTATGATGGGCATCTTCGACTTGTTCGGCACGACGATCTCCGGCTGGCTGTCCGACCGCTTCGATAGCCGCTGGCTGCTGTTCTGGTACTACGGGCTGCGCGGACTGTCCCTGCTGTTCCTCCCGTATGCGCTGGATGCCACGCCCGCGATGCTGATCGTCTTCTCCGTCTTCTACGGACTCGACTGGATCGCCACCGTGCCGCCGACCGCTAAGCTGGCAGGCGTCGCATTCGGGAAAGAGCAATCCGCGATGATCTTCGGCTGGATCGTTGTCGCCCACCAGATCGGCGCCTCCACGGCCGCCTACGGGGCCGGCGTGCTGCGCGATTGGCTCGGCAGTTATTCGCAGGCGTTCGTCATCGCCGGCTTCTTCTGCTTCGTCGCGTCGCTCATGGCCGTGCGAATCAGCAAGCGCGGACGCGACAGCGATACGTCGAAGGCTGCATTGGCGTAAATCGGACGATTGCATCAATCCCATCAATAGGAGGGGGTACGCGAATGCGTGCTCCCTCCTATTTGGTCTCTCCCCCCGAGGATTGGCAAGTTTAGCCTATCTGCTCGTCCAAATTTGGATAAATTCCGCCGTTTGTGCTATAATTAGCTCATATTCCACGCGAAAGGAGGCTTTTAGGCATGATTGATCGGGTTTTCTCCTTAAATCGTTCTCTTTCGCTGCTTTTGCTTGCCAGCTTCATGTTCTTCGTGACGCCTTTCCCATGTCTGGAGATCGCTGACAGCGAATCTGCCGTAACCTCTTCGTCGAACGGCATGGAATACTTCCCGGGCAAGAGCGCGGTGCGCAAGCAATCTCCCGTCACGAGCGGCCTGCGAATCGCAGAGCTGTTCCCAATCGTCTTCTTCCTGCTTGCCGCATGGACGCAGTTGATTCGCCGCGCCCGCATGGACGTCGGCGTGACGTACGAGCCCCGGATTGCGCGCAGTTTGACCCGCTTGATGCTCACCCCCATCAAATTCACCTCCACGTTTGTGTAAGTACGCGCTTATAGCCTTCCATTTGTTACCTGCTATCTCGATTCCGAGCGGACCCGCGTTTTTGCGACCTAACGTACCGGTTCTATTTGTGCTGCAACGCTCATTGGTTTGCGTTCATGGTCAAGACCAGGAATGCTGCATGGAGCGACATGCTCATTGGTTTGCGTTCATAAGACCAGGAATGCTGCATGGAGCGACACGCTCATTGGTTTGCGTTCATGGTCAAGACCAGGAATGCTGCATGGAGCGATACGCTCATTGGTTTGCGTTCATAAGACCAGGAATGCTGCATGGAGCGATACGCAATTTGATTTGCGTTGCGTTCGCAGCTGCTTGAAGCGGCCTAGCCATGTAATCCGCAGCCAATCGCTGTTTATGACGGACTTGTCCTTCCCGTTTGTGCAAAAAAACGGACCGGCAACGTTCTATTTCACCTTGCGCAAAAACCGGCCTCCGCACGGTATTCCTTACTAAACTGGAGGTTTAAGCCATGAATATAAGAGAAATTGAACTCCCGGGCATCGGGAAAAAGTTTGAAATGATTACCCGCGCCGGCGACAAAGTCGTCGTCATCGTCCATGATGACGGACGGCGGGAATGCTACCACTTCGAGCACGGCGATCCATCCGCAAGCCGCTCCATGGTGACGCTCGACGACGACGAGTCCCGCCTGCTCGCCGGTATTATCGGCGGGATGGCGTACGCGCCCAAAGCGCTGGAGACGATCGAAATGGCGCTCGGCGATCTCATACTCGAATGGTACCGGGTCGAGCCGTCCTTCAAATGCGTCGGCAAAACGATCGGCGAGCTGGACGTCCGGCAATCGACCGGCGCCACCATTATCGCCGTCATCGGCCGGGGTGCCGCCAAGCAGGTGAACCCCGGACCGGAAACGTTGCTGATAGCGGATTCCGTCCTCGTTGTAGCCGGAGAGCGGGGACAGCAGAAGCTGTTCAAAGAGATGATCATGAACGGAAGGGACGGCGCCTATGGATTACATCGTATTTGAGATCGGCCTCGCCATCGCGCTGATCGCAATCGCCGGCCTGCTCTCCGCCAAGCTGCGATTCTCGGTCATCCCGTTCTATATCCTGGTCGGCATGGCCGTCGGCCCTCACTCCGTGCAATTCTGGCATATCGATCTGCGGTTCATCTCGAGCACGCCGCTGATCGAATTTCTCGGCCGAATCGGCGTCTTGTTCCTCTTGTTCTATCTGGGGCTGGAGTTCTCGGTCGGCCGCTTGATCAAGTCGGGCAAGTCGATCGCCGTCGGCGGCACCATCTATATTCTGATTAACTTCACGCTCGGTCTGCTATTCGGCTTCTTTACGGGTCTCCCACTGTTCGAGGTGCTGATTATCGCCGGCATTACAACCATCTCCTCGAGCGCGATCGCGGCCAAAGTGCTCGTGGACCTGAAACGAACCGCCAATCCCGAGACCGAGCTCATTCTCGGCATCATCATGTTCGAGGACGTCTTCCTGGCGCTCTACATCTCGATGATCTCCGGTCTCATTCTGAGCGGATCCTCATCGCTCGCCGGCATTCTGCTGTCCGCGTCCATCTCGCTCGGCTTCATGCTGCTTGTGCTCATTGTCGGACGCAAGGCGGTGCCGCTACTGAACCGGGTGCTCGACATCCGCTCCAACGAGCTATTCCTGCTCGTCATCTTCGCGGCGCTGTTCGTCATCGCGGGCTTCTCGGAGACGATTCATGTCGCCGAGGCGATCGGCGCGCTGCTGGTCGGACTCGTGCTCGCGGAGACGGAACACCGGAAGCGGATCGAGAAGCTGATTCTGCCGTTCCGGGATTTCTTCGGCGCGATCTTCTTCTTCAGCTTCGGCCTCACGATCGATCCGCTCTCGCTGGGCGGCGCGGTCTGGATGTCGCTCGCGGCAGTCGCGCTGACGCTGGCCGGGAACTTCGCCGCCGGCATGTGGGCCGGACGCAGCGCCGGCTTATCCGCCAGAGCCTCGGTCAATATCGGCTTCACGATCGTGGCGCGCGGCGAATTCTCGATTATTATGGCAAAGCTTGCGCAAAGCGGCGGTCTGCTTCCGATTATCCAACCGTTCGCCGCGCTATACGTCCTTATTCTCGCGATACTTGGACCGATTCTGACCAAGGAGACCAAAATCATTCACGCGTTCATGAGCCGTCTATACGGTCTGCTCCCCAAACGCAATAAGCCCGACCGGGCGCATGAAGGCTAGCATGTACGAGGGCATTCGCCCGACAAGCGACTATTCTGAACCGGCCAAAGGAGGAGACGATATGGCAGTACCTGCAGAAACGTTGGAACCTACGGTAATCGCGGCCGTGATGTATGTCACGGTTATGACGGCGGTCTTCGCGACCGCGATCTGGTGCATGAATCAATCGGCTTGGATGCGTGTCCTGCGCATACGCGGCCCGCGCGTCCCGGAGATCGCGGCGGCACTCGGGCAGGCAACCGGCAGGAAAGTCACGCTCGTGCGCGAGTCCGGCACGGAACCGGGCGACAGCGGGCCTTGGCGGGCTGAGCTGACCTTCAGCCGTCTGGAAGCCGTGGCGGCCGCCGACATGGCCCGCCGCCTCGACCCTGACGCGAAGGCGGATATCGGTCCGGTCCCCGGTAGGCGGCGAGCGCGGACGACTTCGGTTATGACAGACCTTCCTGTATCTAAATACGGCAATACGCTGACGAAATAAAAACCGAAGACGCTTCCCCGCCGCGCAAGATGCGCGAGCGTCGGAAGCGTCTTTTTGTCGGCCTGCGCCTGCCTAGAACCCGCCAGACAGCTACTCAGTGGTCGACCGCGCGGGATCGGTCCTTCTGCAAACCCTAACGTACGCGGAAAGCGAATCTATAGCACGCACGGCATGAGCTCATCGGCGATATACTGCGCGAACGGAGGATGTCCGCCGTTCTTCTCGCTGCCCGGAATACAGGACCAAGGCTTCCTCTCGTTTGCTGACTATTTGACTCCGAAATCGAAGAGAGGCTCCCTTGTTAGGGAGCCTCTCTCAAGAATTGCTATTCTATTTTTGTACCTTCACTGTCGTCTGACCAACCACGAGCTTACCGTCTACGTAGCCCCGGAAAGACAAGGTAACTTGATCTGTCGTCCAGTTGAAATCCGAACGCTCGAACTTGAACTGGCCAATCGAGGCCTGATTGTAGTAGCCGTTATTGCTGTTCAGCGCCTTCACGCCGTTAAGCGTAACGCTATTCAGGTCGAAGCCTTGCGTGCTATAACCGTTTGGCAGATCGACGCGTACGGTAAACACGCCTTTATTGCCTTTGATGACCGTCGGCGTTACCGTGATGGTGCCTTGAATGGCAACGACAATTTGTTTTTTCACAGTCGTCGTCATCCCCGCACCGTTGGTTGCCGTCACGAGTACGGCATAAACGCCTGGCTGACCCAATGCAATCGCGCTACCGTTTCTCACATCGGTCGCTGTTCCATCTGGACGGGTTACAGTCATCTTCTCCGACACGATGCTGGAGAGCGTGTCTACGACCGAGTAGTTCAGCGTCAAGTTTGTGTTAGCCACGTACTCGTCTTTCACGTTCATGGTGATCACAGGTGCCGATTTGTCAATTTTGACGATGGCTGTTTGAGCCGCTTCAATATTGCCGGTAGCGTCTACGGAGTAGAATGTAACTTGATGAATACCTTCGCTGCCGATCGTAAATTTGCTGCCCTCTGCATTGGCAGAACCGTCAATGGAATACAACGTACGGGCAATGCCGCTTTGCGCATCAGCCGCCGTCAACGTAACCGTTACATCGTCTTTCGACCAGCCGCCAGGAACTGCCGCGGTTGTCAAAGGAGCCGTACGGTCAACGCTGACTTTAATCGTCTGTACATCCTCTTTATTGCCTGCCGCGTCTACCGAGTAGAAGCTGATCGTGCTGACGCCTTCGTTCTCGACTGTGAACGATGTGCCTTCTTGATACTCGGAGCCATTGACTGCGTAGTATGTTGCTGCCACGCCGCTTTGCGCATCGCTAGCTGCCAGTTTCACCGCCGCCGCTTGCACCCATGCCGTCGGCGCGGTTGCCGTCGTCACAGGAGCCGTACGGTCAACGCTGACTTTGATCGTCTGCACATCCTCTTTATTGCCTGCTGCGTCTACCGAGTAGAAGCTGATAGTGCTGACGCCTTCGTTCTCGACCGTGAACGATGTGCCTTCTTGATACTCGGAGCCATTGACTGCGTAGTATGTTGCTGCCACGCCGCTTTGCGCATCGCTAGCTGCCAGTTTCACCGCCGCCGCTTGCACCCATGCCGTTGGCGCGGTTGCCGTCGTCACAGGAGCCGTGCGGTCAACGCTGACTTTGATCGTCTGCGCCTCTTCTTTGTTGCCTGCCGCGTCTACTGAGTAGAAGCTGATTGTGCTGACGCCTTCGTTCTCGACCGTGAACGATGTGCCTTCTTGATACTCGGAGCCATTGACTGCGTAGTATGTTGCTGCCACGCCGCTTTGCGCATCGCTAGCTGCCAGTTCCACCGCCGCCGCTTGCACCCATGCCGTTGGCGCGGTTGCCGTCGTCACAGGGGCCGTACGGTCAACGCTGACTTTGATCGTCTGCACGTCTTCTTTGTTGCCTGCCGCGTCTACCGAGTAGAAGCTGATTGTGCTGACGCCTTCGTTCTCGACTGTGAACGATGTGCCTTCTTGGTACTCGGAGCCATTGACTGCGTAGTATGTTGCTGCCACGCCGCTTTGCGCATCGCTAGCTGCCAGTTTCACCGCCGCCGCTTGCACCCATGCCGTTGGCGCGGTTGCTATCGTCGCTGGCGCCGTGCGGTCGATCTTAATTTGAATCGTTTTTGCCGTTTCCTTATTCCCAGCACGATCCACGGAGTAAAAGGAGATTTCGGTAATACCCTCTTGGTCTACTGTGAGCGAATTTCCCGCCGTGTAGACTCCCCCATTAACGGCATAGTACGTGGCTGCGACGCCGGTTTCGTTGTCGGTCGCAGACAAGCTGACGTTCTGGTCGCCGTTCGTCCAAGTCGTTAAAGCCGCAGCCGTCGTCACCGGCGCTTCCGTATCGACGATGAGTTTCGCCAATACAATATTGGAAGGCGCTGACTGACCGAACGAATTACTAACCGATGTTACATAATACTCATGGTTCTTATACGTCAGATCCGTCAACGTATAGGAAAGGTTGTTTACCTTCTCGGCCACCAGAACCGATTGACCATCAATAAGCTCATAAACATTATAGCCGTTGGCATACGTCACGAAGTTCCAGGTAATACGGGCGCTTGTCGTGCTCAGCAGCTTCAAGGTTGCGACCGGAGGCTGCATGACCGGGAACACGATGTTTTCGCTAATGCGGTTCGACGCCACGGACTCCCCGAATCGCGTATGGTACGCTGTCACTTCATATTGATGCGTGGCTTCGGTCAGGTTGTAAATCTTGTAGCTGAGCGCAGTTCCTTTATAAAGGAGTTGGCGCTTGCCGTCCGTTACATCGTATACGCGATATTCGCTAACCCAAGTTACGGCTGGCCAGGACAGCGTGATGTTATTCGCATCGAATACCGTCCCTTTAACTACTGGAGGAACTACAGTCGGCCATACTAAATTTACGTTAAGCGTTTTGCCCGCGGGCGATTCGCCGAAACGGCTGCTATAAGCATATACCGCAAACTCGTAGTTTCCTTCCGGCAAGTTCTCGAGGGTGGCGCTCGTGCTTGTTACCGTGCTCTTCAGCACCTTCTGACCGTCCACGACCTGATAGACGCGATAGGCCGTTGCATAAGTCGCCGCGCCCCATTTAAGGGTCATGTCGTTGCCATTGGCGATGGTAGACGTCAAGGTCGCCGGTGGTTGCATGGTCGGCCATACAAGCGGGAACTCAAGCTTTGCGCCTTCCGGCGAGTCGCCAAAGCGATCGCTGTAGGAGCGCAGCACATACTTATAATCGCCCTCTGGCTGATTTAATAAGGTTACTGTCGTGCCGCTCTGGGTCTTCACCAGCACTTCTTCGCCATTGACGACCTGATACAGTTTATAAGCCGTTGCATAATTGACGTAATTCCACTTCAACGTCACATCGTTGCCGCTGCTCACCGTTTGCGTAAATCCGGTAGGCGTCTCCATAATCGGGAACTCTACGTTCAACGTCAGCTTGCTGCCCTCAGGGGATTCCCCGAACCTGTAGCTTACGGCATGAACAATATACGCATGCGGACCGCTCGATACGTTACTTAACGTTGAGCTATACGTGGTGACGGAACTCTTGGCGACCTTTGCACCGTCGATTAACTCGTAAACCTTGTAATAATCGCCGTAAGCGGCAGCCGTCCAGGTTAATCGAACATCGTTGCCGTTCAGAATTTTATAAGCTGGATTACCCGGCGCAGTCATATCCGGATACGTCAATTGGAACGAAACGTCTGCCCCTTCAGGGGATTCGCCAAGCAGCGAGGAAACCGAATGGATCTCGTAGGCCAGACTGCCTTCCGGCTGATTGTAGTACGTAACGCTAGTTCCGCCTACATTGCTTTTCAGCGTTTTTTGGCCATCGACGATTTGGTAGACTCTATAACTTGTCGCATACTCCGCCGCAGTCCACTTCAACGTTACGTCATTGCCGTTAGCGACGGTATAGACCGGGTTCGTCGGTGCTTCCATGACCTGCCCGTTCAGCGTCAGATTGACGGTCGAACCCTCCACCGAATCGCCGAAGCGGTCGGACACCGAGTGGATCATATACGTATACGATCCCGGGGCCATGCCTGTGTAAGTAACGTTCAGCTTGGATGCCGTGGTTCTCAGTACCTTCTGGCCATTGACGACTTGATATACTTTATAGCTGGTCGCATAAGGGACGGCATCCCAGCTTAACGTAAAGCTTGTCGCGTTCGTAATCGTCTGCACCGCATTGGCAGGCGCTTGCATCACCGGCCATGTGAGCGTGAAAGACACCGTGCCCGCCTCAGCCGATGTTCCAAAACGAGAGGAGGCGGCATACACCTCGTAGGTGTAATCCCCTTTCGGCAAGTACGAATAGGTGACCGATTTGGTCGCTACCGTGCTTTTCAAGGTTTTCTGGCCGTTGGCTACCAGATAAACCTTGTAACTATCCGCATACTCCGAAGCGTCCCAGCTAAGAGTCGCGTCATTCCCGTTTACGATTGCGTATTTCACGTTGCCTGGCGCCTTCAGGATGACGGGATCGATCGTGAATGTCACCGAGCTTCCCTCAGCCGATTCGCCAAAACGCGAGCTGTAAGCATGTACAACGTATTCATAGTTCCCGGCCGGCTGCAAGGTGTAGGTTGCGCTTGTGCTGGACACCGTGCTTTTCAACACTTTCTGGCCATCGACCACCTGATAAACCTTATAGCCGTCTGCGTTGGCGCTGGCTGTCCACGTCAAAATAACATCATTCATGTTCAACAGTTTGTAAGCAAGACCGCTTGGAGGCGCCAGTGCCACCGCTCCAATCGTAAGCGAGGCTTGGCTGCCTTGTGCCGATTCCCCGAAGCGATCGCTGTAGGCGCGCACTTCATAGAGGTAATCCCCGGCCGGTTGGTTCGTATAGGCAACGGAAGTGCCTGTCACCGTGCTCTTCAGCACGGCTTGTCCATCCACGATTTGATAAATCTTGTAGTTGGTTGCATTCGCTGATGCTGTCCAAGTAAGAAGAACATCATTAACGTTTTGCAGCTTTGCCGCAAAATTAGTCGGCGCCGTCATGGTTACAGAACCGATGGTTGCTGTAATCTGGCTGCCTTCGGCCGATTCGCCAAAGCGATCGCTATAAGCATGGACTTCGTACACATATTGGCCGGCCGCCTGATTTGCAAAAACAGCCGATGTGCCGGTAACGGTGGTTTTCAACGCTTTCCCGCCGTCGTTAATTTGATAAATGCGATAGCTGCTTGCGTAGCTGGACGCCGCCCACTTCAGCGTGAGGTCGTTCACATTCGTAACCGTGAAGCTCGGGCTGCCAGGGGCTGCCATAACGGGATACACAACCGTGACCTCTGCCGGTGCCGAGAGCGGCGATTCGCCGAACAACGGATTCGCGGCGCTAACGGCATAACGGTATGTGCCCTCTGCAACGTTAATTACCGAGAATGTGCGCGAGGTTTGGGTTTTGACTAGCGCCGTTTGGCCATCCTCTTGAATTTGAAATAGATTGTAGCTCTGCGCATTGGCGGAAGCTGTCCAGTTCAGGACAAGGTCGCTGCCATTCTGAACGGAGGCGGTAAGCGCCGGGGCGGTCATCTCCGGATAGACGACATCCGCCGTTACAGGAGCGCTCGGTCCGGATTCGCCCTCCGCGCTAAGCGTGGAGATTGCGTAGGTATAGGACCCCTCGCTCACACTCTTCATCGTATAAGAGTTGGTCGCCGTCGTGCCGCGAACAAGGAGTTGGCCTTCCGTAATCTCATAAATTTGATAACCGGTTGCCCCAAATACGGTGTTCCACGTTAACTTAATATCAGCCCCCGTAACCTGGTAGCTGACATTGCTCGGCGGCAAAATACTGCTGTTGGCGGTCTCTGCCGCAAATACGTTTACGGCTGGTAGCATCAGTTGAATGACAAGTAAAAATGAGACCAACAATGAGAGTTTTCGTGCACCGTGTCGCTCGCTCATCTTATTCCTTCCTTTCTTCGATCCGGAAAATGGGCAAAAAAAATAAACCTCTGCCAAGGTTCATAGGAGTTTAGTCTATGATGCCTTGTGGTAACCGGCTGCCTGCCGCACACGCGTGCGGTTAAGGCCCATGGCTTTGCGTCTCATGATTTCTCATGATTTGCCCTTTTCACTTGGTTAGTTAGTTGTGAGTCTTTGAATCTATAATACGTTGTCGAATGGCGGAATGGAAATAGGACTAAAGTCACGGAGAATAAAATTCCATTACATATGGCTTATTTTGAATGCGGCGATCTTGTAGGAGGTATTGTTCGTTGCATGCGACTAAGCTACGAAAACCGCTGCCTGGGATAGGACGTAAAGAAGCCTCCCCCATCCTCTCGAGAGGCGAGGGAAGCGAATATCCCGTATTGGCGGCAAAAGGGGGTTTACCCGTCAACTGAGCGAAGCTGCCGCACTTGTCCTAAAGCACGATCGGCAAGAACCCATCCGCGATATACTGCGCGAACGGAAGATGTCCGCCGTTCTTCTCGCTTCCCGCGAGCGCGACGCCCGCCTCCTGCATGCCGTCCTCCACGCCGAAAAATCCGGAGCAAGCTTGGCAGCCGCCTTTAATGATGCCGAGCCGCATCACCTGCTTGTAGAGCGCATGGAAAGGATGATCGGCTTTGCTGAACTCCTGCGGCCACTGCGTGCCCATGCCGTCGAATAGAATGTCGACCTCGAAACCCGCCTCGTGCAGCTCTTGGCCATACAGCAGGCCGTGAACGGCTTTCCCGACATCCTGCTGGTTCGCTTGAATAATAAGGACGTATTTGTACGCTGACATGGTCATTCCTCCTCGTTATCGTGAACTACCGGCTGTGCTTTGATCACTCCGAGCCAAACCTTGCCATTACCCGGCTTCCGTACCAAGCACCACCTCCTTGAAGACCTCTTCCCCGTTATAACGTCGGATTCACTGGCGAATAAGAGACGAACTCCCGCCGGATGCCGAGTCCCCGTTCGATGTGATGCGCTTCATCCAGCTCGAAGCGGACCAATCGCTCGGCGCCGGGGAACGACGCCGTCTGCTCCTCGTCCCAAATGATGCGGGAGCGGCCGGTCAGCTGGAGGACATGGCCGTTGTCGAAGTCGATGAATAGGAGCCCTGCGCGCGGGTGGCTGTGAATATTGCCAAGCGTATTGAACATGGCGTTGCCAAAATAATCGGGGAATACGATCGTCCTCTCGTCCTCGACGCGGATGAAGCCCGGCGGGCCGCCGCGGTGCGAAGCATCCGTCTTCCCGGCGGCGCTCCGGCTCCCGATGAAGAAGGTGTCGGCCTCGGCGATCCACTGCCGCTGACTATCGCTCAGCTGGGAAGCGCGCGTCCTTCTCACAGGCAAACTGTCCGCTTCGGGGAAAGATGGGGCGGATCGCTGCTGAATATATTTCGGGCAGTTGCCGTATACCAGCTCCGCCGCCACGGCGAGCGTACCATCCGGCGCAAGCGTGCCGATCCCGTTAAGCCGCAGCCGCAACCGCTTGCTCAAATCGATCGCCAGCAATCCGATCTCCGGATTCGCCGCCAAGCCGGCGGCAAGCAGCGGATCCTGCTCCGGGTCCCACTTCACCGTCAAACGCTTGTCGTCCTGTACCGCGATGAATCCCGGCCGGCCGGTCAAGCAGGAGACCCATACCCGCCCGTCGATGCCGGCGACGGCCGCGATCAGCATCGTTTGCCGGCTCAGGAAAGCGGCCGCGCCCGGCACGATCGAATCCCGGATGCTTCGCCCGTTCTGCTGCGCGACAACTTCGGCGCCGGCCATTCGCTGAACCGCCAATTCGCCGTCATGATAAGGATTGGCCATGCCTCCATCTCCTTTTAATGCTCAAATGGATTTATTGGGTATTATAAGCGCAATTTTTTAATGTGTAAATATATATTTTGATAGTTAAAAAAGACCGATTGCTTCCGGGGGCAATGAAAAAGCGAGCTTCAGAAAGCTCCTGCTTTCTAAAACTCGCTCTTGGATTGGTTTTGCGCGCGCCGACGCTCCAGGAAAGCCGTCACCTTCATGCGGTTGCCGCATGTTTTGGGGCTGCACCAGCGTCTCGTGCCGTTCTTGCTGTTGTCGTAGAAGTGAAGCACGCATTCCGGATTTTCGCATTTTCGGAGGAGATGCGGCTCGTTGCGGCTCAGGAACCGGGCCGCCGATTCGGCGACGGGCGCCAGCAGATCAAGCGGCTCGCGGATCAGGCGGCGGCGGTCTTCCCGGAAGATGCCGCCGTCTACGTAAAGCCGGGTCGCGAACGCCTGATGGGCGATAAGGCCGTTAATCGCCGACAGATTCGCAGCGTCCACCGGCTCGCCTTCCATCACGCTTCGGATTATGGACAGCAGATGGCGGCGAAGCTCGATTGCCGCGCCGTGCGCGCGTTCCTTCGCCGCCTCTCCCCACGTCATCCATGCGGCCGTCCCCTCCTCCGTGAGGAGACCGGCTTTGTCCAACCATTCCAGCAGCGCGTCAAAATCGGTCAGCAGATCAAGCGGCTGACCGCCTGCCATCATAAACGTATTCGTAAAGTCCAGCATCGGCTCGTTGCCGATAAACAGAAAGGTCGGGGGTATGATTTTCGGCATGGCCGATTCAACTCCTTTCGGGCCGGGCACGCGCCCTACGTCGCAGGCTAACGCGAATTTTACGCCGTTCGGCCCATGCATCCGTGTCTTTATATCGTTATACTAGCATATTTTCGGCATAGATACCGCCTCTGCCGCACCGTGTACCGCTCCGCTATCCCCTTCCATGCACGCAAAAAAGCTATGACTAGTCCGGCTAGTCATAGCTTCTTGTTTTCTGCCTTACAGCACGCGGCGCGCTGTCGAATAACGCTTCGTGTAGTCGCTCAGCTTGGCGATCACGACGCCGTTCACTTTGCTGCCGATCGTATTATGAATGAATTGGCCGTTGCCAATATAGATGCCCACGTGGCTAACCGTCGATGTTTTGCCGTTGTTGAAGAAAATCAGGTCGCCCTTGCGCAGGTTGCTCTTCGAAACGTACGTGCCTTGCTTCTTCTGGCTCGCCGTGCCCCACTTCAAGCTAACGCCGTACTTGCCGAAGACGTATTTCGTAAAGGACGAGCAGTCGAAAATAAGCTGGCTCGGGTTGTTCGTGCCATATACGTAATGCACTTTGCCTTGCAGCGATTTGGCCGTCGCGATAATGCTGTCCGCCTTCGTCGCTTGCGTCGTAGCCGTCGCCGCATGGGCTTGTCCCACGAAAGCATCGCCTACCAGCCCATTGGCAGACAGAAGGGCAAAGCAACAAGTCGTCGCGAGGATCGTTTTCTTCATCCAGTTGTTTGTCGTCATGTTGTATTACCTCCTGGTGTGTGTTTGGCTGTCCGAGGAGTATAATAGCACGCTCAATTCCGGATGGGGGGATTCTTAAGGCTTTCTAATAAGACAAAAGCTGCATAAAAACCCAGCGACGCGGCTGGTTCGTCATGCTTGCAAGCAGCGCGGCGACTGCGCCAAGACGCGTCAAACCCGCGGTAGTCGGGCGATCCGCCGCTATTGATTTTTCGGTTTTAACTTATCGGGCTTTACCATAAGTGTACCCAATGCCGCGGACATCATCCAAGAATGTTGGCGGCGGACATGGGTTGACCTTACGGTTATACCCAAGTGTATAATTTCACCATAACGGGCGAAAGGGTGGTTCTCAGGTGAACAAGGAACGACTGGAGATGCGCATGCGGGATATTTCCGAATCTCGCTTCGAGGAGGTGAAGGCGGAATCGCTGCAGCTGGACAATGTCAGTCTCGCGCACAGCCGCTTCCATAACGCGAATATGAGCGGCATACGTCTCGACGACGTAAATCTGTCGGGAACGATGGTCACGAACGCCAATATGACGACCTTCCGCATCCAAGACGCCAATCTGAGCCACGCGACGATCGAACATGTGCATCTGTTCGGAACCCAATTCCGGCGCGCGGTGCTTCCGCAAGCGGGCGACAGCAACTACAGGGCCGACGGCGCGTACGAGCCTGTCTCGTTCGAGGATTGCGAGCTGGCGGGCGCGCAGTTCAGCGGCTGCAATCTGTCCGGCGTGGACATCCGGGACTGCCAGATCGGCGGGCTTCGGATCAACGGCATTCCCGTGGAGGAGCTGCTTCAGGCGGCTGCCGACGAACGGTTCCGGAGGAAGGTCGAGGTCGTGCCGCCGGATGCAAGTTGGCCCGAGCGGTATCGGGAGGAGTCGGCGAAGCTCCAGCGGGCGCTGGAGGCGGAGATCGTAGCCATGCACCACATCGGGAGCACGTCCATTCCCGGCATGCACGCCAAGCCGATTATCGATGTGCTCGTCGAGGTACGGGATATTGAGGCTGTCGATGCGTACAACGATAACATGCGGCGGCTCGGCTATCAGCCCAAAGGCGAGAACGGCATCCCGCTGCGTCGGTACTTCAACAAAGGCGGCGCGCAGCGCACGCACCACGTGCACGTCTTCCAAGCCGGCAGCGAGCACGTCACGCGGCACTTGGCGTTCCGCGACTACCTGACGGCTCACCCGGAGGAAGCAAAGCGTTACGCGGAGTTGAAGATCGAGCTGGCTCGGCAATACCCTTCCGATATGAACGCCTATATTGAAGGCAAGGATGCGCTCGCGAAGGAGCTAGTGGTCAAGGCGCTGGACTGGTATGCGGGCGATGGCGTGCAACGGGTGGACCGCTAGTAAAAGTGCAGTCGGCGTGCGGCCAATGTCTTCTATGGAATGGCCTCGCTGTACATACGGAACTAAGAAAGACGCGCGACACAGCCCCCGCTCTCATATATTGACGACGAAAGCAGCCCTACCCGGGAGGCGCCATGCCACCCAGACGGACTGCTTTTTGCTCTGCGAACGCTATTCTTTCAGGAAACCCGGATGCGCGAAGCTCGGATTCGGGTACTTGTAGAACCCCTCGCCGGTCGAACGCCCCAGCTTGCCCTTGTCTATGTATTCCGTCTTGAGCAGGTTGGCCACTTGCTCGTATTCCGGCTTGCCCGTCGCCTGCGCCTTGGCGAGGCCGATGTTGTACGCCGTGGTGATGCCGACCACGTCCAGAATCGCGAACGGACCGAGCGGCGCGCCGGTGCCGACCATCCATGTTTTGTCGATCGTCTCAACGTCGGCGATCTCCTTCACGAGCAGCTGCTGGGCCGCCTCGAGCAGCGGGACGAGCAGCGAGTTCAGAATATAGCCCGGCTGTTCCTTCTGCAGCGGCAGCGCTACCATCCCGATCGCTCTCGCGAAGGCGATGACGTCGTCGAATACCGCGCTGTCCGTGCCCGGATGGCGCATGACCTCCGCCGTGTTGTTCTTCCAGATCTCGTTGGCAAAATGCAGCGCCAAGAATCGCTCGGGACGCCCCGTCGCCTCCGCGAACTGGCTCGGCAGCAATGTCGAGGAGTTCGTGGCGAAAATCGTTTTCTCCGGCGCGACTTGGCCCAGCTTCGTATAAAACTCGGTCTTGATCGGCACGACTTCCGGTACCGCCTCAATGACGAGATCCGCCTGCGCCACCGCCCCGGCCAGATCGCTGTTATAGGAAATGCGTTCGAACGCGGCGTTCACCGCATCCTCGCTCGCGCTAAGGTCGGCCCGATAATGCGGCTTCAGATCGGCAATGCGCTTCTTGGCCTTCTCAAGCGCTTCGTCGCTGATGTCGTATACCGTGACAAGAAAGCCATGGAACGCCGATTGGAAGGCGATCTGGCTGCCCAATACGCCGCTGCCGGCGACCGTTACATGTTTGTATTTCATTCTGATGCTCCTCTGTTTGGTGTTGGACATAGTCAATGTCCCCGCGATGGACGTAATTCATACCGAAAGCTCGCGGTGAATGGCGACCGTTGTGAGGAACTGACCTTTAAACAGGTTCGATGGCGGATCAGCGATTCCTTTTACATGATATGGAGAAAGTTTGACAATACAACCATATAGTCAGGAACGACAAAAGCGGCCTCCCTCAATCGGAAGACCGCTAGCTTGCAATGAAGATCATCGGTTCGGGCGAGGGCGCGGCACTGCGGCGAGCGAACCAGCACCAGCATCCTGTCTATGGCTCTGGGTATTAGCAGGACCCTCTTCTATGCTTACTCCGGCCCTTGCGCACGGCTGGCCGCGCTGCGGCGGTATAGGTCCGCCGTTTTGTACCCTTGCCCGAGAATGTGCTTCATCTCTTCGCGGCGCTTCGCCCGGGTGCTCTCCTGCACGACGCCGTATACGAACCGCGCCCAATCTTTCCTGTAGCCTGGGGTGAGCGATTGGTAGAAGGCCAGCAGCTCCGGCGCATCCTGCAGGTCCTGCTCGATGCTTGGGATCATGGCGATATAGTCGTCGACGCTTTGGCTCGGCTTGGCAGACGGGGCAGCCGCGCGCTTGTCGAATTTGAATCCGACAACCGTAAACACGTCGTTCAGCCCGACCATGCGCGCGAATTTCAAGCTGCTCGTCCCGATGAAGCCATCTTCGTCCGCGCCTAACCCTTCGAACAAGCTATCCCGATGGATGTAGGTCGGGTACACCTTGTTGCCTTTCTTCGGATAAGCCGCGTACAGGTAGCCGCTTGGCAGCAGCGCCTGGCTCTCGATCACCCGACTCACGAGCTGTCGCAAAGCCTCCATATCCAGCGTGAACGCGAAAATCAGGTCATACCCGCCTTCGCCCAGCTCCTTGTCCGCCTGCTCCAGTCCCGCGAGCAAATCCTCGCCCTCCGGATGGTTCAGCACGGCGGCTCGTTTGTATTTGGTCAATTTCAGCTTCTCCACGATTGTGCTCGACATCAGCGTCTGGCTCCTCCTTGTTGTTCGGCTTATACGCTTAGCCTTGGCTTGCGCTTGCTAGTGCCGCTTGTCCGCTCCGGCACGCGCTTATATCCGCCTGGGTGTCGCCCATTACGTACATATATGTACTCATCGCATGGTAGCACGGAATGGAGTGCTTGATCGGATATAACGCCGAGTTGATTTCGATACCCGGCTCAAGGTGGCGGAAGCCCGCGACCTCCATCGGCACACGCGGGACGATATCCGGATGGTTGAAGATGCGCGTGTTCGGGATGTTCAGTTCCCTGAATGCCTCCACGAAGTTGCTGTCCCCTACTCGCGGCGACGCGAACGTGATCAGCTCCACGTCGATCTTCTTGCTGCCCGCCAAGAATGCGTGCAGCGTCGCCAGCGAGCTGCCAAGGCTGTGCCCTGTGACGACGAGCCGCGTGCCCGCAGGCACCGTGTCCAGCTGCGCGATGAGCGATTGTGTCGGGATGCTCGCATCTGCGTATTCGACCATCATCGTCCGGTACAAATTGGTGAAGCCCCGCTCCGTCTTGCCGCTGCCCGGTACCTCGCGGAACGTCTCCAGGAGGAATTCAACATCCATCAGCCAGTCCAACTTGCTCTCCGTTCCCCGAATGACGACCGTCTGCAGCTGCGGATTGCTCTTCGACTGCGCGATGAAGCCGGCGAACTCCCGCTCCCGAATCGACTCCAGGCTCGGCGTCATGGTCAGGTTGGCGACGCGTTCCCAATCTTCCGGAAAATCCGTCGGCGTCTGCGGCGCCGTCGGATTTTGCTTATACATGGCGTACGCGATCTCCACGAGTTTGCCCCACGGTATGTATGCGCCCATATTGATAGTGTCTCCCATTGCGTTACTCCCCCTGCGTGATCAATGTGTCGCACTCCCTGCTGGTCGTTCTCGTGTATCCATTCGCCATCCTGCCGGCCGATTCCTGTCACTTCATGGTATGGGTTCAAGCCTTAAGCCGCGTCACGCTCAGCCGCATGTCAAAGAACCCCACGATGCGTTATCGGGAGGTTCTTGTCGCTTGTCTATCGCCAATTACTTCCGTTCAGCTTCCGCATGAACGGCCGACGTCACCTTCACGGACACCGACTCCCCGGCGCCTGAATGCGGACCGACCCATAGCGTAAAGTCGCCCGGCTCCACCGTCAGCTTCATGTGCTGATCCAGAATGGCCAGCTCGTCGCAGCCGATGGTGAAGGTCACATCCGCCGACTCGCCCGGCGCCAAGGCGACCTTGCGGAAGCCGATCAGCTTCTTGAGCGGCTGCGTCACGCTCGCCACTTCGTCGCGTACGTAACATTGCACCGTCTCCTCGCCTGCGCGCGCACCGGTATTCGTGACCGTCACCGTCAACGTAACCGCTTCGTCCGCTCGCATCGCGGCTCGGTCGGCACGGATCGCGCCGTATTCGAAACGGGTATAGCTGAGCCCATAGCCGAACGGATACAGCGGCTCGGTCGTCGAATCGATGTAATACGACGAGTAGACGCCTGCCGGCGGACGGCCTGTTTTCTTCCGGTAGTAGTAGATCGGCACCTGCCCGACGTTATGCGGGAACGTCGCCGGCAGTCGGCCGCTCGGGTTGTAGGCGCCCAGCAGCACGTCGGCGATCGCGTGCCCGCTCTGCACGCCGAGCTGCCACGCCTGCACGATGGCGTCGGCGCGTTCCGCAAGCCAAGGCAGCGCGAGCGGTCGGCCGCTGAGCAGCACGGCCACGACCGGCTTGCCGAGCGCGAATATCGCCTCTGCCAGCTTGCGCTGCATGCCCGGCAGATCGAGCGACGTGCGCGAGCGCGACTCGCCGCTCATCTCGAGCGCTTCGCCCAAGGCGAGCACGACCACGTCCGCCTGTCGCGCGATCTCAATGGCGGCCGCGAAGCCGCTCTGATCGTCGCCCTCAATGGCGCAGCCCTCCGCGTGGAGAACCGTCGTACCTGCCCCGGCAGCGGCTTCGATGCCGGCCAGCATGCTGACTACATCGTCCGGGTTGCCGTCGAGCGCCCAGCAGCCGAGCGGGTCCTTCCGATTGTCCGCCAGCGGGCCGATCACCGCGATCGTGGCGTTCGATTGGCGCAGCGGCAGCACGTCGCCCTCGTTGCGGAGCAGGACGATCGATTCCCGCGCCGCCTCGCGCGCCAGCGCCGTGAACGACGCGCGCGCCGCTTGCTTCTCTTCGGCGGACGAAATGCGGACGAACGGCTGCTCGAGCAGACCCAGCTTGATCTTCAGCGCGAGAATGCGCCGCACCGAATCGTCGACGACGCGCTCGGGCACACGTCCTTCGCGGACGAGCTTCGGGAGGTGGCGCATGTAGATGCCCGAATGCATATCCATGTCGCAGCCGGCCAGAATGGTCCGCTCGCACGCCTCTTCCTCGCTGCCCGCCACGCCGTGCGTAATCAGCTCCTGAAGCGCATTGTAGTCGCTGGCTACGACGCCCTCGAAGCCCCACTCGTCGCGGAGGATCGTTCTCAGCAAGTAAGCGTTGGCGCACACCGGAATGCCGTCGATCTCGTTGAACGACGCCATAATGCTCAGCGCGCCCGCCTCCACCGCCTCGCGGAACGGAGGCAGAATGACCTCGCGCAGCACGCGGTCGGACAGATCGACCGTGTTGTAGTCGCGGCCCGCTTCGGCCAAGCCATAGCCCGCGAAGTGCTTCGGACAGCTCGCCGCCGCTTCGCCTGCTCCATCGTCCACCTGCGCGCCTTCCACCCAAGCCTTGGCGTAGGCGGAGGTGAGCAGCGGGTCTTCGCCGATGCTCTCGGCGATGCGGCCCCATCTCGGGTCGCGGCTGATATCGATCATCGGCGCGAACACCCAGGCCACGCCGTCCGCCATCGACTCGCGGGACGCCGCTTCCGCCGTCCGGCGGGCCAGCTCGGGCTTCCACGCGGACGCTTGCGCCAGCGGGATCGGGAACACCGTCTGGTACCCGTGAATGACATCCCGGCCGATGAGCAGCGGAATGCGATGGTTCGTCTCATCCTGGATCAGCTGCTGGAGCTCGTTCGCTTCTTCAGCCCCCGATAGGTTGAAGATCGAGCCGACCCGGCCTTGGGCAATCTCCTCCCGCAGCAGATCGCGCTGCGAGACGCCCGTCTCGGGATTGATCGGGTTGAAGCCCCAATCATATTGCGTCATTTGGCCGACTTTCTCCTCCAGGGTAAGACCCGCCAGAATCTCGTCGGCTTGCCGGAGGATGTCCGGGGTCAACCACTTGCGCGGCGTAGGTTGTGTCATCGTCTATCTGCTCCTTCGTGCTCCGAATGACTTGCGTGGATGACTTTTATTATAATAGAGGAGAGCTAGGCCCTAGTAGAAACAATATGGTCGAAAACCTCAACGATCTGATTGAACCTTTCAACTCGAGAAAGACAAAGGAGCCCGCGCATGCCCGACATCACCGTCCCGTTCAGCGACCATTCCAAGCACAAAGAGCCCTTCCGCCATCACTACGGCCAAGGGCTCGATGCCTATATTATCCGCCTGCAGATCGAAGGCGTCTGCCAAGCGCTCGTCGACGGCGCCATGCGCAAAATTCGCCCCGGCGACCTGCTGCTGTTCCGGCCGGGCGATCTCTACGATCTGCGCATCGGGCCCGAAGCCGGCACCTCGCAGTCTAGCGATTATTACGTGTTGTGCAGCGGTCCCGCCGTGGACGCCTGGTGGGCGCGGAAGAAACGGCCGACGCATACCGCCATCGCCGACGACAACCAGCTGAAGACGGCCTGGCAGCAGATTATCCACGAGAAACGCCGGCTCGACGGCGGCGACCCGTTGATCCTCGCCGCGCTCGTCCAAACGCTGCTCCTGCTCCTCGACCGCGCGATCGAAGAAGCGCCGGAGGACCAATCGCCGCTCGCCTATCACGCTCTGCGCATGCGTCAGTACATTGAGGAGCACGCCACCGAGCCGATTACCCTTCAGCAGGTCGCCCGTCATACCGGCCTCAGCGTCTCACGCGCCGTCCATCTATTCAAAGCGCATTATGGCGTGTCCATCATCGGCTACGCGCAGCAGCTGCGGCTGGCCCGGGCGGTTAATCTGCTCGAGCACAGCCCGCTCTCGCTGGAGCAGATCGCCGCCGAATCGGGGCTTGGGAGCTATGCGTATTTTCACCGGCTGTTCCGGGAGCGGTACGGGATGGCGCCGGGCGGATGGCGGCATGGGCGGTAGCCTGTTTGGCATGCCTTACATGCCAATAGGAGAGGCTGCACTTGCCTCCCCCTTGGTTATTCGCCCTATAAGATCGCCCTCTATCGCTATTCGAGCTCTGCCGGTGCCGCATTATGCAGCTTAATCTCCTGCCCCGACTCCCGAATATACGTCTTACCCCACTCGTACATAAGGTCCAAGATCGGAATCAGACTCTCCCCGCGCGGCGTCAAACTGTACTCCACCTTCGGCGGTACGACAGGATATACCTTCCGGTCGACGATGCCGTCTTCCTCCAGCTCCCGCAGCTGCGTCGTCAGCATGCGCTGCGTAATATCGGGTATAAGCGCCTTCAGCTGATTGAACCGTTTCGTGCCTTCTTTGCCCAGATGCCACATAATGATCATCTTCCATTTGCCCCCGATGATGGAGAGCGTAAGCTCCTTCTCGCAGTTGAAGATGCGATCCATATTCCGAGTCACTGTGCAACCTCCTTCGTCTTCTACAGTATACTTTATAACACTATATAATAAAAATGTGCCTACTTACAATTTGTATACCGTTTAGCTATACTGAACCTCGCAAGATAGCAACGCCACGCCCATTCCAAATTTTAAGGAGGCACTTTCCCTATGAAACTTCAACTTGCGCTTGATTTGGTGAACATTCCGGAGGCGATCGCGGTCGTCGAGGAAGTCCAATCCTATATCGATATTGTAGAAATCGGTACGCCGGTCGTCATTAACGAAGGGCTTCACGCCGTCAAAGCCATCAAGGACGCATTCCCATCGCTTCAAGTACTGGCCGATCTGAAAATCATGGACGCCGGCGCCTATGAAGTCTTGAAAGCATCCGAGGCCGGTGCCGATATCATTACGGTGCTCGGCGCAACCGACGACTCCACCATCAAAGGCGCTGTCGAGGAAGCGCGCAAGCACGGCAAGCAAATCCTCGTCGACATGATTAACATCCGCAACCTGGAGCAGCGCGCACGCGAGGTCGACGCCCTCGGCGTGGATTACATCTGCGTCCATACCGGCTATGACCTTCAAGCCGCAGGCGAGAACTCCTTCGAGCAGCTGCGCGTCATCAAGAGCGTCGTGAAGCAGGCCAAAACCGCCATCGCGGGCGGCATCAAGCTGGCTACGCTGCCGGAAGTCATCGCCGCATCCCCGGATCTGGTCATCGTCGGCGGCGGCATCACCGGCCATGCCAATAAAGCCGAAGCCGCTGCCCAGATGAAGCAGCTGATCGCGGCGCGCTAAGAGGACGACAGTCATGACGAACTACGTCGCGACGATCGTCCGGGAGCTGGAGCATGCGGCGGAGCTGCTGCCCGAAGGCGCCTGCGACCGGCTCGCGGACGCCATTCTGAACGCGGACGCCATCTTCGTCGCGGGAGCCGGTCGCTCCGGCCTCATGATGAAAGCGTTCGCGATGCGTCTGATGCATCTCGGTCTGCGCGCGCACGTCGTCGGCGAGACCGTCACCCCCGGCATCTCGCCGGGCGACCTGCTCGTGATGGGCTCCGGCTCCGGCGAGACGAGAAGCCTGCTCGGCATGCTCGAGAAGGCGCATGCGCTGCAGGCCACCGTGGCGGGACTGACCATCCGTCAGCAGTCTACGCTCGGGTCCCGTGCCGACCTCGTCGTGCTGCTGCCTGCTTCGCCCAAGGACCAATCCTCCGGTGCGGACCTGACCATTCAGCCGATGGGCTCCTTATTCGAGCAAATGCTGCTGATCCTCCTAGATGCCGTCATCCTGCGCATCATGGAGATGCAGGCGCAGAATTCAGGCACCATGTACGGGAAGCATGCGAATTTAGAGTAATACGTAAAGTGGCCATCCTCGAGAGGATGGCCACCTGCATGTTACAACGTTATTCGAAGGTTGGACTAGACATCCGTCTGCGCCCGCTTCTTGTTCGCCGGGGCGAACCAGCCGGCCAGCGCGATCAATACCAAGACTACGTAGAAAATCAACGTCCAGACCGTGCTGTGCGGGAAATCGTGGCTCAGCAAGCCGATATCTTCATGGGCAAGCGTAATGACGGTGAGCTTCACGCCGACCCAAGCGACGATCGCATAAGCGGTCGTCTCGAGCGCCGGACGCTCTGCGAGCAGCTTCACGAACCAGGTCGCGGCGAATTTGATGAGGACCAGACCCGCGATGCCGCCAAGCACGACGACCACGAACTTACCGCCGTCCATGCCGCCGAAATCACCGAGCGGCGAATCCGGGAGACCGAGCGCCAGCGCCACTGCGGCGAGGATGGAATCGATCGCGAAGGCGAGATCCGCCAGCGCGATTTTGCCGACGGTCGGCCAGAACTTTTTGCCTGCCGCGTCTTCTTTGATGTCCTCGCGGATATTCTCGTTCTCCTTGCCGAAACGCGCTTTGATAATATGCTTGATCCCGAGGTATAGCAGATAAGCCGCCCCGATCGCCTGAATCTGCCAGACGTTCGCAATGAACGAGATCGCGAACAGCGCGCCGAAACGGAATACGAACGCCATAATGATCCCGTAGTTAATCGCTTTCTTCTTCTGATCCTCCGGCAGATGCTTGGCGATGACCGCTAGTACAAGCGCATTATCCGCCGATAGCAAGCCTTCCAATCCGATCAAAATCAGTAATGCCCACGCGTACTCCAACCATATTGAATCCAACTTGAATTTCTCCCCTCTGCTACGTGCATGAATTGCGCCCTCTACGACTATCGCATATGTAGGTAATGTTTTCTTACCCGGCAATTGATATACGTAACAATTGGCGATGGATTTCACTTTTTCGCCATCGAGGGGAATTTCATGCAAGAGGGAGATTGTCCGAGAATAAATCCGGGTTGTCCTTGAGCATATCCATGAGAACGTTCGCCACGGCCGCCGCATCGCAGACGCGTACGAGAGCATCGCCGAGCAGCCCCTTCGTCATCGCGCCTTTCGTCTCAAGCACCTCATCCACTTTCCAAAAATGCTGATGCCACGACAATCCGCAATGTCTGCGAGTTGGTACGGGGATTTCCGTTCCATCCGGCAATACTGTGTAGAGCATCTCATGCTCTTCCGTTAACCTGCCCGGGATGTCCGCCCACTCTTCTACGCCATGAATAAAGGTGTTGCGCCGTAAATCCACGCCGACTAGCAGAATCGTCGCTCCGCGGTCCAGCAGCTTCCCCCACGCGGAGCCTCTGGCGCAAGGCGTATCGAACTGGTGGTCGCCGCTCGTAAAGGAGATCGCATCCCGGCCTAAAGCGGCCACCGAATGGGTGGGATGCCAGGAGCGAACGACGCCCGGCCGCTTCCGGAACAGCTCGGGCAGAATGCCGACGCAGACAGGGGAATCGTCGACATAGAATCTCGGTTTACTCGCATTGACGGAGGCCCACGTATGGGTCGGCAACACCAGCAGCCCGTCCTTCATATACGCCGTGAACGCATCAAGAACGGTGTCCGCGCCGCCTTCGACCGGCCCGATGCTTTTCATCGAGGAATGAATCAGCAGCGTCCCTTCCCGGGCAATGCCCAATTGCGCTAATTGCTTCGTTAAACTTTCTTTCGTATGCATGCTTTTTTCCTTCCGTGATGTCTATATGGACCAATATTGGCGCTTGTCTTCGACAAATGAGCTTGGGAGCATTGTCGCCTATGTGCTGCCGACAAGCAACATGCGCCTGCCGCCTGCGCTATTGTAGCGAGCGATCATGGCGAGATGCGCGGCGACGAAAGATTTGGTTCGTAAGCGCAAGGTGAAACGGCCTTCGCCGTCTTTTAGCGGCATGGCGCGTTTCATTCCGGAAAAGCTGATTGGTTTGCGTTCACAATCCGAGGATTGGGAATGCAGCATTCAGCGATGGAGAAATACAAGATGATTTATACGCGTGAAACGTATAAATTCTTGTATTTCGAAGAAGCCGCCCCATCGGGACGGCCTCTACCTATCGCTAACGCAAGAACATTTTTTCCGGAGACGGCACGACCGTTTGAATCAAATGACCCACACTGCCGCCCGCTGCCGTTGTAGCATTAGTCATTCCGCCATTGCCGCCGTTACCACCGCTTGCACCGCCTCCGCCTCCGCTGACGAGGGTTGCAGAAGCCCCTGCCGTTGCTCCGTATGCCCCGCCGTTAACTTGCACCACACCCGCGACAGCGGCCGTACTCGATGAGATCAAATGCACGATGCCTCCGCCGCCTCCGCCTCCGCCGCCTTCGCTGTTGCCGCCATTGCCGTCGAATCCGGCGCTGCCGCTGCCGCCGTTCGCCTGAACCAACCCGCTGATGCTCATACTGCCGCTCGCGCCCAGAACAATGACGCCGCCCGCGCCACCGCCTGCGCCCGGGATGCCAAACCCTGCCGTATTCGGGTTGGTGCCATTGGCCCCGTTGGCCCTAATCGATCCGCCACTCGATACGGTCAGATTGTTCTGCGCGATCAGCACGATCGATCCGCCGCCTTCGCCGCCGGCTGCCGCAGCCACACGGCTGCCAGCCCCTCCGGCTGCCGCCTCGGGCAGCGTAATTTGGGCTGCGGAGAGATAGGAAATACCCGTACCGCCGTAACCAGCCCCCGCCTGCGATAACGATAAGCCGGGATGCGGGTTGTTCGGATTCGTGTTCCCGGCGCCCGTCTGAACCTGGATGCTGCCCATAATCGTGATATTCCCCGTTGCGCGAAGAACCGTTCCGCTTGGAACGATCAAAGCGCCCGAAATCGTAATGTTGGTGAATTGAAGGTTACCGCCATAGTAAGGGCTTCCCGGAGTAATGGACGATAAATCCAAGGTTTGCCCATTCGGCACATTCAACGCTCCAGCCGAGCCATCACCGTATATGCCGCTGTCTCCGGAAGCACCTTGGGGACCTTGGGGACCTGACGCGCCTGTAGGACCTTGAGGGCCTTGAGGGCCTTGAGGACCTACTGCTCCAGTAGCGCCTTGCGGTCCTGCCGGTCCGGCTGCGCCGGTTTCGCCCTTCTCGCCCTGCAGCCCTTGCGGCCCTGCCGGTCCCGTTGCGCCGGCTTCGCCCTTCTCCCCTTGCAGCCCCTGCGGCCCTGCCGGTCCCGCTGCGCCAGCTTCGCCTTTCTCACCCTGCAGCCCTTGCGGCCCTGCCGGTCCCGCTGCGCCGGTTTCGCCTTTCTCACCCTGCAGCCCTTGCGGCCCTGCCGGTCCCGCTGCGCCGGCTTCGCCTTTCTCACCCTGCAGCCCTTGCGGCCCTGCCGGTCCCGCTGCGCCGGTTTCGCCTTTCTCCCCTTGCGGGCCCTGAGGTCCCGCCGGGCCTGTCTCGCCGGTATCACCCTTGTCCCCTTTGGGTCCTTGAGCGCCCGAACCCGATGCGGTACCCGGATCTCCTTTCTCGCCCTTCTCGCCTTGCAAACCGCGCGGGCCTTGATCGCCTTTGACATTCAGCTTATACATGGTTTCGCCTGCGGGGCATGCGGTCGCCGCAGGGTTAAGCAGCTTCATCTTCCCGCTGCTATCGACGCATAAATTGATGGCATCCAGCGTCGTCGTCGCTGCCCATGTCCCCGGCAGATTCATGCCAACCAGCACGAGGCCGGCGATTAGAACGATTTTCCCCTGTAATTTCAACTTCACGTTGTCCAGTCCCCTCTACGGATCTGTAATTTATAGAAATGCTATGAGCTTGAGCATTTTCGCCAGCATGGTGACCGCTTCCGCTCGCGTCGTGTCGCTATGCGGACGGAAGCTGCCATCCGCCTGAATGATCCCCGCCCGTTGGGCCAGTTGTACCTTGTCCAGCGCCCAGCCGGAGATGACGGATTGATCGCGATATGGACGATAATCGGCCAACTCGCCTTTCGGCGTAATGGTCGTATAGGTCATCGCCCTTACGATGATCGCCGTCAATTCTTCCCTCGTGATCCGCTGCGTCGGACGGAACGTACCGTCGCCATAACCGGTAATTAATCCAGCCCGATAGGCCGTATTCACCGATGCTTCATACCAAGCGCCCGCGACCACGTCCGGGAATGGGGTCCGCTCGCTTGCTTCGTTCAATCCCAGCGCCCGTACCAACAGAGCCGCGATCTCCGCTCTTGTAATCGTGGCATCCGGCGCGAACGTCTCTTCATCTCTTCCTTTCACGAGCAGCTTGGAAGCTAACAGCTCTACGTCCGCTCTCGACCAATGGCCGGGGATATCCGCAAACGCAGCAGGCCGGTCGAGCACCGCGTATACGCTGGCGCCTTGGCGTTTCATGACGGCTGTCCAATGCCCGTTCAATTGCTCGAAACTCGTAGGAACGAACTTAAATTCGTTTCGCGCCGGATCCCACCACACGCCGGTCGCCGTTGGCGGCAACGAATTCCCCTCAACAAGCATCGTACGCGTAACGTACTGGCTGAACGTGCTCATAAAAGCGCTTTGCTCATTCGTGCCGGTTACCTGAATGTCAAATGCGATTGGAGAGGCCAACACTTTAGCCTGCATCTCTTCGGCTGCCTGCCGAATCGCTTGTCCGGTCGGCTCATCCGGTTCGCGGATGACGACGTTGAACGTGATGGCCTCTTCGGGCAGACCGAACTGTTTGCTATACGCTGCCGGGTCTAATTCAGCTGCCGGAATATGTATCGATGACGTCCCGCTGCGGATGACCAAAACCGCTCCTTCATTCAGCGCCCGTATGGTCTTGATATTGGCGCTCGTCAGGCTAATCCGTCCCCCTTTGGCGGATAGATCCAGCACGATCGTGCCTTTCTTGACGTCCTCTTCCGTAACGGTTAGACGGCCGCTGTCGCCATCCGTCGAGAGTGTATCGAAATTCAGTCCTGGCGCAGCAGGCGGTGGCGTAACCGGATTCGGTGACGCTGGACCCGGGTTCGGCGTTGGATCCGGATTCGGCTTTGGATCGGGGTCAGGTCCCGGGTCCGGCGTTTGGCCGGGATCGGCCGGTTCGGTGACCTCGATCTGCGCTGCAGCCGAGAACCCTTCATACGTTGCCATCAGCTGCGTGCTGCCCTTCTTCAATCCCGTCACAGTCCCTCCGGCGTCTACGGACGCGACGGCAGCATCCGCAATGGTATAGGTCGCTTGCTGCGTAATCGCACGCTCTCCGCCATTCGACAAGACCGCCTTCAATGTAGTACCGATGCTTTTGCCCAGCTCGACCGCGTATTCGTTCGGGCTGAATTTCACCTGGCTTACCGTTACCGGCGCGCTGCCTTTCTCGAACTTGACCTCGACGCTCGATGCAAGCGGCGTCCCGTTCAATTGGCCGGTTATGGTTGCCGTTCCTTCCTCGGTGGGAGCCGTCAGCGTAGCTTCATAGTAGCCTTCGCTAACATAAGTAAGCGATAGCATGGCCGGCACTGCGCCGACTGCCGCCTCATTGCTCTCCGTGTTACCCGTCCCATCGGCAAATTCCAGCGGGGTCGAGGAATCGAGCTCGATACTTCCGAGCTCGCCATCCGTCGCGGTCACGAATCCCGCTTCATAACGACCAACTGCCGAATGGGAGATGGCACTCAAACTTCCCGTGGTGGTGAACAATTGCAGCGATCCCGCTGCTTCGGCTATGTCATTGCCGTGCACGTCTTTCAAATGCACCTTGATCACCGCCGTGCTCGTGCCATCCGGCGGAAGAGTCGAACTGCTGGACGTCATCACGGAATTGTCCGGGGATGGAACCGTCCCTGCGATGAAATTGACTCTGGCCAAATCCGATAAATAAGCCCCGTCGACCTTGGCGCTAATGAAGGAAACGCCCGCCGAGGTCGGCGCTCTCAGCAGCGCGGCGTACTCCCCGTTCGCCGACAGGGTCACGTTCCCTTCCAACACACCGCGCGTCGCGCTAAATACCACCTGATCTGGCGTTACGGGCGTGATGACATGCCCCGCTTCATCCTCGAACGTTAACGTCACGAACGTTGCGCTCGCGCCATCGGCCGTCACCGTTTCGTTCGTCACGTCCACGGTGCCGTTGATTAGCGGATTATCCGCCGCGTAGGCGAACGGATGCCACTGAACGATGCTGAGGAGCAATGCGGCGACTAAGAGTTTCGCCATTATTCCCCGTCCAAGAGAAGCCCGAATTCGATATCGATTGAACATAAATGCTGCCCTGCCTCTCCAATGTGAATTGCTAGAAATAGTATAGCAAAAGAGTAGGAATCAATGTCGATTTTATGCAACTTTTGTAACTGTGACATGCCGCCAAAAAAGACCAAAGGCCTATCCCGAAATCTAGAGAACCGGGACAGGCCTTAGTATTGTTTTCGCATGCGTTATTTGGGCAACACGGCCTTCATCGGATAAAACTCCGTCGTCATGATCCCCGCAATAACGGCGGGACCTTCCGCGACGAGTGCCGGGACTTGATCTGCGCGCTCAACTTTTGCCCGGACTGCCGCCTGCGGTAGTATTCGACATGACGAAGCCCTACATTACCCTGAATTGGCGGCCCAATCATGGCAAGCCATGCTCATTATGCCTGAAATACATCTACCTTCATTACATCTCCGTCTCTGACTCGGAATCGCCCTCGTTCGTCTCTCTTCGCAAATGCCCGCCGTGCTCTTGCGTCCACGTCCACATCGCGGCGAAAATCGGCTGCAGCCCCTGCCCGGCTTCCGTAAGGTCATATTCGACATGCAGCGGAACCCCTGGATAGAGCGTACGGGTTACAATGCCCTTCTCCTCCAACAGCCTCAAGCGGTCTGTCAACGTCTTCGGACTAATGGGATGAAGCTTGCGGCGCAATTCCCCGAAACGCCGATTCCCGTTGAATAGCTCGAACAGTAGAAGAAGCATCCACTTGCCATCTAGAATTTCCAGAATCGGTTCGACGGTTCCGGGACATGATCGATCCATCATCGCTACCACTCCATAGTTCATTTTTTGAAACTATTGCACTTAAATGTAACTACTTTTCAAAAGTATCATACCGGAATTATGATGTAAACCAGAGAACGACATCGCGGCTCGGGCAGTCACGAAAGAGGAGGAACCCGCTATGGATAGACCATTTGAAGTAGATCCGGCGGAGTATCCGTTCACGGATCACTGGATGCCTTACCGTGACGGTTATATCCACTACCTTGATGAAGGACAGGGACCAACGGTCCTTCTCCTGCACGGTAACCCGACATGGTCCTACTTGTATCGGAACGTGATCAAACAGCTTCGCGAAGAGTTCCGTCTCATCGCTCCCGACTACCCCGGATTCGGCATGTCGAGGGCTCCTAACGGCTACCGCTTTACCCCGCAAGAGCAATCGGAGACCGTTCAATACCTGATTCACCAATTGAATCTGAGGGATGTAATCGTCGTCGTTCAAGATTGGGGAGGTCCGGTTGGCCTGAACTATGCGGTACGGCATCGGGCGAACCTGCGCGGTATCGTCGTGATGAATACGTGGGCCTGGCCTGCGAAGATTCTGCCGATGAAATTGTTCTCGCTCGCCATGGGCGGCTGGCCGATCGGATACTGGCTGCAGACGCGGCGCAACTTCTTCGCCAGCGCGATTGTTCCACACGGCATCCACCATGCCGAGAAAGTCACGGATCGCTTGAGAAAAGCGTATACCGACCCGTTCCCGACCCCGAAGTCGCGAATTCCGACCTGGGTCTTCCCCCGGCATATCCGCAAGGCGCGCACATGGTTAGCCGAAATCGAAACGAAGCTGGTTAACCTGCGCGACTTGCCTGCACAGATTGTATGGGGAACGAAAGACAGTGCCGGATTCCCGTTGGAACAGATGGCCAAGTGGCAGAAGCACCTGCCTTTGCACGAAACCGAGGTGCTGGAAGATGCCTCGCACTACGTGCAGGAGGATCGCCCGGATCGGGTAGCGGCATCCATTCGAAGACTAGCCAACCGAACACGAGGAGGAGTTATGTGATGAAAACGATACTTTGGGCGACGCTAACCGCCAACGGCAACTATGCGCAATCCAGTCCCGAGAACCCGCCGAGACAAGAGGCCTTGGCAGACTTCGTGACACAAGCTAATGCGGCCGGAAACTTTATTGTCGGGCGGCGGACCTTTGAGAACATGCGCGCAGGCGGAGGTCCGGGACCATTCGGCGAGATCGACATTGTCGTGGTTTCCAAGCATGCGGCGGACATCCCCGGCGTTAAGGTGGCAAGATCGCCTCAGGAGGCCCTGGCCTACCTGCAGCAGAAAGGTCATCGGACCGCTCTCATTAGCGGCGGCGCGGACATCCACAATGCCTTTCTGGGCCAAGAACTTGTAGACGAATTGATATTTAATGTGGCGCCCGTATTGGAGGGTAAGGGGTTAAATGTGTTGATCGATACGAATGACTACCGCTATAAGCCCGTGGAGCTGCTGGACTGCAAGCCCCTCGGCGGTGGCGTCGTTCAGCTGCATTATGCGATTGCACGATAGAACGGTACGATAACGGCCACTATTAAAGGCACCCCAAAAGGGTGCCTAAGGTGCCTTCCTCTCTGCCATTGCTCATACTTACACCGTGACTAAGACAGCCGTGACAACCGTAAGGATGAGCGCTGGCACCGCTTGCCCGACTGGATGCTTCACTCGGAAATGCGTGAGGCATGCCGCCAGCATGGTCACGCCGATCCAAATGCCTGCCGCTGTTAATGCCTCTTACTCTTACCGCTAGTCCAATTGACCAGGAAAATCCCGAGAAAAATAAACAGTCCACCCACGTAAGCGTACCAGTGGATACGTTCTCTTAGAATAAGCCATCCCGATAGCACGCCGAAGAACGGAGCCAAGAACAGGAACGCGCTTGTTCTTCCAGGGTCGCCTTTGCCAAGCAAGTAGTACCACGTCGCAAATTGGACAATGGATCCTAGCAGCGCCAGATACAAGATGACCCCCATTGCAGTCCAATTCAGGACCAGCCTAGTCGTTTCCATCGTGAACGCGAGTCCCAGCAGCAGCAATCCCCCGAATAGCATCTGATAGGCGGTTAAGACCCAACGATCGAATCCATCCCCCCATTGCTTGACCAGCAATGTTGCGACGGCCCAGGCGATCGCCGATCCAAGTCCAAGTACCGTGCCCGTCGATAATTGCAAATGGAACCCCAGCGTAACGAAAACACCCGCAAATCCGACAACCACCCCCACCCATTGATAGAACCGATATCGGAGCCTCATGAATAGAACGCCGAAGACGACAACGAACAGCGGATTCATAAACGTTAAGATCGACGTCTCTCCGGCTGGGATTGTACGCATGCTTAAGAAAATACATCCCATAACCGCCGTCGTTTGACAAGCGCCGATGAGAAGAAGCTTCGACCAATCCTTAAGGCTGTCGGGCAAGCGCCGCTGCTGCAACCGGACCGCCAGCGCCATGATTCCCCCTGCCAATACAAATCGAATTCCGACCAGCAATAAGGGCGATACGTAAGACAGGCCTACTTTGCCGACCGCAAAAGATGACCCCATTAGCGAAGTGGCAAGCAGCACAAGGAGTACGAACAGCGAACGATTCATAGAGGCTACCTCTTTCGTTGAATGATACCTTTATGCTACCATGTACATACTTCGATGACGGCCGAATAATCGGTGCAAGGGAGAGCAAAAGATGAATCCGAATGTGCTCGATACAGCGCAATTAATGGGCGATCCCTCTCGACTCGGGATGCTGATGAGTTTGCTAGGCGGCAAGGCGCTGCCCGCCAGCGATCTCGCCCGCACCTCCAACATCTCGCCTCAGACGGCAAGCTCCCACTTAGCCAAGCTGGTTGCAGGCGGCCTGCTTGTTCATGAGCGTTATGGCAGGCACAAGTACTTCCGGCTGGCCAATCAAGAAGTCGCACACGCCCTCGAGGCATTGCTCGCGATTTCTCCTTCGAAACCGATTCGTTCTCTGCGAGAATCCGAAGAACTGAAGCGGATGAGGCATTGTCGGACTTGTTACGACCATCTGGCCGGAGAGGTCGGCGTCGCGCTCACCGATCGGCTTGTTACGCTGGGATGGCTCGAGGAGTCGGGCAAAGATTATCAGCTTAACGCGAAAGGCATTGACGGATTAAAGGCTTGGGGAGCGGAGACCGATGACGCCACGGGCAAGCGCCGCCATTATGCAAGACAGTGCTTGGATTGGAGCGAACGCCGTCATCATTTGGCAGGCTATCTGGGGGCTGCGATAACGATGCGGCTCTTTGAGTTAAAGTGGATTGAGCGATTACCTCAAGGCAGAGCGATTCTGGTGACCCGCGAAGGGATGAACGGACTTGATCGCGAATTCGGTCTTCAGCTTGTACAATAATCGAAACCAAAATACCCTCCCCATTATCGAATATCGGGAAGGGTATTTTTTGCGGGCGCATGCCATGTTAGCCGGTCAACGTACCGAGTAAGTCTGTGCAGGCATGATTCCCTCTAATCAATTGGCCTAAATCACAAATTCACCCAGGGTTAAAGCGCTAGCGGTCAGCAGGAATCCAGCCCGAGAGAATGGCGCCGCCTGTCGGGTGATTGCCTGCCGCAAGCTCCCCTCCGTGCTGTCGAAGGATTCGCCTCGATATGGTTAGTCCCAGTCCGGCCCCTCCCGTCGCGCGATTTCTCGATTTCTCCCCTCGGAAGAGCGGTTCGAACACCTGCTCCTGCTCCTCCGCCGCGAAGCCTTGTCCGGAATCGTGGATGGCGAAGGTCACCCGGTCTTGGTCCTTGCGGTATTGTACGAGAATCTGTCCGTAAACCGGCGTATGCCGAACGGCATTGTCCAGCAAATTGCTTAATGCGCGCTCCAGTAAATGCGAATCCGCTCGAATCCGATAGTCATCCGGCGCGGCGTGGACGTGGATCGTGATTTGTTTGGATTGCGCGAGCGGCTCTAAGCTGTCTATCGACTTTTGAATAATATCGCCAAAGTCGGATGTGTGCTCGCTTAAATTGGCCTCCTGATACTGCACCTTCGTAAAGGTGAAGAGATCCTCGACCAGCCGGTCCAATTGCGCTGATTTTTGCTTGCACACGGCCACATATTTCGAGATTTGATCCGGCGTCTGCGCTATGCCTTGCTCCAATCCGTCCAAATATCCGCGTAAAGCAAACAACGGCGTCCGCAAGTCATGCGCCACGGCCGCGATGATGAACCGTCGTTCCTCTTCCAGCTTCGCCTGCTTCCATTGCGAATCTTGCAGCCCCTGCACCATAACTTCAAACCCATCTCGCACATCGGCGATCTCTCGAATGGTCGATTGGGGCAGCTGAACATCCCAGTCGCCTCCTGCGATTTGCCGAGCTGCAAGGCCCAATCCCTCAAGCGGCTTGAGAAGAAGCCGCTGCATGCGCAAGCCGACAATCGCGAAGGCAAGCAGCAGTCCTCCGAATGCAGCGATCAGGGGTATCGTATTGGAACCTGTCCCTTCCTCTCCAATATGCAGCGATTGCGTAGTGATAAAAAATACAATGACGAAGAACACCCATGGCAGCAGCAGCAGGAGTCCCAAGCTGAGCAAAGAATGCGAGCGAAGGCGAAGTTTCGGCATATCAGACACCTCCAAGTGTATATCCATGATCAAAGTGTATCATCTTCGTCCCAGACACAAACGAGCACTTCGCATATTGTGACGGTTTGTTTATTGTATTGTGATGATTTGTACGCCAAGGTGTCCGGACGTAATCGTTGGCGCGGATGAAAACAATGAAGACCATCCTTTGGGGATGGCCTTCATAACTTTAGGATGGCGCCACGGAGCGACGATTCCCTCCTGTAGGTGCAAAAGAGGCCCATGTCTACCGCTTCGCAAGCTGCCGTAGAAGTCGGTTCATGTCCCCCACCTCATGGCCAAGGCTGGAGAAAAAGGCCCGGTCTTCCCTTTCTACAGCCTGAACGGCCTTCGAGGCTACCTCGTCCCCCGCCTTCGTGACGGAAATCATGTTCGCGCGGGAATCCGTCGGGTGAGGCCGGCGCTCGATATAACCCTTCTTCTCGAGCGTCCTCACCACCTGCGACGTGACATTAACGTCCATCTGTGCATGCTGGGCTAATTGAACCTGGGTAATGCCCGTGTGATCGCTGCGTTCATTCAGCCATTTGCAGGAGAACAGCAGCACGAATTGCGGATGGGTCAATTCAAATGGATCCAATGCATTGCGTATCGCCTTCTGCCATAGGTTCGTGACCTGCCACAGCATAAAGCCGGGACTTTCCTCTTCGTTATTGAATTCCGAGCTCATGTACCCCTCCCACCGCGCTGTTCAACATGGCATCCGCGATGACCCGAAAGTCTTGCTCCGAGATCTCAAAGTGGCCAAATCGAAACTTATAGCCCCAATTCCTCTCGCCGCGCGTGAAGCTAAGCTGTTCCAGCAGCGAACTGATCTTCGTTGCCTTACAGTCAGTATAACGAATGTTGCGGCGAAATGGGATGAACGACTCGGACATCTGGTATTCATATACTCTGTCATCCATTACCTGCCCGATCGCCGTGAAGGCCTGCAGAGGCTCCCCGTCCCTCATATCTGTGCGGGGTGAGTAATAAATCAGCCAATCCCCGGCTCGCATCCGCCTTAGGGGCGCTGCCTTCCCATGACAAAGCTGGGCGAAACCGCCCGCTACTCCCCTGGACACATGAGAAGCGGAGACAACGCCAATCCAGTATCGGCGGGATTGTTCTACCTGCTTATTCACCTTGACCACGTTCCTTCTCCAGTGCCAGTGCAGCCAGTCCCTCCATCGTATTAGGGATGCCTTCTACCATGTGGGCCCCGAATTTAGGCCCCAATTGTTCCGCGTTCGGTCCCGTGATCTTTACCTTATGGGTAATCTGCGTCTTCCCCTCCGACTCCACCAGAAGGTGCGTAAATTGAACTTGAATGCCTGCAGCCGGAATATCGGTTATGTCCGAGAATCCATGCAGGGGGTTGACCTCCGTAAGCTCAAAAGGAAGAGGCTCTTGGCCTTCCGGCTGCAAGAAGCCTCTCGTTCCCTGAACGAACGGCCCCTCCAGCGAAGCGCTTACGATCCCTTTGTCCCACGTTGTCCAAGTCGTAATATCGCTGTATAGCCCCCAAATCGTCTCCGCCTTGGCCTTCGTCGTAAGCGAATGCTCAAACTGCCACATTTACATCACTCCTCAATTAGTATTTGTACATATTATATCTATGCATATAATATGTGTCAATACTATTTCGTTATAGACACGAGAACTGGCGGCCGGGTATCGGTACGGTCGGGCCGTCTCCTGCTCGTTTCCTCAACCGGAATCAGCCCACCAAAATAAACGCTGTTGACTTCAACCATGGTTTAAGACGTATTCTATTCCTGTCGACAAAGAAAGATCCACCTTGGAGGTCACCATGAAGTATTGTTCCATAAGCGAGGCTGCAGCCAAATTCAATATTCCGGAATCCACGTTACGCTATTATGAGAAAAAGGGACTGCTGCCGCTCATTGAACGTGATGCAGCCGGCAGGCGGCTATTCTCAGAAGATCAAATTTCGCTCCTTGGAACCGTTATTTGTCTAAAAAACACGCACATGCCCATAAATCATATTAAGCAGTATATAGATTGGGTCTTAGAAGGAGATAGCACCATCGCATTACGACTTGCCATGATGCAGCATCACAAGCAAGCCGTGCTGGCCGAAATTTCGTTGATGACCGAGTCCTTAACAGGGATTGACTACAAAATTAATCGTTACACACACCGCGATAATAAAGGAGAATGAGGCTGTCATGAAACTTTCAGGGAATACCATTCTAATTACGGGCGGAAGTACGGGAATCGGATTGGCTTTTGCCGAACGCTTCATTCAAGCCGGTAATACCGTCATTGTTACGGGACGACGTGAACATGCGCTTCAGCTTGCGAAGGAGAAACTGCCGAGCCTCATCACGCACGCAAGCGATTTGAGTAAGGAATCCGATCGTATCGCCTTGTTCGATTGGGTAACGGCCAACTATCCGGAAGTGAATGTGCTCGTGAACAATGCAGGGATTCAACAACGTTTCAATCTGTTGAAAGCCGATGTGAAGAACAATTGGGGGTATTTCAACCAAGAAATTACGACGAATATCGAAGCCCCTTTTCATCTCTCTATGCTGTTCGCTCCGTTTTTTGCAGCGCAAGAACACGCGACGATCATTAACGTAACCTCCGGGCTCGCTTTCACGCCGTTTGCGATTGCCCCGATTTATTCCGCAACCAAAGCGGCGCTTCATTCTTTTACCATGAGCCTGAGACATCAGCTTTCCGAGACTTCCGTCGAAGTCATTGAAGTCGCTCCCCCTGCCGTAAATACAGATTTGGGCGGATCGGGACTGCATGTCCATGGCGAACCGTTAGATGACTTCGCAGATGGCATCTTCAAAGGCTTAGAAGAAGGTAAACAAGAGATTGGATATGGCACTTCCGTGGCTCGCTTACGCATGTCGCGCGATGAGATCGACGAGTACGCAGCCAATATGTATGCGGCAACGAAAAATGGGATTGAATAGATGAACACGACCCTACTACGAAGAAAACTCGCCAACACTGTGGCGAGTTTCTTTGTTTGCGGCCTATCTATGGTACGGTTCCCCCAACATTGCCTTCTGTCAAGATGGTGCAGGTTCCGCCGCGTCCCCCACCGAGATGGCCCGATATTGCCAAAGCACATCTCGCACAACGTCGGAATAGGCTTCGCTGCAGTAGACAATCACGGCAACCTCCGGTTGGGGTCTTCGGGGCGTACGCGAGATCGGGCGTTCCCCTTTCCATACACGATGCAGATAGACCGCACCAAATCCGAGGAGTAAGCCAATTAAAGCATACAGGAGTCCCCAAACAATCGGCCCCCATTGCAATTGGAATCCGATGCTTGCTCCAATAACGCCAAAGGCCGTTGCGGCAGCCATCCCGATCTCAAATCCTCTAACTTTAATATCCTCTGCCCGGATTGTAAGCCGATGCGGACTTTGATCATATTGATCCATGGGCACGACCAATATACTTTCCTTATGGATTCCCCGTTTTTCCAATACCGCCAAAGCTTGCTCGAGTTGAAGGGTATGCTCGAATGTGCTAATAATCAGCATAACCTTGTCCCTTCCTTCGAAAAAAGGTGGTGAATCACTTTCCCCTTATATTGTTCGGCGAAAAACTGCTTTTGTTCGGTCATGAACATATGATTTTGATCCACGGATTGAATATAGGCGTAGTAGATGGAGCCCCCAAGAACCGAGGGCATGAACAATAACCACTGGCGATCGAGGACAGCGACGGATTCCTGAATACGCCCGGATAACAGCAAGTATAACGAATCGTAATACTGCGCCATCGTGGCTTTAATCCACCACCATACGAGCGCATAGATACCAAGAAATACGCGTTGATTATAGAAAAAACCAAGTCCGGGGAAGAGGAGCGACCAAAAGGCGCCCATGATCGGATTTTTCCTCTCTAGATAATGAATTTCAGGGATCGAGATGTGCACCCTAGCCATCTGTATGTTCTCAAGCTCCGCTAAGTGGCTGAGTCGGTTCATGGTGAATGCGGTACGGTAGCTGTTCCAGATGGAATACAAATAAACGATCAAATAACCGTACATCCAACGAGGTTCGAGGGTTGAAGTCGCCCGCTCGAATTGTCCGCAAAACGTATAGACCATAGCTTCGTTCACATGACCAAGCGTATTGATTACGACTTCCGATAACGTAAGCAGCAGACCACGTGCGTATTGATTCATCAAGATGTGCCCAAAACCAGGAAAAGCAGCCGACCACCACATGACGATATACGGGTTGCGCCGCCATATATACGTAATCCCGTTGCCGCTGAGCAGCATCCTCGGTTTGCGCGGCGAGCTGTTCTTGAACAAAATGATCTCTCCGATTCCGTCTAATTCTAGCACCCAGACCTGCCGAACATTTCGTTCTGTGCACATTTCATTTTCGCCCGCAAACGTGCCGTTCAAACCTCGGCCATGCGAATCTTGCTCTGGCCAAGCGGGCGGCAGACTATAGGAATCGGCATGCTGCCAGCGTGCTACAGGGCCGGTTATCCGTGTCTTTTGGGTTTTGACATGCGTGCCATGATCAGGGCCTTGGGTGAATTCATGAAATCGCGCTGGGGACGGTTACAGCCTTCGGAGGCGGGGGTCCAGCCGCTGCCCGGACGAAGACGCACGCCAGGGCTTCGAAGAGAAGAAGTTTCTTATCTTGCCCATATAAGCGTGACGTACTATACCTGGCTGGAGCAAGGCAAGGAGGTGAATCCTTCGCCGGAAGTGCTGCTAAGTATTAGCAAAGCGCTTCAGCTTGACGAAGACGAGCAGAAGCATCTGTTCGATCTGGCCAATGTTGACGCGACGAGCGCCGTCACCGCGACGAACAGCGGGGGGCCGGATACGGGCATCTTGCAGCGAATCGTAGATCAACTGCATTATCCTTCTTTTATCACGGACGAAGGTACGGATGTTATCGTCTGGAATCGGGCGGCAGAGCTGATCGTAGCCGATTTCGGCAGTCTGCCGGACCACGAACGCAATATGATGAACATTATGTTTTTAGCTTCGGATTACCGCAGCAGGCTGGTGAATTGCATCCGGTACAGGCACGGAGGAGCGATTATTGCGTTTACTGGAGCTGGACAGGCAAGACCTATAACGGCAAGTTTGAAGAGCCATCCTTGGCGGGATGGCTACTGCAACGATGAATATGGACGAATAGCCACTTATGCGGACTACGAATTCGACTTAGAATTACCGTAGAAGATCGAAAAAGGCTGTGACTCTAATGTCCATTAAAAGAGACAAGTGGTTGCAATATCGCATCCTTCGCCGTGCATCCGCTCTCGCCGGACGCTTGCCCAAAACACGGTTGCTGAAGAAGAACGCTCTATCGAAGATGCTGCTGCAGCATCCAAGCGTCGTACTGAAACCTCGCAACGGGCGTTATGGCAGGGATATCGTGTTCATTGAACGAAACGGCGCGAATGCCTATCGTATTCAGAACGAGCAGAATGCAGCTACCCTGAGAGACACCGAGAAGTTACTTCAATGGCTCCGTAAAACACACAAAGGCCGCGGCTATATCGTCCAAAGGCGTCTGCAGCTTGCCCAAATTAAGCGCAAGCCGTTCGACATTCGGATCATGACGCAGCGAAAAAAAGGCTCTTCATCCCCTTGGAAGGTGACAGGCTCATACGCGAAAGTTGCCGCGCAGGGATATCTGGTCACGAATGTGGCTAGTCGGACGATTCCCGTGCTGGAGGCGCTCAAATTAGCCCGAATCGGTGATCGGCGCTTGCTTGTCAAAGCAGAACGGATCGCACTGTTGGCTGCTAAGCGACTGGGAGAGCGTTACCCCAAGCTTCGACAAGTCGGATTCGATATCGGCATCGACAGGAAATGTCGGGTCTGGATCATCGAGGGCAATTATCAACCGGACTTGCGCCCCTTCCGCCGCTTGAAAGATTCCTCGATGCATCGCAGAATACTGTGGTATAAGAAGCATTGAAAAGAAAAGGACGACCGGCCTTCTCATCATTGGCCAGTCGTCTTTTCATAGTTGGCACCTGTTCTTGATTATGCCCCGCTTGGGTTTTTACTTGCGTTTTTTGGACGCCGCCGTTACAATGCGCGTTACTTGGAACCGGTTTACTCCCACCTGTATAATGGCAAACTGGCTGAAAGAAGTACCGGAAGAAGTATAAGGTTCTGCTTCAATATTGCCGCTCGGCGTTACAACCGTTGCGGTGATTTTAGTCAGCAGGCAGACGCCACGGCCAGGAGCTGTGAACGTGTTGCCACCCCCAACACTGTAAGTGTCGTCACTACAAAAGATGGATGCATACTCAATTCTTCCAAACGCATTATACGGAGTGGAGTTAGCAATCTGAATGGGGTCATAACCGCCACCTGGTCTATTTCCCATCTTCAAAACCTCCTTGTTTTTGATATAGTCCATTACATGCAATAGAGTCGTATTTGGAATGGTATAAACGTGGACAAGAGAAAAAAGTGCGTTTGTCCAATGGCCGCGAGGAACAAAAAGAACCACCCGCGTCGTTAAACAGGTGGTTCGAGAATTATAGATCGATTACAGCAGCCCTTATCTGGGCCGATTCCGCTCCCTATTAGAAGCGTTTGGCGATTTCCTTGGCACGAGCAATTGCTTTTTCTTTAATAGCTGGGGCTTGCTCTACTGACGACGTTCCTTCAACAAATAGCGGCTCAATCGATTCAATTCCATAGAACTTCAAAATCTTGGCAAGATAGCTGTATCCCATTTCAACCGCAGCAAAAGGGCCTTCCGAATAAACAGAACCGCTGGCTTGGATGTGTAAGGCTTTCTTGCCAGGCAACAGACCTATAGGGCCGTCTTTCGTGTATCGAAATGTCTTACCCGGAACGGAAGTCACATCCGTATATGCTTTCATAACCGGCGGGATCGAGAAATTCCACATGGGGGACACATACACGTACTTATCGGCAGCTACGTACTGATCCACAATTTCCTCAAGACGCGTTACTTTTGACTTCTCCGCATCAGACAATTGATCGAATGATACACCCGATCGAAGCTTACCCCAACCGCGTAAAACATCCGCATCGAACGGTGGAATATTCTCCTGGTACAGATCCAGGTGAACAACCTCATCCGCTGGATTTACTTCACGGTATGCTTCAATAAATTCTTGGCCTACCGCGAGGCTGTAGGACTCCTGATGATCAAGGGGATGGGCGGTGATATACAGTATCGTTGCCATAAATGATAACTTCCCTTCTATAGCTGGAGTAAATACACTTTCCAATCCGATCATAGTATATTTACTTACTTATGTTAAGAAGGAACAATTATGTGGTATAGTATAAAAAAAGGTACTGTTACGGAGGCCACCGTATGCAAAAGAACCCTCCCCAATGTCAATTCGTTGCGGCGCTGGATTCGATCGTCGGCAAATGGAAACCGGTCATTCTTTATCATTTGCTTCAAGGCAAACCTTTGCGGTTCAATGAGCTGCGACGATTGCTGCCCGATATCACGCAACGGATGCTTACGCTTCATCTGCGCGAATTGGAGGCGGATGAGATCGTTACACGGGTGGTTTATCCGCAAATCCCGCCGAAAGTGGAATACTCCATCACGGAATACGGCCAGAGCCTGGCGCCGGTGTTGGAAACCTTACATCAATGGGGAGCGGCCCATATGGAGCGAAAGCGGCTCATCAAGGCGCAGCGTGAACAAAATGAAACGGACTAGCGTTCGACATGACGCTAGTCCGTTTCATTTTGTTTATACATCCATGCCGGTCCTATCCAATGGTTTTGGCCGCCAAGCGTTATTATTAAATGTTGCGCTTCAATATTCTCCTTTAATAACGAAGAACGAGCCTCGAATGGTCCCTGCCAGTTTGGACTTCTGTCTTGCGAATTTGAATTTCTTCTCTTCCAGCTCCTTGGGAACCTCCATCCCCTCGGATAGCTTAAACCCTACGGCCCGCTTCTTCGGATCATCCACCGTATACAGGACGTTGACCGCTAGACCGTCCTCATAGAAGACGAAGGCCCAGTTGATATTTTCGACTTGAAAACGCGCTGTTTCCAGCGGTTTGGCCGCAAACGCGATACCCCGTTCTTCTTTCAACACGCGATTCACATAATCAAGCGTCTCCTGGCTCTCGCTGGCGGGTACGGTCGTAAATTCGTGCTTGTATTTGTTCATGAAGTAACGGGCTTCATTCGCACGCAATCCAGCCAACGCTTCTGCTACCGGCGAAGATTCAAGACCAGCCGCAGACACATGTTTAAAATCAACGACAGTGAACATCATCATTCCTCCTTCTGATCCTCGTTTACTTCTCCACAACCGGAATCCACATTTCCCCATACACCAGGTCGTCTCGCTGCCCCATCTCAACCGTTGCATTGGGCCCGCCAACATAGGCGTAATGATCGGCTGCCGGCAAGACTTGACCAAAGGCAATGCCCGTGAGCATACTGCTGAGCTCATCGGCCGACTTCCCTTCGCCTTTAACGACGAGGTATTGTCCCTTAGGGAATTGGATCACGCGGTGTTCTTCCGGTATCGATGAATCTGTCATGACGCCCGCATAATACATCATCTTGTGATTGACCGCTTCGTTCACGGCAAAGATATAGTCGTTCGCCGCAATCGCCTTCAACGCGTCAAGCCTTCCATCCTGCTCCACAGACCGCCAAAAGTTTTCTTTCTCCTTATTTATGCCGGCATAATCCGTGTAATTGCTCTTCAGTTCCGTTCCAATACCAAGCACGATAAAGCTGTCTTTTTCCTCAAAGGTATACGTTGCCATAATCCCAGCTCCTTTTTTTGAATGAATCCATTGATTTGTTATTCACTTAATAGGTCTATCATAACCATGAATTATGTCAAAATATGAACCTGTTTTGCGCTCTACGCCCATTGTTCTCTCCCGCAGCTTCCCTACCTAAATATTAGTGCCTTTTGGTAGGGAAAGTCTATCGGATTCCCGAAGCGGCTGGCGTTAATTTCACTTCTATTAGAGTCTGCGGCTTTTCGGACGCAGCGCCCAGGAGGCGATGCCAAGCGCGGCATAGAACAGCGGAAGAATAACATGAAATCCGCCATCGCCGTAATCATGAGCGAACACATGGGATAAGGCTGCACCTGTCATGAGAAAGAAGATACCGCTATACGCCCACTCTTTTAGCCGAGGGTACCCTGGCATTACAATCGCAATGACGCCAAGCAATTTCCAAGCCCCGAGAATGTTCGTGATATATAACGGGAACCCAATAGCGGTCACTAAATCGACGTTGCCGCCATACCGCATCAATTGCCCGATCCCGCTCAAAGCAATAGAGAATGCGAGAATGATGGTGACGGTCCAATACGCGGCCGTCCTTCCGATCGGACGGGATTTAACCTTCGTGATTTTTTCATGACCGGTAATCGTATTCATTTCAATTCCTCCTTTGATTTTGTTTACTTCTCCACAACCGGAATCCACATTTCCCCATACACGAGCCCGTCTCGCTGCCCCATCTCAACCGTTGCATTGGGGCCGCCGACATAGGCGAAGTTATCAGCCGCTGGCAGCACTTGACCAAAGGCAATGCCGGTAAGCTTACTGCTGAGTTCATCAGCCGTCTTCCCTTCGCCCTTAATGACGAGGTGTTGTCCCTTGGGGAATTGGATCGCGCGATGTTCTTCCGGTACCGATGCTTCCGTCATGACGCCGGCGTAATACATCCGCTTACCGTTTACCAATTCGTTGACAGCAAAGATGTAGTCGTTCGCAGCGGCAGCCTTTAAGGCGTCAAGCCTTCCATCCTGCTCTACGGTCCGCCAGAAGTTTTCCTTTTCCATGGGCATGCCGGCATAGTCCGTGTACGCGCTCGCAAGTTCCGTTCCGACACCTACAACGATAAAGCTGTCTTTCGCCTCAACAGTGTGTGCTGCCATCTTTCCAGCTCCTTTTTTGATTGGATTCAATCGTTTGTTTTTTCGCTTCATGGGTTTATAATAACGATAAATCATGTCAAAAAATGATACCGTTTAGAGGGCCCCATGAAAAAAGTGGAACGGATTAACATCATCATGCGGTACATCAACAACCGCGCCCATTTTACCATTTCGGAAATCATGCAGGAGTTTAACATCTCCCGTTCGACGGCGATTCGAGACATCCGGGAAATTGAAGCCATGGGCATGCCGCTCGTCGCCGAAGTCGGAAGGGACGGGGGTTACTTTGTCATGAGCAACTCCGTCCTGCCCACGGTCCGCTTTACCGATAATGAGATCAAAGCGCTGTTTATCGCCTTCATGGCCACACGTAATCTGCAGCTCCCTTATCTCAAGAGCCGCCACTCTTTGGCGGAGAAATTGCTCGGCCTCATCTCCCAGAATCAGCAGGACGATCTTGTCCTGTTAAATCAAATCCTCCTCTTCGAAGGTACGAATCCCCACAATCCTGACCTGCTGGATCTATCCGATCTGCCCCATCCGATGTTAGAGCAGCTTATCCGGATTCTTCTTGAAGACCGCTACTTAGTGGTTACCGTCGAAGAAAGAAGAGAAATCCAGTCTTATCCGATTTATCTCATGCGCCTTTATCGCGAGAAAAGCTCATGGCAAATTGAAGGCTTCGACCTGGCGGAGGAGAAGCGGCGGATTATTCCCGTCGACCATCTCACCGATGTCAAACCCAACCCCGAGAAAAAACGAATAAGCAAGAAGAAGATCGTAGAACAGCTAAGCAAGCAGGAAGAAGCCATCAACCTGGTCCTCGAGCTCGGTCCCAAGGCGATTGCCCAGTTCAAAAAGTACCATCCATTAAAAATCACCATTTCCTATACGAATCCTTTTCAAACCACGGCTATCTTGAAGACGTTCATCAATGTTCATCATCCGGATGAATTGGCGGAAATCATCAATTGGCTGCTTTTCTTAGGCGGGGAAATCAAGGTGAGGGAAATCCCGAAGGAAGTTGTAGAGGGGTTGCAGGAGAGAGTGGATCTGTTGGGGGGAAGTCATTAACCCTCGCTACCGGCTGTAAAATGCATTGAACATGCAGCGATCGCGTAGTTTCGATTTTTCGAAGATGCCATTTCCACGCTTCACGAGGTTAAGGGCGATCATTTTCGCCCTACTTGTAATACGGTTTATCACGCTGTATGTAAACGGCACGTTCCTTGAATACGCTTAACCAGCACCTTGCTAAAGCAAAAACATTTGGGTACAATTTCCATAACCATGTTTTGTAGGAGGAAAACTCATGCATCCAAAAAAAGTGCCCCGTTAAGCCCGAGGTCCTCCATCCATGTGCTAGTGACGATTCGCCCGAATAAATCAAAGGGAGATGCAAACTAATGCACATGAATGGACCTGAACATACTTCTCGAGACGAAAGACTTCGCACCTGCCATGAAATTGCTTCGAGATTACACGACGTGTACGGAGAACAGATCCTTGCCATTGGGGTCTACGGTTCTGTTTCCAGAGGGACGGACGGCCCTTTCTCAGACATTGAGATGTTTTGCGTACTAAGGGAATCAAGTGGATCGGTAGATTTTAGCTATGAGTGGTCGGCGGGGCCTTGGAAAGCCGAAGTGGACGTCTGTAGTCAGGACGTTCTCCTTGCAACCGCCTCTACTGTTGAAGGAACATGGCCGTTGACGCATGGGCCATTCTTTTCCCAACTTAGCCTGTATGACCCTAAAGGATTCTTCCCCAAATTGAAGGAAGCTGCCGAGTCGCCAACAAAGGAAGATTTCCGGCGAGCAATCGATGAAGTCCTTGTAGGAGAAATGTACGAGTTTGTTGGGAAAATTAGAAATGTCCGTTTAAATGGCCCTCACACCTACTTGCCATACTTGGCAGTGGAGTTTGCCCAATATGGAGCTATGTTAGTTGGGTTACATAACCAAAAACTTTTTTCGACGGGCTCAATGGTTCTACCGGAGGCATTGGAGCTACCGGGTCGCCCAGAGGGATTTGACCATGTTGCGCGAATGGTTATGTCTGGCGAGCTGACAGAGCCTTCAAAGATCGTTTCAGCATGTGAAAATTTCTGGGTTGGACTCGTGAATTGGGCAGCCGAACACGACTACACCATTCGTACAAAACGAATCCCTTTTTGAGCCGTAAATGTGACACCTTCAATCGTATTTCATGATTTTTGACAGGCTAAAGCCCCTTTTTGCGAGGGGCTTTTTGCTTTTCTTGTTGTGGGATTTTTATATTCGATTCATACCTTGTAAGGAACTGCGCATGAAAACCTGCCCTATTTAAAGAAGTCCGATAGCAGCGGAAGTAGTCTGTCGTCCACAATTCGTTTCAGAAAGTGATGCGTTTAACAAATAAAAATGTCGGATTGTGTGAATGGGTAGTGGACAGATTTCTTCCCTAAAGTCCTGAGTGTTAAGTTACATCTAGTAAGCCCGAATTACCCCCTTGGAAACTTTTAGGTAGTGTTGTACTATTTATACAAATAGTTAAGTAAGATTATGGGGGGAATATGAACGTTGTTGAGGTCTACACGAGTAACGATATCATTATTGGCAGGATTACTGTTAATTCCAAGCGGAATTGGGTATGGTGCCGCCGCTCAACCAGGAACTGAAGGTAGCATAGATACGAAAACGCATTGGGCAGCTAGCATTTTGGACAAGTGGTCCAAGAGCGGTTGGCTGAAAGGTGATGCTAATGGCGACTTGAAGCCTAATCGAACGATCACTCGCGCAGAAGTGGCTGCGCTAGTTAATGCTTCATTTGGATTCCGAGAGAAAGCGGGGGTTAGCTTCAAAGACGTGAATCCCGGTTTATGGTACGCCGATGCGATAGCGATTGCCGTGAAAGTTGGCTATATGGAAGGAGCGACTGACGGTAGATTTCGTCCGAACGAGCCGATTACGCGACAGGAATTCGCTGTCCTAGTAGCTAAGCTGCTCAAACTTGAACCAGCAGATCCTCCAGCGGCTTATACAGATGCGTTGAACGCTCCAGTATGGAGCAAAGGAGCCATTGGCGCAGTCGTGAAGAGCGGCCTCATGGTTGGGAAGAGCGCGTCATCATTCGGTGTGGATTCGTTTACAACGCGTGCGGAGACGGTTGTTATTCTGGAACGTGCCTTGGCGAAGCGCTCGACGGCTGCAGTGGACGGTAAAGAAGAGAAGACTAGCACGCCAGACAATCAGACAGGCACGTCCTCAACTGTCGGTGGAACACCAAGCAGTAGCACTGGCGGCGGAGCACCTAGTGGAAGTGGAGGCGGCGCTGGCGGGGGAAATCCCGGCGGAGGCGGAGGAAACGGCAATGGTGGAGGTCAGACCAGTGGACCGGCGGATGTACTGTTCGATAATCATGTAACCGTGCTTGGCGGGACGAAAGTAACGCTCAAGAAAGCCCCGGAATATGGGACGTCGGTATGGTTCGCTCCTGCGAATACAAGTACATTCACAGAAGGGCCGTCAATGACGGCGCTGAAGGGCAATGGTGTGGCTACCCGTCTGGCCGCTCCATCATCGGCAGGCAGCTATCGGCTGTATGTTGTGTCCGGGAACTCGGTGTCTGCTCCATCCCAGAAGCTGCTTACAGTGGACAATCAACCTAATGTTGAAGGTAAGATTACAGATAAGGACGGTAATGCGATTCAGTCCGGTCAAGTTGTCATCCAGAATGAATATTCGACTGATCAACAATTCGAGGCAAACGTGAATAACGGGTCGTTTAAGCTATATTTACCAGATGGTGAATATAAGACGATCAAGCTTAAGACCGGTAATGGTGATAAACAGTTGTTCAACGAATTTATTGTATCGAATGGCAAGCTGAAATATCATGAAACATTGACACTGCAGGCTTACTCCGAAAGTGAGTTCAACGTAACGGGTGAGATACTTTTTGACCGTGCTGAAAACATGCTAGCAGGCGATGGCGTAGTTGTAGTAAAGAAATACGGGCAGAATGAGACTTTCCTGGCCACGGTAAAGGATGGGCAATTCCACATGTTCCTGCCTCCCGGTCTATATCAGGTAAATCGTTTCGACAGCGGACAGAGTTACCATGAGGAACAGCAGCCTTTTAGCGTTCCGGCAAATGTAGAGAAGCAAACGCCTCTGCAACTGCAAGTTTTATACCATTCGCCTAATATTAGTGGTAAGGTGCTGCAAGCAGATGACAAACCGGTATCAGACGGATTTTTGGGCATCAAAAGCACGGGGCTCGGTAGTTACAAAATCGAGTGGACCCACTTGGATAGCCAAGGTCAGTTCGAACTTTACTTGCCTGATGGTCCGTACGAAATCCTTGACTACGATAACGGAAGCTCCACCCAGCTTGTTCGCCAGCGGTTTATGGTAAAGAACGGAACAGTGGAAGCAGGAAGCACGACCGTACATCTGCCGGCTGTGAATTTTAATGCGACGGTTAAGCAAAATGACAGGGTAGTCAATGATGGAAAGATCTTGGTGGATGACGGTCATAATCAACCATTTGCGATTTCACTGGAAGCCGCTTTGATGCCAGGACAATACAACGTGCTCGCTTATAGCAATGATTATGGCATTTATACAATGAATAAATCCTTCAACATTGCTGCCACCGGGACGACTTCGATTGATTTGACGGTTCCTACGGCTAATGTGATCGGGACTGTTGTTAGCAGCAATCAAGTGGATTCTGCCAATGCTTTATTGTATGTCTACAGTTTTGACGCTCCTGATATCAGACTCACCATTCCTATTTTGGATGGGAAATTCGAAGCCTCTTTACCAGATGGCCAATATACGTTCGAATACATATCCAATTCAGGAAATGTATTAAAGAAAAATATTCTCGTTAGGAGCTGGAAGGCTGATCTGTATCATCTGACATTTTCAGTTCCTGACCCGAACGTAACAGGCACGATTACGGGGGGCGATATGGCGCAGCTCGTTCAAGCACTAACGATCAAATCCGAGACAGTCCCTTCTGTATCTTACAATGTTAATATCGAGAACGGTCGGTTCAGCCTCCATTTGCCTGATGGTAATTATGTAGTGACCGAATACAAAAACCATTTTTACCAATCGGTACCCATTCACGAAACCTTTTCTGTACAAGGCGGGGCCGCACTAAGTATCAGCATTCCAGAAGGCGCTATTAATGGAACATTGAAGAAAGATGGTAGTAACCTTCCGATTACAGGTGTAGATATAACATTCGTTGATCTCACATCCAAACTCTCCTATATTGTGCCTGTTATAGATGGGAAGTTCACGATTGCCTTACCGGGCGGTCAATTCCAGGTCCTGGGTTATCAAGAGTGGAACAGTGGAAAGTTCACGACACTATCCGGAATATACACCATCGCGGGAGGTGACACTCCAGGGGAAACGATTAACGTAATCGAGCACGCAAGCAACTTAGAAGGTGTACTTCAATCTGCGGACATTTGGTATGGAATAGTTATGCTGGAAGTGCAGGATATGAAAAGCGGTGCAACGTACAACGTTCAAGTCAGAAATAATGCATTCCGAGCTTATTTACCTGATGGAACCTATAATATCTTGGGCTACACGGATAATAGTACGCAAAAGTATGAGCCGATCGCTCGCATCATTGACGTGCCAAGCGATTCGCCGATTACCATCCTGATGTCGAAAGTACAGGAAGGTACGATTAAGAGTACGAATAGTTCACTTGCTGGTCAGGGAGAATTGACGATCGTACCTAATGGCGGCGATGGGGCGAAGCCAGTCGTTATTCCAGTCAGAACGGATGGTACCTTCCTATTTCGTCTATCGCCAGGCGAATACACGATTAATCAGTTCCGTATCCATGCGCCTGATGAGACATTATCCATAGCTAAGACGTTTACGATTTCAGCTGAGGGCCAGCTGACAGAACCGCTTAATGTTGTCATCCCTAGTCAGGTATCCGGTTTGGTGACGATCGACGGAGCGTCTTTAGCGAATGGGACACTAACGGTTCAAGCAAACGGTGCAACCGAGAAAATCGTGCTTCAAGTTAAAGATGGAGCATTCCAAGCGCGATTGAATGACGGTGCGTATAAGGCAATCGAGTATACGGATGCTGCGAATGCACGAAGTGGGCCGATCAGCCTGGACTTTACGATTGATAAAGGTGTATTAAGCCTGTTAACCATTCAAATATCCACCCTTTAACACGGTTGTAACCATCATGCTTCAGCTGACCTATAAATTGCGCAAGTCGACAATATGACGCAATTTCACAGGGCGTTTACATGCAGCTAGCCACGGCGCACAGCTGTCGGAGCGGATGGTCGATTATACGCTTCGCCCCACTTATGATAAGGTTCACCGCGCCGTCTGCAACGGCAAGTTTTAGGGCCACCCTTCTCGGGATGGCCCTTTCTTTGATCTCGCTTTGTTCAGCTATCGTCTCCCGTTAGTTCCCTCGCAAGGAATTCCGTGCAAAACTTGCCGTCACTTGTGGTACGGTTCCCCCCGATTAATCTTAAACGCCCGATACACCTGCTCCAGCACCAGGACCTTCATCATCTGGTGCGGATACGTCATACGCCCGAAGCTCAGCTTCTTATCCGCCCGCGACATGACCGCGCTGGACAGCCCCAGCGAGCCGCCGATGACGAAAGCGACCGACCCCCCGCCATAGACGGCCTGCTTGTCCAAATGCGCCGCCAGCTGCTCGCTCGTCCATGTCTCGCCTTCGATGGCTAATGCCACGACGTGCGCGTCCGGCTTGATCGCCGCCAAAATGCGTTCGCCCTCCCGCTGCTTCACCTGCTCCGCCTCGGCCGGGCTCATGTTCTCCGGCGCCCTCTCGTCCGGCACCTCCCGCAGATCGAGCTTCGCGTAAGCGCCCATCCGCTTGGCGTATTCCGCCACCGCATCGTTCCAATACTTCTCCTTCAGCTTGCCGACCGTAATCAATTGAATTTGCATGTTCTGCTGCTCCTTTGCTGCTCTATTTCATGCCCGTCCATCATCCATGGACAAGGCTGCGTTTCCTGCCGTCAATCAACTTCCTTATTCTATCCCACGTACGACCGAGCGTCGACCGCTTCTGCACGAGTAAGCATTCCAACTCGAACAAGCCCGCCTTGTCTCTCCTAAAAAAGAGATTCAAAGCAGGCTGTCCGAGGTATAAAGAGGTACACCGTTCGACCATCCTAATGCCAAGGAGGTGAATTCTCATGGCGAAAGATGTTCTGTGCGAAGTGAACAACTGTAAGTATTGGGCCGCTGGCAACCAATGCAATGCTTCCTCCATTTACGTGGTGAGCCACCGTGGCAAACAAGCCAACAACTCAGAGGAAACAGATTGCAAAACATTTGAACCGAAGATCTAACTGACGAAGCAATTTCTTGGGGCAGCCGAGCGACCGGCTGTCCTTTTCCGTTGAAATACAAGAATTTATAAGTTTCACGCTTATCATTCATCTTGGATTTCTCCATCGTTGAATGCTGCATTCCTAATCCGAGGATTGTAAACGCAAACCAATCAGCTTCATGATCGCGGAATGAAATGCGCTTCGCCGCAAGGACGACGTTAGCCGTTTCACCTTGCTCACTTATATATTAACCAAGAATGATAATTATTATCATCGGGAAGGCAAATTTTTTTGTGCGTTATACATACTCCTTACAACTAACAAAAAACATCCCCTCCATCTATCGGCAAGCAATTGCCATCCAGATCTGAAGCGATGTTTGAAATTTCTTTCGTATTTCGAGCGGAGCGAAACAAGCCGCCTCTACTCTGCAGCGGAGATTACTCCTGATAAGCGACTTTTGTAGGCCTGTTCCTACCGCTTCATCATTCATCTATTCGAGGAACAGGCCTACAACGGGAGCGTTCAGGAGTAATCGGAGCATTATACGACCAGAAACTCCGCAATACTGCCGCACATATCGCACGTCGCGGGCGCTTCCCAATCGCTAAACTTCGTTTTCACCAAATCCACGATATCCGGCGCATCTTCGTAGTCATCCACGAACTTGTCGATCGCCAGTTCAATATGTTCTTTGCATACACAATACATGCGTTCAATTCCCTCGGTTCTCATAATCTGACCTACCTCTTAGCATCGACCAAAACGAAGATTCTTAGCCAGCGTAGGCAACGCCTGTCGTTCTCCAATATACACCACAGTCACCCGGATCGGCAACGCCGAACGAACGTACCCTTAGCCACAAATCCCGCGCCGCGCAAAATAAATAGCGGCCCCGAGCCCATTCGCTCAAGACCGCCATTCGGATATTTTACTCGTCGCCCGTCTTCTCCGTCAGCTTGAGCGTAATCGTCTTCCGCTCGCCTCCACGGTAGTAGGTAATGTCGAGCGAATCCCCGATTTCCTTCGCCTCGTACAGGTATTTCCGCAGGTCCAACGTGCTGCCGATCGTCTGCTTGTCGAGCTTGACGATGACATCGTTGAATTCGAGTCCCGCTTCAGCCGCTGGACCGACCGCCTCCAGGACGACAACGCCCTTGTCGACGCCCTTCGGCATCTCGAGATCGGCTTCCGGCGCGCTGCTATCCGCTCCATCGGAATCCTCGTCGACCGCTCCCTCGTCCGCTGGCTCGTGGCCGCCAGACTCAACGCGCTGAGCCTCCTGCTGGGCCAAATACTGCTCGACGTCCATCGTGTACACGCCCAAATAGGGACGCTTCACTTTGCCATAATCGAGCAGACTCTGCACGATCGGCATCGCCTCATGCGTCGGAATCGCGAAGCCGACGCCTTCCACGCCGAAGTCGGATACCTTCATGCTGTTAATGCCCATTACGCGGCCGTTCAGGTCGATGAGCGGGCCGCCGCTGTTGCCCTGGTTAATGGACGCGTCGACCTGAATCACTTCCTGCTCCCAGTCGTACACGCCGTCCTGCGCGAGCGACACCGGAATGACGCGTTCGGTCTTGCTCACGATGCCCATCGTCAGCGAATCCGATAAGCCCAGCGGGTTGCCGATCGCCATGACCACTTGGCCGGCGCGCAGCTCCTGCGAGTCCCCGATCTCCGCGACCGCGTCGATGCCGCCGGCATCAATCTCGAGCACGGCCAGATCCGTAATCGTATCGGCGCCGATCAACTTGGCCTCGCGAACCTCGCCTGTGCTGAGCACCGCCTTCAATGCGGCCGCATCGGCGACGACGTGCGCGTTCGTAATGATATGCGCCTTGCCTTTCACCTTCTCGAAAATAACGCCCGATCCCAGCGCCGCCTGCGTCAACTCATCTTCGCCGGTAGACTCTTCCGGCGCTTCGCCCTGCAGCACCGCGAGCGACTGCTCGTTAATGATGCTGACGACGGCCGGACGGACCTTGCCCGCTGCCTCGACCGTCTTCTCGAGCGGATCGTTCGTCTGCACGGTTGCCACCGCCGGTCGCGCGTTCGCCAGCGGACCTGATCCCCGGTCGAAGCCGCCGGTGAACAGACCGAACAGGAGCACGACCGCAGCCGCGCTTATAAGCGAGGAGGCCGCCGCAAGACGGATCTGTGACCAAGACCTGCTGCTGCGGGGACTGGTCAAGAACCGGCGTTCCTCCGTTTTGGACGAAGAACGTACGCGGCGCGAGACGCGGGTCGAATAAAAATCGTCGTCGAACAAGCTCATCTATTATCGCTCCTCTCGATGTCCTGCTGGCATCAAGAACTGTTTTTTTCGAATCTAGGAATGATATCGGAAGAATCGCCTACACTAATAATAGAGTATGAACGAAATGCGGAAAGATATGCTAGAAATTCGGACTAGCATGCCCTTCCCGTAACCAAAGGAGCGATATGGATGAAACCGCGTCAATCATCCCCTACAATGGAACAGGTGCACCTGGCCGCCAAACTGGCCGATTTGAAAGAGGATCACTACCGCCTGCTGCTAAGCCTAGGCGCGATGACGGAGATCCTGATCGAGAAGGGACTGCTCACCCGCGAGGAACTCGCGCTTAAAGCCGCTGCACTCGATCTAGAGCTGGATACGCTTGTTTCCGCCTCACTTCGTCCCATGGCGTAGGCCGGTCGTGATACGTCTCCCGCAGCGGGAATTCGTCCTTGCGGAAGAAATGCCCATTGCCCTCTAATACATTATTAACGGTAAGCTTCGCCAAGTCCATCAAATTATGGTCCAGACTAAGATGAGCCAAATATACCCGTTTGGTCCGGTCCGTCATCAGGTAGCAGAGCGCCTCGCCGGCCGCCTCGTTGGAGAGATGGCCGACGTCGCTCAAGATCCGGCGCTTCGTGCTCCAAGGGTAATGCCCCATCCGGAGCATATCCACGTCGTGGTTCGATTCGAGCACGAGCACGTCGGAATCCTCGATCATCTTGCGCACCTTGTCGCTCACGTAGCCGAGGTCGGTCGCCAAGCTAAGCTTGACGTCTTCGTCCTCGAACACGTAGCCGACCGGCTCCGCCGCGTCATGCGAGATCGCGTACGAGGTCGTGCGCAGATCGCCGAACGTCAGCGTCTCCCCCGTCTGCATGACAACCCGCTTCTCTGGCGCGATTTTGCCGACGTGGCGCTCCAGCGCAGCCCACGTCGCCTCATTCGCGAAGATCGGCAGATCGAACTTGCGGGCGAACGCCCCCAAGCCCTTAATATGGTCAGAGTGCTCGTGCGTCACGAGTATCGCGTCCAGGTGATGGCCCGCGATCCCCCGCTCCCGCATGAGCTCCTCCATTTTTTTTACACTCATTCCGACGTCCACAAGCACCGCGGCCTCATCGCTTTGCACAATGGTCGCGTTGCCCGTCGATCCGCTCGACAGCACGGTAAACCGCATCCCCATAGCTCGTTAAACCTGTCCTTTCCCTCTCCCTGGTTGCATAAGGCGCCTGGTTGTCTATTGTCCCTCTTCTTTGCCCGTTACAACTTCGCCGCTGATCGCATAGACGTAATACGCCGTGCCGTCCTCCAGCAGCACCCGCCACGATGGCGCGGATACCTGGGTTTGCGAGTCGAAAATCTGGCCGTGGTGATAGCCCAGCTTGATCTCTTTAATGACGGCGCCCACCGGTAAATAGTTGCGGTCGATCAGGCTTGCCGCCGCCTTCGTGGCCGGCAGCACTTCCTGCTTCTGCGACTGCTCGGCCGGCAGCAGCTCGATGCGGTCCTGCCGATAAGCGACGATGCGCTGGTTGCTGTAGAACAGCTCCAGCTTCACATCGAACATCGGCCGCCCGTCAATTATCCGGTATAGCACGAACACGCCGTCTACCCCGTCGCGGCTGACCGCTTGGTCGAACTGGTATTGCGCCAAATCCGGAATTTCGCCGCCGAGCGCCTGACGCAGCTCTTGCTCGTTATAGACGGCCTTGCTGGCCACCGGCGTCTGCAGCTGGATTCGTTCTCCGCTGCCGAGCGGCACCTGAGCACGGTACGTCAAATCGCGCAGCTCCGGTGTCTCTGCCGGAATATTCGCCTGCACGGAGATCCGCTTCTCCTGAATGACAGCGAGCGTCTCCGGCGGCAAATCGTTCACGTCTGCGCTCGCGCTGAACCCTTCCCCGTAGCTCGACCACAGCTGGTAGCCGAGGGCGACGTTCAGCAGCAGGAACGCCAATATCAAAACACTCTTCGCTCGTCTCCAGTCCATCCGCCGTTACCTCCGCATATCCAGCAGGCTGCCGCCGGCCGTGAGTTGAACGCCGCTGGCGTCTATGCTGCCCGCTGTTCCGCCTAGCGAAAGCCCACCGGGCAGTATCGCGGAGTTATCCTTGTCGGCCCCGCCAGGCTCCCCGGCCGCCGGCTTGCGGCTGCCTGCAACGGCAGAGAGCAGCTTCTCCTGCGAACCGTCGCGCAGCCGGACCGCCCAGACCGGCGTCACGCGGAGCTTGTCCGCGTCGGCCTCTGTCCGACCCTCGACCAGTTCGACCTCGACCGCCGGGAATACCGCCTCCACCTCGCCTCGCCGGCTGTAGCCGGCCAGCGTCTTGCTGAGCAGGCTGCCGCCCGGGAGCCAGCGTACTTCTTTGCTGTCCTCGGTTTCGGCCATCGTCACGATCGACCGTTCGTACTCCGTGACGACCCCCTGCTGCATGCGCAGCAGCATCTCGCCGTACAAGAACGGTTTCTTCGACAGCACCGGGAACGCGCCGTAATACTGCTGATAACGGATCGTCTGCTCGCCACCGGCTATGCCGGGTTCGATGAACCGGTGCCGTCCGTCCCAGCCGCCGTGATCGTTGATGAACTGGATGGAGGCGTACACGTTCTCGCTCACCCGCTCCACAGAATCCTGCGCGGGAGCCGGGTCGGTATACCGGATCCACCGGCCGCCTTGTTCCACTTGCAGACCACGCTTATGGTCGGTATACGTCTGCACGTCGTTCTGATCATTGATCGCCCGCGTAACACTCGGATCCAGGAACAGGTTATGCTGCATCTGCTCCGGCGTATATGTGCTGAAGCCGATGACGGCCTCGACCGCCTGCAGCGGCTCTTTCGCCAAATATAGATCCGGCGCGACATACTGATAAGGCGCCCAATATTGACCGAAGCCGACGTAATTCTGCACGTCGCGCACCGTTAAGTCCGCGCGTACCGATTCATAGACGGTCGTCCCGTCCGTGCTGAAGAAGTATGTGCTCACTTCTTCGCGCTCCGGACGCTTGAATATCCATATATTCGCGATCGAATCGTTCTGGAAGATCGAGTCTCCCTCCGACAGCTTCATGACCTTCGACAAGAGCTCAACCGGCACGCCCGTGCCAAAGCGCAGCTCGACGCCAATGCTCTGAGCGCGCACCGCGTCCCAATCGACCGCATACCGCGCGTCGCGCTGGAACCCCTTGAACTCCCGGCCTCTTACCCGGTCGAAGATCAAGTCGTAGAAGTTCGTCCCCGGATAGAGCAGCGTATGTTGATTGCTGCCGAAGTGCAGCACCATATCCTCCGGGAAAATCAAATTCTCCAGCTTCTCTTTGTCGCCCTTCAGATCGGCTTTGACGTAATCCTGCTTCTGATTGACCGTTACTCCAATACCCGGCATGCTGTACGCCAGCCAGTAGCTCTGCAGCAGGCTAAGCGCGACCAGGAAGACGAGCAGCACCGTCTTGATCTTCTCCATCATGACGCCGCACCTCCTCCCTCATGCAGGGCAGGCAGCGTGACGGTCACGGTCGTGCCTTCGTTCGGCTCTGAATCGAGGGCGATCGTGCCGCCGTGCGCCTTGACGATTTCCCGGGCAATAGAGAGACCCAGACCCGTGCCGCCCATATTGCGGGAGCGCGCCTTGTCCACCCGATAGAATCGGTCGAAGATACGGCTTAAGTCTTTGCGCGAGATGCCGATGCCCGTATCCTTCACCCGAATCGCGATGGAACCGGGATCCGGCTTGCTGGCGACGATCTCGATTCGGCCGCCGTCCAGCGTATATTTGATCGCATTGGAGACAAGATTGTCGAGCACCTGGTCGATCTGATCCCGGTCCAGCAGCACGTGCAGGATGCCGTCCTCGACGCGAACGGTCGAGCGGATCGACTTCTTGCGCATCTGGAACGAGAACCGGTCCGCGACTTCCTCCAGCATCTCCGGCACGCTCGTCGATTGACGGCGCAGCGGCGCCTGATTGGAATCGAGGCGCGACAGATGAAGCAGGTCGGTTACGAGCCGGATCATCCGCTCGGTCTCGTTCCGGATGACGGAGACGAACCGCTGCGCCAGCTCCCGATCGTCCATCGCTCCGTCGTCGAGCGCTTCCGTATAGCTCTTAATCGTCGTGAGCGGCGTCCGCAGCTCGTGCGACACATTCGCGACGAACTCACGGCGGGACTGCTCCAGCTTCTCTTGTTCGGTCACGTCCTGCAGAACGGCGATCGCCCCGGAGATGCCCTTATCCCGGCGATGGATCGGCGTGAACGTCACGCGCATCACCTCGTCGAGCTCCTCGTCCGGATGCTGCCGGTGGATGACCGTCGACGACTCGCCGCTACCACCCAGCATCGCCTGCAGATGCCGCTCATCCATATCGAACAGCTTCGAGAGCGGCCGCCCCTGGCAATCGCTCTGCAGCATCTCCCGCGCGCGCCGGTTGGCGATCATGACAACGCCCTGCTCGTCCGTCGCGACGACGCCGTCGCTCATGTTCGCAAGAATCGAGGCGAGCTTCTCCTTCTCTTCCTCGTTCGTCTCGAGCGCGTCGCGCAGCCGCATCGTCATGTTGTTGAACACTTCGCTGAGCTGCCCGATCTCGTCGTCGCCGAGCACCGGAACTTGACGGTCGAACCGCCCTTCGGCGACTGCGGCCGCTTGCCTAGTCAAGCCTTTGATCGGATTCGTGATCGTGTGCGCCAGCAGAATGCCGAGCACCCCGGTCAGGCCGAGGGCGATGAGCATCCCCGACATGAAGATCCGGTTAATCCGGTTGACCGTCGCATAGAGCTCCTTCATCGAAGCGACCATGTAGACGGCGCCGACGATTTTGCTCTCGTACAAGATAGGCTTGGCGATGATCTTCTTGCGGATATTGTCCTCGTCGATGATCTCTTCCTCGTTGTCCCGGATGCCTTGCAGGGCGCGGCTGACCGCAAGGGTCGTGTTCTTCTTGCCCACGTACTCCTGGTGGATGGAGAGCGACGTGGCGAGCACCTTGCCGCTCGCGTCGATCAGCTGGATCTCCGCCTCGTTAATGCTGAACAGGTTGCGCACGAGCGCGCTTAAGTCCTCTTCCGCCGCCTGCGCGTCCTCCCCCGGCTTCTCGGTCCGGGCGTTCAGCTTCTCGGCCGCGAAGCCTGCGAGCACATCCGCCTGGTTGTTCATGTTCGTCGTGAAATTCGACGTCAGCGACGTCTTCATCGTGCTGATGAAATAGACGCCGATCAGCTGCATCGCGATCAGAATGAGCAGCACGTAAATAATAATCAGCTTGACCTGAATGGATCGAAAGAACCGCAAGCCGTTCATCCGGCACCGAAGCCTCCGGATTTCGGATTGCGCATCATATAGCCGAGGCCCCGGCGCGTCATAATGTACTCCGGACGGCTCGGGTCATCCTCGATCTTCTCCCGCAGCCGGCGGATCGTCACGTCCACCGTGCGCACGTCGCCGAAGTATTCGAAGCCCCATACCGCCTGCAGCAGATGCTCGCGCGTCATGACCTTGCCGCTGTTGCGAGCCAAGTAATACACCAGCTCGTATTCGCGATGCGTCAGATCGAGCGGTTCGTTGTCCTTGTAGACCACGTACATATCCGTATCGATAAACAAGTTGAAAATGGAAAGGCCTTGCTTCTCCTCCGCCTGCGATTGAGCCGCGCCGGAAGAGGTCGCTTGTCCGCCCGCGCTCTGCTCGTTCTTCTGCCGGCGCAGATGCGCCTTCACGCGGGCGAGCAGCTCGCGCGTGCTGAACGGCTTCGTGACGTAATCGTCCGCGCCCAGCTCAAGACCCAGCACCTTATCGAGTTCCGTATCTTTGGCGGTCAGCATAATGATCGGCGTCTGCAGACGCGCCCGCACCTCGCGGCACACGTCCATGCCGTCCTTCACGGGCAGCATCAAATCAAGCAAAATCAGGTCCGGCCGCTCCTCGAACGCGAGCTTGACCGCCTCGCCGCCATCGAATGCGCAGATGACCTGATAGCCTTCCTTCTCCAAATTGAACTTCAAAATATCCGCAATTGGCTGTTCGTCATCGACGACCAAAATTTTACCGTGCAACTAACGCCACCGCCTGTCGCATTGCTTCGTCATTTTGCTTGCCAAACCCAGCATTCATGCCGCTTGGCTACCCATCTATTCTATCATAGGAGCCGGTGTTGTCCCAATGAAAGTTCCCTCATGTAAGCCGCAATCTGGAAAATATTATCCGTCTTCTCTTCCCTGCGCCATGCCTATGCCAAAAAGCGCCGCCATGACCCTTAAAAGGCCACGGCGGCGCCGCAATGCGCTTATAAATATTTCATCGGATTCTGTACCTTGCCGTCCTTCTTCACCTCGAAGTGAAGATGCGTGCCGAACGAGTGGCCGGTGTTGCCCATGATGCCGAGCTTGTCTCCTTGCTCGACGACTTGGCCCTTCTTCACCGTTACTTTGCTCATATGCCCGTAGGTGGTTTGGTATCCGTTCTTATGGTTAATAATAACACAGTTGCCAAGGCCGTTCTTAACGCCGGCGAACTCGACGACCCCGTTGTCCGCGGCCATAATCGTCTTGCTCCCGATCATATCGATGCCTTTGTGCAGCCTTCCCCATCTTGTTCCGTAACTACTGGTCAATTTGGCGCCGCTTACTGGCCAAGCGAACCTGCCCGTTCCTTCGCCGAGTATGACCTTCGTCCCTTTCATCACGATAGCGGGGACGGAGGGCTCCAATACCTGCTCGCCGAGCAGCTCCTCATTCATCAAGTAGCCATTCTGCTTCGTCAACTGATAGACGACTTTCTTCTTGCCGGCCTTGCCCTGACGCACGACCTTCGATTCGCCAGCGCGCATGTTGCTATTCTTCTGAATGACGGTGATCGGCTCGATCGATTCCGTCTCCGTGACGTGCTCCACCGTCTGTACCGTCACCTCCGGCTGCAGCACCGTTAGATCGAGCACATCCCCGATTTTGATCATATCGTCCTTGATCCACTTGTTGTTCTCATAGATGACCTGAGGCGAAATGTCGAACTTCTCCGCGATGCACCCCACGCAATCGCCGGCCTGCACCGTATATTTCGTCGGCTTTACGCTGCCCTTGACCATCATCGTATACACGTCGCCCGCATCGGCAATCTTGCCCGGATCGACGTTCGCCGCCGTCGTGGTGACCTTCTCCACGATCTTCACCGACTTCACGACCGTGGATGGCGTGGCCGAAGCCGTCTTCGACGTCCCGGTATACGCGAGCGCGGTTACCGCTGTCTTGGCTTGCGCAGCCTTCGGCGCATAGCGGTTCTGCACGCTGGCCAAAATTTGATCGGCCGTCTCCTGGTCCTTCACGACCGCAATCACCTTGCCGTCGACCTTGAGCTCCACGCCTATCGCGTGCGATTCGAACAGATCCGACAGCTTGGTAAGCGTCGCCTCCGTATCAGGCGCTGCCTTATAGGCGCTCTGGGCTTTGTACGTAATCGTGCCGGTGTCCACCACCATGGTTACGTCCGGATTCGCCGCCGCGACGGCCTTCTTCTGCTCCGCCACCAGCGACTCGACCTGCTCCTGGGTCGCGACCGACCCGATCAAGCTTCCGTCCCGATAGACGTCGTAGTAATCCACTGTATTGGCTTTCATAAATTCCGCGCCGCTGAATCCGGCGATTAGCAGGAAGGCGAGTGCGCCTCCGGCCAACATGAACGGTTTTCTATGTAATCTGCGTTTGCCTTTGTTCGTGCCTTCTTCGTGCTCTATGCTGTTGGATGTATGAGATCGGGCGCGCCGAAAGGATTGCCGGAGAGAATTCCATCCCTTTCGGATCCGATCCGGTTCGTTAGAAACAGACATGATCGTCTCCTTTTCGTGTACGGGTACATTCTTTTGCTCGATTTCGACATAAATCTACATCGATTGGCTCCGTTGTTTACTGTATCATACGGCTCGAAGGGCGATCAACCAAACGGCGGGTTACGAAACATTAATATTTGCTCAGAATCTCGGTCATCCGGTCGTATTCCTCCCGGTTCAGATGCTGGGCGAACAGCTGCTGCACGTCCGTCATTTCCTGCTCCGTCAGCCCGTTCTCCATCATCGCCGAGATGCTCTGCCACGCTTCCTGAGGCAGCTTCTTCATCATGACGTCGAACAGCTCGTTCTTGTCCTCCGTGCTGATCCGGCTCTTCGCCTCGCTCATCTCTTCCGTCGTCATCGCGACGCCGCCCTCCTGCGCGTCGCCCAATGCCGAACCGCCGTCCTCCGAGGTTGCCCCGCTGTTGGCCTTGGTCCCGGTGCCGCCACCGACGTCGGTGACGATGCCGTCCGGCAGTTCGCCGTATGCGTCGACCGCGAGCGGTTCGCCGCTAGCGCTAGTTTCGCCGGCTTGATCGCCCTCGCTGCCACCGCCCTCCGCAGATGCCGCGTCGGAGCCTGTCGCTTCTGCGGAGCCGCTTCCCCCGCTGCTTGCTTCCGTTCTCGTGGAGGCGGATGCGTCCTTCTCGCCATCATTCGTCTGCCCGTCATCTTCCGATCGCCCGCCATCGCCCTTACGCGCGTCCGCGGCAAGCAAATCGGCCTTCGGCTTCACCGCCGGATCGGCTCCCCATAGGGCGCCCCACACGCCGTCCATCGCGATTGGCTTCATCTCGAGCGGAATGTTAAACTGCTTCAGCAGCGTCTCCACATAACTATTGACGACATAGCCCGTCGTCCAGATTGACAAAAAACTAACGATTAATCCCGCCGCTACCGTTTTCCCCAACCAGCTGACCATTTTCAAAATCATAGTTTCACACCTTTCCGCTTGCACACCCGCACTTCGCGTCGGATGTCTGCCTGTTTCCTACTTCCTAGTATGGGCACGCGGTATCGGAACCATTCACCAACGTTGGCAAATTATGTTCCGTATTGTGGCCGACTCCTTGCTGCTGACGTTCTTCCTTCGCGTAGGTTGAAACGCCAAAAAGCCCCTTATCCCGTAAAGGGACAGGGGCTTCGCATATAGCCCGATCCGATGCGTGCATGCTGCTTAAGAAGCAGCCGCGCGGAACCGAAAACGGTCTTATTTGTAAATCGGACGGATCTGGTTCGTCTGCTCGCGGTTGCGGCCGACGGAGAAGATCGAGATCGGAATGCCGGTCAGCTCGGATACGCGCTCCACGTAGCGGCGCGTGTTCTCCGGCAGATCCGCCAGCGTCTTCGCATTCGAGATATCCTCGCTCCAGCCTGGCAGCTCCTCGTAGACCGCTTCGCACTCGGAGATCAGCTTCAGGCTTGCCGGATAGTGCTCGATCACTTCGCCGCGCAGCTTGTAGTGCGTGCAGATCTTGACCGTCTCAAGTCCGGACAAGACGTCCAGCGAGTTCAGGGACAAGCCCGTGATGCCGCTGACGCGGCGCGCATGGCGGACGACGACCGTGTCGAACCAGCCTACGCGGCGCGGCCGGCCCGTTACCGTGCCATACTCATGACCGCGTTCGCGAATCCAGTCGCCCGTATCGTTCAGCAGCTCGGTCGGGAATGGACCGTCGCCAACGCGCGTCGTGTAAGCCTTCGCCACGCCGATGACCTCTTGAATCTTCGAAGGACCGACGCCGGAACCGATGCACACGCCGCCAGCCGAAGGGTTCGACGACGTCACGTACGGGTATGTACCTTGGTCAATGTCCAGCATGACGCCTTGCGCGCCTTCGAACAGCACCTTTTGGCCCCCATCGATCGCGTCGTTCAGCACGACGGACGTATCCGTCACGTATGGACGAAGCACTTCCGCATAGCCAAGGTATTCGGTCAGAATGCTCTCTACGTCGAGACCGTCGCTGCCGTATACTTGCGAGATCACTTGGTTCTTCTCCGCGACGAGGCGGCGAAGCTTCGTCTCGAACTCTTCCGCATCCAGCAGGTCCGCCATGCGGATGCCGTTGCGCGCGGCTTTGTCCATATAACATGGGCCGATGCCCTTGCGCGTCGTGCCGATCTTGTTGTCGCCCTTACGCTCTTCTTCCAGGCCGTCAAGCACCAGATGGTACGGCATGATAATATGCGTGCGGTCGCTGATACGGAGATTGTCTGTCTTGAAGCCGTTCTCATGTATATAGTTAATTTCGTCGATCAGCGCTTGCGGGTTGATAACCATCCCGTTGCCGATGACGCAAGTTTTATCCTGATTGAAAATACCCGATGGCACCATGGTCAGCTTGTACTTCTTGTTGCCGATCATAATCGTGTGGCCCGCGTTGTTACCGCCTTGATAACGGGCTACAACGTCAGCGCCCTCTGCGAGAAAGTCGGTGATTTTGCCTTTGCCCTCGTCTCCCCATTGTGTTCCGACAACAACTACCGTTGACATGCTCATACCCCCACTCGATGTATTTGCACACACCGAAAATTACTGCCGGTCGCAAAAAGGCAGCAGTCTTAGTGTAGCAATGTTAAAAATCAAAGTCAATAAAAAACGAACGATTGCATGGGGTTCCATACAATCGTTCGGAAATGTGACATATTAAAAACGAATAAGTGCGGTTTATGAGGCTTGCCCAGGTTCTTGGTGCGTCCGGTCCAAACTGACGAACTTGTTGAAGCTCTTCAGGAACGCGAGCTCCACCGTGCCGACCGGGCCGTTACGCTGCTTGGCGATGATGATCTCGATGATGTTCTTCTTCTCGGATTCCTTGTCGTAGTAGTCATCCCGGTACAAGAACGCGACGATGTCGGCGTCCTGCTCGATCGAGCCGGATTCCCGAAGGTCGGACATCATCGGACGCTTGTCCTGCCGCTGCTCGACGCCGCGGGAGAGCTGCGACAGCGCGATAACCGGCACTTCAAGTTCGCGCGCGATCTGCTTCAGGGTACGGGAAATCTCCGATACTTCCTGCTGCCGGTTCTCGCCGGCTTTGCCCCGGCCCTGGATCAGCTGGAGGTAGTCGATCAGAATCATGCCGAGCCCGCGCTCTTTCTTCAGTCGGCGGCACTTGGCGCGAATATCCGCGACCGTGATGCCCGGCGTGTCGTCGATATAGATTTGCGCTTCGGACAAGGCGCTGATCGCCATCGTCAGCTTCTCCCAGTCGTCTCCCTCGAGGTAACCGGTCCGCAGTCGGCCGGCGTCGACGTTCGATTCCGCGCAGATCATCCGGTTGACGAGCTGCACGGCCGACATCTCGAGCGAGAAAATCGCGACCGTCTCCTTCGCACGCACGCCGACGTTCTGGGCGATGTTCAGCGCGAAGGCGGTTTTGCCTACGGAAGGACGGGCCGCGACGATAATTAAGTCATTGCGTTGGAAGCCTGCCGTCATTTTATCTAAATCCACGAAGCCCGAGGGGATGCCCGTCGAGTTGCCTTTATTCGAATACAGGATCTCTACGCGCTCGAATGCTTCCATCAGGACATCGCGAATCGATACGAAGCCGCTGCTCGAGCGGCGGTTGGACAGCTCGAGAATGCGCTGCTCCGCTTCGTTCAGCATGATACCTACATCTTCGGCGGCTGCGTAACCGTTGGAGACGATCTGCGTGGCCGTGCGGATCAGACGCCGCAGCAGGGACTTCTCTTCGACGATCTGCGCATAGTAGTCCACGTTGGCTGCAGTCGGAACCGCATTGCCGAGCTTCGCCAGATAGCTGACCCCGCCGACCTCTTCGAGCTGTTGTTTGCCTTGCAGATGGGCGGTTAATGTGACAAGGTCTATCGGCTGATTGGCTTCCCCCAGCTCGACCATGGCTTCATAAATCAACTGGTGAGACGGCGTGTAGAAGTCTTCGCTGCGCAGCCGCTCCATTGCCGTGACGAGCGACTCGGCTTGGATCAGGACGGCACCCAGTACCGCCTGCTCGGCTTCTGTATTCTGCGGGGGTACACGGTCAAACATCAGCTGTTCATCGCTCATTGTTTTCGCTTGTCTCCTTTACCCACTGTAGTATTATTCTTCAACCGTCTGCACTTTAAGCGTCGCTTTGACTTCCGGGTGCAGCTTGAGCGGCACGTTCGTGTAACCGAGCGCGCGAATCGGCTCTTCGAGCTCGATTTTGCGCTTGTCGATCTTGTGGCCCTGCTTCTCGAGCGCTTCAGCGATCTGCTTGCTCGTGACGGAGCCGAATAGTCGGCCATCCGCGCCGGACTTCGTCTTGACGACGACCGTGATCGCCTCGAGCTTCGCGGCGAACGCCTGCGCGTCTTCTTTCTCCTTCTCCTTGCGCTTCACTTCAGCGGCCTTCTGAATGTCCAGCGTCTTCAGGTTGCCGTCCGATGCCGGTTTGACCAGCCCTTTCGGCAATAAGAAGTTGCGCACGTAGCCTTCCGAGACTTCTTTTACTTCGCCTTTCTTGCCCTGCCCTTTGACGTCCTGCAAAAAGATTACTTTCATTCGAATAACCCCTCTTCCTCTTCGATATCGCGAAGCACCTGCTTCAATTTGTGGGCCACCTCGACAACGGTGCCCTCCAGTTGCGCCGCCGCGTTGGTCAGATGACCGCCGCCGCCCATTCGTTCCATGACGATCTGCACGTTCATATGCCCCAGCGACCTTGCGCTGACGCCGATCAGGCCGTCCTGCCGCTCGCCGATGACGAACGAGGCCAATACGTCGGTCATGTTCAGCAGCGTGTCCGCGGACTGCGCGATGAGCAGCTGTGAATATTTGCGCCCTGGCTCCGTGACGGCGATCGCGACATGCTCATACAGAATCTCGGCATGCTTGATCATCTCCGCCTTCTTGATGTATTCGGCCAGGTCTTCCTTGAGCATCTTCTGGATCATCGTCGTATCCGCGCCGCTGCGGCGCAGGAATGACGCCGCTTCGAACGTGCGGGAGCCGGTGCGAAGCGAGAAGCTCTTCGTGTCCACCGTAATCCCCGCGAGCAGCGCTGTCGACTCGCGCACGTCGAGCACGACGCGGTCATGGATGTACTGCAGCAGCTCCGTAACCAGCTCGCACGTGGAGGATGCGTACGGCTCCATGTACACGAGAATCGCGTTGTTGATGAACTCCTCGCCGCGTCGGTGGTGATCGATGACGACGATTTTGCCGGCCTGCTGCAGCAGCTTCGGCTCCTTCACCATCGATGCCTTATGCGTGTCGACGACGACGACGAGCGTGCCCGCTTCGATCATGCCGAGCGCTTGCTCCGGCGAGACGAACCGCTTGAATAGCTTCTCGTCTTCCTTCAAATTCTCCATCATCTTCTGGATAGCCGGATTGATCCCTTCCAGCACGATGTGGGCATCCTTATGGAAGAGCTGCGCGGCCTTCAGCACGCCGATCGCGGCTCCAACCGCGTCCATGTCCGGCATTTTATGCCCCATGATCACGACGTTGTCGCATTCCTTGATGAGGTCGCGTAGGGCGTGGGCCACGACGCGCGCCCGGACGCGGGTGCGCTTCTCCACCGCATTGGACTTGCCGCCGTAGAACGTCTGCCGCTGACCGACCTTCACCGCGGCCTGGTCGCCGCCGCGCCCAAGCGCGATGTCGAGACTCGTCTGCGCCCATTGACCAAGCTCGACGATCGTCTCCGCGCCGGCGGCGAAGCCGATGCTGAGCGTCATCGGGATTTTCTGATCGGCCGTCATCTCGCGCACTTCGTCAAGCAGCACGAATCGGGACAGCTCCAGCTGCTTCAGCGTCCGTTGATCGGTAATCACGAGATATCGGTCGCTCGTCAGACGCTTCAGATAGACCTGGAACTTCTGCGACCATTCCGTGATCTCGGCCGTCACCTTGGAGAGCAGCTGGCTGCGCTGCTGGTCGTCCATCCCTTGCGTGACTTCTTCCAGGTTATCCATCATGACGATGCCGATTGCCAGCTTCTCGTCCTCGTAGCGTCTGGCCAGCTCCCAGCGCTGCGTGATGTTGCGGACATACAGCAGCCGTTCCTCGAAGCGGAACATCAGCTCGTATACTTCCTGGCCGATGACCGCTTCCACGGTGCCTTCCTTGTCCTTGGCCTGCGCTAGCATCGGGAATAACTCGGTGAGCGATTCGCCGACGACGGACTCCCGCTCCAGCATGTGCGTAACGAACGAGTTGTGCCATTCGACCATCTTCTCCTCGTTGTAGAGGATAATGCCGAACGGCAGCTCGCTGATCACTTCGCTGCCGGCTTTCTTCACCCGGTACGAGAGCGTGCCTAGGTAAGTCTTCAAATCGCGGCGAAACGCGCGCTCGGCCATCCACGAGTAGACGCCCACGGCGCCGGAGAGCAGCAGACCGACGAGCCCCAGCTTCCATTCGAACCATGCCACGGTGACCGTGAGCAGCAGCATCAGCACGAATGCCCACAGATGGTGCATCCCGTGCCAGCGTTTAATCAAAAACTTCGGCATCTTCACTTCGCCCCTGTACTTACGGTTTCTTGAACGCTGCGCGGATGGGGAATGCAGTATCGAATACCCCAATCAAGCTGAGCGGAGGAAAAGCCACGACGAGCGCCGCCAGCAGAATCGGCACGATTCTGCTCCAGCCGCGTTCATGGGCCACATAAAAGAAAAATCCGATCGCTTGAATCGTAAACGCGAGCCGCATGAGCGGTACGAGGTTCAGCAGTGCCACCGTCAGAAAAGAATCGCCCTGCGCCGGCACGACCATGTCGGCGAACAGCACGATCACATAATAGAACACCATAATGCGGGGGAGCATCCATTGCCGTGCCTTCTGCAAGCCGGGGACCGCAAGTCCCGAAGCGCGAAGCAGCGGACGGACGATGGCGTGGGTAATTACCGCATACAGGAACGCCACCGTAATCATCGTCATCGGAATCGAATGGATCATCGTCTGAATGAAGACATCGGTCATATCCGCGCTCCACGATGCCGGCAACAGCCCCTGCGCGTCGAGGTCGCCTGTCACTCGCAAGATCAGATCGCGGATCTCGGTCAGCAGCGACATGTCGAACAGCCAATCCAGCAGGACAAGTTCCAGCATCAGCTCGGCTAGAAGCGTAAGCAGCGTCGTGGTAATGACCTTGCGTGCCGGAGCGCCCTTCCGGTACAGATGCCCCATGACGATGGATGGCGCCACGAAGAACAAGCCAACGATAAGCGCGGGCGGCCCTAGGATGGCCAAGGCAATGCCGAGTGCAGCCGCCATATGAATGGCGAACATGGGCTTCGATAAGGTCGCATACAACATAACCGCGGGAACCAGCATCACGACGAGCGCGAGCGCATTCAGCAGCGGAACGGCGATGGCGAGCAGCAACGCCAGCAGGAGCCCGCTCCATAATAAAGATTTCATGCCGGTTCTCAAGCCTATTCACCTCTTGCACGATGAAGTTGTACGCCTAAACTTTAGACCTCATTATAACATAAAACATCCGGTAACTAGAATGGTGCCTGTTGGGCCGAGAACCATCGGCCTAGCATCATCCTTTATTCTAGTCTATTACCGCGAGCGGCGGCTAAGACGCCGCTCTTGGCTGGAACGTTCACGAATAGCGTGCAATAGGCCATGTCATAGCACAAGCGCTCCCGTTACCGGAAGCGCTTGTCGCCTATTTCGTATTCACAATCGCATTCCCGGCATTCTCGTGCCTTCCCGATTTGCGGCTATTCGATCGTCCAGGCATCCCCGTCGTTCTCGGCTGCAAGGCCGATCGACTTCAGGAACGAGATCGGCACGAATGCGCGCTTGCCTATAGATAGCAGCTCGCTGCTCGACTCGCCTGAGACAACGCGGTAGCCGCGCTCGAGCATCAGCTCGCCGTCCTTCGGCAACTGACCGGCTGTCCCGGCCGGCTGTCCGCCTGCGCCTTTGGCGAGTGCGAATGATTTCGACACTACGTCCCACGTCAGTGTATAGCCATGCTCGGCAAGCGCGTCTACATCGACGTAGCTCGCTTGGTTATAGCTCAGCACCGGATAGCTGGCGCCTTCCCACTGCAGGGTGCCCGATGCCGTCGTCGCGCTTACCCGCTGGAACTGACTGCGGAGCGGTTCGCCGAGGCGGACCTTCTTATTCATCTTGCCGTGGTCGAGCACGACCTGGCCCGCCACGAGTACGTAGTCGATGCCAGCCGACATGATCTCCGGATGCTCGACCGTTGATTTATCGGCAACCGTATCCGGGTTGAACAGGACGATATCCGCGTCCATTCCTTTCGCAAGTCTGCCCTTCTTGCGCAGCGCAGGGGCTTGCTTCTCCAGACGCTGAGCCGGCATGAGCGACAGCTTGGCGATGCCGTCCATGAGCGACATCACCTTCTGGTCACGCACATACATGCCGAGCGCACGCGCGAACGTGCCCGATGCCCGCGGGTGATTGTTATTGCTTGGCTCTAGAATCGCATCGCTGCCGATCATGACGAACGGCGCCTGGAACGCCTGCACGACCGCTTCCGCCGGTATGGCGTAGGCGACCGCCAGCTTGCCTTCCTTCTGATACTTGGCGAAGCTTTCCTTGGTCAAGCGCTCCGTCGTGCCGGCGATTTGCAGGTCCTCGTACGAAATGCGGAAGCGCTGCTGCCAGCCTTCATCGAAGCGCGCGGAGTTCAAATATGTACCCCAGTAATCGTATGGGTAGACGCACGCCGTAATATCGAAGCCTTCCGCCCGTGCCTTCTCGATCATGCTGAGCGCTTCCTCCATTGAGAACGTGCCGCCCGTGCTGTTGATATGGTCGATATGTACCGCTGCGCCCGTCTTCTCGCCGTAGTCGATCAGCTCCTGCGTCCCTTCCAGCTCGGTACCCGGCGCTTCGGCGTCCGAATAGCGGCCATGGAAGTAGACCGGTACGTTGTACTCGTTAGCCAGCTCCATGAGCGGAATAATCTCTTCCGCCGAGATGCCTGGCACGTACTCGAGGCTGAACGAGATGCCGAGCGCGCCATTATTCAGCGCCTCTTCCGCCTGTTCGCGCAGCTTGGCGATTTGCTCCGGCTTGGCCGCATCGTAGCGGCTTAGCTTGAACTGATTGCGCGCTTGCGTGTAAAAATACGATGCCCCGAAGTTAACCGGCGGCATATCGCGCTCGTAATGCGCGTACCACGCCTTCGGCGTCGATGTGCCGCCGTGCATCGCGATGTTGCTCGTCACGCCGTCGCCGATCTTCTGCCAGACGCCGAGCGGATTCGGATCGTACGACAGGTTATCGATGAAGCCCGGCGAGACGACGAGTCCCGTCGCGTCGATCGTCTGTTTGCCCTTGAGCGGCTTAGCCGTGACGACGCCGACCGTATCGCCCGTAATGCCGACGTTGAGTCCTTCCTGATCCAGCTTCGTCTCCGGGTTGATTACGCGCCCGCCCGTGATGACGATATCGTACTCTTTCGTAAGGTCGGCTTCCGTCACGGTCGCCTCGAGCTGCTCCGCCGGGGTCTGTCCCGGCTTGTCCGCTTCCTCGCCCTTGCCGGCATTCTCGCCACCGCTGCCTTGCGCATTGGTTCCGCCAGCCTGTCCGTTGTCGGACCCGCCTTCGCTGCCTTTGCCCCCATTCGCCGCGCCTTGCTCGGCGGTGTTGCCCGGCGGCTGCGCCTTCTCTTGCGTCATCGAGTAAGCCAAGTAGCCCGCGAATCCGAGCACGAGCACGATGGCGATGACCATAATGCCGCGCATCGATCCGCGCCCCCGCTTGTTATGATTTTCCGTCCTGCTCATTTCCTACGCCTCCTAGATGTGAAAAGGCCGTCCCCACAGGAGGACGGCCCACTGCATGTTGCTTTGGTTTGCCACGCTTCCAACCGTTTCCTTAATCGTACTACGTCGCTATGCAATTCGCAAACGATTTACCCGGCGGCGATTTCTTTCATCTGCGTCCCGCCGCTTACGATCATTTGCTCGCAGTAGTCGATAATGTCGCTTCGTCTCACAATGCCGATGAACCGGTTCATGTCGTCGATGACGGGAACGAAGTTCTGCAGCTTCGCCAGCGACACCAAGTCTTCCATGTTGGCATCGATGCGCACCGCGCGATGCGCCAGACGCAGCTGGACGTCGGACAATTTGACCCGATGCGTCTGTTCGAATGTCAGCTCCGGGTTATTCTTCATATACCATAGTAGATCGCCTTCCGTCACGGTGCCGGCATAGCAGCCTTCGCGATCGAGAATGGGTACGGACGTGTACCGGTGATGCTCCATCCGCTCCAGCGTTTGCCTCAGCGTCGCTTCAGTCGAGAGACATACGACTTCCTGTTTCGGTAATAAGAAAAATGCAATATTCATCCAGTTGATCTCCTACTCCCAAGTTTTGACCCCCTGGCGCGTTACTTTCGGCTTTCGTTGGCTCAGGCTACTTACGGAGCAGCAGCCCCCGAAACCGCAGACGATCGCGCTGTCGTCGTCGCGGCATTCACCGCTTTATTTTTCTCATATTCCGCTGGCAGCGGCAGCTGGCTCTTGGTCAGCTTCGGGTCCAGCCAAGCCTCGATCAATGCGCCAACTGCATCCAGATCCGCTTCGTCAGCGAAATAATACCACGCGCCGCCTTTCGTTTTCCGGTGGCCGTCTCCTTTTAGCGTGTGGCTATATATCGTGCGCGTCTGCGTCTGCAGCATGCCTTTGGCCAAATTGATCATCTGCGTTGGGGTTAAATCGGTGCTAAAGTTATGACCCATAATATCGATAAGTTCTGGAATCTTCGTCCATTGCCCGACTTTCGAGGCTTTCTCCATGATCGCATTGAGGAAAATCTGGTGACGGCCAGTCCGGCTCATATCGCCGCCCGCATCTTCCCGATAACGGACATAGTTGAGCGCGTCCTTGCCATTGTACTTGTCTTGCCCGGCTTTCACCACGAATTTCTCATGGTCTGCGTCGTCGTTGACCAAATCTTCGGTGATAGGCAGCGCAATGCCTCCCATGGCATCGATCACATCGCGAAAGCCATTGAAATTAATGGTGGCGTAGTGATCCACATGAGAGCCGAACAGCTTTTCGACGGTTTGGACCGACATGGTCGCGCCGCCGAACGCGTAGGCGTGGGTAATCTTGTCTTCCCACGGTTCGCCGTTCTTCTTCGTCTTTCCAACGATGGTGGCGTACGTATCGCGCGGGATCGAGATCATGAGCATCGCTCCGTCGCTTGGACGAACGACCGTGTAAATCATCGTGTCCGAGCGGCCGATCTCTTGATCGCGCTGATCGACGCCGAGCAGCAGCAGCGCGAACGGATCTTCCTTCTTCGTCTGCGCAACTCGCGTCACCTCGCGGCCTTCGAGCGGCTTGTAAGACTGATCGAGCTTCTTCTTCACCTGATCGGCTAAGAACAGGTCGAAGCCCCAGGATGCCAATGTCGCCCGGTTGAAATAGCCGAGGGTGCCCGTTAGAATAACGAACGCCATCACCGCGGCCAGCCACTTCCATTTGCGTGATTTGCGTTCTGGTTGGGGTTGTGTAGCCATGAATGGTTTACTCCTATCCCTTTATCTATATAAACGAACCACCTTTATTTTAAACGACGCAGCCAGCCCGAAAGTTACAGTATGGTAACATTAGGTCGCTTCCCCAATCCCTCCGCTGCCCTCCGCCGAGGTGGCTCCCGGGCTGAGCGAATGCTTCCGAAGCAGTTTTCCGCAGGAAAACTTTCACCTCTGGACTCCCCTTTCGCGCTGACACGCGATGTAGTGGGCGGCGGGTATTTTCGAGCGTAGCACGCCCTTGTCCTTACGGACAAAGCTTCATGCAATATGCTAAATTGCGCCCCTTGCTCCACCTGTACAACCTGGGCATAGTTTGCCTGATTGGCGAATAAGTAACACTAGGACATATTCGGGAAGGAGATCCTTGTCTATGCAGCCATATATGCCTGACCGCTCATCGACCGGGCTCGATCCGCGGCTCGTGGGACTGCTTTGTTATTTCGGCCTTTGCGTCACCGGTATGCTATTCTTGGTCCTCGAACGGCAAAGCCGATTCGTCAAATTTCATGCGCTGCAATCCATTCTCATGGCCGCGGCGATGATGATCATCAATATTGTGCTCGGCCTGCTTCCGATTATCGGCTGGATTCTTGGCATATTCTTCGCACCGCTTTGCTTCATCTTATGGGTCGCCATGATGGTGCTCGCCATGCAGGGACGCTGGTTCAAGCTTCCGGTCATCGGGGAATTCGCCGAACGGCAGTCGCAGTTGTTCTAGGTACGTTCCGCTACAACATTCGCTACCAATGCCAGGGGGCTCCCTGACTGCGTGCTTCCGAAGCGCGTTTGCCGCTGGAAACCGTTCGCTGCCTTCTGACTACTCGGGTAACCCTCGGGTCGGTGTACGGCGGTTACTTTCTGCTTGGCAGGCGCTTGCCCCTTCGGACAAAACTTACGTCCTGCTCCTTTTTATAGAAAAAACAAAAACAGCCGACATCGCTGTCGGCTGTTTCCTGGTATATCGCCCAGCGTACCGGAGTACGCGTGTCCTACTATTCCGTTGTGTAAGGGAGCAGCGCTACCTGACGCGAACGCTTGATAGCGATCGTCAGCAGACGTTGGTATTTCGCGCTTGTTCCGGTTACACGGCGAGGCAAAATTTTACCGCGCTCGCTGATAAATTTACGGAGCAGGTCCGTATCTTTATAGTCGATGTGCGTGATTTTGTTAGCCGTGAAGAAACATACTTTACGACGCTTGTTACGGCCTTTGCGACCGCCGAACTTGCGTTCTGGACGCTCGTCGCCGCCTTCTCTTTGCTTGAAGCTCATCTGTATCCGTCCTTTCAGTTAGAATGGCAAATCATCTTCGGAAATATCGATCGGACGTCCGTCATCCGAGAACGGATCACGATTGTCGTTCCGTGATGACCCTCCGGAACCTCCGGACCGGCCACCGCCTCCGCCGTAAGAACCTCCGCCGCCTCCGCTTTGACCGCCGCCACCTTGGCTTCCGCCATAGTTGCCACCGCCTCCGCCTTGGTTGCCGCCGCCGTAGCTGCCCGATTCTTCGCGTTGTCCACCTTCGCGGTTGGATTCCAAGAAACGCACGTTATCGGCAATAACTTCCGTCACATAGACGCGCTTGCCTTCGTTGTTCTCGTAGTTCCGTACCTGGATACGGCCTTCCACCGCCGCAAGACGGCCTTTACGCAAATAGTTCGCGCACAGCTCAGCCAGCTGACGCCATGTTACAACGGGGATGAAATCCGCTTCCCGCTCGCCGCCGCTTTGGAACGGACGGTCTACGGCCAGCGTGAATTGCGTAACCGCAACGCCTGCTGGTGTATAGCGCATTTCGGGATCTCTTGTTAATCGGCCGATTAGAATAACACGGTTCAACATCGACTTTCGCCTCCAATCGAACATTCCTTGCGTAAATTAGACATCTTAAGCAACGTCTTTGACGACCAAGAAACGGATAACTTCATCCGTAATCTTCATGACGCGGTCAAGTTCAGCGACAACAGCCGGAGTGGCGTTGAAATGAACGAGGACATAAATACCGTCACGAATCTTGTTGATCTCATACGCAAGGCGGCGCTTACCCAGCACGTCGTGCTTCGTAACTTCTCCGCCGTTCGAGATGATTGCTTGGAACTTGTCGGTCAAAGCTTGTACCGCTTCTTGTTCCACATCTGGACGAATGATGTACATCACTTCATATTTGCGCATTTCGATTCACCTCCTTTTGGACTAACGGCCCCCACGAAAGGGAGCAAGGAGCGAGTAATTTCTCGTAAGTAATTTCTCGCATACCATAACACTATACCAGAGTCGCCTATCCGTTGACAAGTCAAATGATGCAGTGGTGCGCTTGGCTGTTTCTCCCGCTTATGTTTGCCTCTTCGGGGACATACACTAAACGTCGATCCCGCACTCGCGGGCCGTTTTGACCATTATTCGCTTTGGAGGCTGATGAGGATGGGTGAGTGGACAGAATTCCGGCCTGGTGACCGGGCACCGAACGACGGCACGTATATTGAGATCGGCGAGAACTCGTACCACATGGGCGTGACTAACCCGCAGAAGGTTCATTTGGCGAAAGGCGACCGTTTCCCGGAAACCTCGAACGATGGCCGCAAATGGAAACGGCTGCATCATAATTAATTGAAATTCACGTGCATACAACAAGGCTTCGGTGCGCAATCTATAGTCGACGGTGCGAAGAGAGGCGTGGTTCCGTTGAACGCGAATGCGCAAGGACCGCAGTGTGATTTTGTCCACGAATAGCTGAATAATGAAGAAGCGAGGGGTTGTGCCAAAGACTAGCGTCTGTAACACAAGCACATCGGTGTAACCGATGACCAGTTTCTGAAGAAGACGTTATTGTGATGACGAATTACAATCGATCAACCACCGTCGGAAAAGGACTCGCGAGAGTCCTTTTTTCTATGTTCTCTTCTTCTACCTGCGCTCGCCTTTATTTCCGTCCTATGCACATTGTAACGGCGCTGATGGTCGCACACAGTCGGTCAATCTTCATACAACCATATCCCAGCATGCCGCACCCTGATCACCCTTAGTCGTGCCTTCGCCCAATCCGAATAAATACCTAGAATTACAGCCTTCGAGGCTATGCGACGAGTCCGCACCTATCCGTCCCTCGCCACATGCTACATAGTCGCTGCCCGCTTAAACAAACGCAAAAAACGACCCCATCGGAGTCGTCGTCTGTTATGTATGGCGGAGAGAGTGGGATTCGAACCCACGCACGCTTTGACACGCCTAGCTGATTTCGAGTCAGCCCCCTTGGGCCTCTTGGGTACCTCTCCATATGAATGATCAACACGATGTATTTTATCACAAGTACATGACTCGATGCAAACGGAAACCGATTGGGCAACCAACGATTTGGTTCACGTTTCTTACACCGTTATACCTTCTTCTTGTCCACCCTTGTCCACTCGAGCGTACGCGTCCACACAACCTATTCGATTGTGCTCGTCCGATGGCTTTGAAGCTGTCGAGCGTGGGGCCCGATGCTTGAACCCCGTTACGTCGCCGCACCACTATCGTTCGAGGTGTGGAAGCTTCCTCCCTCATATTCACTCGCGTGTCTAGTCTATCCCTAAGGTTTGAACAATAGTGCCGACTCACCGTACGTAGCGTTGTCATCCGTGCCATGTGCCACTCGGTCCGGCCCCCGTCCGGCTTTCGCCGTCCCGCCTATTTGCTGCGAATCCGCCTGAAAATAACAAAAACCTCCTGCATCATCTGCAGGAGGCGTTACTTGAATAATTAGAGGACGGAGAGAGTGGGATTCGAACCCACGCACGCTTTGACACGCCTAGCTGATTTCGAGTCAGCCCCCTTGGGCCTCTTGGGTACCTCTCCAATTAGTCAACGAAGTTCATTGTAGCATAGGGCTTGGACGATTGCAAGCGGTGCCTGCAAAAAATTAAAGGCTGCCTTCGGCCGGCGTTTCCTCGGTTTCCGAAGCTTTCGATCGCAGCACCTTCTTCATATTCTTCTCGAATTTCAACCGCGGAATGAGCACGCTGTGCTTGCATCCGACGCATTTGATCCGAATATCCATGCCCATCCGGATGATCTCCATCTCGTTCGTGCCGCAAGGATGAGGCTTCTTCATCTGGACGATATCGCCGAGTTCAAATTGTTTACGTTCCAACCGCTTCCGCCCCTCCTTTCCCGACAAAGACACTTTGTCCTTCAATATCCCCTATTATACGATGACCAGCTCGTATCCTCCACCTGCTAAGGAACGAAATATCCCGCGAATTTCAACTTTTTCTTGGGTTAGCACCGTTTGCACCGTAGCCAGGTCGTCCTTGGGAAAATGGATCGATAATGCGCAGCCTGCCGTGATCTCTTTGGGCGTTGGACAAATATCTATCTCTACGTCGGCGTATTCTAGCAGCATTTCCGCCCGAAGTGCCTGTTGGGTCGAATCGAACGCAATTAGCATCCAGCCCGCCTCCTTCATCATTTCTCGCGTGCGGCAAGTATAAAATGGCTGTCTTATCCATATACTAGCTAGTAAATAAGCGAAGATCCTATCGACTCTCGGATCGCTCGCATCCAGGTTGTCATAGATTAGTAGGGCCAACGCGCGGGCCATTGCTCACCATCAGGCGGGAGGGATTTCAATGAAGTTTTCAGGTATGAAGGACAATCCACTCAAGGTACCTTATTCGGAGCCTAATGTAACAGGTCTGCTCATTAATCGCTTGGCCTATCTGCTGAGCGATGTGCCCGATCATGCGCGTATTGTCGTTGTCTGCGTTGGCACCGACCGCTCTACCGGCGATGCGCTTGGCCCGCTCGTTGGAACGGCCCTGAGCAAATATCGCAGCCGCTACTTTGATATTTACGGCACCTTGGAAGAGCCCGTTCATGCGATGAATTTGGCCGACACGCTTCAACGCATCACCAGACAAGTTCGTCATCCCTACGTCATCGGAATCGATGCCTGCTTGGGACAAGTCTCAAGCGTCGGCAGCATTCAAGTCGGGACAGGCCCGGTCCGCCCCGGCGCCGGCGTGAATAAAGAACTGCCGCCCGTCGGCGACATCCATGTAACGGGCATCGTCAATGTGGGCGGCTTTATGGAATACTTCGTTCTGCAGAACACAAGACTTCATCTCGTCATGCGGATGTCCGAAGTGATCGCGCATAGCCTCTTCTCCGCGATCGTCAAATCGGTGCATCCCGCTATTCCCGCTTCAACGCAAGATTAATGGCCTTCTTCTCCTCCGGGGTTAACGGATAATCGGAATTACCGCCTCGGATCGGCTTGGCGTACACGAACGTATTATCCCGATTATGCAGCCCGCTGAGTACAAGACCCTCTTCCGTTTCGCTGAGGATGGCCAACGAGAAGCTAAGGTCATTGCCTCCATCCGAGAACGCATTATAGCGATGAATACCGACGTGCCCCTTCTGCTCTTTGTCACGACGACGCAGTTCCTCCACCTGATGCTGCAGCTCGGCATGTTGCTGTTCCTGCTGCGCCAATTTTTCCTTCAATGCGATAATAATATGTTCCAAGTCTTCTACGCCAGAGCCGCTCATAAACTGCGTATAACTTTTGCGCAGTTTTTTTAGTTTGCCGCCTAATGCGAACGACCGGATGATGAATATCAAGACGACGATCGCAAGACCGATCGTTACCCCGTCCATCGGCTGCAAGTTCCATGCTTCCATCAATGTTTCTTCGCTCCCATTCCCTGCTTCAACGATAGTGCTGTTTGATTTCGCGAATTGCCTCTACAAAGGCGTCTGTCTCCTGCTCCGTCGTGCCGTAGCCAACGCTTGCACGAATAGCCCCTGTCTCCGTTGTGCCAGCCATACCGTGGGCTAGAGGGGTGCAATGAAACCCCGATCTTACGGCAATGTGATAGTGCTGGTCCAAAATAAAAGCCGTCTCCGACGGGTCGACCCCTTCCACCACGATCGATACGATACCTGTGCGGTTTTGTCCCGGTTCGGGCCCCAGTATGCGCACGCCTTCGATGCCCAGCAAGCCTTCCATCATGCGCTGGGTTAAATTCCACTCCTTAGTATGTATTTTTTGCGGCGTCTCATTCAGCACGTAATGAACCCCTGTTCGAAGTCCCGCGATGCCTGGTGTGTTCGGTGTGCCGGCTTCATAGCGATCAGGCCGCACCTGAGGCTGCTCAGGCGATTCCGATTGACTACCTGTTCCACCATGCATGAGCGGCACCGGATCGATCTGAGGCGAAATATATAAGCCTCCCGTGCCCTGCGGACCCAATAGTCCCTTATGACCTGGGAATGCCAGCATATCGATCCCCATTGCCTCTACGTCAATCTCTAACGCCCCTGCGCTCTGAGCTGCGTCGACGAGCAGCTTAGCGCTGCCATGAGACTTGGTTATCTCGCCGATCTCGGCTATAGGCAGAATAGAACCAAGCAAGTTCGAGCTATGGTTGACGGCAACCAGCTTTGTATTCGCACGCAGCGCATTCTTCACTTGATTCGGCTCCAGTTTGCCGCTGGCGTCGGTCTCCAAATACGTGACTTCCACGCCCATGGTTGCTTTCAAATATTCCAACGGTCGTCGGATCGAGTTATGCTCGACGGCGGTAGCCACGACATGATCTCCAGGCTGTACCATTCCTTTGATCGCCTGATTCAGACCCATTGTCGTATTCAGCATGAATGCGATATCGTTCGGATTGGCGATCCGAAATAACTTGGCCAACGCCTTTCTCGTATCGAACAGGATCCGGCTTGCTCTTACAGCCATCTTGTGGCTGCCGCGACCCGGATTGGCCGCATCCTCTTCCATCGCCTTCGCCACTGCCTCTATAACGCCAGGCGCCTTCGGCCACGATGTCGCAGCATGATCCAAGTAGATGAAAGCTCTCTCTTGCCCCTCTGTCATCAACCCTCTCTCCTCTCCGCTCTAACCGTCCGTTTTCGCTCTATACAATAATAGCACACAGCCTACAGCGAATCACGTATTCGCTGTAGGCTGTGTGCTATTTATCATTGTGGCGATTTGCCCGAGTGATGATTAGGCCATTTGCTGCAGCAGCTCCAACAGCCGCTCCAGGTCTTGTTTATTATAATAAAGAAGTTCGATGCGTCCTTTGTCTTTCTGGTGTTTAATTTTCACTGTCGTCTTGAACTGATCGCGCAGCGATTCTTCCAATTGCTCGATATAAGGATCCCGTCTCTTTAGCGTCTGCTTCGCTTTAAGCGGCAGTTCCTGCTGGGACAATTTTTGAATTGCTTCTTCAAGTTGGCGAACGCTCCACTCATGCGTAATCGTGTGTTCAGCCAGCTCTTTACGACGAGACTCTTCTTTCACACCGACTAATGCACGTGCATGCCCCATCGATAATGTTCCACGTGAAACATTATCTTTAATCTGCTCAGGCAGCGTCAACAGTCGAAGGAAATTAGCAATATGCGAACGGGATTTCCCAACCTTAAGCGACAGCTCTTCTTGCGTCAAATCGAACTTGTCCATCAGCGCCTGATATGCAAGCGCAAGTTCGATGGCATTCAGGTCTTCGCGCTGCAAATTCTCGATTAAGGCAATCTCCATTACCTGTTGGTCGGAGAAGCTGCGTACAACAGCCGGAATGGTAGTATTGCCGCACAGCTGCGACGCGCGGAAACGACGCTCGCCGGCGATAATCTCGAACCCTTTCAGAACCGAACGGACAATAATCGGCTGGATAACACCATGTTGACGGATCGATTCGGCCAATTCCTTAATTGCATCCTCGTCGAATGTTTTACGTGGCTGATATGGGTTTGGTCTAAGTTCCGTCAGATTAACTTCTATAACCTTATCTTCTTCGCTTACTGAAAGAGACGGAATAAGCGCATCAAGTCCTCTACCTAGCCGCTTGCTCATACATGATCACTTCCTTCGCGAGTTCAAGATAAACCTCGGCCCCTTTGGATCTTGGATCGTACGTGATAATGGCTTGTCCATGCGACGGCGCTTCGCTCAGACGAACGTTGCGCGGGATGATCGTTTGGTAGACCTTCTGCTGGAAATACTTCTTCACTTCTTCAATGACTTGAATACCAAGATTCGTGCGGGCATCCAGCATGGTAAGCAGCACGCCCTCGATTTGAAGCGACGTATTCAGGTGCTTCTGGACGAGACGTACTGTGTTGAGCAACTGACTGAGCCCTTCAAGGGCGTAATATTCGCATTGAATTGGAATGATCAAAGAGTCCGAAGCGGTCAAGGAATTGACCGTAAGAATGCCAAGCGACGGCGGGCAATCGATGAGAATGTAATCGTACTGGCTTTTAACCTTTTTCAATGCGTTCTTGAGCTTCATTTCGCGCGAAATGCTCGACACTAGCTCGATTTCCGCACCGGCAAGCTGAATCGTGGCGGGAATGATGCTTAGCCCTTCGATAGCAGTCGCAATCGTTGCATCGTTAGGGTGTACATCATCGATCAACACGTCGTAAATACAATACTTCACATCTGCTTTGTTGACGCCGATTCCGCTCGTCGTATTCCCTTGCGGATCAATGTCGACCAGCAGTACTTTTTTGCCCAGCGTAGCGAGGCAGGCACCCAGATTCACTGACGTTGTCGTCTTCCCGACACCGCCCTTCTGGTTGGATATCGCAATCGTTTTAGACAAAACCGTTCACCTCTAATGTTGATTAGCTTGTTGAAACTCGCTCACTGTGTCATCAATAGATTCATTATAAAAGCTTACTCGGCCATGAGCAATGAAACGTTGTTTGATACGCCTTACATTTATTGTCGCCGACATCTAAATTCCAGCTATGAGCAACTATTTACCTGAACGCGCGCTATCTGACGACACCTAACCTTCCTCCATCAGCTGCACGATCTTCTGCTTGAAGAACCATGCTGCCCGACAACATGCTACCTTCCCGATTAGAAGCAATATCCCAAATATCTTGATGGGGGTGATTATCAGGTTGCACCTCCTGGCGCGCGGCACTATCGCGGCATGCGGGTGCTCGGTCACACGTCGGCGGTCAACCCTAGGTTAAGCGAGTCTAAGCGGCTGAATATTCAGCCGGGAGTTGGTGATGAGATGGAACAACTGAAATCCTTCTGGAAATAAGCAGCTTCATAAGCACTTACTTGTGGCCGCCCTTGTCTTAGGGTGTCTTCCTAAACCAGCCAAATTCATCGAAATCCGAAGACAACAGCATGTGAAGGTCCACACCGACGGCAGGCTGCGGATTCTTCACTCCTATGATTCGCCCAAGCTGACTCCATTACCAACACCATGATTCTATTCCACCATACTACCGGTCTGGGAAATACACATTCACGCACAGTCATCGGCATTGGTCAGACGCTGCCCACCACGAACTACAAAGCTATACGCCGCTAATGGCAAGCAGATCAGGAACCACTATGTCCCTTGTCTCCTCGTTACTCGCGGCTACTATCTGTCGTGCTTTGCGAAGGTGAGTCGTCCTGCACCATTATCTTCGTCGCATAAATACAAAAACGTTCCGACCCCATAGATTTCAAGTTGCCGGAACATTCCTTCGCGTGATCGCGTTGTATGGTTGCGAGAAAATGGCGACGCCGTCCTAATGAAGGACGGCTGAACTTGGCTTTATAGTGATGATCACCTTATTATTCTCGCACGTTTCTCGTCTTTAAAGCTACTATATGAAAGAAGTTTAATGCCTATCGCTAAAATCTACCCTTCGCGCGTGCGCTTCGGGATCTGAATCACGATCTCATAATGATCTTCGAAATCTTTTTCGTTCGTCTTAATTTGCAGCCCCGATTCGGTGACCATATCGATCGACTGACGGATCGTATTCAAGGCAAGTCGGACATCCTTCGTGAAGGATACTCGCTTGGACTTTTTCGCCTTGGCAACCTCTTTATAGAACGCAACCCGCGCTTCGGTTTGCTTTACATTCAATTCCTTGGCCACGACATCCTCAAGTACCTTCTGCTGAAGCTCGTCGGTATCTAGCGCAAGCAGCGCGCGTGCATGACGTTCCGTAATTTTACGCTCAATCAGCGCATTTTTGACTGCTTCACTAAGACCAAGCAGCCGAATTTTGTTGGCGATTGTCGACTGGCTTTTGCCGAGTCGCTGAGCAAGACTTTCTTGTGTTAACGAGTGAAGATCGATTAGCTTCTGATACGCCACCGCTTCCTCGATAGCCGTCAGCCCTTCGCGCTGCAAGTTCTCGATTAACGCGATCGATGCAGCCTGCGAATCATTGAACTCCCGCACGATTGCAGGAATGGTTTCCAGCCCCAGCTTTTTGACTGCCCGATAACGACGTTCGCCTGCGATAATCTCATAGCGGTTATTCCGCATCCGTACAACGATCGGCTGAATGACCCCATGGGTCTTGATCGTTTGGCACAGCTCGTCGATTCGTTCGTCATCGAAAATGGTGCGCGGCTGATAAGGACTCGTATCAATATCGCCGATCGGTATTTGCTTCACTTCGTCTTGGGCGCCTTTTGGATCTGAGGATAGTCCAAACAAACGCGAAAATTGTTCTTTCATCTCGTCAACTACCACCCGAATTCAAAGTGCCGAGGAATGTTTACAAGTACATATTCTCCGGCTTCAAAATGATTTCCTGCTTGACAAGAAGCCTTGCCTCTTATTCGTCGGTAAAATGTTTCACGTGGAACATTGTCTTCATGACATGTGTAACACACTGTAAAGTCTGAATGCTGTTTAAACCCATGTACACGTCTGTCCTCTTACTTTCACTACGCTGCACTAGATTCCGTTGAACTCTATTGGACACTACGTTTATACGCCTAAAGCTATGTAAATTGGAAGGCAAGCGAGCACTCTTACAGCCTCGCCCGTCTTCCACTTTCTTTTCCCTGTCCGGCATAAAGTACAATCCAGCACTGTGGCCAGTTCCCCGAAATACATCAGAGAGCTTAACACCCCTCGTCGCCGCTATTCGATCGGCTGCTTTAGCGGCAGCCCTGCTTTACGGGGATATTTCTTTGGCGTAGCCTCCAGCTTGTCCACGATGACGATATGACGTTCGGCTTGTTCGAATGGCAGTTGAAAATAATGCGTTGTCCGTACCTTGCCCCGAAGCTCACTTAAACTGCGAGCCGCGCCTTTCAACTCCTCCTCCAACGAGGACCCCTTCATCGCCGCGAATGCGCCGCCTTTCTTCGTGAATGGCAGGCAAAACTCGTTGAGCACGCTCATGCGTGCGACCGCCCGAGCGGTAACCAAATCATAGCAATCTCGATGTTCTGGCTGCCGCGCGATATCTTCGGCCCGGCCATGGACACACTGCACGTCGCTTAGACCAAGCTCTTGCACGACATGATTCAGGAAGGAAATACGTTTATTGAGCGAATCGACAATTGTCACGTGCAAATGCGGGAAACATATTTTCAACGGAATACTCGGGAAACCCGCACCCGATCCGATATCCGCTATACTGCCAACCGTGTTCATCGGCACATAGAAAGCTAGCGATACGGAATCATAAAAATGCTTTTCATACACCGCTTCCCGCTCCGTAATGCCGGTTAAGTTCATTTTCTCGTTCCATTCCACCAGCAGGCGAAAGTAGAGGTCGAACTGCCCCAACTGCTCCGTAGTCAGTTCGACCCCTTTCTCGGCCAGCAGCGAAGGAAACCACTGTGGCGTTTCGTTCATGTAGCCTTACCCCCGCGCCGCCGTTACGCGGTTATAATGTTCGAGATATACGAGCAGGATCGAGATGTCCGCCGGCGTAACCCCGCCAATCCGGGACGCCTGACCGATCGATAGCGGGCGAATGTTCGTCAGCTTCTGCTTCGCTTCAGAGGCAAGCCCATGGACAGCCGTATAGTCGATATCCTCAGGTATGCGCTTCTTCTCCATTTTCGATAGACGTTCGACCTGGAGCAGCTGCTTCTCGATATAGCCGGAATACTTGATTTGAATTTCAACCTGTTCCTTCATCTCATCCGTCAGTTCTACGGGTGAAGGCACGAAACGTTCCACATGCGCATACGTCACTTCAGGACGGCGAAGCAGCGTCAGCGCATCGGTCGTAAACTGCAGCGGCGCCGATCCGAGCTCGGCCAACATATCTTGAACGCTTTGTTCCACTTTGATTTTCGCCGATTTCAATCGTTCGATTTCTTGTTCGACGAGCTCCTTCTTCTTCGCGAACTTCGCGTAACGCGCTTCGCTAATCAGCCCGATCTCGTAACCGGTCGGCGTCAGACGCAGATCGGCGTTATCATGACGAAGCAGCAAGCGGTATTCGGCACGCGATGTCAGCAGACGATACGGCTCACTCGTACCTTTGGTCACCAGATCATCGATCAATACGCCGATGTAGCCTTGCGAGCGATCCAGAACGACCGGTTCTCTGCCTTGCGCTTTGCGCGCGGCATTGATGCCGGCCATAATCCCTTGACCAGCGGCCTCCTCATAACCCGAAGTACCGTTAATTTGACCAGCCGTGAACAGATTCGGCACGACCTTTGTTTCCAGCGACGGCCACAGCTGTGTCGGCACGACGGCATCGTATTCGATGGCGTAGCCGGTACGCATCATCTCAACCCGCTCTAGCCCCGGAATCGAGCGCAGGATGCTTAGCTGCACGTCTTCCGGCATGCTTGTCGAGAGACCTTGTACGTAATATTCGGAAGTGTCTTTCCCTTCCGGCTCGAGGAAAATCTGATGCTTCGGCTTATCGGCGAACCGGACGATTTTATCCTCGATCGACGGACAATATCGCGGCCCCGTTCCTTCGATCGCCCCCGAGAACATCGGCGCGCGGTGAAGATTAGCATTAATAATGCGATGTGTCTCTTCCGACGTATACGTCAGCCAGCAAGGCAGCTGCTCGTTGTTGGAGTATTCCGTTTCATAGGAGAAGAACTTCGGATTCTCGTCGCCTGGCTGAATCTCCGTTTTGTCGAAATCGATGGTATCCTTATGCACCCGCGGCGGCGTACCGGTCTTGAAGCGTACCAGCTCCAGCCCGAGCTCACGCAGTTTTTGCGACAGTCGCACGGATGGCTGCTGGTTGTTCGGTCCGCTTTCGTACATAAGCTCGCCCATGATGATTTTCCCGCGCAGGTAAGTCCCCGTCGTCAGTACGACTGTTTTGGCCCGATAAGTCGCCCCGGTCTTCGTAATCACGCCGACGCAGACGCCATCCTCGACGATCAGCTCTTCCGCCATCCCTTGACGAAGCGTCAGATGGTCCGTCTCCTCAATCGTTTTCTTCATTGTATGCTGATATAGAAATTTATCCGCTTGCGCGCGCAGGGCGTGAACGGCCGGACCTTTACCGGTGTTCAGCATCCGCATTTGGATAAACGTCTTGTCGATATTGCGTCCCATCTCGCCTCCGAGCGCATCAATCTCCCGCACCACATGCCCTTTGGCCGGACCGCCAATCGACGGGTTACATGGCATGAACGCCACCATATCCAAGTTAATCGTCAGCAGCAGCGTCTCGCAGCCCATCCGAGCCGACGCCAACGCCGCCTCACATCCGGCATGACCCGCGCCAATAACGATGACGTCAAAATTTCCTGCTTCATATCCCATTTTACCAATTTACCTCCTTGCCAGCCCCTCTTCACCCTCTTTTTCGTGAAAAGGATTCCATAACCAGAACTGGCAGTTCTCAATGTCTATCACTGCTGTCTTATTTACCTAAACAGAACTGCGAGAAAATCTGGTCGATGAGCGACTCCGATACCGAATCGCCTATCATTTCGCCCAATTGCTCCCACGCCGTTCGCACGTCAATTTGCACCAAATCAATCGGAATCCCGGCCTCGGTTGCTTCCATAGCATCCACAAGCGACTGCTTCGCTTGATGCAGCAGCGCAATATGTCGGACATTGCTGACATATGTCAAATCGCCGCTATCGATCTCACCGCCGAAGAACATGCCGCGAATGACCTTCTCCAGTAGATCGAGTCCTTGCTCACGTAATACCGACAACCGCACGATCGACTCCGGCGCGAACCGGTTGGCCAGCTCGGCTTCATCCACAACGACGGGCAAATCCGTTTTGTTTAGCAGTACGATGACCGGACGCCCTTGCAGCTGTTCCATCAATTTATAATCATCCTCGTGAAGCGATTCCGAGGCATTCACCACGAACAGAATCAGGTCCGCTTCTTCCAGCGCGGTTCGCGAGCGTTCCACACCGATCCGTTCGACGATATCGTTCGTCTCCCGAATCCCTGCCGTATCCAGCAGCCGAAGCGGAATACCACCAAGTGTAACATACTCTTCGATCACGTCGCGCGTCGTCCCCGGAATATCGGTGACGATCGCTTTATTCTCCTGTACGAGCGCGTTGAGCAGCGACGACTTGCCGACGTTAGGACGGCCGACGATGGCGGTCATAATGCCTTCCCTCAATATCTTGCCTTCGCTCGCTGTTTTTAGCAGTCGGTTGATCTCGTCGCAAGCCTCTTGGCTGCGCTCGCGAATGTAATTGTTCGTCATCTCCGCTACGTCGTGCTCGGGGTAGTCGATATTGACCTCAATATGGGCAAGCAGCTCCACCAAGTTATGGCGAAGCGCCTTCACCCGGCGGGACAACGTTCCTTCCGCCTGTTTCATAGCGACCGAGAACGCACGGTCAGATTTGGAACGGATCAAATCAATGACCGCTTCCGCCTGCGCCAGGTCGATCCGGCCGTTCAGGAAGGCGCGTTTCGTGAATTCCCCCGGCTCGGCGATGCGCACCGTCCCTTGTCGCAGCAGCAGCTCCAGCACCCGCTTTACGGCGACAACGCCGCCGTGCGTGCTCAATTCCACAACGTCCTCCGCCGTGAACGAACGCGGTCCCCGCATGACAGTCAGCAGAATTTCCTCGATGTTCTCACCGCTTGCCGGATCTACGATATGACCGTAATGTACGGTATGCGACGGCGCCTCCATTATATTCGAAGCGCTCTTGAACAGCTTCGCCGATTCGGCCACGGCATCCGGACCGCTCACGCGAATGACGGCAATTCCGCCCTCGCCGACGGCGGTCGCGATCGCGGCGATCGTATCTTGTGTCATCATAGATGGTTTATACTCCCTTAAAAAAATGAGCAATGACAACTGTTGCATGCCATTGCTTCATTCTCATTTATGCATCTTGCTTTAGTGTAATTACAACACACCGATTCGGCTCGTCGCCTTTACTGTACGTCTTGACCCGATCGTGGTTTTGCAATTGCGCGTGAATCACTTTCCGATCCTGCGAGGACATCGGCTCCAGCACGACTTCCTTCTTCGTGCGGAGAACTCGTCCTGCCAAACGGTCGGACAAGTCCTCCAGCGTCTTGCGCCGGCGGTCGCGGAAATTCTCCGCATCGAGAACAATGCGCAGATGGCTGTCGGAATAACGGTTAGCGACGATGTTGACCAAATACTGCATCGCGTCCAGCGTCTGGCCGCGACGTCCGATGAGCAGTCCGAGATCTCCGCTGCCTTGGACGGCAAGAGTCGTTCCTTCTCGTGAAGAGCTTCTCGATACGGTGAGTGACAGCCCCATGGTAGCGCCGACCTCTACGATGAATCGTTCGGCTTCTGCCAAAGGATCCGATCGAAGTCCAACCAGCTCGGCTCGTTCCGCCGGAGTCCCATCGTCAACAGATTCAATCTCGATCAGCGCAACCTCGACTTTCGCCGGTTTGACGCCGATCAATCCGAATAACCCTCGACTCGGTGCCTCCAGCACGGTAACAGCTACCTGGTCCATCGTCGTATTCAATTCCATTAAACCGTTGCGCACAGCATCATCTATCGTTTTGCCCGATGCGACGATTTTCCTCATTTCGCAGGTGCACTCTCCTTGTCCTTCTCTGCAGAACGGATATACAAGAAATAGTTTTGAATGATTGTATAGATGTTACTGAAGATCCAGTAGATCGGCAGCGCGGCAGGCAGCGAGAGCGCCATGACGAAGATCAGCACAGGGAAGATCAGCATGATCGAATTCATCGCCGGCATCATCGGGTTGCTGCCTTTTTGCTGCGATTGCATCATTTTCGATTGGACATAGGTCGTCAAGGCAGCGAGCAACGGCAGTATATAGGCATACCACGATTGAGCATTGACGGCCACACCCATTTTGATCCCCAAGAACGAGTGCTCACGAATCGCCGGGTTCCAATAGATCGAATTATACAGCGCGATAAAAATCGGCATTTGAACGAACAACGGCAAACAGCCTGCAAGCGGATTAACCTGATGCTGCTGGAACAGCTTCATCGTCTCTTCCTGCTGCTTTTGCGGATTGTCTTTATATTTCTCTTTGATTTTCGTAAGCTCCGGCTGAATAGCCTGCATAGCCTTCGAACTTCGGTACTGCTTGAGCGTAAGCGGCAAAATCAAGGTGCGGACGATGATTACCATCAGCAAAATCGCAAAGCCGTATTCGCCATTGAACCAGCTGGCGAACGTATCGAGCGTTTGCGCAAAGTAATACACGACATACTTCTCCCAGAAGTTGCCTTGCTTCAGATCGGCAGTATCCACCACATGCGACGCTGACGGCGCGCACCCAGACAAGAAGAGAGCGAGAAGAACAAGCGTGAGTATGGTGATCCAACTGCGTTTAGAAATACGGGACAACAGAAAAACTCCTCTCTAGAGTAACCATCGCAATCAAGCGCCAAGGGCTTCTGCACGAAGCGTCCCGCTCCCGATGCATACATTACAAACTATAGCATATTTTATGGAACAAAGAAACAAGCTTGGATGAAGCAAAAAACCGCCAAAACCGCCGCTATTTCGACGTTTTCAGCAGCCCCGCCCGCTTCATCACGTGCATAATGCTCCGCTCCAGATCCTTGCTCGTCATCCCGACAGCCGGCTTGCGGACGATGAGTATAAAATCGATATGCCCCTGGATCCGGTCGGCCTGCAAGCGGACGATCTCCTTCGCCACCCGTCGCATCCGGTTCCGGACGACGGCATTGCCGATTTTCTTGCTGGCGGACACGCCCATCCGGAATGGTTCCGCTTTCGGCTGCCGGGACCAATAGAGGACGAACTGTCCGTTCGCAAACGACTTCCCTTGTCGGTAGATCCGGCTGAAATCCTCCCGGTTTCGCAACCGCAATTTCCTTTGCACGGCTATTCGTTCACCAACCTTCCGGCTCTAAATTCAATTATTGCCCGCTTCCGCAACCCTAAACAACTTACTTCCTCATTAATGAAGGAGAAATGTAATCGATTGTCTCCAGGTACCTATGCATGCGGGTAACCTCTCCCTCATTTTAAACCATAAAAAGCCCCAACGCCGCACCAAAGCCTCATTTCCTAGGCCAATTCCGGTTCAAGGCATAAAAAAAAGACCACGGTGCGTGGTCTTGTTCTTACGCGCTCAGTACTTTTCTACCTTTTTGACGGCGGGCAGCAAGCACTTTACGTCCATTCTTCGAAGCCATACGTTTGCGGAATCCGTGCACTTTCTTACGTTTGCTAACGTTCGGTTTAAATGTCGGTCTCATTATTGCACCTCCTGTTTCCATATTCCCTCGCCAAGCGACTTTCTATACTTCGCCGATCGAACGACGGATCTTTAACTAAAAAAAACGCTTTTTCAATTAAACCATGCTCACGCCCAAATGTCAACCGAAGGTTCCGGCGTCTAACATCCACGCGCCGACCGAAACCGTGGATAACGCATGGAGCTCCATCCGCCTGTGGATAACGAGAATAATCGGGATAATCCGTCGCAAACTAATAACATGTGGATGGCTGTGAATAGCGCTTTGCGATTTTTGTCGAATCCCAACAAGTTGTAAACAATATGTAGTGTTGGTGATAACTTTTGTACACAACCTATAGAATTTGTGGATAGACCTTCTAGAATCGTTGAAAATACGGGGTTGTTTTGCTATGATAGATATGTTTTCGGTGTGGATAGCTATCATTTCCCCTCTTATTTATCAACAGCCTGTGGATAATACTGTGAACAACATCGTTCCCCTATTGATATCTTACTCTCGAATAATCTTTATACTGTGGATGAAGGTTTCCCTATACGGGTCTATTCGACATCAAGCGCATGTCTGCGCCGCATAAGGGCGAATTGGATAAGGAGTGACAATCTGTGGAAGCCCATACGAGCGAAATGTGGCAGCAGGTGCTGTCGATCATACAGACCAAGCTGAGCAAACCTAGCTTCGATACGTGGTTCAAAGCGACCAAGGCATCGCTGCATGGCGAATCGCTGGTGGTTGTGACGGCACCCACGACTTTTGCCGTGGAGTGGCTGGAAAGCCGCTATACCAAATTAGTACGCACCACGCTCCAGGAATATATGGGGCGTCAATTTGACATAAAGTTCGTGATCGAGGAGAACAAGCCGCCTGAGCCGGCCTTCCAAGCGCCTGTCGTAACGGCTGTGCCGGCGCAGCCGGAAGAGACGGTTCAGCACATGCTGAATCCCAAATATACGTTCGACACGTTCGTCATCGGCGCCAACAACCGGTTTGCCCATGCGGCATCGCTTGCCGTGGCGGAAGCGCCGGCCAAGGCGTATAATCCGCTGTTTTTGTATGGCGGCGTCGGACTAGGCAAAACGCACTTGATGCACGCGATCGGCCATTACATATTGGAGCATAATCCGAGCACGCGCGTTCTTTATTTGTCGTCCGAGAAGTTCACCAACGAATTCATCAACTCGATCCGGGACGACCGGGGCGAGAGTTTCCGCAACAAGTACCGCAACATCGACGTGCTGCTCATTGACGACATTCAGTTTTTAGCCGGCAAAGACGGCACCCAAGAGGAATTTTTCCATACCTTTAACGCGCTTCACGAAGAGCGCAAGCAGATCGTCATTTCGTCTGACCGCCCGCCGAAAGAGATTCCGACGCTCGAAGAACGGCTGCGCTCGCGTTTTGAATGGGGGCTCATCACCGATATCCAGGCGCCGGATCTGGAGACGCGGATCGCGATTTTGCGCAAGAAGGCGAAGGCCGAGAACTTGGATATTCCGAACGAGGCGATGGTCTACATCGCCAACCAGATCGATACGAATATCCGGGAGCTCGAGGGCGCGCTCATCCGCGTCGTCGCTTATTCTTCGCTCATTAATGCCGATATTACTTCGCATTTGGCTGCCGAAGCGCTTAAGGATATTATTCCCGCCAGCCGTCCGAAGATGATTACCATGCAGGACATTCAGCAGAAGGTGGGCGAGTTCTACGGTCTGCGGATGGAAGAGTTCAAGGCGCGCAAGCGTACCAAGGCAGTTGCCTATCCGAGGCAAATCGCGATGTATCTCTCCCGCGAGCTCACCGATTATTCCTTGCCCAAGATCGGCGAAGCGTTCGGCGGCCGCGACCATACGACGGTCATTCATGCCCATGAGAAAATCTCGCAGCAGCTGAAGAGCGACCCCGATCTGTTCAAGATCATCCAAACGCTGACGGAGAAAATAAAAAACCACTCCTAGAGAAGCATTCGGAGCGGCGATATATCGACAATTCGCGTGACGTAAACGACAAAAAGTTATACACGCCTGAATAGTTTATACGGACAAGCCTATGCACAAGCTATTAACATGTGGATAGGCTTGATTTATCCGGGCCCAACCCGCTTATCCACATATCCACGGCACCTACTACTACGACTACTCTTTTTTTTAAAGAAATATCATCAATAGAACAACGTCGATTTCTCCCGAAAACGATCGTCCGTTCCCCATAATCACGAGGAGTGAAACCATGAAACTAACGATACGCAAAGACGAACTGAACGACGCCATCCAACAAGTATCCAAAGCTTCATCCTCTAGACCCGCGATTCCGATTTTGGGCGGCATTAAGTTTGACGTCACGCACCAAGGCGTTACGCTCACCGCATCGGATACCGACATTTCCATTCAAAGCTTTATTCCCGTTGAAGACGGCGATCAAATTGTGGCAACAGTCGACAAACCCGGCAGCGTCGTGCTTCCAGCCAAGTTTTTTGTCGAGATCGTAAAGAAGCTCCCTTCCGAAAATGTCGAAATCGAAGTGAAAGACGGTCATCAGACGCTCGTTCGCTCGGGTTCGACTGATATCCAGATGGTTGGCCTAGATCCGGAGGAGTTCCCGGTTCTTCCGACGATCGACCAAAGTGAAAGCATCTCGGTTCCCGGTGATCTAATCAAATCGATGATCCGCCAAACCGTATTCGCAGCCTCTACAAGCGAACAAACGCCTATCTTAACCGGCGTGTTATGGAACCTCCAAGAAGGGCAATTCAAATTCGTTGCTACAGATCGTCACAGACTGGCGAGCCGCACTGCTTCTGTGTCCACTGAGGATGGACAACGCTTTTCCAATGTCGTAATTGCAGGTAAGACGTTGGTCGAGCTGTCCAAGCTAGTGCCGGACGACAACAGTCTTGTTGAAATTGTCGTAGCCGATAATCAAGTATTGTTCAAAATTGGACACGTTTTGTTTTTCTCGCGTATTTTGGATGGGACATACCCGGATACTTCCAAGATTATTCCGCAGAACTTCAAAACAGAACTTGTTCTTCACACGAAAAAACTGACGGATGCGATCGACCGCGCATACTTGATGTCCCGTGAAGAGAAAACGAACATCGTTCGCCTGGCGACGCAGGACGACGGCACGGTCGAAATCTCGTCCAGCTCGACGGAACTCGGACGCGTTACCGAGCAGCTGGAAGTGAAACAGTTCACCGGCGATCCGCTGCGGGTGGCATTTAACTCCAAATATATGCTCGACGCGCTGAAAGTCATCGACAGCGAATACTTGTTCGTCGGCTTCAATGGCCCGATGAGTCCGATTATCATTAAGCCGACGGATCACCCACATAGTTTGCACCTCATTTTGCCTTACCGGACGACAGGCTAACGAATCGCAGCAAAGGAAAGAGGCGGACGAACGATGAAAGACATCTCGATTTCAACCGAGTATATTGCGCTCGGTCAATTTTTGAAGCTGGCCGACTGCATCAGCACCGGCGGCGAAGCCAAATTCTTTTTGCAAGAAACGGCGGTTGTCATCAACGGGGAGCCCGACAACAGACGGGGACGCAAACTGTATGACGGCGATCAGGTGGAAGTGGAAGGCTGCGGCAAGTTCCGAGTCGTTCGGCGGTAGGACCACCGCATAATTGGCGCGTAGGAGGCGGCAGCGTGTATTTAAATTCCATTCAATTGCAGCATTACCGCAACTACGAGCAGCTGGAACTGCGGACCGACAGCCAGGTGAACCTGTTTGTCGGTCCGAACGCCCAGGGGAAGACGAATTTGCTGGAATCGATTTTCGTGCTGGCGCTGACCAAGTCCCATCGCACCAGTAAGGACAAGGAGCTCATCGGCTGGCAGTCTCAGGACGCGAGAATCCGAGGTGAGGTGGAGAAGCGATACGGCACCGTCACCCTCGACCTAACGTTATCGGGGCAAGGCAAGAAGGCGAAGATTAACGGACTGGAGCAGCGCAAGCTAAGCGATTTTGTCGGCTCGCTCAACGTGGTCATGTTCGCGCCGGAGGATTTGGAGATCGTAAAAGGAACGCCGGGCATTCGCAGACGGTTTCTGGACATGGAGATCGGACAGGTGCAGCCCGGTTATTTGCATTCTCTCGGCCAATACTCCAAAGTGCTCGTGCAGCGCAATAATTATCTCAAAACCGCCACCCCCGGTTCCGTGAACCAGGCGATGCTCGATATTTGGAACATGCAGCTTGCGGAGTATGGTGTTAAAATCATGAAAAAAAGGGAAAACTTTATTCATAAACTGCAAAAATGGGCACAGCAGATCCATGCTGGCATTACGGGCGGCACTGAAGAGCTGACCATTGTTTACCGTCCCTCCTTCGAGACGGAAGATGCAAAAGATGAATCTGTTTTATTCGATCGATTTATGATAAAGTTAACACAGGTAAAAGATCAGGAACTGCGCCGCGGGGTAACGCTTGTCGGCCCCCACCGGGATGATATCGCCTTCTTCATCAACGGCAAGGAAGCGCAGGTTTACGGTTCCCAAGGCCAGCAGCGGACGACGGCACTCTCGCTGAAACTAGCTGAGATCGAGCTTATACACGAAGAAATCGGCGAATACCCGCTGCTTTTGCTAGACGACGTCTTGTCGGAGCTCGATCAGAACCGGCAGACCCAACTCATTGAGACCTTTCAGAACAAAGTGCAAACGTTCGTTACGACGACCGGGCTTGAGAGCGTCAATATCGCCAAACTGCACGATTCCCGCATCTATCAGGTGAGGGACGGCCAGGTTGTGCGGTAGCGGCGCTTCTGGTACTACCAGAGGAATTTCGAAGGGAGCGTGCTAGCCATGTATATTCATTTGGGCGGAGAAAAGATCATACGCGCGGCGGAACTCGTGGCGATATTCGATATTTCGATCGAGCAATCCTCGAAGCTGTCCAAACAATTCGTGGCGCAGGCCCGGAAGCGGAAAGACGTTGAAGTTATAGGCGAAGAAGAAGCGAAATCGATTGTTGTGACGCAGCACAAAATCTACTATTCGCCAATCTCGTCCTCCACGCTGAAGAAGAGATCGCATCATTTTGCGACGACGTAATTCAAGCGAATGTGAAGCGAGCAGCCCTGCATCGGGCCCGTCTGAGGGCTTGGGGCATAGCAGTCGAGAGGAGCAGTGAATTCAAGCATGTCGTTGAATCAACACACCTACGATGAAAGTCAGATACAGGTTCTAGAAGGTTTAGAGGCTGTCCGCAAACGGCCGGGCATGTACATTGGCTCCACGAGCAGCAAAGGCCTGCACCATCTCGTATGGGAAGTCGTCGACAACAGTATCGACGAAGCGTTGGCAGGCTTCTGTACGCGCATTGACGTGACCATCCATGAAGACAATAGTATTACCGTTGTCGATAATGGTCGGGGAATTCCCGTGGGAGAGAACGTCAAACTGAAGAAGTCCACGCTTGAAGTCGTAATGACTGTCCTCCACGCGGGCGGCAAATTCGGCGGCGAAGGCTATAAAGTATCCGGCGGTCTCCACGGCGTCGGCATCTCGGTCGTGAACGCGCTGTCGGAACAGGTCATCGTGACGGTTAAACGTGAAGGCAAAGTACACCAACAAGAATACCGCCGCGGAGCGCCGCAATCCGATCTCCAAATTATCGGAGATAGCGACGAGACGGGAACGACCGTCCGTTTCAAGCCGGACCCGGAGATTTTCACGGAGACGACGGTTTATGAGTATGAAATTTTGCAAGGACGTATTCGCGAACTTGCGTTTTTGAATAAAGGCATCGAGATTAATCTAACCGACGAGCGGACCGGGACATCGAATACGTTCAAGTTCGACGGCGGCATTATCGAGTTCGTCCAGCACTTGAACCGGAAGCGCGAAGCGCTGCATGAAACGCCGATCTACGTTGAAGGCGCCAAAGATAACATCCACGTCGAGGTGGCGCTCCAGTACAACGACAGTTACACGGAGAACATCTACTCGTTCGCCAATAATATCAATACGCATGAAGGCGGCACGCACGAGTCCGGCTTCAAGAGCGCCCTAACGCGGATCATTAACGATTACGCGCGCAAGACGAATCTCGTGAAGGACAACGACTCGAATCTTTCCGGCGACGACGTACGGGAAGGGCTCACGGCCATCATTTCGGTCAAAATCCCGGAGCCGCAGTTCGAAGGCCAGACGAAGACGAAGCTCGGCAACAGCGAAGTGCGCGGGATCGTGGAGTCGTTCTTCGCGGAGAAGTTCCAGGAGTTTCTCGAAGAGAACCCGGCCGTTTCCCGCAAAATCATCGACAAAGGCTTGCAGGCAGCCAGAGCGCGCGAAGCCGCGCGCAAAGCCCGCGAACTGACGCGCCGCAAGAGCGCGTTGGAAGTGAGCTCCCTCCCGGGCAAGCTGGCCGACTGTTCGTCCAAGGACGCTTCGATCAGCGAACTGTACATTGTCGAAGGCGACTCCGCGGGCGGCTCGGCCAAACAAGGACGCGACCGTCATTTCCAGGCGATCCTTCCGCTGCGGGGCAAAATTTTGAACGTCGAGAAAGCCCGTCTGGACAAAATTCTCGGCAATGCCGAAATTCGCGCGATTATTACGGCGCTCGGCACGGGCATCAGCGACGATTTCGATATTGCGAAGGCACGTTACCACAAAGTCATCATCATGACCGATGCCGACGTAGACGGCGCGCATATCCGCACGCTGCTGCTGACGTTCTTCTACCGGTACATGCGCAAGATACTTGAGGCAGGCTATATCTATATCGCGCAGCCGCCGCTCTTCAAGATCGAGCGCAATAAGGTTGTGCGTTATGCGCAGAGTGAGCGGGAACGCGACGAGATTATCGCGGAATTCGGCGAAGGCGCCAAAGTCAACGTTCAGCGTTACAAAGGTTTGGGCGAGATGAATGCCGGGCAACTATGGGAGACGACCATGGATCCGGAGAGCCGCACGATGCTGCAGGTATCGATCGAAGACGCGATTAAGGCGGATGAAATTTTCGAGACCCTGATGGGCGACGAAGTCGAGCCGCGACGCGATTTTATCCAGCAATTCGCGAAGTTCGTCAAGAACCTCGACGTATAGCAATCGACGAATTTTGGCGAACAAGCCGCTCGGGCAACCGGCGGCTTGTTTTCCATTTGCGGCATCGACATGAGTCCAATCCGAGGGGCCTGAAGGTCTACTTCATCACCCTGCGTTTCTTCGAACGTTTGAAACGCCCGTACCCCATGGCATAACGATAAATCTTGCGAAAGACTGCGGGATCTTTTAAGGCGCGAAAAATATAAGGGTCTGGCATGGTGTTGACTTCGAGTATCCAGAAGCGGAGTTGGTCATCGATAGCGACATCCAACCCGATCTCTTTCAAGCCGGGATACGTGGTGGATAGCTGCCTGGCCGTATCCGTGCCGAGGTGGCGAAGCTCCGCCAATAGCCGCTCTTGACCTTCCGCATCCAGATATGGCCGGAGCAGTACGGTCACATCGGTGAGTGTGCCGCCGCTGTGGTAGTTGGTGACAATTTTATTCGGCTGCGCCAAGCGGCCGATAATCCCCGTCATCTCCCAGCGATTGGTTCCGCTGCGTTGGACCATGACGCGCAAGTCAAAGCTTCGTCCCTCATATTGAAGCAAAGGGATACCGCGTTGAATCAGATAGTTGCCTCCGCCTATGATCGCGTCCAGCCGTTCGGATAAGGACGCAATAGAGGGGAATGCATGCGGTACGGTTCCGGACTGGAAGGAATATTCTGATTCGCCGGATTTCCAGACGCGCATGACGCCTTTGCCGAATGTGCCGCCGTCGGGTTTTACATAGACCATCTCGTACTGATCGAGCATGACGGCAAGGGGCCTTGGGCCCCAGCGCTTCGTATCCGGTATCCGAGACGCCAGCGATGGGGATTGCAGGAGGACGTTGGTCTTGGCCCACTTGCTTCGAACCCGTTGAATAGCCAATGTCAATCCGCCTCTCAGGAGTTGATAGGGGCATAAGACAAACAAGACAGAGACTGCAAACAATGGTATAATATCAGGGATAATGCCTATTTTTCGTTTGTTTTTTGGTACCCCGGGGATAGCTTATGTCGAACCAAGGCGAATGGAGAGGGTTTGTACCTATGGACCCGGATAGATTGGCGAATATCCATACGTCGACGCGATCGATCGCAAGGTTTAATAAGTTCCTGTTTGTGAACATACTGTAATGTTATCCCTATTTTCTAATACGAGATCACTGTGGGGCCAACAAGCATTGCCGAACATATAAGTTGGCGGATACCCCGCATGGAGTCAACTTGCGCGTGATCGTCATGCAACTGCCGCGATGCTGCGGAGGACAATCATACGCGAAACTTTTAGGAGGTTTACGATGGCGGAAGAACAACAATCGCAGATTCATGACCGCGATATCAGTACCGAGATGCGCGAATCGTTTATGGACTACGCGATGAGCATCATTGTGAGCCGTGCCCTTCCCGACGTCAGAGACGGGTTAAAACCGGTTCACCGCCGCATTTTGTATGCGATGTCGGAACTCGGCATGTCGCCGGACAAGCCTTATAAGAAATCCGCCAGGATCGTCGGCGAAGTCATCGGTAAGTATCACCCGCACGGCGACTCAGCGGTCTACGAATCCATGGTCCGGATGGCGCAGGATTTCTCACTCCGCTATATGATGATCGACGGGCACGGCAACTTCGGTTCGATCGATGGCGACTTTGCGGCAGCTATGCGGTATACGGAGGCTCGTTTATCCAAGATCGCCATGGAGATGCTGCGCGATATCAACAAAGACACGATCGATTTCGTACCGAACTATGACGGCGAAGAACATGAGCCTGCCGTTCTGCCGGCTCGTATCCCGAACCTGCTCGTGAACGGCGTATCGGGGATTGCGGTCGGCATGGCGACCAACATTCCGCCGCACAACTTGACGGAAGTCATCGAAGGCGTGCAGGCGCTCATCAAGAACCCGGATATTACGGCGATCGAACTGATGGAATATATCAAGGGACCTGACTTCCCGACGGCAGGTTTCGTCATGGGCCGGGAAGGTATTCGCCAAGCCTATACGACGGGCCGCGGATCGGTTACGATGCGTGCTCGCGTCAACATTGAGGACAATGCGGGCAAAGCCCGTATCGTCGTGTACGAGCTGCCATACATGGTCAACAAAGCACGGTTGGTTGAGAAGATCGCGGAACTCGTGCGGGAGAAGAAAATCGAAGGCATCACCGACTTGCGGGATGAGTCCGACCGCAATGGTATGCGCGTTGTCATCGAGCTTCGCCGGGACGTTAATCCGAACGTCGTATTGAACAACCTTTACAAGCAAACGCAGTTGCAAACTAACTTCGGCATCAACATGCTCGCGATCGTGAACAAGGAGCCGCGCGTGTTGAACTTGAAGGATTGCCTGTACTATTATCTGCAGCACCAAATCGAAGTCATCCGCCGCAGAACGGAATTCGACCTCAAGAAGGCGGAGGCGCGCGCCCACATTCTCGAGGGTTTGCGTATCGCGCTTGACCATCTGGATGAAGTTATCGCGCTCATTCGTGCTTCGAGAACGACCGAAGAGGCTCGCGACGGATTGATTTCCAAATTCGCGCTGAGCTATGACCAGGCGCAAGCCATCCTCGACATGCGTCTCCAACGCCTGACCGGTTTGGAACGCGAGAAGATCGAAGCCGAATACGAAGAGCTGCAGAAGAAGATTGCCGAATACAAAGCGATTCTCGCCGACGAACAACTCGTCCTTCAAATCATCAGCGACGAGCTCAACGAAGTTCGGGAGAAATTCGGCGACGAGCGCCGCACCGAGATTACGTTGAGCGACGATGAGATCTTGGATGAAGACTTGATCCCGCGCGAAGACGTCATCATCTCGATTACGCATGGCGGCTACGTGAAGCGTCTGCCGGTCACCACTTACCGCAGTCAGAAGCGCGGCGGCAAAGGGATACTCGGCATGGGAACCAAAGAAGACGACTTCGTCGAGCATCTTTTCGTTTCCAATACGCATCACTACCTGCTGTTCTTTACGGACAAAGGCAAGGTGTACCGCTTGAAAGCCTACGAGATTCCGGATCTTAGCCGGACGGCCAAAGGCACGCCTATTATAAATCTAATCCAGATCGAGCAAGGTGAAACGGTCAACGCCGTCATTCCGGTCGAAGCGTTCGAACCGGATAAGTACCTCTTCTTTGCGACCAAGGAAGGCGTGGTCAAGAAGACGCCGCTCGACGATTATGCGAATATTCGTAAGGTCGGTCTGATCGCGATTAACCTTCGCGAAGAAGACGCGCTCATTGGCGTACGTCTGACTGATGGCAATCAAGAGATCATCATGGGTACGAGTCAGGGCATGTCGATTCGCTTCCAAGAGCAGGACGTTCGCTCCATGGGACGCGCGGCAACCGGGGTCAAAGGGATACAAATAGATGAGGGCGATTACGTAATCGGCATGGACGTGATTGTGCCTGAGAATGAAGTGCTGATCGTAACAGCCAAGGGCTACGGCAAGCGCACGCCGATCAGCGAATACCGCATCCAAACCCGCGGCGGTAAGGGCATCAAGACGCTTAACGTCACCGAGAAGAACGGTACGGTCGTCGCGCTTAAAGTCGTACAGAACGAAGAGGACCTGATGATCATGACCTCGTCGGGGACGATGATCCGGACGAGCATGGACGGAATCAACACCATGGGTCGCAATACGGTTGGCGTCAAGCTCATTCATATCCGCGAAGACGACTCCGTCGCAACCGTAACACGTGTTGCTCGCAGTGAGGAAGATGAGTCGGAATCTCTAGAAGAATCCGGAGAATCCACGCCGCCGCAAGCGGAAGAATAACCATATAGGCATCTGAGATAACGGGGAGGATTCGGGCAATGGCAACGGTACCGGTTACGCAGGTCAAACTCGGAGATAAGCTAGTTGAAGACGTATTGACGCCGCTGGGGAGCGTGCTATTTCACAAAGGCAAGGTCGTAACGCCGCGTGAATTGGACATCCTTCAGGCCTTCCTCGTGCCTACCGTTGTCATTGACGTGCCGGACAGAGCGCAGGATAAAGAAAAAGCGGCTCCCCTTCCAGAAGAGCTCAAGGCCACCATCGAGATAAAATCCGAGTTGGGCGAGCAGTACCTTCTGATGGTGAAGTTGCTCAAAAAAGTGTACAACCAGACAGTGAGCGGACAAAGTATTCCTGTTCTGGAGCTGCGTACCCAACTCGAAGCGCTGCTCGGTTATATTGAGGAATACAAGGTGCTTCAATTTGCACCTCATGTCGTTCAGAACGAAGAGTTCATTCAGCACAAGAGCGTTATGGTCGCGATGAGCTGCTATATGCTGGCCCAATGGGTAGGTCTGCCCAAGAAGGACTGGATGCAGGTCTCCTTGGCGGGATTGCTTCATGATATCGGTAACGTCAAGATCGACCCGACCGTCTTATATAAGCCGGACTCCTTGTCGCTCAACGAGTTGGAAGAAATGCGCCGCCACACGGTGTTGGGCTACCAATTGTTAAAGAACGTAACTGCAATTAACGAGGGGGTCAAACTGGCCGCATTGCAGCATCACGAGCGCGTCGACGGTAGCGGCTACCCGCTTGGCGTCGCTGCCGACAAAATTCACCCGTATGCCAAGATCGTGGCCATCTGCGATATATTTAACGCGATGACAATGAAGCGGGCCTATCGTAAGGCAGCCTCGCCATACTTGGTATTGGAACAAATACAGAAAGACTCGTTCGGCAAACTGGAACCTTCTTATGTCCAGACATTCATCGAGAAGGTGACCCAGTTCCATAACGGGACAATCGTGCGCTTAAGCGATGACCGTATTGGCGAAATCGTTTTCTCTGACCGGAATCATCCAACCCGACCATGGGTCTCTGTGAATGGTGCAATCGTCAATTTAACGACCGAAAGACACCTATACATTGAAGAAATCATGGTTCGAGGTGGCGCATAAGTTCAACCCGTCTGCATGGTTCGATACACCCCGAAAGGGAGTTGTAGCGAATCATGCAGATTTTTTTAATTAAATTCAAAAAAACACTTGCAATGGGTAAATGACCTATGGTATATTCTTAAAGTCGCCGCTGAGAGATGCGGTAAACAAAAGCAAAAGAAACAACTTGTTCCTTGAAAACTGAACAATGAGCGATATGTCAAAGCTAGTGAAGTAATGAGTC